>NZ_JAVDTO010000014.1:0-206635 GCF_031455875.1 Azospirillum sp. BE72
TTGGATTATTTTTTTTTTTTGTGTGTTTTGTTGTTTTTGGGGGCCGCGGGGCCCCCCCGCCGCGCGGGGGGGGGGGGGGGGGGGGGGGGGGGGGGGCCCCCCCCCCGCACGGCGGTCCCTCCCCGAGAATCCACGCTATGCCTCCCCCTCACCCCGACCCTCTCCCCGGGGGGGAGAGGGAGAAGCCAGAGCGCGGCGAATTGAATTAGGAACCTGCCCATGCTGGGATTCGCCCAAATCTTCGCGAGCCGCCTGGTCAAGGCCGCCGTGATCCTGATCGCCATCGTGGTGATGAACTTCTTCCTCGTCCATGCCGCCCCCGGCGACCCGGCCATGGTGATGGCGGGCGAAGCCGGGGCCGCCGACGAGAAGTTCGTGGCGCAGCTGCGCGAACAGTTCGGGCTCGACCGCCCGATCCTCGAACAGCTCGGCACCTATGTCGGCAAGGTCGTGCAGGGCGATCTCGGCTTCTCCTACCGGCAGCAGCGGCCCGTCTGGGACATCCTGGCGGAACGGCTGCCGGCCACCCTGGTGCTGACGCTGACCGCCTTCCTGCTGGCGCTGGCCCTGGGCGTTGCGCTGGGCACGCTGGCCGCGGTCACGGTCGGCACCTGGGCCGACAGCGCCATCACCGTGGTGGCGCTGCTGGCCTACGCCACGCCGATCTACTGGATCGGGCTGATGCTGAGCCTGCTGTTCTCCATCCAGCTGGGATGGCTGCCGGCCTTCGGCTACGAGACGGTCGGGGCGGGCTATACCGGATTGGCCCATGTCGCCGACGTGGCGAAGCACCTGATCCTGCCGGTCATCACGCTGGCGCTGTTCTACATGGCGAGCTATGCGCGCCTCACCCGCGCCTCGATGCTGGAGGTGCGCGGCCTCGATTTCATCAAGACCGCCAAGGCCAAGGGCCTGTCGCAGAGCCGCATCGTCACCCGCCATGTCCTGCGCAACGCCATCCTGCCGGTCATCACGGTGGCGGGCATCCAGGCCGGGCAGCTGGTCGGCGGATCCATCCTGATCGAGACGGTGTTCGCCTGGCCCGGCATCGGCCGGCTGGCCTTCGAGGCGGTGCTGCAGCGCGACTATCAGGTTCTGCTGGGCATCTTCCTGGTCACGTCGATCATGGTGATCCTCTTCAACATCCTGACCGACATCCTCTACGGCCTCGTCGATCCGCGCATCCAGGTGTCCCAATGATGAAGTCCGAATTCTGGCGGGCCTTCGCCCGCAACAAGGGCGCGGTCCTCGGCCTCGTCATCCTGGCGGCCATCGTCTTCCTGGCGGCATTCGCCTCCTTCCTGTTCCCCAACGACCCGTGGGACATGGCGACCGCCCCGTTCCAGCCGCCGCTGTCGGAGGACGCGCTGCTCGGTTCCGACATGCTGGGACGCGACATCGCCGCCGGCATCGCCCATGGGGCGCGGGTGTCGCTGCTGATCGGCCTGACCTCCACCGCCGCGGCGCTGGCCATCGGCGTCACGCTGGGGGCCTTGGCCGGCTTCCACGGCGGCCGGGTGGACGACGCCATCATGCGCTTCACCGAGCTGTTCCAGACCATCCCCAACTTCGTGCTGGCCGTGGTGCTGGTCGCCATCTTCACGCCGAGCCTGACCACCATCGTGGCCGCCATCGCCATCGTCAGCTGGCCGCCGCTGGCACGTCTCGCCCGCGCCGAGTTCCTCAGCCTGCGCACCCGCGAGTTTGTGCAGGCCGCCATCACCACCGGCCAGAGCAACACCACAATCATCCTGCGCCAGATTCTGCCCAACAGCCTGTCGCCGATCATCGTTTCGGCCTCGCTGATGGTGGCGACGGCGATCCTGCTGGAAAGCTCGCTGAGCTTCCTGGGGCTTGGCGATCCGAACGCCATGAGCTGGGGCTACATGATCGGCGCTGCCCGCACGGTGATCCGGCAGGCCTGGTGGATGAGCGTCTTCCCCGGCCTCGCCATCGTGCTGACCGTGCTGGCGCTGAACCTCGTCGGCGAGGGGCTGAACGATGCGCTGAACCCGAAGCTCGCCCGGTCGCGCGGGTGATCCGATGAGCCTGTCCGAACTGACCCGCATCCCGACGGAGACCGCCGCCATGACGACCACGCCTCTTCTCGATGTGCGCGGCCTCAGCATCGCGCTGCCGCCGGGCGCCGACCGCCCGCTGGCGGTGGACAATCTGACCTTCACACTGAACGCGGACGAGATCCTCTGCGTCGTCGGCGAGTCCGGCTCCGGCAAGTCGATGACCGCGCACGCCATGATGGGCCTGCTGCCCGCCCCGCATGTCCGTGTCGCCGGCGGCAGCCTGCTGTTCAAGGGCAAGGACGTACTGACCATGCCGGAGGCGGAGCAGCGCTCCTTGCGCGGCGGCCGCATCGCCATGGTGTTCCAGGAGCCGATGACCGCACTGAACCCGCTGATGCGGGTCGGCCGCCAGATCGGCGAGTCCTTGCGCGAGCACACCGACCTGCCCGCCCCGGCGCGGCGCGCCCGCGTGGTGGAGCTGCTGGCCCAGGTTGGATTGCCCAACCCGGCGGAACTGGCCGAGGCCTATCCCTTCCGCCTGTCGGGCGGCCAGCGCCAGCGCGTGATGATCGCCATGGCGCTGGCCTGCCAGCCCGACATCCTGATCGCCGACGAACCGACCACGGCGCTGGACGTCACCACCCAGAAGCAGATCCTCGACCTGATCCGCTCGATCCAGGCCGAACGCCACATGGGCATGATGTTCATCACCCACGACTTCGGTGTGGTGGCGGAGATCGCCCATCGGGTCGCTGTGATGCGCCACGGCAAGTTGGTGGAGTACGGCCCGGCGTCCGACGTGCTGAACCGGCCGCAGCATCCCTACACCCGGCAGCTGATCGCCTCGGTCCCGCACTATATCGAGCACCGCGACGACCACACCAAGGCGGGCGCGCCGTTGCTGGTCGCCGACAAGGTGCGCAAGGTCTTCCATGTCGGCGGCGGCCTGTTCAAGAAATCCAAGGAAGTGGTGGCCGGCGACGACCTGTCGCTGACCATCCATCCCGGCGAGACGGTGGGGCTGGTCGGCGAGTCCGGATCGGGCAAATCGACGCTCGGCCGCTCCATCGTCGGCCTCATCAAGCCGGATTCGGGCCGCATCCTGTTCGAGGGCACCGACCTGCTGGCGCTCGACCGCAAGGGCTTCCGGCCCTTCCGCCGGGCGGTGCAGATGGTGTTCCAGGACCCCTACGCCTCGCTGAACCCGCGCCACCGCGTCGGCGATATCGTGGCCCAGGGCCCGATTGCCTTCGGTGAAAACCGGGCCAAGGCGCTGGCCCGCGCGCGGGAACTTCTGGCGATGGTCGGCCTCGACGGCTCGGCCGCCGACCGTTACCCGCACGAGTTCTCCGGCGGCCAGCGCCAGCGCATCGGCATCGCCCGCGCGCTCGCGATGGAACCGAAGCTGCTGGTTGCGGACGAGCCGGTGTCGGCGCTCGACGTGTCGGTGCAGGGGCAGGTGCTGGAACTGCTGGACGACATCCGCAAGCGCCTGAACCTCGCCATGCTGTTCATCACCCACGACCTGCGGGTGGCGGCCCAGGTCTGCGACACCATCGCGGTGATGCGCCGCGGCAGGATCGTGGAGTTGGGCACGGCGCGGGAGGTGTTCACCAATCCCCGCGACACCTACACCCGCAGCCTGTTGGACGCCATCCCCGGCAAGGCCTGGCACATCCCTGAGGATCTCCAAGCCCGGGCGGGAGCGCACTGAATGAAGGTCGCCATCATCGGTGCCGGTGCGGTCGGCGGTCTGCTGACCGCCCGGCTGGGTGCCACGGAAGCCGAGGTGACGCTGGTCGCCCGGCCGAACGCGGCGTCGGCCATCCGCCGCAACGGCCTGACCATGGTGACGCCGCTGAACCGCGTCGCCCGGATCACTCCACGCGTCACCGACGACAGCCTGTCACTGGGGCCGCAGGATTTGGTGTTCCTCTGCGTCAAGTCCCATGCGCTGCGCGGCACCATCGACACGCTGACCCCGCTGCTGGGGCAAGAAACCGCCATCGTCCCGATGGTCAACGGCATCCCCTGGTGGTATCCGCACCGCCAGCCGGAACCCTTGGCCGACCGGCCGCTCGCCAGCGTCGATCCCGATGGGCTGCTTTGGCGCTCCATCGATCCCGACCGGGTGGTGGGGGCGACGACTTTCGTCGCGGTGGAGGGCGACGGCCCCTGCCGGCTGCGCCATGTCAGCGACCAGCGCTTCGTCTTCGGCGACGTTGCCGGCCGCGACAATCCGGCAGTGGACAGCATCGTGACGCTGTTCGGGCAGGCGGGCTTCCAGCCGGCGAAGACCGCGGACATCCGTCAGGCGATCTGGGTGAAGCTGTGGGGCAACCTCGCCTTCAACCCGCTGAGCGTACTGACCGGATCGACGCTCGGCCGGCTGTGCAACGATCCCGGCACGCGTGAAACCGGCCGCGCCATGATGCTGGAGGCGAAGGCGGTGGCGGAGAAGCTGGGCGTGGTTTTCACCACCAGCGTGGACGAACGCATCGCCATGGCCGCCGGCGTCGGCGACTTCAAGACATCGATGCTGCAGGACTATGAGGCCGGCCGCCGGCTGGAGCTGGAGGCGATCCTCGGCTCGGTCATCGAACTGGCGGAACGCGCCGGCGTTGAGGTGCCGATGCTGCGCGCGGTGTCGGCGATGGTCGACCTGCGGGCGCGGGAGCGGCGGGAGATCGCGGCTTAAGTCTGCGTCCTCACTTGCTCCCACCTAACCTCCCCCGCTCTCAGCGGACCTACGGTCCGCCTGTCGCGTCAGCACAAAGCGGAGCTTTGTGCGAGAGCTGGGCGGGGGAGGGACTGCCGCCGCTCTCCCGCCTAAGCACTTGCCCCCTCCCCTGCCCAGCGGGGGAGGGTTGGGGTGGGGGCATCGCCAGCCAACCCCTCCCCACTCAAAAACAACAAACCCCACCCGGAGCCACCATGCCCCTGCCCTCCAACCTGCCGATCGACGCCGACCGTCTGTGGAACAGCCTCGCCGAGATGGCGAAGATCGGCGCCACCGCCAAGGGCGGCAGCTGCCGCCTCGCCTTGTCGGACGAGGACAAGGCCGGACGCGACCTGTTCGTCTCCTGGTGCGAGGCCGCCGGCTGCACCGTGACCATCGACCGCATCGGCAACATCTTCGCCCGCCGCAAGGGCAGCGACGACAGCCTGCCCCCGGTGGTGATGGGCAGCCATCTCGACACCCAGCCGACCGGCGGACGCTTCGACGGCGTGTTCGGCGTGCTGGCGGCGCTGGAGGTGGTGCGCTCGCTGAACGACCGCGGGGTGGAAACCCTGCACCCGGTCGAGGTCGCGGTGTGGACCAACGAGGAGGGCTCGCGCTTCTCGCCGCCGATGATGGGATCGGGCGTGGTCACCGGCGTCTTCACGCTTGAGGAGATCCTCGACAAGGTGGCGCAGGACGGCGCACGGCTCGGCGACGAACTGGTCCGCACCGGCTATGCCGGCGAGGCGCCGGTCGATCACCCGATGCACGCCTATCTGGAGGCCCACATCGAACAGGGTCCGGTGCTGGAGGTCGAGGGCAAGGAGATCGGCGTCGTCACTGGCGCGCAGGGCCAACGCTGGTACGAGGTGACGGTGACGGGGGTCGAGGCGCATGCCGGCCCGACGCCGATGCGCCTGCGCCGCGACGCGCTGGTCGCCGCCTCGACCATGGTGCAGGCGGTGCAGCGGGTCGGGCTGGAGACGGCCGGCGATCCTTGCGCCACCGTGGGCATCCTCGACGTCCACCCGCATTCGCGCAACGTCATTCCCGGCCGGGTCTTCTTCACCGTCGACCTGCGCCATCCGAATGCCGACACGCTGGCCGACATGGACCGCCGGTTCCGCGCCGCCGTCGCCGAGATCGCCGAGCAGCAGGGGGTGAGCGCCGAGATCGCCGATTTCTGGCACTTCCCGCCGACGCCCTTCGCCAAGCCGCTGGTCGACCGGGTGCGCGAGGCGGCGGGCGGCTTCGGCTTCAGCCACCGCGACATCGTGTCGGGCGCCGGCCATGACGCGGTGTATGTGGCGGGCAAGGTGCCGACGGCGATGATCTTCATCCCCTGCGAGGACGGCATCAGCCACAACGAGGTCGAGAACATCTCCCCCGCCGACGGCGCGCGCGGTGCCGCCGTGCTGTTCGAAACGCTGGTCGCCACGGCCGGAAGGCCGTAACGGCGTCGCCATTACCCCCCACCCTAACCCTCCCCCGCTGGGCGGGGGAGGGGATGCGCCCATTCCCTCCCCTGCCCAGCGGGGGAGGGAGGGACCCACGCGCCAGCGTGGGAGGGTGGGGGCAAACGTCGCATCTCCAGTCCCCCCGGAGTCCCTCCCATGAAGTTCGTCCATCACCCCGACGCCGCCCTGCACCGCCCCGCCACCTACTTCAACAAGGGCCTGCTGCGCGCCCTGCCGGAGAAGCCGGAGCGGGTCGGCGCGCTGGCCTCGCTGATCGAGAAGCGCGGCGAGACGCTGATCCGTCCCGACGACTACGGCTCCGCCCCGCGCGCCGCGGTCCACACCCCGGCCTATCTCGCCTTCCTGGAGACCGCGCACGCCCGCTGGGTGGCGAAGGGCGACATGGGCGACGTGGTGCTGCCCAACGTCCACCGGATGCAGGCGGCCCCCAACTATCCCACCTGCATCGTCGGTCAGGCCGGCTGGCACATGTTCGACACCGCCTGCCCCATCGGGGCGGAGACCTGGACCGCCACCTGCGCCGCGACCAACGCCGCCATCCACGCGGCAAAGCTGGTCGCCACCGGGGCGGACAGCGCGGCCTACGCGTTGTGCCGGCCACCGGGGCATCATGCCACCCGCGATATGGCCGGCGGCTTCTGCTACCTCAACCATGTCGCGGTCGCGGCGGAGTCGGTGCTGCCGATCCTGCGCGGACAGGGCCGGGCGGCGCGGGTGGCGATCATCGACGTGGACGTCCATCACGGCAACGGCACGCAGGACATCTTCTATGACCGCGACGACGTGTTCTTCGTCTCGGTCCACGCCGATCCGGCGGAGTTCTATCCGCATATGGCGGGCTATGCGCAGGAGCGCGGGACCGGTCGCGGCGAGGGCTACAACCTGAACCTGCCGCTGCCGATCGGCAGCGACGAGGCCACCGTGCTGGCGACCATCGGCAAGGGGCTGGAGGAGGTCCGCCGCTTCGGGCCGGACATGCTGTTCGTCTCGCTGGGCTTCGACACCTTCATCGACGACCCGCTGGCCGCCTTCGGCGTCACGACGCCGGGCTTCGCCCGCATGGGCGCGCTGATCGCCGCCGCCGGACTGCCCACCGTGCTGGTGCAGGAGGGCGGATACGCCATCGACGCGCTGTCGGCCAACCTGTCGAGCTTCCTTGACGGGTTCGAAGGCAAGACAGCGGCATGACCGCCATCGCCGCCACCGGTGCCGGCCGCGATCCGGCCAAGTATCTGCTGATCGCCACCATCAGCCTGTTCTGGGGCCTGAACTGGCCGGCGGTGAAGACGATCCTGACGCAGATGCCGATCTTCAGTCTGCGCGCCATCGGCTTCACCGCCGGGGCCGTGCTGCTGCTGGGGGCGGCGCGTCTGGCCGGGCACCGGCTGCGGGTGGAGCGGGCGGAATGGCCGGCGCTGGCGGCGGCGGGGCTGTGCAACGTGCTGGTCTTCAACCTGTGCACGGCGCTGGGCCAGAGCCTGATGGCGACCTCGCAGGCGGCGATCATCGCCTTCACCATGCCGGTGTGGGCGACGCTGCTGGCGATCCCGCTGCTGGGCGAGCGGCCGGGGGCACGCCAGATCGTCGGGCTGGCCTGCGGGCTGGGCGGGCTGATGGTCCTGCTGGGGCCGGAGGCGCTGTCGGCGCCGCCGTCGCAGCTGGCCGGGCCGGCGGTGATGCTGGTGTCGGCGCTGGCGTGGGCGCTGGGCACCATCGTGATGAAGCGGCGGGTCTGGCGCAGCAATCCGATGGTCATCACCGGCTGGCAGTATGTGCTGTGCGCCCCGCCGATGATCCTGCTGGCGATGACCGAGTCGAGGCCGGCCCTGGCCGAGATCCACCCGGCGGTGTGGGCCGGCTTCGCCTGGCACATCGTCTGTTCGATCTGCGCGGCGCAGGCGCTGTGGTACGTCACCGTCCGCCGCCTGACGGTGGGAGAGGCGGCGGTCAGCACCCTGCTGATCCCGGTGGTGGGTGTCGGCGGGGCGGTGCTGCTGCTGGGCGAGCCGATGACGCTGCGGCTGGCGGCGGCGCTGGTGCTGATCCTCGCCGCCGTCGCCTGCGTGCTGGCGGTCAGGCCGGCCCGGCGCTGACCTGACCCTGCCCTTACTCCTCGGTGAGGCGGCGGCAGCGCCGCTTCATCATCGCCACCGCCTCGTCGGCGCGGGCGCCGGTGAGGTCGAAATTCCGCTCGTCGAGCAGCACGCCGTCGGAGTTGTAGGCGCGGACCAGCAGCCCCTCCGGCGACTGGGCGACCGACAGGTCGAGGACGCCGTCGCCGGTCTCGTTGCCGGCGATGTCGAGGAAGTCGTTGACCTCGTCGAAGTTGGCATCCACGTCGTCCGGCCAGACGCCCTCGGCGGTGAAGTCCAGCAGGTCGTTCAGCCCGCCGACCGGCTCGCAGCGCTTCACCCGCGGGTCTGCGGCGGCCACCGCCTCGGTGAAGGCGGCCATCGACTGGCGGATGCGCTCCTGCTCGATGGGGTCGATCTCCAGCTCCTGCCCGTCGTCGGCGAAGCCGAGCTTCAGCGGGTCGGGCATCCCCTCCCCTTCCAGCTCCGCATCCTCCTCGATCACCAGACCGACGACGCCGACCAGCCGGGTGCCGGCATCGTCGGCGGGGGCCAGCAGATCCTGCGTGCGGGCGAAGGTCTCCGCCTCTTCCGGCGAGGAGATCAGGCGGCGCAGCAGGGTGCGGCGGTCGGCGGCCTCCAGGTAGGACAGCGGCTCCGGGTCCAGCCACAGCGGCAGCAGCCGCATGTCGGCAGCCTTTTCCAGCAGCCCGGCCGAATCGAGCGCTTCCTCGATCACGCCCACCGGCGGCGGCGCGTCCAGCGGCCCGTCCACCTCCAGCACCAGCCAGAACAGGGTGGAGAGGGTCGGGTCGCCCTGCTCGTCGGTGCCCTGCGCGGTCTCCGAGAACGCCTCGACCTCGTCCATGAAGTCGTAGCCTTCCTCCTCGCGCAGCTTGCCCAGCGCCGCTTCGATCACGCCCTGGCGGTTGGCGTCGAGCACCTCGTCCAGCAGGGCGCCGAAGCGCTCGTCGTTGTTGCGCCACAGCCGGACCAGCCGGTCGGCCGGCGTCCCGCTGAACTGGCCGCCCTTGCCGTTGACCCCGTCCTTTTTCGCCATGATGCGCCCGTTCCTTTCTGAATCGCTCGTCCGGTCGGCGAGACCATAGGAGCGGCGCGCCATCCTGTCGACCGCGATATGGTGACGAACCATCCGCCGGAAGGTGGTGCCGCCCGACGGTCCGGACAGCGACGATTGGCCCCTTCCACCCGGACGGGAAAGAGGTAGGATCCGATCATCCATATTTCGGGTGATCCGCCATGGCCGAACGTCCGGTTTTTCCCAGAGATTTCCTGTGGGGTGCCTCCACCTCCGCCTATCAGATCGAGGGCGGGGCCGAGGCCGACGGGCGGGCACCCAGCATCTGGGACAATTTCTGCAAGCTGAAGGGCCGGGTCGACAACGGCGAGAGCGGCGACATCGCCTGCGACCATTACCACCGGATGCCGGAGGATGTGGAGCTGATGGCCGCGCTTGGGCTGCAGGCCTACCGCTTCTCCGTCTCCTGGCCGCGGGTGCTGCCGCGCGGGCGGGGGGCGCCGAACGAGAAGGGGCTGGATTTCTACGACCGGCTGATCGACCGGCTGCTGGAGAAGAACATCGAGCCCTGGCTGTGCCTGTATCACTGGGACCTGCCGCAGGCCTTGCAGGACATGGGCGGCTGGACCAGCCGCGACAGCGCCGGCTGGTTCGCCGATTATGCGGCGCTGTGCGCCCGGCGCTATGGCGACCGGGTGAAGCGCTGGGCCACCTTCAACGAGTTCTCGGTCTTCACCCTGTTCGGCTGGGCCTTCGGCTGGGGCGCGCCGAGCATCGCCGACCGCGCCAGCCACCTGAAGACGATCCACCACGTCAACCTCGCCCACGGCGCCGGGGTGGACGTGCTGCGCGCCCTGGTGCCGGGCGCCTCCATCGGCGCGGTGCACAGCGTCCAGCCGATGCGGCCCGAGACCGACCGGCCGGAGGATGTCGAGGCCGCCGCCCTGTTCGACGAGCATTGGAACCGCGCCTTCCCCGACGCCCAACTGCGGGCCCACTATCCGCGCCGCATCGCCGAGGCCATCGAGCCCTATGTGCAGCCCGGCGACATGGCGCGCATCGCCCGGCCGCTGGACTGGTTCGGGCTGAACCATTACGCCCCGGTCTATGGCCGCAAGGACGACAGCCTGATCTGGGGCTTCGGCTTCGGATCGCCGCCGGCGGGGATGAAGCGGACTGCCATCGACTGGCCCTATGACCCCGGCTGCTTCCGCGACACGCTGATCGACCTGGCCCGCCGCTACCGCCTGCCGATCTATGTGACGGAGAACGGGTACGGCACCAAGGCGGCGGAAGCTCCGGACGCGGAAGGCCGCGTGGCGGATCCCGAGCGGCTGGCCTACCTGCAGGCCTACATCGCCGCGATGGCGGAGGCGAAGGCGCGGGGGGCCGACGTGCGGGGTTATTTCGTCTGGTCGCTGCTGGACAATTTCGAATGGGGCGGCGGGTATGGCACGCGGTTCGGCATCGTCCATGTCGATTTCACGACGCAAGTGCGGACCCCGAAGGACTCGGCGCGCTGGTATTCGGACCTGATCCGAAGCGGCTGACGCGGCGCCGGCCGCCCGCCTTGGCCGGAGGGGCGGCGGCGGATGGAACAGTGTGGAACGGAATTCGCGCGCTGTTCCATCCGTCCACCGGCGCCGGGGCGGGATCGGGGAACGCAGCGGCGACCGGCTCCACGGGCCGCGGGCGGGAACGATCGCCGCCGGGGCCGGCGGACGTCGGGGGCGGAGCGGCCGGCTCGGGCTGCGGCGGCGAAGAGGGCTGAGGGGGCGATTGCGGGGCCGGCGTTGCCGCCGGTTCCGGGGACGGGGCGGGCCAGTCGGGCTGGGGAGCGCGCGCCGCCGGGCTGGCCGGGGCGTCGAGCCCGGCGAACAGGCCGAGCCGTTCGGCCAGCCAGCGCACCGTCTTCGGATCGCCCATCGACACCAGCCGCTCGATCTGTTCCGCCACCAGGGTACGGATTGAGGACAGGCGCAGGTCCGCCTCCCGGTTCAACGCCTGCCGTTCCCACCAGACGCGATGGCGGAAATCCCGCGATCCGCAATAGGCCCGCCAAAGGGTGGTGCGGCTGCATCCCATGGCGCGGGCGACATAGAGGAAGCTGCTGCCGCGCGCCAGCATGCCGGCGGCCATGATCCATTGTTCCTCGTGGAATTGCGATCCGGGAACCAGCGAGCCGTCGGCGGGGACCGGCGGCTCCTCGGCCCAGCAGGGGAAATGGTCGTCGGAGAGGGTGCGGCTGTCGAGCGGCATGGCGGGGCTCCGCGGGTGGATGGGACCAGCAGGGGAGGATATAGGAATTTTTTCTGGCTGGGGGGCTTTTGCGCAATGGGTCGATGCGACCTTGGCTGCCGTGGTGCTGACGTAAAAGGGAGCGGCCAGAGCATGCGGCCGCTGTCGCTAAAGGGGCAGCCGCAGCCGTCCTGGCGTTGTCGCGAAAAGGAGTGGTTCGCCATTAGCGAATAGCAGCTTGACGGGCGGTTCGCTATCAGCGATCATGACCGCATGAAGCTTGTGATCGAAGCCACGGCGCTGAAGATTCTGCTCCGCATGCCAAAGGGCGATGCGGCTGGGCTGCGGGACAAGCTGAAGACCTTCGCCGCCGCTCCCTATGACCCGCATCCTTGGGCGAAGGCGTTTGGCGGCGGGCAAGGCCGCATCCGCCACGGCGACTGGCGGGCCATCTACCAGATCGACGGCGATGCGCTGTTGGTCACGGTGCTGAAGGTCGGGAACCGCAAGGAGATCTATCGATGAACGCTCTGCCCATCACGCCAATTGCCGAGACGGCGGACAGCGTCACCCTCAGCCGGGCCGACTTCGAGGCCCTGGCCGATCTGGTGACGGACGCCCAGGACTTGGCCGACGCCGAAACCGTAAAGGCACGGCTCGCTGAGGGGGAGACGGAAGCGTTTCCGTTCGAGGTTGCGGAGCGCATCCTTGATGGGGAGCATCCTGTTGCGGTGCTCCGCGAGCATCGCGGCCTCACGGCCCGCGGACTGGCGGAAGCCGCAGGCGTGGCTCCGTCCTACCTGTCCGAGATTGAGAACGGGAAAAAGCCCGGCAGCTTCGACGCGATGGCCCGCATCGCCGGCGCGCTCCAGGTGCCGCTGGACCTGCTGGTCCGCCACTGAACGGCTGTCGCGAAGGGGAGTGCATTTGTCCACCTGACAAGTCTCACTCCCTACCTCCCTGTTTCGGCACTTCTCCGCTCAACCACCGCAAAAATTTCGCTCCTCTGCCCAACAATCCGCAACAGGATTTTCCGAACACCCCCGTTCCGCGCCCAACCCGCAAAATCATTTGCCTGCGAAGGGCGCACACTCGTCCCAACGAAGGATAATCGAGGGAACGAGACATGGACGGCATGCCGACGGGCCTGCGGGCGGAGCGCGATCCCGGCCAAAACCCTGAGCGGATCGACCGCGGCTATCGCCTGGACGACCGCTACAGCCGCGCCGGGGGGCAGGTCTATCTGTCGGGGACGCAGGCGCTGGTCCGGCTGCTGCTGCTCCAGGCGGAGAGCGACCGGCGGGCCGGGCTGAACACGGCGGGCTTCGTCAGCGGCTATCGCGGGTCGCCGCTGGGCGGGCTGGATCAGGCGCTTTGGCAAGCGCGCGCGCATCTGGACGCCCATGCCATCCGCTTCGTCCCCGGCGTCAACGAGGATCTGGGCGCCACCGCCGTTATGGGGACCCAGCAGGTCGAATCCTCGGGCGAGGGCACCGTCGATGGTGTGTTCGGCATGTGGTACGGCAAGGGGCCGGGGGTGGACCGCTCCGGCGACGTGCTGAAACATGCCAACGCCTATGGCAGCTCGCCGCGCGGCGGGGTGCTGGCGGTGGCCGGCGACGACCATGGCTGCGTGTCGTCCAGCATGCCGCACCAGAGCGACCTCGCCATGATCGCCTGGTCGATGCCGGTGCTGAACCCGGCCGGCATCCGCGACTATCTCGACTTCGGGCTGTACGGCTATGCCCTGTCGCGCTTCTCCGGCGCCTGGGTCGGGTTCAAGGCGATCTCGGAATCGGTGGAAAGCTCGGGCACCGTGCGGATTCCGGCGCTGGAGGGCGGCTTCCTGCCGGTGGCGTTCGATCCGCCGCCGGGGGGCCTGCATTACCGCTGGCCCGACCTGCCCAGCCTCGCCATCGAGGAAAGGCTGGCCGCAAAGGTGGCGGCGGTGAAGGCCTTCGCCCGCGTCAACCGCATCGACCGGACGGTGCTGGGTAGGGGCGGCTGGCTGCGCATCGTCACCACCGGCAAGGCGCATCTCGACCTGATGGAGGCTCTGCGGCTGCTCGGCATCGGGCCGGCGGAGGCGGAGCGGATCGGGTTGTCGGTCCACAAGATCGGCCTGTCCTGGCCGCTGGAGCCGGACTTCGCGCTCGCCGCCGCCCGCGGCGCCGACGAGGTGCTGGTGGTGGAGGAGAAGGCGCCGGTCGTCGAGGGGCAGCTGAAGGACCTGCTGTTCCACCTGCCGGCCGGGGAGCGGCCGCGCGCCGTGATCGGCAAGACCGACGAGTTCGGCGCCCCGCTGCTGCCCGCCACCGGGGAACTGCGGCCCTGGATCGTCGCCAAGGCGCTGGTGGAGCGCATCCGCCACCGCTTCCCGGAACAGGACTTTTCGGCGCGGCTGGCGGAGCTGCTGCCGGGGGAGGCGCCTGCCGCCCCTGCCCTGCCGCGGACCCCCTATTTCTGCTCCGGCTGTCCGCACAACAGCTCGACCAAGGTGCCCGACGGCAGCAAGGCGATGGCCGGCATCGGCTGCCACTTCATGGCGTCCTGGATGGACCGCGACACGGTGGGACTGAGCCAGATGGGCGGCGAGGGCGTCAGCTGGATCGGGCAGGCGCCGTTCAGCAAGCGGCCGCACATCTTCCAGAATCTGGGCGAGGGCACCTATTTCCATTCCGGCCTGCTGGCGATCCGGCAGGCGGTGGCCGCCAAGATCAACATCACCTACAAGATCCTGTTCAACGACGCCGTCGCCATGACCGGCGGCCAGCCGGTGGACGGTCCGATCTCCGTCGACGCCATCACCCGCCAGCTGGCGGCGGAGGGCATCACCCGTATCGCCGTGGTCAGCGACGCGCCGGAGAAGTACGACAGCCGGTCGGGGCTGGCGCCCTTCACCACGGTGCATCACCGCGAGGAACTGGACGCCGTGCAGCGCGAGATGCGCGACATTCCCGGCGTTACGGCAATCGTCTATGAGCAGACCTGCGCGGCGGAGAAGCGGCGGCGGCGCAAGCGCGGCACCATGGCCGACCCGGCGCGGCGGATGGTGATCAACGATCTGGTCTGCGAAGGCTGCGGCGATTGCGGCAAGAAGTCGAACTGCCTGTCGGTGCAGCCGAAACAGACCGAATTCGGAGTGAAGCGGCAGATCGACCAGTCCAACTGCAACAAGGATTATTCCTGCGCCGACGGCTTCTGCCCCAGCTTCGTGTCGGTGGTGGGCGGCAGTTTGCGCAAGCCGGACCCGGATCGTGTGGCCGCGCGCTTCGCCGACGATCTGGCGGCACTGCCGCTGCCGCGGTATGGCGCGGGGGAGGATTTGGCGGAGATCCTGATCGTCGGGGTCGGTGGCACCGGCGTCGTCACCATCGGCGCGGTGCTGGCGATGGCGGCGCATCTGGAGGGCAAGGCGTCCTCAGTGCTGGACTTCATGGGTTTCGCGCAGAAGGGCGGCGCGGTCTACAGCTATCTGCGGGTGGCGGGGGATGCGGCGCTGCTCCATCAGGCGCGGATCGACCCTAAGCGGGCGCAGCTGGTGCTGGCCTGCGACACGGTGGTCGCCGCCTCGCCCGACGCGCTGAAGACGGTGCGGCTGGGGCGGACACGGGTGGTGGCCAACGCCCATGTCGCGCCGACCGGGGCCTTCACCCGCGACGGGACGAAGCTGCCGGATGCGGGGGCGCTGCTGCGGGCTCTGCGCCGGGCGGCGGGGGCCGAGCAGGTCGAGGTGGTGGACGCCAACCGGGTGGTGACCGCGCTGTTCGGCGACAGCATCCTCGCCAACGTCTTCCTGATGGGCGTCGCCTTCCAGAAGGGGCTGCTGCCGGTCGGGCTGGAGGCGCTGACCCGCGCCATCGAACTGAACGGCACCGGCGTCGCCGCCAACCTGCGCGCCTTCGCCTTCGGCCGCCTCGCCGCGCACCGGCCGGAGGTTCTGGCCGGGCTGGGGGCGGAGGAGGAGGCGCCGGCCGGCGATCTTGCAAGCATTGTGGAGCGCCGCGCGGCGTTCCTGGCGGAGTATCAGGACCGTGCCTATGCCGACCGCTACCGCGCGCTGGTGGAGCGGGCGCGGCAGGCGGAGGCCCGCGTGGCTCCCGGATCGACCGCGCTGGCCGAGGCGGTGGCGCGCAGCGCCTTCAAGCTGATGGCCTACAAGGACGAGTATGAGGTCGCCCGGCTGCACAGCGACCCGGCCTTCGCCAAGAGCTTGAAGGAGCGGTTCGAGGGGGATTGGAAGCCGGTCTTCCACCTCGCCCCTCCCCTGCTGTCGCGCGACACCAACGGCTATGGCGAGCCGCGCAAGATGGCGCTGGGCGCCTGGATCCTGCCGGTGTTCCGCGGGCTGGCGGCTTGCAAACGGCTGCGCGGCACGGCGCTCGACCCGTTCGGCTACACGGCGGAGCGGAAGATGGAACGCGCGCTGGTCGCCCGCTATGAGGCGACGGTGGCGGAGATCGCGGAGCGGCTGTTGGCCGACCGGCTCGCCACGGCGGTGGAGTTGGCCGCCTTGCCGCAGGAGATCCGCGGCTTCGGGCCGGTCAAGCAGCGGGCATGGGAGGCGGTCGAGCCGCGCTGGCGGGCGCTGGAGGAGCGGCTGCGGCGGGGTAAAGCGCAGGCGGCGTGAGGCCGCCCGACCCCTCCCCTACAGGCCGCCCAGGTCGAGGGATTCCAGCACGGTTTCCGGCAGGGTCAGGGTCATCGCCTCGAACGGGGCCAGCAGGGCGCGGATGTTGGAGCCGACGCCGCAGACCCGGTAGTCCAGGCGGATCGCCTCGATCCGTTCCGGCAGCGTGCGCTTGTGGTCGGTGATCAGCTGCCAGGCCAGCACGCAGCTGTTCTCGCCGTCCTGGGCGGTGACGTAGTCGTAATCGCCGTAGCGGTTGCGGCGGGCGCCGTCGGCGACCTTGATGCGCATGTCCGGGAACTCGCGCTTCGTCGTCTCGGTCAGCGTCTCCATGGTGTAGAGCGGCACCGGGAAGACGCGCGGCGGCTGGACAAGGGCGCCGAACAGGCTGTCGGGCAGGGTCTGCACGTCCACCGTCAGCCGGTTCTCGCCCGGCAGAACCGTGGGGTTGCCCAGCGCCACGACGTAGCTCTTGTAGACGGTGCCGGTATCGCGCATGCGGGCGGCGACGATGGGGAAGTCGCGGCTGTCCGGCAGCGTCACCGGCAGCGCCGTCGGCTGGATGCGGCGCCAGGGAGTGGGCGCCTGGGTCAGGTTGTCGCGCACCCAGCCGGCGCAGCCCGAGGTCAGCAGGGTGACGACGGCCAGCGCCGCCAGCAGAACGGTGCGGGCCGTACCGGATTTCGGAGTCTCGGGCATCGGGGCTCCTTTACCAGTCATGATAGATCGTCTTCCAGGTGATGGTGACGCCTTCGCGCGATTCCTCGGTGCTCAGCCGGTCGTCGATGGCCTTGAACTGGTCATAGGCCTCGTCGTAGCGCATCAGGTTGTAGAGCGCCCAGCCGCGCAGGATGCCGAGGTTGCGCGGTTCCGGTTCCAGCTGCTTGCGGGCGTCGAGCAGGCGCAGCACGTCGTTGTAGCGCTTGTCCTCCAGCGCCCGGTTCGCCTCCGTCGCCATCAGCGAGGCGCGGATTTCCGCCTTCTGCGCCGCCGTCATGTTCGCGCGCGGCAAGTCGCGGGCCAACCCGGCGACATCGCCGGTCGCCAGACGCGCGATGGCCTGCCCGTAGGCGTTCTCCTGCGCCAGGGTCGCCGTCTGCGGCAGGCCGCCGGCCGACAGGGTGCGCGGGGATACGGCGCCGACCGATGCGCCGCCAGCCGACGCGCCGCCTTTGGCCGGCTCGCGCGCGGCCAGCACCTGTGCCTCGGCGAAGGCGGCCTCGGCCTCCGACGGGCGTTTCAGCTCCAGCAGGCACCAGCCGCGCTGCTGCAGCAGGGCGGCGGTCGGGCCGCTCCTGGCGATGGAGGCGCGGATGATGGCGATGCAGGCGGCGTAGTCCTGGCGGGCCAGCGCCCGGTCCAGCTCGCTCGGCCCCTGCGGACCGCCGCGCCCGCCGGCCGGCCCGCGCGGCGGGTCCACCGCCTTCAGCGCCTGATCGATGCGGTTCGACTTGCCCTTCCACGGGGCGGCGACGGCGCGGGCCTGCGCCTTCTCGCCCAGGCCGTTGTAGGCCAGCACCAGCCCCTCCGCCGCCCGGTCGGACGGCGCCCAGCCGTTGGCCTGGGAGAACCAGCTCTGCGCCTCCGCGAAGTTCTTCTGCTTCTGGAAGTACCAGCCGAGCGCAATGGCGCCGTCGGCGTCCTGCTTGTCGCGGATGATGCCCTGGACGCGCGACAGGTCGGCGGCGGACAGGGCGCCGGCCTTGGAATTGCCCAAGCGTTCCAGCAGGCGGCCGGTTTCGAGTTCGGCTTCGGCGGTGCGGACGGTGGAGTAATCCTCCCCCGTCGCCGGATTGGCTGTGGCGCCGAGCGCCGTCAGCTCGCGCAGCCGGTCGGGGCTGAGATGGCGCGACGCCTTGAAGATGGTGTCGCGCCGCTCCTTCGCCTTGGGGCAGCTGGTGACGATGGTCTTGTAGGTGTCGAAGGCGCGGTCGGTCTGCTTCAGCTCGGCATAGGCCTCGGCGAGGCGCCACGCATTGTCCAGCCGGTTGCAGGCCACCGCCTCCGGATTGGCGGCGGCGGCGTCGACCACCTCCTGCCAGCGCTTGGTGTCGCTGGCCGAACGGATGCGCCCGGCGCTCTCGGCGAGGTCGAGCTCCTGCAGCAGCTTGTCCGATGGCTGCCAGGAGGGCGACTTGCGCCGCTGCTCGGCGATGGCGGCACGCGCCTCCGCCACCTTGCCGGCCGATACCAGGGTCCAGAACGGGGTTTCGTCGACGCCGGGGGTGGTCGGCTGCGGCGCGAACAGGTCCTTGGGCGGTTCCCAGGTCGGATCGAGGGCGCGCAGGCGGGCGATCTCCGCCTCCATCCGTTCGCCGTCGCCGATGCGGGCGTAATAGCGCAGCGCCGTCTCGTCCACCTTGCCAGCGGCGGGGGCGGATCCGCTGCCGGGGGCCGGCGCCACCTCCACCTTCACGCCGGGGGCGAGCGCGCGGCCGCCGCCATGCGACTGCGCCCAGGCACCGCTCCCGCCGCCGAGCGCGGCGATGCCGGCAAGAAGAAGGGTCGAAAGAAGGACGGGACGGGTCACGGGTCGATCCCCAGGCTCTGGGCCGCCAGCGCGGAGAGGTGGAACAGGGTGGTGGAGTAATAGTCTTCGTCGGGCGCCAGCGGCGGTACCGTCACCATGTCGCCGGCTCCTGCCCCAGCGCCGGCAAGTCGGCAGGCAAGCCGGTAGACCGCGAGCATCCCGACCGATGCCGCCACCTGCGTGGTGGTGCCGCCCGGCAGCGAGACGGTGGCGGGGACCGTCGATCCGCCGAACTTCGCCACCAGATCGGCATAGGGGCGGAAATAATAGGGATCGCGGTAACCGTCCCAGGCCAGATAGAGCGGCACGCGCACGGCGTCGTAGCCGTACTGCTTCTTGAATCCATCGGCGACGGCGACGGTGCCGGCGGCGTCCAGCGCCATCCAGTCGGGCGGCAGCTGGAACCCGCCGAAGCGCGCCTTCGACAGCAGGACCAATCCGGAATCGGTCAGCTTGCCCCAGCGTTCCCCACCCGGCAGGGCGGCGAAGGCGCGGATGGCCGGGAAGATCCAGTAGCTGGGGTTGAGGACCAGCGTGTCGCCCTTGCGGAATCCGTCGCGCCCCGGCAGCAGGACGGTCAGCCCGGCATGCTCCACCAGCAGCCCGGATTCCAGCGCCTTGACGATGGCGGCGGCGGCGGTGCGGTAGGCCTCGGTCTTCCACAGCTCGGCGGCGCGCAGCAGCGCCCAGGCGATCAGCATGTCGCCGTCCGACGCGTTGTTGCGGTCGGTGACGCCGCCGTCCGGCGTCCAGCGCCATGCCACCAGCCCGTCGCCGCGCACCATCAGCGTGCGCTGGGTCCAGCCCCACATCCGGTCGAAGGCGGCGCGGTCGCCCGCCGCCGCCGCCAGCAGCATGCCGTAGCCCTGCCCTTCGGAATGGCTGACGCCCTTGTTGCCGGTGTCAACAATCCGCCCGTCCGGCTGCAGGAATCGCTCGGCATAACGCTGCCATGCCGCCGCGTCGAAGGGAGCGGCAACGGCGCCGGCCGGCAGCGCCGCCAGACCTGCCGCCGCCAATCCCAGGGATGCCGTCCCGATCAGCACGTCTCGCCGCGATGGGGTCATGGCCCGCTCCGTTCCTGATGTCCATGCTTCAGCAGAAGACGCATGCTGATCGTCAGCACCACCGCGGTCCCCAGCAGCAGGGCGAACAGAAGCTCGATCCGCTGCGACAGGTTGCGGGCCAGGATCAGGATCAGGTTGCCGATGTCAAAGGGATTGAGAATGATCTGATACGGGTGCGACGCCTCCAGCGTGGTGACGGCCGGCGCCGCACTGCTCCACAGCGCCCCGCCGCCGCGCAGCTTGTCCCACAGCCCGGCCTCTCCCAGGCTGCGCATGGCGCGGTCGATGGAACGCGGGTCCGATGCGGTCAGCAGGGTCCAGGTCAGCGGATCGGTGCCGGGCGCCCGGTATTGCAGCAGGGCGGCCTCCGGCAACTGATCGGCATTCTCGGTCAGGGCGACGACGTCGACCGGCGCATCCTCCACCGTCCAATGGTTGATGTAGCGGGCCGCGGCGGCCATGACGCGCCGGGCCCAATCGGGAACCCAGCCACCGGACCCGGACGCGCTGTCCTTTGCCTCGCCGGCCATCCGCTGCCAGCGGTTCTGCGCGCCGTTGTCGGCGGCCTGCGCCGTCCCGGCGATACCGAAGGACGAGGGCATGGCGCCGGGCCGGACCACACCCGGACGGGGGGTGCCGGACCAGCCCAGCCGCAGCCGGTCGACCAGCGCGCGGCGGTCGGCCGCCGCCATCGGTTCGCCTCGCGCGCTGGCCTGGGCGATCAGGGCCCCGGCCTCCAGCAGGCCGGCCAAACGGTCGGCCGGCAGGGGAGAGGAGGCGAAGACGGCCTGCGGCAGGGCCGCGACCGGGCCGACGATCAGGGCGTTGTCGTCCGGCGCGCCGTCCCAGCCGGTGTAGGGGACCACCGCCATCAGGTCGCCCGCCCGCTGCGCCAGCCGGGCGGTCAGGCTCCAAGCCGCGCCGAACCAGGCCGGCTCGCGTCCGACGACCACGAGGTCGAAGGGGGCCGCCGGCTCCCCGCCGGCAAGCCCGCCATAGGGATAGGCGGTGTTGGCGAAGCCGCCCAGGCTGGGCAGCGTGACGAGCCGGGCGAAGCCGGGGATTTCGATGCTGGAGCTGTCGAGCAGGGTGAAGGTCGGGCGCCGCACCGCGAAGACGCAGTCGGTGCCGCCGGCCGGGGGCAGTTCGGCCTCCACCTCGATCACGTTGGGGCCGGGACGGAACATCGCCATCGGCAGCGGCATCTCGCCATTGTCGATCACGCCGCTGGACCGCTTGTCGACCTCGATGGCGCCCGCCGACTTGCCGTTCACCCGGACGTTCAGCACGGCGCCGGGGCCGAGATTGCCCTCGAACGCGGCGTTGACGTGGAACAGGATGGAGCGGTCGCTGACCGGGGCGAAGCCGGTGGGCAGCGTCAGGGTGAAGCGGCCGGCATAACGGTAGCCGCTGTGCTGGACGGTCTGGAAGCCCAGCTCCGACAGGCGGTAGCGTCCCTCTGCCTGTACCGGCGGATGCGGCAGGGGTGCCGGCGGGCCCGCGTCGGTGACGATCATGGCGGATTGGGTCGGCAGCGGCCGGGAAACGTCGGCCAGCCGCATCACCGCCAGATCGACCTCCTGCTGCGTGCGGCCGGAGGCGACGGCGACGAAAGCCCCGCCGCCGGGAGCGGGGAGCGGATAGACCGCCAGGAAGGGGCCGGTGATGGCGGCGGCACGCGCCTCGCCCAGCAGCGGGGCGATGCGGTCGCGGGTGCCGATCAGCACGTTCTTGCCGCCCGGCAGCGGAAGGGTTTCGAGCGACGGCGCGCCGGAGGTTCCAGGCTTGGCGGCGGACTGTGCCGGCACCGCCGTCACCTGCGGGGTCTGGTCGCCCAGCAGCAGGCCGTAGGACTGCGCCACCATGGCGCCCCAGCCGAGATGGTCGGCATCGATCTCGCTGCCGGGATGGAGGATGGCCAGCGGTTCGCGCGCCCGGTCGGCCGCGACCAGCAGATGCCGCATCATGGCGAGGTCGGGTTGGGGAACGCCGCCGTCCGACACCAGCGTCAACGACGAGGCGGCGAGGTTCACCCGCGCCCACAGGTCGTAGGTGCCGCGGACCGTGCAGATGGCGCGGTGCTGCGCGTTGGTCTGGAAGACGATCTGGTTCTCGCCCGGCCGCATCAGGCTGGCCGGCAGGGTGATCGAGGCGTTGACCGGACCCTTGAAGGCGGACAGCGGCAGGTCGGCCACCGGGGAGCCGTTGATGTAGACCGACATCGATCCCTTTTCGGGCAGGATGTCGATGCCGTTCTCGTAGGTCAGCGCCAGCACGACGGAGGTCAGGCCGACCACGGGCGGCAGGACGGCGCGCAGGGCCACCGTCTCCGTCTCGCCATGCAAGGTGACCTCCGGCTGGCCGTCGCGCAGGTTCGACAGGGGGATCACCCGCTTGTCGGCCGCCAGCACGGGCGCAGCAAAGCCGATCCACAGGGACAGCAGAGCCAGCAGGACCCAGCCGGACCGGCCGACGCCGGTATGATGTCGCATGCCCGCCATGGCCGTCACGGAGCCTGGAAGCTCAGGATACGCCGCAAGGCGCGCGGCAATGCCAGCAGGACATGCCCCAGCCGCGGCACCACCCGCGTGGCGAAGAACAGCAGCCCGCCGAAGAAGGTCGGGGCGGCCACGCGCTTGCGGTCGAGGAAGACGTCCCAGCCGACGCTGTTGCCGAAGACGAAACGCGCCATCTCCACAATGTCCTGGCGGTCGCGCGGGGCGAAACCGGCGCCGACCGCCAGTTCGCCGCTGCGCATTTCGATGCGGGAGATGCGCACGCCGGTGGTGGTCGCCGCCTCCGTCTCCGTCGCGGTGATGGTGAGGACCGGTGTCTGGTCCGGCCGCGAGATGTCCTCGCGCCATTTCGGATCGACCAGCAGGCCGACGCCGCCGGCCGACACGTCGGCGACGGTCAGGTCGATGCTGGTCCCATCCGCGAGATTCAGCACGGCCGGGCGGTCGACGGTGAAGCGTTCCTGGCGGCGGACGCGCTTGCGTTCATAGACGACGGCGAGGCCGCCGAGAGCCAGCAGGAAGCTGAGAGAACACCAGACCGCCACCGGAACGATGGCGGCGCGGTGTTCCGGGAAGATGGAATAGCGCCATGCGCAGGCGGCCAGCCCGGCGGCCAGCAGAAGGGTGGTGACGATGAAGGGCGTGGCCAGGGGGGAGAAGCCGTCCTCGTCCACCGACTGGCCCTTGGCGGTGACCTTGAACACCGGGTCGCGCGGCCGGATGATGGTGGCCAGCGCCGCGCGGGAGACGTGGAAGGACTGCAGATACTCGTACAATTCCGAGAACAGCGGCCAGCGCATCCGCCCGTGCAGGAACTGCGACAGGAAGGCGGCGGCGAAGACGTGCGGGATGACGAAGCAGGCGAAGTCCGGCAGGTTGATGCGGTAGATCTCCAGCCCGAACAGGGCGTAGCACAGCGGCGACAGCAGGAAGATCGGCCGCCAGAACCAGAAGAACCAGTACAGCATCGTGCTGGTGTAGCAGAGCCGCTGCGCGATGGTCAGGCCGCGCTTGAACAGCGGGTTCTTCAGCAGGAACAGCTGGATCATGCCCTGGGTCCAGCGCGAGCGCTGGGCGATGAAGCTGTCGAAGGTTTCCGGCTGCAGCCCGGCGATCAGCGGGCGCGGCAGGTAGACGCTGCGCCAGCCGCGCGAATGCAGCTCCAGCGCGGTTTCGCAATCCTCCGTCACCGTGTCGCCGCTGAAGCCGCCGACCTCCTCCAGCGCCGCGCGGCGCAGGATGGCGGCGGACCCGCAGAAGAAGGAGCCGTTCCAGCGGTCCAGCCCCGGCTGGATCGAGTAGTAGAACATCTCGTTCTCGCTCGGCATCCGTTCGAAGGTGCCGAGGTTGTATTCGACCGGGTCGGGATTGACGAAGAAATGCGGGGTCTGGACCAGGAACAGGCCGGGGTCCTGCTGGAAGAATCCCACCGTCGCCTTGAGGATGCCCACCGTCGGAACATGGTCGGCGTCCAGGATCAGCACGAGGTCGCCAGAGGTCTTCTGGAAGGCGTGGTTGATGTTGCCGGCCTTTGCATGCTCGTTGCGCGGCCGGGTCATGTAGGTGACCTGCAGCCGTTCGCACAGCGCGGTCAGCGTCTCGCGCCGGGCCGAAGCGGCGGCGGCCTGCTCCGGGTTGGCATGGGCCAGCTTCTGGTCGGTGCCGCCGTCGTCCAGCAGATAGACGCGCAGCTTGTCGCGCGGATAGTCGATGCAGACCGCGGCGGCCAGCGTCGTCTCCAGCAGTTCCGGCTCCTCGTTGTAGGAGGGGATGTAGACGTCGACGCTGGGCCAGAAGGCGGGATCGCCCGTCGGCTCCGACGGTTCGCGGGCGACGGGATCGATGATGACGAACAGCGAGGTCAGGAACAGGACGAAGGACAGCGCTTCGGCCGCGAACAGGGTGACGCCGGGAACGAAGTTCACCAGATCGTCCACCGGCGGCAGCGTGCCGGTCAGCCGCCAGAAGAAATAGCGGAAGGTGACGAAGGCCAGCAGCAGAACGGTCAGCGTGCGGGCATGCCAGAAGCGCCGGGCGAAGCGCCCCAGCACGAAGGCCGCCGCCACGACGCCGACCGAAATCGCGGCGCTGGCAAATCTTCCGACGGGCAACGCGGCGAGCGCAAGAAACAAACCGGCCGACAGCAACAAAAGAATCCAAAGCAGAACGGAACGCAGCGAAAACCGGCGGCTGTTCTGGTTCGGCTGTCTTTTGGTTTGCTGCGCCTTATTGTTCAGGGGTCGAACAACGGTCTTGGCGCCCGGGGAAGGTGTCATGCAGATCCGCGGAATGAGGCCATCCCACCATAGTGGGTGCCCCCTTATGGCTCAAGCTTCGTTACAAATCGTTACTCCCTCTTGATAAACATTGCGAAAATGCGATCGATTCCATGGCGTTGCATTCGGGCTACAGGCGTATGGCGCCGTGGACACGCATGGTGGCGTCCGGCGGTGATGCGAATCGGGAGGGGCGGCAGAGCAAGATGCCGAGTGTATCCCCTCTCCCACCTGGGGAGAGGGAGTGATGGGCGATTGCCCCCGGCGCGCGGCTGCTTTGCGCTGAAACTCGGGCTTGGGGGGATGACGCGGGAGGGGAATGCCGTCATCGTGGCGGACCATCCAGCTAGCCAGCGGTTGCATGCCCACCCTCGCCCTTCTGTCCGATGCCTTCGCCGTGCTGGCCCCCGTGTTCGTGGTGGCGGCGCTGGGCTATGGCTGGACGCGCGCGCAGCTTCCCTACGACAGCGCCTTCATCACCACCTTCGCGATCAACGTGTCGTCACCCTGCCTGGTCTTTTCGGCGCTGACCCGGCTGCACCTGTCGGCCGACGTGATGGCGGAGATGGCGGCGGCGGCGACCGCCTGCATGGCGCTGACCGCGCTGGCGTCGGTGCCGGTGCTGCTGGCGGCGCGGCTGCCGCTCCGGGTCTATGTGCCGGCGATGGCCTTTCCCAATGCGGGAAATCTCGGGCTGCCGCTCTGCCTCTTCGCCTTCGGCGAGACCGGGCTCAGCCTTGCCGTACTGTTCTATGCGGTGATGTCGGTGGGGCAGTTCACGCTGGGGCCGGCGCTGGCAGCGGGACGCTTCGACCTGGGGCAGATGGCGCGCACGCCCACCATCTACGCGGTGGCGCTCGCCGTGGCGATCCAGCTGACCGGGCTTCCCCTGCCCGCCTGGATCGGCAACACCACCACGCTGCTGGGCAATTGCGCGGTGCCGCTGATGCTGTTCTCGCTGGGGGTGGCGCTGTCGAAGCTGCGGCTGTCGGGAGCGGTGCGGGCGCTGTCGATGTCGGCCTTCCGGCTGGCCGCCGGTTTCGCCATGGGGCTGCTGGTGGTGTGGGCGATGGGGCTGACCGGGGCGGCGCGCGGCGTGGTGCTGGTGCAGAGTTCCATGCCGGTCGCGGTCTTCAACTATCTGTGGGCTCTGCGCTATGGCAATTCGCCGGAGGACGTGGCGGGGATGGTGCTGGGCTCCACCGCCATGGCCTTCGTGGCGCTGCCGGCGCTTCTGATGGTGGTGATGCAATAGAGAGGGAGGGAAGGATGGCGCACAGGGAACACCGCTATGCCGTGCGGGTCGACTGGACCGGCAATCTCGGCACCGGCACCTCGGGCTATAAGGCCTACAGCCGCGACCACAGGATCGGTGCCGGGACCAAGCCGGCGATCCCCGGCTCCTCCGACCCGGCCTTCCGCGGCGACCCGGCGCGCTGGAACCCGGAGGACATGCTGGTCGGCGCGCTGTCGGCCTGCCACCAGCTCTGGTACCTGCATCTCTGCGCCACCGCCGGGATCGTCGTCACCGCCTATGCCGACGAGTCCGAAGGGGTGATGGAGGAGGGGCCGGACGGCGGCGGGCAGTTCAGCAGCGTCGTGCTGCGGCCGCGGGTGACGCTGGCGCCGGGATCGGACGCCGCGAAGGCTCTGGCCCTGCATCACGACGCGGCGGAGAAATGCTTCATCGCCCGCTCGGTCAACTTCCCGGTCCGGCACGAGCCGGCAGTGGACGTGGCGGTGGAGGTGGCGGGATGAGCGACGCCCCTGCCCTCTCCGTGCTGGACGCCGTCGCCGGCCGGCGCAGCGTCCGCGCCTTCTTGGCCACGCCGGTGGAGCGGGAGACGGTGCTGCGCATCCTCGACCTTGCCGCGCGGGCGCCGAGCGGCTCCAACATCCAGCCCTGGAAGGTCCATGCCATCGCCGGGGAGGCGCGCGCCGCCCTGTCGGCCGAGCTGCTGGCCGCCCATGAGGCGGGCGAGCCGGAGGTGCCGGAATATCCCTATTACCCGGAAAACTGGCGGGAGCCCTATCTGGGCCGGCGCCGGGCGGTGGGCTGGGCGCTCTACGGCTCGATCGGCATCGGCAAGGGCGACCGCGAGCGGATGGCGCGGCAACATGGCCGCAACTGGCTGTTCTTCGGGGCGCCGGTCGGGCTGTTCTTCACCATCGACCGCGACATGGGCAAGGGCGCGTGGCTCGACCTCGGCATGTTCAT
Organism: Azospirillum sp. BE72; assembly: GCF_031455875.1. NCBI lineage: Bacteria > Pseudomonadati > Pseudomonadota > Alphaproteobacteria > Rhodospirillales > Azospirillaceae > Azospirillum > Azospirillum sp. BE72. The sequence continues at coordinate 26,808 of NZ_JAVDTO010000014.1, forward strand.
GCAGAACGTGATGATCGTCGCCCGCGGCTTCGGGCTGGAGACCTGCCCGCAGGCGGCCTTCTGCTACCGCCACGCCATCACCGCCCGCCATCTCGGCCTGCCCGACACCGAGATCATCGCCAGCGGCATGGCGCTGGGCCACGCCGACTGGTCGGCACCGGAAAACACCTTCCCGACGCAGCGCGAACCGGCGGAAGCCTTCACGCGCTTCACCGGGTTCCGTCAGGACTGACGCAGCATGGCACTCAGCGTGTCGCGCAGACGGTTGGGCTGGATGGGCTTGTGCAGCAGGGCGCATTGGGCGCCGGCCGCTTCCCGCAGGCGGTCGGCGGAGGTGTCGCCGGTCAGCAGCACGCCGGGCACGTCGCGCGACAGGCGGCGGCGGACCATGTCCATCACCATCAGTCCGGTCGTGCCCTCCGGCAGCCGGTAGTCGGCGAGGATGACGTCGGGGGGCTGCCCGGACTCGATCAGCTCGTCCAGCAGGCCGTCCGCCTCGGTGCCGCTGCCGGCCTCCGCCACGCGGAACCCCCAATCCTCCAGCATCAGGGCCAGCGCCATGCGGATGACGGCGTCGTCCTCCACCAGCATGATCAGCCGGTCCTCGCTGACGTCGGGGATCGCGCCCGGATCCGCTCCGCCGGCCCGGGCCGGCGTGCCGATGCTGGGCTCGGTCAGCGGCAGGCTGACGGTGAAGCGGCTGCCGCGGCCGAGCGAGGAGGTCACGTCGATGCTGCCGCCCATCATGGTGACCAGCCGCTTGGCGATGCTCAGCCCCAGCCCCAGCCCTTCCCGGCGGTCGCGGGCGGCGTTGCCGACCTGATAGAAGTCCTGGAAGATGCGGTCGATGTGCTGGTCGGCGATGCCGATCCCGCTGTCCCACACCTCGATCTGCAGGCGGTCGCCGCGCCGCCGCGCGCCCAGCAGCACCCGTCCGCCGGGGGCGTAGCGCAGCGCGTTGGACAGCAGGTTGCGCAGGACCCGTTCCAGCAGGCCGGGGTCGGTCCGCGTCGCCAGCGGCGGCGCCAGCAGACGCAGGTCCTGCCCGCCCCTCTCCGCCAGCGGGGCGAATTCCCCATGCAGCCGGGCCAGCAGGGCGCCGATATCCACCGGCTCCGGATGCGGCGCGACCAGACCGGCCTCCAGCTTGGAGATATCCAGCATCCCGTCCAGCATGCCGCCCAGCCCGCCCAGCGAGGACTGGATCTGCTCCGCCACCCGCCGCGCCTCGGCCGGAAGGCTTTCCTTCAGCAGCAGGTCCGACAGCAGCAGAAGCGCCTGGACCGGCTGGCGCAGGTCGTGGCTGGCCGCGGCCAGGAAGCGTTCGCGGGCGTCCAGCGCGACGTTCAATTCGCGTTCCAGCGCCTTCACCGTGGTGATGTCGGCGACGCTGGACACCACGGCCTCCACCCGGCCGGCCGTGTCGGCGACGGGGTGGCTCGACACGCGCAGCCAACGGGTCGGGGCGGTCGCCTCCTCCCCCTCCACGACGCCGACGATGCGCTCCACCACCGGCTTGCCGCTGCGCGCGGCTTCCGCCGCCGGAGGGAGCCCATGCAGGCGGTTGCCGTTGGCATCGATGAAGCGGCGCCCGGCGGTGGTCGGCACAAGACTGGTCGGGGCGGTGGCCGGGACCAGATGCCCGTCCGTCCGCCCGTCCCCGTCATAGCCGGCCGCGGTGGGATCGAGCAGCGGGCGGGCCGAACCGCTCAGCAGCCGTTCGGCCATGGCGTTCGCAAGCAGGCAGCGGCCGTCGGCGGCGGTCATCGTCAGCGCGTCGTGCAGCGACTGCACCAGAACCCGGTGCCGCCGCTCGCTGAGGTTCAGCGCCGCTTCCGCCGCCCAGCGGGCGGTGACGTCGCGGAAGGCGACGACGGCGCCCTGGATGCGCTCCTGCACCGGGGCGAGGCGCTTGCCGGGCATCAGCATGGGTGAGATGGAGACCTCGACCAGCACGGTGCCGCCGTCCTCCCGCCGCAGCCGTTCGCAGGCGACGCTGCGCGGCCGCCCGTCGGTCAGCGACAGGGCCAGCGCGCGGGCGGCACCGCCCTCGGAGGGTGTCCCGCTTTCATGATCCGGGGCCGGGCCGGCCAGCAGGTCGGACGGCGGGCGGCCGATCAGGTCGAGGTCGAGATGGCCGGTCAGCGTCGTGGCGGCGGCGTTGACGAAGCGGATGCGCCCGTCGGCGTCCACCCCCAGGATGCCGTCGCCCACCGATTGCAGGATGTGGTGGTAGTCGGCCCGCGCCCGTTCCGCATCGTCGCGGGCCTGCTGCACCTCGCGCAGCCAGGCATTCCGTTCGGTCAGGTCGGTGATGGTCAGCAGAACGTCGCCGCGGTCGCCGTCGTCCAGCGTCACGGTGCGGGCGTCGGTCAGCCCGTCGATGACGGTTCCCTGCGGCCCGACGTAACGGAACTCCTGCCGCACCCACTCACCGGTGTCGCGCAGCCGGCCCAGCGCGGTGAACAGCCGGCCATGGTCGAGGCTGTCGACCAGCAGGGTCAGGGGCCGTCCCTTCAGCCGCAGCATCGGCAGGCCGAACTGGCGCTCCGCCGCGGCGTTGGCCTCCCCCACGATGCCGGCGGCGTTCACCGCCAGGCAGGCGAGCGGCACCGACTGGAACAGCTGGAGATATTGCAGGCGCGACGCCTCCAGCGCCTGCTGGGCGCCGCGCAGCTCCTCGTTCTGGATTTCCAGTTCGGCCTGATGGACGTACAGCTCGTGCAGCAGTTCCTTCATCGAGGTGGCGGTGACGTCCGCCGCCTCGAAATGGCCACCGCTGAGCACGCTTTCGGCACGGCGCCTCAGGCCGCCGGGGGTATCCTCGGTCATGCCACCCCTCTGCTCTGGTCTTCGTCGTCCAGCCTCAACTCCATCAGTTTTCGGTTGGTGATGTTGATGTGGCTGACGACGATGCCGCCGTCAGGGTCGTTCAGGCGTGTGGCGTGCATCAGGAACCAGCGCTGCGCGTCGGGCGAATGGCAGGGATATTCGATGGTGAAGTCGTCGGCCTTGCCGTCGAGGATGCGGTGCAGTCCGTCATGCACCGCGCGGGCGACGCCGTCCTTCCCTATCGCCTCGGGCGTCAGGCAGACCTCCAGATAGTTGGTGCCGATGCCGCAACGGTCCGTGGCCCCGCCGCCGTTGCGGGCGGCGAAGCGGCGCCATGCGGCGTTGACCATGACGATGCGGCCATCGCGGTCGGTGACGGCGATGTGCTCCGGCAGGCTGTCCAGCACGTTCTGCAGCCTCTCCTGCGCCTGCTTGGTGTCGGTGACGTCGACGAAGGTCACCACCACGCCGGCCACCTGGTTCTTGTCGGTCAGGTAGGGCAGGATCCGGGTCAGGACCCAGCGGCCGTCATGGACGCGGACATGGCGTTCCATCGCTTCGCGCCCGCCGAACACCTTCCTGATGTCGGCCAGGAAATCGGGATAGTCGATGTTGGTCGACAGATGCGCGATGGAGCGGCCGATGTCGCGCGGGATGATGTTGATGAAGCTGGCCGCCGCCGGGGTGAAGCGGCGGATGACGAAGTCCTCGTCGAGGAACACCGTGCCGATCTCGGTGGAGCGCAGCAGGTTGTCGAGGTCGTTGGTGATCTCCGTCAGCTCCTCCACCTTCGCCTGGTATTCGGCGTTGACGGAATAAAGCTCCTCGTTGACCGACTGCAGTTCCTCGTTGGTGCTCTGCAACTCCTCGTTCGAGGCCAGGAGTTCCTCGTTGGTCGCCTGCAACTCCTCGTTGGCGGTTTCCAGCTCCTCGATGGTCGCCTGCAGGTTCTCGCCGCGCGATAGAAGTTCCTGCTCCAGCCCGCGGATGCGCTCGGCGGCGTCGGCATTCAAGTCGAAGTCGGAATCCGGCACCGACAGCGGCAGCATGTTGGCGCGGTCGAGCACCACCAGGGCGAAGCGGCGCCCGGTCTTGCGCGCCACATAGGGCTGGACGCGCAGGCTGAGCGCCGCCACCCCCTCGCGGTCCTTCACCGGGATGTTGGACAGCGCAAACTCCTCGCCCGAGCGGAAGGCGCGGTTCAGCGCGGTACCCGTCACCATGGCGACCGAGGACGGCAGCATCTTCAGCACGTTCAGCGTCGCCTCGCCCGGCGGCACCTTCAGCAGCGAGGAGGCGTCGCCGAACACATGCATGATGTTCATCTGTTCGTTGACCAGCAGGCAGGGCGGCACATAGGCCTTCATCAGCGCGGCCATCGCCTCGTCGATCGCCGCCCCCTCCTCCAGTGCCGGGGACGTGACGTCGTCACCATGGCGGGCAAGCGGCGCGGCCACCGTCGGCACCAGCAGCCGCGACAGCCGGAAGGACCCGGCGCGCAGGCTCTGGAAGATCTTGTTGCGGCTGTCGACGGTGTGGAAATCCGACTGGAGGTCTCCCAGCGTCTCGCTGGTGCCGAGGAACAGGAAACCGCTCTGCCGCAGGGCGTACTGGAACAGGCCGAGCACCTTGCGCTGCAACGGCTGGTCCATATAGATCAACAGGTTGCGGCAGCTCAGCAGGTCGATCTTGGTGAAGGGCGGGTCGCGCATGATGTTGTGCGCGGCGAACACCACCATCCGGCGAAGATCGCGCGACACCACATAGGATTCGCCCCGCGCGGTGAAGAAGCGGGCGAGCCGTTCCTGCGACACGTCCTCGGCGATGGCGCGCGGATATTCGCCGAGGCTCGCCACCTCTATGCTGTCCTGGTCGATGTCGGTGGCGAAGATCTTGACGTCGAAACTGCGGCCCATCCGTTCCTGCGCCTCGGCGAACAGGATGGCGAGGGAATAGGCCTCCTCCCCGCTGGCGCAGCCGCAGACCCAGACGCGGATCAGGTCGGTCGGGCTGCGGTTGGCGAGCAGGCTGGGGATCACCCGGTCGGCCAGGATGCGGAAGGCCGCCTCGTCCCGGAAGAAGCGGGTGACGCCGATCAGCATCTCCTTGTACAGGTTCACCGTCTCGGCGCTGTTCCGCCGCAGCAGGGCGGCATAATCCTCCATCGACTCCAGCCCGGCGCCCTGCATCCGCCGTTCGATCCGCCGCAGCAAAGTCGCCAGCTTGTAGTGGGAGAAATCGACCCCGGTGACGGAGCGGATGACCGCGATGATCTGGGCCAGCGGGTCGTCGCCCTGGTCATTCTGGCCGCCACGTGGCCGCCGGTTCGCCGCCGGACGGGCGCGGGCCAGCGCCTTGCGCGCATGGTCGATCAGGCGGGCCGGCAGCTCGTCGGGCGGCAGGGTTGCGTCGACCTGTCCGGTGGCGAGCGCGCTGCGCGGCATGCCGTCGAACTGCGCCGTTTCCGGCTGCTGCACGGCGGTGAAGCCGCCGGCGGACTTGATCGCCATCAGCCCGCGGGTGCCGTCCGACCCGGTGCCCGACAGGATCACGCCGATGGCGAGCGGCCCCTGGTCGCGCGCCAGGGCGGTCAGGAAGATGTCGATCGGCAGGCTCATGCCGCTGCCGGCATCCTTGGCGGTCAGCCTCAGCCGGCAATCCTCGATGGTCAGGTGCTTGCCGGGCGGCAGCAGATAGACGGTGTTGCGCTGGACCGGGACGCCGTCGGTCGCCTGAACCACCTCCATCGCCGTGTGCTTGGCCAGCAAATCGACCATCAGGCTCTTGTGCACCGGCGACAGGTGCTGGACCACGACATAAGCGAGGTCGCTGTCACCCGGTACGGCGTCGAAGAAGCGCTGCAGCGCCTCCAGCCCGCCGGCCGAGGCGCCGAGGCCGACGATGCAACAGGAGGTCTCCGGCCGGTTCTCCGCGTCCGGTGCGGAATCGGCCGGAACGGCGGCCGCATCGGTGGCCGGGGCAATCGCCGGATCGGCGTCGTTCTGGTCGGGCTGCGTGACCGGCGTATCCGATGGCACGATGATGAACGAGTCCTTCTGGCGTCGGTCTGCCGACTCTCGGTGCAAACGAGCTCTGGCTATATCCAACGCATCTTGATTGGTCAACTTGGCTGTCGGAGGGCATGATCCTTCAACCCCGTCGTTTTAACTGGAGACGTCCGATCGAACTATCGATTTGACCTTGGTTTTATAACGAATGTATCGCGTCTAAAGCACTTGCGGGCTTTCCGGCCGGGAAGCCTGCTGCGGGGACCTGACGCGGAGGAAATTCCTGCTATGTTTCCTGCCCTGGCGCCGTATCGTGGTGCGTCAGGAACAGGCATGGCAGCAGGAACGGGTCATGAGTTTCACCTCGATCTATCGGCACGGCTTCGCGCGGGTGGCCGCCTGCACGACGCGCTGCACCCCGGCGGACCCGGCGGCCAATGCCGCGGCGGTCCTGGAGGCGGCGCGCGCCTGCCACGACAAGTCGGTGGCGGTGGCGCTGTTCCCGGAGCTGGCGCTGTCCGGCTACGCCATCGACGATCTGCTGATGCAGGACCCGCTGATCGACGCGGTGGAACAGGCGATCCTGGATCTGGTGCAGGCCTCGGCCGGGCTGATGCCGCTGCTGCTGGTCGGCGCGCCGCTGCTGTATGACGGGCGGCTCTACAACACGGCGGTGGCGATCCACCGCGGCGAACTGCTGGGCGTGGTGCCGAAGCAGCATCTGCCGAACTACCGGGAATTCTACGAGCGGCGGCAGTTCGCCTCGGGCACCGGCACGGATGGCGGGACGATCCGCATCGGCGACCTGACCGCCCCCTTCGGCCCCGACCTGCTGTTCTCGGCGGAAGATCAGCCGGGGCTGGTCGTGCATGCGGAGATCTGCGAGGACCTGTGGGTTCCGGCGCCGCCCAGCACCATGGCCTCGCTTGCCGGCGCCACGGTGCTGGCCAACCTGTCGGCCAGCAACATCACCATCGGAAAGTCCGACACCCGACGGCTTCTGGCGAAATCGCAGTCGGCGCGCTGCCTCGCCGCCTATCTCTATTCGTCGGCCGGGACGGGGGAATCGACCACCGACCTCGCCTGGGACGGCCAGACCTCGATCTTCGAGAATGGCGAGATGCTGGCGGAGACCGACCGCTTCCCCGACGGCGCCCAGATGGCGGTGGCCGACGTGGACCTGGACCTGCTGCGGCAGGAACGGCTGCGCCAGGGTACCTTCGACGACAACCGGCGCCTGCACGGATCCGCCGCAGGCGGCTTCCGCACCGTCTCCTTCCGGCTGGACGCGCCGGAGGCCGATGTCGGGCTGCTGCGCGTGGTGCCGCGCCTGCCCTTCGTTCCGGCCAGCACCGAACGGCTGGAGCAGGACTGCTACGAGGCCTACAACATCCAGGTCGCCGGGCTGGTGCAGCGGCTGCGCGCCACGGGCATCGGGAAACTGGTGATCGGCGTGTCGGGCGGGCTGGACAGCACCCATGCGCTGATCGTCGCCGCCCGCGCCATGGACCGGCTGGAGCTGCCCCGCAGCGGCATTCTTGCCTACACCATGCCCGGTTTCGGCACCAGCGAGGGCACCAAGTCCAACGCCTGGCGGCTGATGACGGCGCTGGGGGTGACGGCGCAGGAACTGGACATCCGGCCGGCCGCCAACCAGATGCTCAAGGACATGGACCATCCCTTCGCCCGCGGCGAGGCGGTGTATGACATCACCTTCGAGAATGTGCAGGCGGGCTTGCGCACCGATTACCTGTTCCGGCTCGCCAACCACCACAACGGCATCGTTCTGGGCACCGGCGATCTGTCGGAGCTGGCGCTGGGCTGGTGCACCTACGGCGTCGGCGACCAGATGTCCCACTACAACGTCAATGCCGGCGTGCCGAAGACGCTGATCCAGCACCTGATCCGCTGGGTCGGCCGCACCGGCCAGTTCCAGCAGGAGGTGTCGGAGACGCTCGACGCCATCCTGAAGACGGAGATTTCGCCGGAACTGGTGCCGGCCGGGTCGGACAAGGCTCTGCAAAGCTCCGAATCCGTGGTCGGGCCGTATGATTTGCAGGACTTCAACCTGTTCTATGTGCTGCGCTACGGCTTCCGCCCGTCGAAGATCGCCTTCCTGGCGCGCCATGCCTGGTCCGAGGTCGAAAAGGGCGACTGGCCGGAAGGCTATCCGCTGGAGAAGCGCCGCGCCTACAGCCCGGCCGAGATCCGCGACTGGCTGCGCGTGTTCCTGCGCCGCTTCTTCGGCTTCAGCCAGTTCAAGCGCTCGGCGATGCCGAACGGCCCGAAGGTGACGGCCGGCGGCTCCCTCTCCCCGCGCGGCGACTGGCGCGCCCCGTCCGACGGCAACGCCCGCATCTGGCTGGAGGAGCTGGAGCGCGAGGTTCCGGCGGAGTGAGACCAACAAAAAGGCCGGCGCCCCATCGGAGCGCCGGCCTTTTCCATGTCGTCCGGATGCCGATCAGATCGAGATGCGCAGGGACTCGCGGTTGACCGGGGCGGCGTCGGGCGTGGTCATCGGGCGCGGCGGCACGGCAGGACGCATGCCGGCGGGCGGCTGGCCCGGGGCCGGGGCGGCCTGGGGAGCGGCCGGAGCCTGCGGGGCGGCGGCCTGAGGCGCGCCCGCATGCGACTGGGTCGCCTGCTGGGCGGCGATGAACTGGCCCTGGGCGGTCAGGCCGCTGGCGACGTTGCGGTTGATGTTGACCAGCGTGTCGATCTTGCTGAAATCCAGGTCGATCAGGCGGTTGGTGGTTTCGCGGTCGACCAGCAGCGACAAGGCCGCGATGTTCGTCCGGACCTCCGGCGGATGGCCGCAATCCTCTTCGGTGATCGCCGCCTGGAAGATGGTCCACAGGCGCTGATTCAGTTGAAGAGCCTCGCGGTAGGCCTTTTCGTCCTTGGCATGGCTGGCGGCGATGATGCGGCGCGCCGCTTCCGCCAGGGCCCAAGCCTCGACGTCGCGCGGATTGTCCGAGGTCGGCTTGTTGGCGTAGGTGGGAGTCGGCTTCATTCCAAACCCTCGGGGGAAAACCCATCCGGTGGGGCGGAGCTGCCCCTTTGCATAGTCGTCGAAGTGTCGGTTATCCGGCCGGCTTTGTCAACGCAACGGGGGTACTTCGGCCGCCCCGGCGGGCGTTGCCGCAAACTGGTCACAAGTCCTATGCGTTTCAGCCAGAAGCGCGGCGGCAACCTCCGCCACCCGGCCCTCGGCGATGCCGTCCATCAGGCCGCGGGCATTGGGATCGGCGGCGACGCGGGCCAGCAGATCGGCCTGGGGAACCTCGCTGACCACCACCCGCCCGCGTGGGCCCCATGGTCCGTAGATGTCGGGATAGCCGGGACCGAAAAGCCCCACCGTGGGCACGCCGGCCGCCGCCGCGATGTGCATCAGCCCGCTGTCGTTGCCGACATAGAGCGCCGCCCGCTCCAGGCAGGCGGCCGCCGCCATCGGGTCGGTGCGGCCGGTCAGGTCGATAGCGCGGTCGCCCAGCGCGTCGAGGACGGGCCGCGCCCGCTCGCGCTCCGGCCCGGCGGCCAGCACCGCCACGCGGGCGCCCTCCAGCGCGCCCCCCTGCCCTGTCAGCCGAAGCGCCAGACGGGCGAAGCGGTCGGCCGGCCATTCCTTGCCCAGCCAGTTGGCGGTCGGCCCGATCGCCAGGAACGGCCCGGTCCCGGCGGGGATCAGGGCGTCGGCCTGCCGCCGCGCGGCGTCGTCGATCCACAGGCGCGGGGCCGGCGGCGGCGACAGGCCGAGCAGGGCGGCATTCTCCTCCACCTTGTGCATCGGACGGGGTGGCTTGGCGTGGAAGACCCGCCGACGGGCCGGCACCAGCCGCCCGACCGCCGAGTTGCGCAGATCGACCACCAGATCCCAGCGCGTGCCGACGCACTCCAGCCACAGCCGCAGCCAGTGCCGGGCGTATGAGCGCTTCGCCAGCGGAATCAGCCGCTCCAGCCCCGCCACGGAGCGGAACAGCGGCGCCGGCAGCGGCCCGCAGGCGATGGTCAGACGCGCGTCCGGATGGGCCCGGGTCAGGTGGTCGAGCAGCCCGGTGGACAGCACCGCGTCGCCCAGCCGGTTGGAGGTGATGAAGAGAATGCGGCTCATGACGCGCGCCCGGCAGCGTCTCCAGCGGTGTCCCCGGCGGCGTCCTCGGCGGAATGCCGGCGCCCCGGCCGCAGCATCAGGCCGCGCGACATCACCCACAGCGCCGGCAGCAGCATGACCAGCGGCATGGCGTACATCAGCGGCACGAAGACGGTCGCTTTGCCGGCCAAGCTGGTCAGGCCCAGCGCCCCCGCCTGCAATCCCATCACCAGCAGCACCGCGATGGTCACGCGGGAGGACTGGCCCCGCCGGTTGAACTCGCCCGACAGCAGCGCCGACAGCGCCACCAGCGCATAGGTCAGGGCCAGCAGCGGCGAGGAGAAGCGGTGGTGCAGCTCCGCGATCAGGCCGCGGCGCATGCGGTCGTCCTGCGCCGGCACGTCGCCCGCCATCAGCTCCGCCGTGCTGCGTTCGCGGGCATCGGGCCAGCGTTCCGCCGCCTGCGGGGCCACCGCCTTCAGGTCCACGGCGTAGCGGTCGAAGAACAGCTGCGACAGGCGGCTGGTCTTGCGGTCCAGTTCCTGGCGGTTGCCGTCATAGACGACGAAGCGCGTGCCCTCCGGCCCGGTCTGCATCACCGCGCGGTCGCCCATGATCGTCACCGGCTTGTCCGGCTGGCGCCCGTCATGGATCAGCACCTTGTGCAGGTTGCCGTCGGCGTCGCGGTCGCGCAGGAAGACGCTGAAATGGTCGCCGACCTCGTTGAACACGCCTTCGCGCAGGAACAGCTGCGAATAGTCGCTGCGCACCGTGTATTCCATCCGCACCAGCTCGCGGTGGGCGGCGGGGGTGATCCAGACGTTCAGGGTGAGGACGACGGCCATCACCCCGACCGACAGCACCAGCGCCGGCTGCGACAGCGACAGCGGGCCGACGCCGGCCGCGCGCATCACCACCAGCTCGCTGTCGGTCGCCATCTTGTTGTAGGTGAACAGGATGGCGCCGACCAGCGCCAGCGGCAGCACGATACCGAGGAAGGTCGGCACCGTCAGCAGCAGCAGCCACAGGAACATGCCCATCGGCGCGCCGGCGCTGACCACGATCTCGATCAGGCGCAGCGACTGGCTGAGCCAGATGGTCAGCGTCAGGCCCGCCGTGGAATAGAGCGTGGCGATCAGCAGGTTGCGGAACAGGTACCGTTGCAGTCGGTTCATGGAGTTCGGCCGGAGCTGTATACGGCCGGCAAGCTGACCGCCCCGGCCCGCCGGGTCAAGTGTTGAAAGCCGTCGCTCCCGCGCCAGTGGCTGGGAAACCGCTGGCGCGGGTCCGCGGCAACCGGTATGACGGTTGGCATGGCGACGATCCAGGAAGCGATGGCTGCCGCGGTGGCGCATCATCAGGCCGGCCGGCTGGCAGAGGCGGCGGCGATGTACCATGCCGTGCTGGACGCCGTGCCCGGCCATGCCGACGCCGCCCATCTGCTGGGCGTGGTCCATCTGCAGTCGGGCCAGCCGGAACGGGCGGTCCCGCTGATCCGCGGCGCCATCCAGCACAACCACCGGGTCGCCGATTACCACGACAATCTCGGCAGCGCGCTGAAGGCGCTCGGCCGGCTGGAGGAGGCGGTGGCCGCCCACCGGCAGGCGATCCGGCTGCGGCCGGACTTCGCCCAGGCGCTCTACAACATGGGCAACGCGCTGGAGGCGCTCGGCCGGCTGGAGGAGGCGGCGACCGCCTTCCGGCAAGCCGCGGTGCGGCGTCCCGGCTATGCCCGCGCCCGCTTCAATCTGGGCAACGTGCTGGCGGCGCTGGGCCGCCGGGCTGATGCCGACGCCGCCTACCGCGCCGCGATCGCCGACGATTCCGGCTTCGTCGAGGCGCATGCCAACCGCGGCGGGCTGCTGCTGTCGCTGGGCCAACCGCAGGAGGCCGCGGCGGCGCTGGCCCGCGCGCTGGCATTGCGCCCCGACCATGCGGCGGCACTCGCCAACCTCGCGGCGGCAAAGTTGGCGCTGGGCGACCGCGACGGGGCGGACCGGGCGGCCCGCCATGCCGTGGCCGCCCGGCCGGATCTGCCGGCCACCCTGCTGCGGCTGGGGGAGGTGCGCCAGCATGCCGACCGGCTGGGTGCGGCGGCCGACGCCTATGCGGCGGCGCTGGCCTGGGACCCGGCGCTGGCCGAGGCGCATGCCAATCTGGCGCTGGTGCGGCAGGGCCAGGGGCTGCTCGACGCGGCGGAGGCCGGGAACCGGCGGGCGCTGGCGCTCGACCCCGGTCTGGCGGGCGTGCGCTCCAACCTCGCCTATCTCCAGCTGTTCCGGCCGGGGGTGACGGCGGCGGCGGTGCTGGAGGCGCACCGGGGCTGGGATGCGGTCCACGGCGCGCCGCACCGCGGGCGCTGGGTCAAGCCCGGCCGCGGATCCTCGCGGGCGGCTGCGGGGGCTGCTGCGGGAAAGGGACCGCTGACCGTCGCCATCCTGTCCGGCGATTTCCGCCGCCACCCCGCCGGCCTGTTCGCCGTCCGCACGGTGGAAGCGCTGCCAGGCCATGACGTCCGCCTGCTCCTTTATGCCAACCAGACGGAAGCGGACGACGTGACGGAGCGCTTCCGCAAGGCGGCAGCGCGCTGGACGCCCGTGGCCGGCCTGACCGACGCAGAGGTGGCCTCCCAGATCCGCCACGACCGGCCCGACGTGCTGATCGACCTTGCCGGACACAACGCACGCGGCCGGCCCGGCGTCTTCGCGCGCAAGCCGGCGCCGGTGCAGGTGGCGTGGTCCGGCTATATGGCGACGACCGGGCTGGCGGCGATGGATGCGCTGGTCGCCGACCGCCACCATGTCCCCGACGGCATGGAGATCTTCTATGCGGAGCGGGTGCTGCGCATGCCCGACGCCTTCATCGCCTACGACCCGCCGGGCGGCGAGGAGATCCTGCCGCTGACGCCGCCGCCCAGCCTGTCGGGCGGGCCGGTCACCTTCGGCAGCTTCAACATCCTGACCAAGCTGAACGACGGGGTGCTGGAGGCCTGGGCGGCGATCCTGGAGCGGATGCCGGACTCGCGCCTGCTGATGAAGACCAAGGCGCTGTCCTGCCCCGCCACCGCGGCGCTGTGGCGCGACCGGCTGGCCGCCGCCGGCATCGAGCCGGACCGGGTGACGATGGTCGGCGCCAGCAGCAGCCTGGACCACATGCGCTGGTGCGCCTCGGTCGACGTGGCACTCGACCCCTTCCCCTTCTCCGGCAGCACCACGACGCTGGAGACGCTGTGGATGGGCGTGCCGGTGGTCACCCTGCCGGGGGAGACCTTCTCCAGCCGCCATTCGCTGGCCTTCCTGACCGTGGCGGAGGTGGAGGGCTGCATCGCCGCCGACCCGGCCGATTATGTCGAGCGCGCCGTCGCCCTGGCCTCCGCCCCACAGCGTCTGGCGGAGATGCGCCGCAGCCTGCGCCCCCGCATGGCCGGCGGACCGCTGTGCGACGGGAACCGGCTGGCCGCCGCCCTGGCCACGGAACTGCGGGGGCTGGCGAACCGGAACTGAAGGCCGCGCCGGAACCAACCCGCCCGCCCGGACGTTGATCGTGGGTACCTCCTCCACGCCCACAGATGCGGGATTCCGGCGCATGCGTAGCTCCTCTCGGCTTGCCCTCGTGCTTTCCGCGACGGTCGCGGTCCTGTCGCTCGCCGGCTGCGGCGAACAGGCCAGCCTGCCGGTGTCGGCCGGCACCGGCCCCAACCCGACCCTGCCGGAACCGAAATCCACGCTGATCCCGACGGTGAACATCGCCGACGCCATCGGCTGGCCGCAGGGGGCGCAGCCGACGCCGGCTCAGGGGCTGAGCGTCACCGCCTTCGCCACCGGGCTGGACCACCCGCGCTGGATGCTGGCCCTGCCCAACGGCGACGTGCTGGTGGCGGAGACCAACGCCCCGCCCAAGCCGGAGGACGGCAAGGGCATCAAGGGCTGGGTCATGGGGCTGGTGATGGACAAGGCCGGCGCCAAGACGCCCAGCGCCAACCGCATCACCCTGCTGCGCGACAGCGACGGCGACGGCAAGGCCGATGTCCGCGAAGCCTTCCTGGAGGGGCTGAACTCCCCCTTCGGCATGGCGCTGGTCGGCGGCGACCTCTACATCGCCAACACCGATGCGGTGGTGAAGGTGCCCTACAAGGAGGGTGACACCCGCATCACCGCCCAGCCTGAGAAGATCGTCGACCTGCCGGGCGGGCCGCTGAACCATCACTGGACCAAGAACATCATCGCCAGCCGCGACGGCACCAAGCTGTATGCAACCACAGGTTCAAACAGCAACGTGGCCGAGAATGGGATGGAGGCGGAGGAAGGCCGCGCCGCCATCTGGGAAATCGACCTCAAGACGCGGTCTCACCGCATCTTCGCCTCCGGCCTGCGCAACCCCAACGGGCTGGATTGGGAGCCGACCGGCGGCGCCCTGTGGACCGCCGTCAACGAGCGCGACGAGATCGGCAGCGACCTTGTCCCCGATTACATGACCTCGGTGAAGGACGGCGGCTTCTACGGCTGGCCCTACAGCTATTACGGGCAGCATGTCGATCAGCGGGTGGAGCCGCAGCGCCCCGATCTGGTCGCCAAGGCGATCCCGCCGGACTATGCGCTGGGTCCGCACACCGCCTCGCTGGGGCTTGCCTTCTCACGGGCCGGCGAACTGCCGCAATCGCTGCAGCAGGGCGTCTTCATCGGCCAGCACGGTTCGTGGAACCGCGAACCGCCCAGCGGCTACAAGGTGATCTTCGTGCCCTTCCGCGACGGGAAGCCGGCGGGCGAGCCGGTGGACGTGCTGACCGGCTTCCTCGACAAGGACGGCAAGGCGCAGGGCCGCCCGGTCGGCGTCACCCTGGACGGCAAGGGCGCCCTGCTGGTCGCCGACGACGTCGGCAACGCCATCTGGCGCGTCAGCGGCAGCGGCACCGCCCAGTCGGCGGAGCGGCCGGACCAGCCCGCGCAGTAACAAGCCCCCTCCCCTTCCGCGGCGCATGGCGCGATACTGCGCCATGCTCTATCTCGACCATCTGGCCTCGACGCCGCTCGACCCGCTGGTGCTGGAGGCGATGCTGCCCTGGATGCGGCGGGAGGCCGCCGGCAACCCGCACGCCGCCCATGCCGCCGGCTGGCGGGCCGCCGACGCCATCGAGCAGGCGCGGGCAGAGGTCGCCGCCCTGGTCGGCGCGCAGCCGGGCGAGGTGGTCTTCACCTCCGGCGCCACCGAGGCGAACTCGCTGGCCTTGCTGGGCGGGGTGCCGCCGGGCGGAGGCTGCGTCGTTTCAGCGGTGGAGCATGCCAGCGTGCTGGGCTGCCTGCCGGAGCTGCGGCGGCGCGGCCATCCGGTCGTCGTGTTGCCGGTGGACGGAACCGGGCGGGTCGATCCGGCCGAGCTTGATCATGCATTGGCTGGACTGCCCGGACCGGCGCTGGTGTCGGTGATGGCCGCGAACAATGAGGTGGGGACGGTCCAGCCGCTGGCAGAGTTGGCGGCGGTCGCCGCCGGCCATGGCGCGCTGATGCACAGCGATGCGGTCCAGGCGCTGAGCACGCGCATGCTCGACATGGCGACGCTGGGCCTGCACGGGATGAGCCTGTCGGGACACAAGCTGTATGGGCCGATGGGGATCGGGGCGCTGATCATTCGCCAGCCCTTCCGACCGGTGCCCTCGTCCGCCGGCGGCGGGCAGCAGCGCGGCCTGCGGGCGGGAACCCTGCCGACCCCTCTCTGCGTCGGGCTGGGTGTCGCCTGCCGGCTGGCGCGGGAACAGCGGGAAGAGGACGCACGCCGGACTGCGGAGTTGCGCGACCGGCTGTGGCGGCTGCTGCGTGAGCGCTTGCCGGGCATCCGCCGGAATGGGGCCGCAGAGGGCGGAGAGGGGCTGGCCGGCTGCCTGAACGTGACCGTTCCCGGCATTGATGCCGCCGACCGACTGCTGGATCTGCCGGATCTGGCGGTCGCCACCGGCTCGGCCTGCCACAGTGGGGCGGGGGAGCCGTCACACGTCCTATTGGCGCTGGGACTGTCCCCCGCCGATGCCCATGCCAGCCTGCGCTTCGGGCTCGGCCGCAGCACGACCGTGGTGGAGGTGGACGCGGCGGCGGAGCGGCTGGCGGACCTGCTGGCGACCTGAGCGGGTCAGAACTGCAGCCGGGCGCCGACCTTCACCACTGCGCCCATCGTTTCCGGACCGGTGTCGAAGTTGGTGTCGGCCATCACCTGCCAGCGCGGCGTGATGCGATATGTCAGGTCGGCGAGATACTGTTCGTTGGCTGCCGCGCCGTCAGGCGCCGACCGGCGCACCCGGAAGGACAGCGTCATGTCGCCCCGGCCATAGGCCAGCCCGGCATTCAGGCTGCGGAAGGACGCGCCGTCCGCCTCCTCCTGCTGGCGCAGGTCGCCGTCGAAGGTCACGCTCTGCCAAGTGAACTGGCTGCCGACGATCCAGGACTGGCGCGGCAGACGGCGGCTGTCTCTGCGCACCCGCGCCCGGCTGGTGCCGGCGGTCAGCCGGGCGTTGATCCCGCCGATCTGCAGGGTCTTGCGTACCGCCGCCTCCACCAAATGCAGCGCCTCGCGCGGGTCGGGCATGTCGGCGTTGCCGCGCGGCAGCGGGGTGTAGCTGGCGCCAAGTTCGAAGCCGCGCAGCGGCGGGGTGTAGTAGGTCAGCTTGGCCGTGCGGCTTCCGGCACCCGCGGTGGCCGGCATCGCCGCGGTCCCCACCAAACGGTTGCGGGCGCCATCGGCCTGTCCGATCTCCAGCTCTCCCCAAGAGACATCGACTTGCAAGAAATGACGCCGATCTGCAACACTACCCTTTCGATAGATAATCTCAGCAGACGCCTCGCCGGCCGCAAAAATCGCCACTGCCGCCAGAATTGGCATGGAAATTCGTCGTTGCATGGGCAAGACCTGTGCTGGTTGGCCGGGGGTCGACTGTCCATTTCGTCGATGCGGCCCTGTGTATCCTTTCCAGTTTGAGGAATGTTCGTCTAAAATTCTGACAAAACTGTGACCTGGACTTAGTTTGCTGCAGCGCAGAAATGCGAGCGGATTCGCGGAATACGCGAGCCCGTAGAACCCAGGATAGAGTTTTTGAAAGAATGGACTGGGATGGGGGTCGATCTTTCACCGATCGGCCGCGCTCCAGTTTCAGGCCACGGCCTTCACCGTCACCCCTGCCTGTTCCAGCGCCCGGCGGACGGCGGCGGCCATCGCAACGGCGGTGGGGGTGTCGCCGTGGACGCAGATGGTATCGGCGACGATGGGCAGCCGCGTGCCGTGGCGACTTTCCACGGCGCCATCCAGCACCATCCGAACCACGCGCGCGGCGGCGAGATCCGGGTCGTGGATGACCGATCCCGGAATGCTGCGCGAGGTCAGGGCGCCGTCATCCTCATAGGTGCGGTCGGCAAAAGCCTCGCGGGCGACACGCAGGCCGATGTCCTGGCCGGCTCGGTCCATCGCGCTCAGCGGCGGAACGACGAACAGCAGGGTGGGGTCCACCGCCTTGACGGCACGGGCGATGGCGCCGGCCAGATCCGGTTCCACCGCCGCCATGTTGTAGAGGGCGCCGTGCGGCTTCACATGGGTGACGCGCTGGCCCGACAGGGCGGCGCAGGCCTGGAGCGCGCCGACCTGATAGGCGACCAGCCGCTCCACCTCCGTGGCGGTGATGCCACGGATGACGCGGCGGCCGAAGCCGGAGCGGTCTTCGAAGCCGGGATGGGCGCCGATGCGCACGCCCTTCTCACCGGCCAGCCGGGCGGTGTCGGCCATGATGGTGGGATCGCCGGCATGGAAGCCGCAGGCGATGTTGGCGGAGGTCACGATGTCGAGCATCGCGCGGTCATCGCCCATGGACCAGGCGCCATAGCCCTCGCCCATGTCGCAGTTCAGATCAATGTTCGGCATGCCGTCTCCCGCAAGTCGGTCGTCAAGGACAGAGATGCGGGGAGGATACAGGGTTCCGGACCGGCAGGGCAGAGGAAGCAGCCGGCCGGAACTGACGTTGTGTCAGTCCTCCTGGTCGTCCAGCGACGCCAACTCCGCCTCCACGGCAATCAGCCGCTCGCGCAGCCGCTGGCGTTCGGCCTCCAGCGCCTCGCGCCGGCTGACGTGATCGATGGCCTTGCTCCGCAGGTCGCGCTTGAAGCGGACGATCTCCGGCCGGGTGACGTCGGGACGGATCAGGTTGCGCTGGTCCGCCAGCTGGAGCTGTTCGCTGGTCAGGGTGGCGAGCTGGTAGACCGTGGCGTAGCTGGGCGGCAGCTTGGAGCCGGGAAGGCGTCCGCTGTCCACCGCCTCCGCCACCATGCGCAGCTGATAGGCGACCTGATAGCCGAAGGGCAGCTCGTTCTCGACCATTGCCTGGAACTCGCCATGGGGCAGGCGCATGCGGGCCTGGACGAGATAGCGGCCGATCAGCAGGAACTTCTCCTGGGCGCTGCGCCACAGGGTCGAGATTTCCTGCACGAACTCCTCACGGCGGACGAGGTCGACGGTCGCCTCCGCCATGCGCTCGATCCGCTCGTCCACCGCGATGTGGCGGCGGGCCTGGGCCTTGGAAACCTGCTTGAACCCGCTCATTGCGCCAGCTCCAGTTCGTGACGGACGAAGGCCCAGACGCCGGCGACATGCTCGGCCCCCTTGCCGCCCTTCAACTCCAAAAGGCCGATCCCGCGGCTGGCGGTGAACTGGATGTCCTCGTAATCCGGCACCTCGACCGGGCAGATCCGGCCGTCGCCCAGCAGCTTGCGCTGAGCCTCGGTGAAGCCACGGGTGCGCGGCTTGACGCGGTTCATCACGAAGGCCGCGTTCTTGCCGTAGCGGCGGACGAAGCGCATCCAGGGGCGCACGGAGTCGAGGTCGTCGTCGCTCTGGCCGGTCGGCACCACGATCAGGTCGGAGGACAGGGCCAGCAGCTTGAACTCCTCCGGATGGTCCTCGATCGACGGCGGGGTGTCGATCACCAGCAGGTCGTAGCCGCCGATGCCGTCCAGGGCGGCGCGGATGTCGCCTGGCGTCATGCCCGCTTCGTAATGGGTGATGGACGCCATGCCGTCCGGACGCTTGGCGAACCATTTGGTCAGGCTGCGCTGGGGGTCGAGATCGAGCGTCGCGACCGTGCAGCCGTCGAGCGCCGCCGCCACCGCGATGTTGCGGCTGAGCGTCGTCTTGCCGATCCCGCCCTTCGGGCCATTGACCAGCAAGCGCTTCACCGGTCCGTGCCCCGTGTCGTTGGTCATCTCATGCCCCTTTTCGCCATCGGCTGTGAACCCCTTTTAGCAAAGCGCGGACGTGGCGCAAATCTAAGACATGTCTTAGGTCCGCACCGCCGGTGCAGGGTGTCACAACTGCCACAGACGGGCGGGATATAAGACTGAATGCCGGTTATCATCGCATGCGGCGGATGGCCGATGTCAGAACGGGACGCACCGCTGCACCTCCACCGGTTTCGGCGGATCGCTCGCCGGCGATGGCGATGGCCAGCAGGCGCTCGGCCAAGGCGCGTTCGGCGGCACAGGCTTCCTCGCACAGGGCGCGGATCTCCGCGATGCTGGGCCGCCATTTGCGGGTGCGGCGCCAGACCCTGGCCGCCTGATCGATCGCCCAGGCCGGGAACTCTCCCAGATCGTCCGCCCAATCCATCGCGAGCAATTGCTCCACCTCCGGCGTTGTGGCCTTGGCCGGGAAATGGCTCAGCAATGCCAGCACCCGGCCCAGCAGATGATTGGCCGGCGCAGGCGCCAGGATGCCGTCGTCGATCTCCGCAAGGGCGCGGCGGGCAAGAGCGGCATGACGGGGTGTAACCCCGGCCGGCGGCGTCCAGTCCTCGACCACGTCCGCAAAGCCGTTCTCCGTGAAGCGGCTGTGGCGGCCGATCTGCCCGCGGTCGAGCAATTGCCGCAGGGGGTCAGGCAGAGCCTCGCGCAGCATCTGGCTGCGCAGGGCCGGCGCCATGGCCGGGTCGAAGGGAAGCGGCAGACCGGGTGACGGTGCCGGCGAGGCCGGGAACGGGTGAAGGTTGCTCATGCGCCCACTCCCCAGGGATTGGCGGCGCCGGCTGTGGCACCCGCCTGACCGTTCAACCGGGCGGCGACGCTGGCCCAGGCCGACAGGCGTTGTTCGGCATCCGCGGCCGGACGATTGGCAGGACGAGTGGCTTTGGAATGGCCGGGCGGAGTGCGGTTTGCCCGGCCCTCCGGATTGCGGGAGGGTTCCGCGGGCTGTTGCGCCATACGGGCCATGTCCTGCAGCAGCCAGGAGCGCCACGCGGCGGCCACGTCGCGGTAGCGGTAGCCATGGGCACGGCACTGCTGGACGAAGCGTTCGGCATGGCGGTCGAGATCGACGGCGGGAAAGCGCGTCGCTGCCCATTGGCGATCGGCCGCGGATGGGGTCCAGTCTTCGCCGACCTGTTCGGCGACAGGTTGCGCCGCGGCCGGTTTCCCACCGATTGCCCGCCGTTCGCCCGCCCGCCGGTGGAGCGTGTCCGGAATCTGTTCAGGTTCAGGCTGTTCGTGACTCGCTGCTGGACAGGGGGAGTCCGTTGACGAGTCAGCGGGGCTGTCCACCCCTGCACCCTCCCCGGGGCTGCCGGTTATGGTCAGGGCAAGCCGGTAGCGGCAGCTGAGACGACCGCCGCTGGCCGACCGGCGGTGTTCGATGGCCACCAGTCCGAGCGCTTCCAATCGACCCAGGATCCGGTTGACGGTCGGCCGGCTGCGTTTCAGCTTTCCCGCCAGCGTCGCTTGCGAGGGCCAGCAGACGCCCATGTCGTCGGCATAGGTGCTGAGGGCGGCCAGCACGGCGAGGCCGTCGGCATCGAGATCGGGGTGATCCAGCCACCAGGCTGGAATCCGGCCCCAGCGGTTGGGGTTTGCGCTATGGTCGGTCATCTGTGGCGATACTCCTCCGTGCCGGCGGCCGGATGGGCTGCGGTTGCGGGTGGATGGCGTGATTGGCAGGGAGGATTCGAAGCGGTCGGCGGCAGAGTCGAATCGCGGGCTCGCACTCCATAGAGCAGCAGCCCGCGGATGGTCAGCGATAGCCCGCGACCTTGAAGCCCCTGCCCGCGACCATGGAGCCATAGCCCGCGATGCCCGCCCGAATCGGAATCCTGGCGCTTCAGGCCGCGGATATGGAGCCCTTGCCCGCGATTGCCGGGCCGGATCCCGTCTGTCTTCGTGCCGATTTTCGGCTTCTCCCCGGCTGTGCCTGGAGCAACAGCCCGCGTTTCCCCGCCGGCCGGGATGAACGGGAGCGATGGGTCGGTTCGGAGACGGCGCCGAGGGGGGTGTTCGCCGGTCATGGAGCGGTAGCCCGCGGTTCTCCCCTGCCATGCCGCGGCCGATTCTCTCCGATTCTTCAGGGAGTCGCGGTTCCGAGCCCCGGGAAGCCGGGGCAAAGGCGGCAATCGCGGGCTATGGCTCCATGGTCGCGGGCCGTTGCTCCATCACCGCGGGCTGTCGCGCCATGTGCGCGGGCTGTTGCTCCATCCCGGAGGCGGTAATTTCCTTCGGTTCTGTTGCGCCGGGGGGCTCCGCGCGCCATGGTTACTCCCGACCTTCGGAGACGTTCATGACCAAGATGGCCCCGACCAGCGCCGCACAGCTCATCCTGTTCGAGCTGGAAGACCGTTCGCAATCGCACCTGATCGCGCTCTACGATCTGGCGCCGCGGTTCGTGTTCGTCTCCCGCGACAACGACAAGGAGAAGGTGGCGAAGGACAAGGGCGAACTGGTCACCAAGGACAGTTTCATCAAGTCGGTGCGGCGCGAGTTCGCGTTCCGCGGCCGCAACTATCGCCTGACCGTGCAGCCCGCCCGTATAGACCGGCTGAGCACCGCGAAGAAGGACGACCGCGCCCCCGGCAGCGGCCCGGATCTGGTGGAAGTCGAGATTTTCCCGTCGGAGCGCGAACAGGTGGTGGAGCAGGTGGTGCGCCGCCTCGCCATGGACCGTTCCCGCCTGTCGCTGACCGGCGAGAACCGCGACAAGGTGCAGATGCGCTTCAGCCTGTACGAGATTCAGCGGGAACTGCGGGCGGTCAACCACACCCTGTCGATCCAGGACATCCGCGAATCCCTGACCATCCTGGCGCGGTCGCGCATCATCATCTCCACCGGCGGCAGCGCGGAGCCGGGGAAGAAGAGCCGCGGGCAGAATTTGCTGGAATCCACCGCCTTCCCGGTGCTGGCCATCCGCTCCCGTCCCGATCTGGTCGATGAGGATGGCGGGGTCGAGGAGACCTATCTGGAGTTCAACCCGCTGGTCTCCGCCGCCATCCGCGACCTGGAGTTCAAGCCGGTCTCCTATGCCTGGCTGATGAAGCTGAAGTCGCCGGTGTCGCGCTGGCTCTACAACCGCCTGTCCATCGAATACGACACCGCCGACGACGATGCGAAGCCGGTGTCGATCAGCGCCGACGAGATCATCAAGAACAGCGGCATGAACGAGTGGTCGCGCCGCCGCGACACGCTGCGCGTGGTGACGTCCGCGGTCGACGCGCTGGTGGACGAGGGGATCCTGGACGTCGCCGACAAGGAATACACCAAGGTCGGCAAGCGCATCGACGCCATCGACTATGTGCTGACGCCGTCGCAGAAGTTCCTGGATCAGGTCCGCCGCGGCCGCCGGGTGCAGACCACCAACATCGACCTGCTGAAGCAGATCGTCGGCAACGCCATGCGTCCGGACGGCTTCGTGCCGCTGAAGGCGGGCGAGGCGGCGGAGGTGCGCAACAAGCGCGCCAAGCGTCTGGCCGACCCGTCCAAGACCGAACAGCCCTCCCTGCCGCTGCCGAAGAAATAACAGATCAGCGCGGCAGGATGCGCCGCGCCAGCAGCGTGATGGCGGTGCCGAGCAGGGCGCCGGCAAGCACGTCCGACACCCAATGGCGGTGCCGGACCACCCGCCCGCCGGCAAGGGCCGCCGCGGTTCCGTAGATCACCAGACTTTGTGCCGGCGACCGGCTGACCGCGGCCAGGGCGGTCGCCGCGGCGAAGGCACTCGCAGCATGGCCCGAGGGCAGCGAGCGTGCGCTGATCCGCTTGTTCGGCCGCTGTCGTGGGGCGCATTCGTCGGGACGGCGGCGCTTGACGTAGCGTTTGATCGAGCGGCTGGCGGTCGCGGTCGCCACCAGCCCGGCAACACCGACGCTGCCGGCGCGGCGCAAATCCGCCTGTCCGGTCAGCAGCCCGACGATGCCGGCGATGGCGAAGCCGGGGATCAGCACATGGCGTTTTATGGCGTAATGACCCGCGGTTGCCAGGGCTTGGCTGACCGGGCCGGGATCACAGGTGACGATGTCGTGGACCTGCGCATCCAGCGTATCGACGGCCGTCAAGGCGGGCTGAAGGATGGCGGGGGCGGAGCGTCCGCCATAGCCGATGCCGCCACCCGGATTCTCGATGCCCCGCTGTTCGTCGTTCTGTTCGATGATGTCGCTCAACGCCGGTCCCCTGCCTCCTACGCCCCAGCATGGGCGCCGCAGAGGAACGCGGAGCGTACGGGGGCGGTTCCGCGCCCCCGTTCAGCCCCCGTGGCGGGTCAGCCCTGCGCCGGTCGCCATCCGGTGAAGGCGTCGAGCAGGGACTTCAGCACCCGCTGCAGCTTTTCTGCCCTGTCGGGACGGTAGGCGAAGGGCGGCGCTTCCTCGTCCATATAGCGGTCCTGCGCCAGTTCCATCTGAATGGCGTGGACGCCATCGGCCGGCTGGCCGTAGGCGCGGGTGATGTGGCCGCCGACGAAGCGCCCGTTGGTGACACAGGTCATCCCCTCCGCCGCCGCGGCGCTTTCCATCGCCGCGACGACGCGGGCGGCCAGCTGCGGATCGGCACTGGTGCTGCGTGCGGTGCCCAGGTTCAGATCGGGCAGGCGCCCGTCGAACAGGCGCGGCACATGGCTGCGGATCGAATGCGCGTCATAGAGCAGTGCGAAGCCGTGGCGCGCCTTCACCCGCGCCAGTTCCGCCGCCAGCGCTTCGTGGTAGGGACGCCAGTAGGTCTCCACCCGCTGCGCCACCTCCGCCGCGTCGGGCGCCTGTCCGTCGCGGTAGAGCGGCGTGCCGTCGAACAGGGTGTCCGGGCACAGGCCGGTGGTCGCCTGTCCGGGATAGAGGCTCTCGCCGGTCGAAGACCGGTTGAGATCGACGACATAGCGGGAATAGCGGGCGCTGAGTATCGTCGCCCCCAGGCCGGTCGCGAAGCCGTACAGGCGCGGGATGTGCCAGTCGGTGTCGCGCAGTGTCAGCGCCTCGTCCGTCAGCCGCTCGGCCAGACCGGGGGAAAGCTCCGTGCCGCAATGGGGCATGCTGATGACCAGCGGCCCGTCGCCCTGTACCAGCTCGAAGATGGTGTCGGTCATTGTGCGGTCTCCAGGGATACCGGCATCAGATGGTCGAGCGCGCCATTGCGCACCAGTGCGCCGATGGCGGCCAGATCCGGGGCGAAGTAGCGGTCGACCTCGTAACGCGGCACCTCGGCGCGGATGGTGGCGATGGCCTGCTCCAGCCGGTCGGTGGTCTTCAGCGGGCGATGGAACTCCAGACCCTGAATCGCGGCCAAAAGCTCTATGCCGACGATGTCCGCGACATTGCCGGCGATGTCGCCCAGCCGCCGCGCCGCGAAGGTCGCCATGCTGACGTGGTCCTCCTGGTTGGCGGAGGTCGGCAGGCTGTCGACGCTGGCGGGGTGGGCGAGCGACTTGTTCTCCGACGCCAGCGCCGCGGCGGTGACATGGGCGATCATGAAGCCGGAATTCAGGCCGGGCTCGGCGACCAGGAAGGGCGGCAGGCCGCTGATGGTGGTGTCGATCAGCATGGCGATGCGGCGCTCGGCCAGCGCGCCGATCTCCGACGCGGCGATGGCGAGCTGGTCGGCGGCCATCGCCACCGGCTCCGCATGGAAGTTGCCGCCGGACAGCACCTCGTCGGTGTCGACCAGAACCAGCGGGTTGTCGGTGACGCCGTTCGCCTCGATCACCAGCGTGCGCGCCGCCTGCCGCATCTGATCCAGAACGGCGCCCATCACCTGCGGCTGGCAGCGCAGGCTGTAGGGGTCCTGCACCCGGTGGCAGTCGGGGCCCTGGTGGCTGGCGTTCAGCTCGCTGCCGGCCAGCACCTGCCGGAAGGCGGCGGCGACGGCGATCTGGCCGGGCTGTCCGCGCAGCGCGCTGATGCGGCCGTCGAACGGACGATGGCTGCCCATGACGGCCTCGACCGACAGGGAGCCGGCGACCAGCGCCGCCTTGAAGGTGCGTTCGATCTCGAACAGGCCGGCCAGCGCCAGACCGGTCGACACCTGGGTGCCGTTGATCAGCGCCAGACCTTCCTTGGCCTTCAGGTCGAACACCGGCAGGCCGGCGATGCGCAGCCCTTCTTCCGCCAGCAGGGTCTCGCCCTTCACACGGACATGGCCGATGCCGAGCAGCACGCCGCAGAGATGGGCCAGCGGCGCCAGATCGCCCGACGCGCCGACGGAGCCCTTGCCCGGCACCACCGGAAGCACGTCGGCCTCGTAAAGCTTCAGCAGGGCGTCGACCAGCGCCGGCCGGACGCCCGAGGCGCCGACCGCGAGGCTGACCGCCTTGATGACGAGGATCAGCCGCACCACGCCATCGGCCAGCGGCGCGCCGACGCCGGTGGCGTGCGACAGGATCAGGTTGCGCTGGAGCTTTTCCAGATCCGAGGCGGCGATGTGGGTGTGGGCCAGCTTGCCGAAGCCGGTGTTAACGCCATAGACCGCCTCTTCGCCGCCGGCGATCCGGTCGATCAGGGCGCGCGAGCGCTCCATCCGCGGATAGGCCGCCGGGTCGAGCGTCAGGGCCGGACGGCCGCGGTAGATGCTGCGCAGCGTGTCGAGCGACAGCGCGCCCGGAACCAGAGTGATGCTCTCGCTCATCCCAGAAGTCTCCCAAGGGTGTTCTTGAAGCGGTCGGCGATCTCCTCCTCCTGCGGGTGGCGGCGGTCGCGGACGATTGCGCGTCCGGCGATCACCACGTCCCGCACGAGGAGGGCGTTGCCGGCGAAGATCCAGCCATCCAGCAGCGCATCGCCCTTTCGCGCCGCCAGCAGCGGATGGTCGGTGTCGAGCACGACGATATCGGCGCGGCGACCGGCGGCGATTCGCCCGGCATCGAAGCCGGTCGCCTGCGCACCGCCGGCCTGGGCGTCCTCCACCAGCCGGCGGGCGGTGGAGCGGCGGGGGGCGCCGGCCAGCACGGTACGCCGGCCGCTGGTCAGCCGGGCGCCGTATTCCAGCCAGCGCAGTTCCTCCAGCGGGCTGACGGAGATGTGGCTGTCGGAGCCGATGCCCCAGCGCCCGCCCTTGTCCATATAGGATTCCGCGGCGAAGAAGCCGTCGCCCAGATTGGCCTCGGTGGTCGGGCAGAGGCCGGCGACGGCACCGCTGGCGGCGACGCCCGCAACCTCCTTTGCGGTCATGTGGGTGGCGTGGATCAGGCACCAGCGGCCGTCGACAGGCTGGGTGTCCAGCAGATGCTCCACCGGGCGGCGGCCATGGTGGGCGAGGCAGTCCTCCACCTCCCGGCGCTGCTCGGCGATGTGGATGTGGATCGGGCCATGCGGGTGGGCGGCGACGGTCTCCGTCAGCAGACCGTCCGGAACGGCGCGCAGCGAATGCGGGGCGATGCCGAGGCGCACGTCGGAGGATTCGCCATAGGCGTCGCGCAGGGCCGCGATCAGCCGGGCGAACCCTGCCCCGTCATGGATGAAGCGGCGCTGCCCGGCGGTCGGCGGCGTGCCGCCGAATCCCGAGGCATTGTAGAGCACCGGCAGCAGCGTGATCGGCAGCCCGGCGGTCCGCGCGGCGGCGACGGCGCGGTGGCTCATCTCCGCCGGGTCGGCGTAGGCGCTGCCGTCGCGGTCGTGGTGCAGGTAGTGGAATTCGGCGATGGCGGTGAAGCCGGCCTTCAGCGTCTCCACATAGAGCTGGGCGGCGACCGCCTCGAAATCCTCCGGCTCCATGCGGTCGAGCGCGCGGTACATCACCTCGCGCCAGCTCCAGAAGCTGTCGGAGCCTTCGCCGGAGGATTCGCCCATCCCGGCGATGGCGCGCTGGTGGGCATGGGAATGCAGGTTGGCAATGCCCGCGACGGCGGCCCCGGCAAAGCGCTCCGCATCGGCGGGGCAGGCGGAGCCGGGCGTCGCCGAGACGATCCGGCCGCGCTCGTCCGTCGTGACCAGCACATCCTCCGCCCAGCCGTCCGGCAGCAGCGCCGAGGCAAAAAACAGGTTGCTCATGAGGGCACCCTCGCTATTATAGACAACACTATACAAGTATAGGCAACCTGATGCCAAGAGGGTTGCTGCACGAACTTGTAGGAAGGAGCCGAACCGATGCCGACCAGTGCGCCGTGGGATTCCCTGTGGATCGACCTGTCCGTCGCGACGATGAACGACGGGGAGGGCTATGGCGCCATCGCCGACGCGGCGGTGGGCATCAAGGATGGTCGCATCGCCTTCGTCGGACGCCGCGCCGAACTGACCGATGCGCCCGACGCGCTGGCGACCGAGGTCCATTCGGGGCAGGGCGGCTGGATGACCCCCGGCCTGATCGACTGCCACACCCACCTCGTTTATGGCGGCAACCGCGCCCGCGAGTTCGAGATGCGGCTGAACGGCGCCACCTATGAGGAGATCGCGCGGGCCGGCGGCGGCATCCTGTCCACCGTCACCGCCACCCGTGCCGCCAGCGAGGACCAGCTTCTGGCCGCCACCCTGCCGCGGTTGGACAGCCTGCTGGCCGAGGGCGTGACGACGGTGGAGGTGAAATCCGGCTACGGCCTCGACACTGAGACCGAGACGCGCATGCTCTGCGTCGCCCGCCGGCTGGCCCAAATCCGCCCGGTGGAGGTGCGGACCACATATCTCGGCGCCCACGCCCTGCCGCCGGAGTTCAAGACCGACCCCGACGGCTACATCGACCGCATCTGTGCCGAGACGCTGCCGGCCATCGCCGAAGCCGGGCTCGCCGATGCGGTGGACGCCTTCTGCGAGGGCATCGGCTTCTCCGTCGCCCAGACCCGGCGGGTGTTCGAGACGGCGAAGCGGCTCGGCCTGCCGGTGAAGCTGCATGCCGAACAGCTGAGCAACCTCGGCGGCGCCCGGCTGGTGGCGGAGTTCGGCGGGCTGTCGGCCGACCATATCGAACATCTGGACGAGGACGGCGTCGCCGCCATGGCGCAGGCCGGCACGGTGGCGGTGCTGCTGCCCGGCGCCTTCTATGCCCTGCGCGAGACCAAGCTGCCGCCCATCGACCTGCTGCGCCGCCATGGCGTGCCGATGGCGCTGTCCACCGACAACAATCCCGGCACCTCGCCGGTCACCTCGCTGCTGCTGATGCTGTCGATGGGCTGCACCTTCTTCCGCCTGACCCCGGCGGAGGCGCTGGCCGGCGTCACCCGCCATGCGGCCAAGGCGCTGGGACTGGCCGACCGCGGCGTGATCGCAGCCGGCAAACGCGCCGATCTGGCGGTCTGGCGCATCGAGCATCCGGCGGAACTGGCCTACGCCATCGGCCTCAACCCCTGCATGGCGGTGGTCAATGGCGGCGTGGTCCGCAAGCCGCGTGTGGAGGCCGCATGAGCGACGTCATCTCCACCGCCCAGCCGCGCTACGCCCAGATCAAGGAGGCCATCCGCCGCCGCATCAGCTCCGGCGACTGGCCGGAAGGCTTCCAGATCCCGTCGGAGCACAAGCTGCTGGAGGAATTCTCGGTCAGCCGCATGACGGTTCACCGCGCGCTGCGCGACCTGACCGACGAAGGGCTGCTGACCCGCGTGCAGGGGCTGGGCACCTTCGTCGCCGAACGGCCGCCCAGCACCGACGTGGTGGAACTGCGCAGCATCGCCGACGAGATCGCGGAGCGCGGCAATGTCCATTCCTGCCGGGTGGAGCAATTGCTCGCGGTTACCGCCGATGCCGGGCTGGCCCGCCGCTTCAACCTGCCGGTCGGCGCGAAGCTGTTCCATTCCATCGTCGTCCACAGCGAAAGCGACGTGCCGGTGCAACTGGAGGAACGCTGGGTCAATCCGGCGGTGGCGCCCGACTATCTGGACCAGGACTTCACCCGCCAGACGCCGGGCGAGTACCTGATCCGGCTGGAATCCTCGCCGCAGGTGGAGCACGTCATCGAAGCGGTTTCGCCGATGCCGGAGATCGCCCGGCTGCTGGACATCCCCGTCACCGAGCCCTGCCTGCGCGTGACACGCCGCACCTGGGTCGGGGGGCGGGTGGTGACGGTGGCGATGCTGGTGCATCCCGGCAGCAGGTATCGGCTGGGGGCGCGCTTTCAGTTGCCGCCGCCTTAGCAACGTTAGACCCCCACCTAACCTCCCCCGCTGGGCGGGGGAGGGACTGCCGCCACCCTCCCGTACAAGCGCCTATCTCCCTCCCCCGCCCAGCGGGGGAGGGTCGGGGTGGGGGCAAGAGTCCGCAGTAGAAGAGCTTTCAGACATACTCACCCTCCCACCAGGAGCCACCCACCCATGTCATCCCGCCTCGACAACCAGCGCGTCATCCGTGCCCCGCACGGCCCCGAACTGAGCTGCAAGAGCTGGCTCGCCGAGGCGCCGATGCGCATGTTGATGAACAACCTCGACCCCGACGTGGCGGAACGGCCGCAGGAGCTGGTCGTCTATGGCGGAATCGGCCGTGCCGCCCGCGATTGGGAAAGCTTCGACCGCATCGTCTCGGCGCTGAAGACGCTGAACGACGACGAGACCCTGCTGGTGCAGTCGGGCAAGCCGGTCGGCGTCTTCCGCACCCATGCCGACGCGCCGCGCGTGCTGATCGCCAACTCCAATCTCGTGCCGCGCTGGGCGACCTGGGAGCATTTCAACGAGCTGGACCGCAAGGGTCTGGCGATGTACGGCCAGATGACCGCCGGATCGTGGATCTACATCGGCAGCCAGGGCATCGTGCAGGGCACCTACGAGACCTTCGTCGAGGCGGGGCGCCAGCATTACAACGGCGACCTGAAGGGCAAGTGGATCCTGACCGGCGGCCTGGGCGGCATGGGCGGGGCGCAGCCGCTGGCCGCGACCATGGCCGGCGCCTGCATGCTCGCGGTCGAATGCCGCCCCAGCAGCATCGAGATGCGCATCCGCACCGGCTATCTCGACCGCCACACCGCCGACCTCGACGAAGCGCTGGCCTGGATCGACGAGGCGTGTGCGAAGGGCGAGGCGATCTCCGTCGGCCTGCTCGGCAATGCCGCCGACGTCTTCCCCGAACTGGCGCGCCGCGCCGCCACCGACATCAAGGCCCGGCCGCACATCGTTACCGACCAGACCTCCGCCCATGACCCGGTGAACGGCTACCTGCCGCAGGGTTGGACGCTGGAGGAGTGGGAGACCGCCCGCGAAAGCCAGCCGGCCGCGGTGGCCGCCGCCGCCCGCAAGTCGATGCGGGTGCAGG
This sequence comes from Azospirillum sp. BE72, assembly GCF_031455875.1. Classification (NCBI taxonomy): domain Bacteria; kingdom Pseudomonadati; phylum Pseudomonadota; class Alphaproteobacteria; order Rhodospirillales; family Azospirillaceae; genus Azospirillum; species Azospirillum sp. BE72. The sequence continues at coordinate 57,163 of NZ_JAVDTO010000014.1, forward strand.
TGGAGGCGATGCTGGCCTTCCATGCCATGGGCATCCCGACCGTCGATTACGGCAACAACATCCGCCAGATGGCGAAGGAGGAGGGGCTGGAGAACGCCTTCGACTTCCCCGGCTTCGTCCCCGCCTATATCCGCCCGCTGTTCTGCCGCGGCGTCGGCCCGTTCCGCTGGGCCGCCCTGTCCGGCGATCCCGAGGACATCCGCAAGACCGACGCCAAGGTGAAGGAGCTGATCCCCGACGATCCGCACCTGCACAACTGGCTCGACATGGCGTCCAAGCGCATCCGGTTCCAGGGACTGCCGGCCCGCATCTGCTGGGTGGGACTGGGGCAGCGCCACCGGCTGGGCCTCGCCTTCAACGAGATGGTGAAATCGGGCGAGTTGAAGGCCCCCATCGTCATCGGCCGCGACCATCTCGACAGCGGTTCCGTCGCCAGCCCGAACCGCGAAACCGAGGCGATGAAGGACGGGTCGGACGCCGTGTCGGACTGGCCGCTGCTGAACGCGCTGCTGAACACCGCCAGCGGGGCGACCTGGGTCAGCCTGCACCATGGCGGCGGCGTCGGCATGGGCTTCTCCCAGCATTCCGGCATGGTCATCGTCTGCGACGGCAGCGACGCCGCCGCCAAGCGGGTGGAGCGCGTGTTGTGGAACGACCCGGCCACCGGCGTGATGCGCCACGCCGACGCCGGCTATGACATCGCCATCGACTGCGCGAAGGAGCAGGGGCTGAACCTGCCGTTTTTGAAGTAAACGGGGAGCGGGCGCGATTCCCCCTCTCCCCCCGGGGAGAGGGGATTCTTCCTCACCCCAGCGCCGGCAGCTGTGCCGCGAGCGCCAGATGCAGTTCGTGACGGCCGTCGGGCAGGCCCGGACGATGGCCGAAGTCGAGCGCGATGCCGCTTACCTTCAGGCCGTTCGCCGCGGCATGGGCCTGCAGCCGGGCGAAACCGTCCGGGATGGCGGAGACCGGGCCATCATGGATGAGCCGCAGGTAACGGCCTGCGTCGAGGTCGATACGGACCATGCCCGGCGGAATCTCGGTCGCCCTGGCCGCGAGGAAACCGACCAGTTCGCGCTGCAGCCCGTTCTCCTCCGGCAGCGACACCGCCGCGAAGGAGGTCGCCCCGCTGTCGGCGGCGAACAGGCGCTCCCACGCCGCCGATACCGCCGCCGGCAAATCCTCCCTGCTCGCCTCGACCATGAAGCCGATGGCCGTCAGTTCGGGATAGCTCACCGTTTCGATCATGACAGTCCCTTGGTTGCTTAAAGGTCCGGATCGGCCAGCAGCCGGGCGAGAACCGGGCCGGCGGACCCGATTCCGACCGGAATGCCGTCCACCGACAGCAGCGGGCGCAGGCCGAGGCTGTTGGTCAGGATCGCCTCGTCGGCGCGGGCGAGGTCGTCGGGGGTGAGCGGCGATTCCTCCGCGCCATGGCGCTCCAGGATCAGGGCGCGGCGGATGCCGGGAAGGGCACCGTCGGCGACCGGCGGGGTCAGCAACCGGCCGCCGACCGACAGGAACAGGTTGGCGATGCTGGATTCCGCCAGCCGTCCGGCGCCGTTCAGCAACAGCGCCTCGTCGGCGCCGCGCTCCGCCGCTTCCTGCCGGGCCAGGATGGAATCCAGGTAGTTCAGCGACTTCAGCCGTGACAAGGGCGAATGCTCGTTGCGGCGGGTGCTGCGGGCGATCACGGCGGCGACCGGCGCCGTCATATTGGCGGCGGGAGCGACCGTCATCATTACGGTCGGGCGGGCGTCCGGCGGCGGCAGCACCCCGCGGGCGCCGGTGCCGCGCGACAGGGTCAGGCGCAGCACGCCATCCTGGAGGCCGGTTGCCCCGATCAGCGCCGCCATCGCCTCCGACAGGGTCGCAGTGTCGTAGGGCAGCGGCAGGCGCAGCAGGGCGGCGCCGGCGGTGAGCCGGGCGAGATGGCGGGGCAGGTGGCGCGGTGCGCCGTCCTTGATGCGGATCGTCTCGAACAGCCCGTCGCCCAGGGTGAAGCCGCGGTCGGCCGGGTCGATCCGCGCCTCCGCAGCCGGCATCAGCTGCCCGTTCAGCCAGATGGTCATGCCATTCCCTCCACTGCCGGGTCTCCCGCCGCGCGCAGCTGGGCGCGGGCCTTGACCAGCATCTCTTCGTGTTCCGCCGCCGGATCGGAATCGGCGACGATGCCGCCGCCGGCCTGGGCGATGACATGGTCCTGCGTCACCGACAGGGTTCGGATGACGATGTTGCTGTCCATGGCGCCGTCGAAGCCGATCCAGGCGACCGAGCCGCAATAGGCGCCGCGGCGGGCGACCTCCAGCTCGTCGATGATCTGCATGGCGCGGATCTTCGGCGCGCCGGTGATCGATCCACCGGGGCAGGCGGCGCGCAGCAGATCGACCGGACCCAGCCCCGGCAGCAGCCGGGAGGTGACGACGGACACCAGATGGTGGACGCTGGCGAAGCTCTCCAGCCCGAACAGCACCGGCACCTTGACGCTTCCGACCTCCGACACGCGCGCCAGATCGTTGCGCAGCAAGTCGGTGATCATCAGGTTTTCCGCCCGGTCCTTGATGCTGGCCGACAGCTCCGCGGCGGCGGCGGCATCGGCCGCCGGATCGGCATGGCGCGGGCGGGTGCCCTTGATCGGCCGCGTCTCGATGGTCCGGTCGGCGCGCAGCCGGATGAAGCGCTCGGGCGAGGCGCCTGCCAGCCGCAGCCGGGGACCGCAGTTCAGGAAGGCGGCGAAGGGCGCTGGGCTGAGGCGGCGCAGACGCTCGTACAGCGCATAGGCGTCGAGCGTCCCGTCCACGTCGGCCAGGAATCGCTGGGTGAAGTTCGCCTGATAGATGTCGCCGGCGCGGATATACTCCAGCACCCGGCCGACCCGGTCGAGATAGTCGGGGCGCACCAGTTCAGACCGCCAGCGCACGGGCGCCGGCCCGGCCGATTGTTCCGGTGGCGGAACGGATAGCCGCGCGGCCATGCGGCGGGCGCGCTCCTCCGCCTCCGGCCGGGCGGCGATTACCCAGGCGCTCCGCGTCTCGCGGTCGAAGGCGGCGACGACGTCGTAGAGGCCGAAGGCCATGTCCGGCTGGCCGCCCGGATTGCCATGGCGGGAGCGTAGCCCTTCCAAAGCCGTTCCGGCTTCGTAACCGATAAAGCCCACCGCCCCGCCGGTGAAGGGAACCGGGCCGGCGGAGGGCAGGGGATATGCTGCCAGCGCCCGTTCCAGCGCGTCGAAGGGGCTGCCGGGCACCGGCGCTCCGTCGACCAGCGCCCGTCCGCCGATGGATTCGACCGTTTGGAACGGTTCAGCAACGATATAGGAAAAGCGCCCATTCTGCGGATGGGGCGCCGCGCTGTCGAGCAGCATCGCCCAGGGCTCGGCGGCCAAGGGGCGGAACAGGGCGGCGGGGTCGCCGCAGGAGATGGGAATGGTCAGCATGGCGGGGGCAATCGGCCGGCGGCTCACATCAAGATGGTGGCGCCGCCGTCCACGACCAAGACATGGCCGTTGACATAGGACGCCGCGGCCGACGCCAGGAACACCGCCGCCCCGGCGATCTCCTCCGGCCGGCCCCAGCGGCGCAACGGCGTGCGGTTGGCGAAATAGGCCCCGTGTTCGGGATCGGCGGCGATGGCCGCATTCGTTTCGGTTGCGAAAAAGCCCGGCGCGATGGCGTTGCTGGTCAGGCCATGCGGACCGTATTCGGCGGCCAATGCCCGGACCATGCCGTTCAGCCCCGCCTTCGCCGAGGCATAGACGCTGTCGTTGGCCCGCGAGATCTGCCCGGCGACCGAAGTGATGGCGATCAGACGGCCCTGGCCCCGCGGCAGCATCAGGCGCGCCGCCTCCCGTGCCAGGATCAGGCTGGATGCCAGATCAACGTCGAGAAGAGCGACGATCTCGTCATCGGTCAACTCGGCCAGCGGCTTGCGGTTGCGCTGCCCGACATTCTGGACCAGGACGTCGAGGCGCCCATGGTCCCGGTCGATCCGGGCGAAGGCATCGCGCACCGCCGCCCGGTCCGACACGTCGAAAGCCAGGGCCGAAGCGATCCCGCCGGCCGCTTCGATTTCGGCCACCCGCGCCTCCAGCGTCGCGGCGTCGCGGCCGTTCAGCAGCACATGCGCGCCGGACCCGGCCAGCGCCCGCGCGATCTCCAGCCCCAGGCCGCGGCCCGATCCGGTGACGAGCGCCACCTGTCCGGCGAGCGAGAAGGTCGACAGATAAGGTGGGATCGTCGCGGCCATGTCTGCCCCCAGGCTGTTGCGGCACCGCCCGTGCTTGGGGCGGTGGCGGAGATTTAGCAGACCCGCAGGCCCGATGGCACCCCGCATGCTGCCGGGGTGCCGAATCAGGACGCATGGTCACGCCGGACGGTCGTCGTGCAGGAGCCATCCGGCGGCCTGGGCAGTGAGGAACCGCCCTGCCATGGTTGATCGTCTGGCGCGAATGCCATTCAAGGCTGAAGAAATTTCACGAAAACAGCGCCTGCAGGAGATCAGGTAATCAAAGTCGATAATAGTTTGGGCATCCGTCCCCGCTGTCCGATGAAAAGCTGATTGTTCGTGTGGTGGTACTTCTTTCGCCGACCCCCCGTTATTTCGTATAGTGGGTTTGCGGAACAGGGCCGCAAGCGACCGCGGATGTCGGCGCACGGTTCGTTACAGGGAGACAGGGCATGACACGAGCGCGTTCCAACGCGGTGATCGGGGCCGTGAAGGCCGGCGACATCATGATCAAGCATCGGCACGGCCTGGGCGCCACCGGCATCGCCATCAAGATCGGCCAGCTGTTCAGCCGGGGAAAGTCGGACTTCATCCATGCCGGCATCGCGAGTTCGCCCACGACCATCATCGAGATGGACGGTGACGGGCTGCAGGAAAACAACCTGCTGACCAAGAACGCCAACTACAGCTATGACGTCTTCCGTTGCACCACCCCCGGCATCGGCGAAGGAGCGGCGCAGACCGCCATCATGATGCGGCAGGGCATCGTCGGCGGCGGCTTTGCCCAAGGCGGCACCCAGATGCCCTACACCATCGGCGGCGCCGTCAAGTCGCTCGGCCGCGGGGGTGCGGTGCAGTCCACCGACCGCATCAACACCCTGCTCGACCAGCTGATGGCCGGCGGGCGGGAGGCGTTCTTCTGCTCCGGCCATGTGGTTTATTGCTATCTGGTGGCGATGGAGCAGTCGAACATCGCGGTCCAGGGCAGCTTCCCGCTGCAGAACATGCAGGCGGTCTTCGGCATGGAGGCGCGCTACTACAACCCGTCCTTCCTCCACCATCATCTCAGCAACAATCAGCATTTCAGGCGGGTGGGCAAGGTGAAGGGCGCCGTGCTGGTCTGATCCGTCCGACCATCATCCGGCCATGGAAAAGGCCCCGGACGCGATGCATCCGGGGCCTTTTCCGTCACCGCCGATTTTTCCTTATTGCCGGGGGCAGGTCAGTGGACCGACGCCTCCCGTCCGTTGGTGGAACTCGCCACCGGCGGCAGGGCGAAGCCCAGCGGCGGACGTTCCGGCGCCTTGAAGCCGTGCGCGCGGTCCTCCTCGACCACCACGCCGTCCAGCGCCAGCCGGCCGTCGACCACCGACAGGGTCATGGTGGTCTTGCCCTCCACCTCCTCGTCGAGCAGGCGCTCGGCGATCGGGTCCTCGACAAGGCCCTGGATGGCGCGCTTCAGCGGACGGGCGCCGAAGGCCGGATCCCAGCCCAGATCGCCCAGCCGCCGCTTGGCCGCCGCATCCGCCGCCAGGGTGACGCCGCGCTCCGCCAGCCGCTCGTTGACGCGGGCGAGCTGGATGTCGACGATCCGCGACATCTGGTCCCGGCCCAGCCGGCGGAAGATCAGGACATCGTCCAGCCGGTTGAGGAACTCCGGCCGGAAGGCCTTGCGCACCGCGTCCATCACCTCCACCGTCGCGCCGGCCATATCCTCGTCGTCGCCCAAGGCGCTCAGCGCCTCGGCCCCCAGGTTGGAGGTCATGATGAGGATGGCGTGGCGGAAGTCGGCGGTGCGGCCCTGCCCATCCGTCAGCCGCCCGTCGTCGAGCGCCTGCAGCAGGACGTTCAGCACGTCGGGATGCGCCTTCTCCACCTCGTCCAGCAGCACGACCTGATAGGGCCGGCGCCGGATGCGTTCGGCCAGCGATCCGCCGTCGTCATAGCCGACATAGCCCGGCGGCGAGCCGATCATGCGGCTGACCGCGTGCTTCTCCATATACTCCGACATGTCGAGCCGGGTGATCGCCGTCTCGTCGTCGAACAGGAAGGCGGCCAGCGCCTTGGCAAGCTCGGTCTTGCCGACGCCGGTGGGGCCCAGGAACAGGAAGGAGCCGGTCGGGCGGCTGGGGTCCTTCAGCCCGGCGCGGGCCCGCCGCACCGCCTTGGACACCGCGCGCACCGCTTCCTTCTGGCCGACGACGCGCTCCGCCAGCTTGTCCTCCATGCCCTTCAGCCGTTGGCGCTCGCCTTCCAGCATCCGTTCGACCGGGATGCCGGTCCAGCGGGTGACGACGGCGCCGATGTCCTTGGCCGTCACCTCGTCACGCTCGGTGCTGGCGCGCGATTCGGCCTCGGCCAGACGCTTCTCCAGGTCGGGCACAACGCCGTAGGCCAGCTCGCCGGCCTTGGCCCAGTCGCCGTCGCGCTGGGCACGCTCCAGCTTCGTGCGGGCCTGGTCAAGCTCCTCCTTCAGGCGGCGGCCCTCGGTGCGGCGGGACTGCGAGGCACGCCATTCCTCTTCCATCGAGGACTGACGGGCTTCCGCCTCCACCAGTTCGCCCTCCAAGACGTGGAGGCGTTCCTGCGAGGCGGCGTCCGGCTCTGCCTTCAGCGCCTCGCGCTCGATCTTCAGCTGGGCGACCCGGCGGTCGACGGCGTCGAGCGCCTCCGGCTTGCTGTCGATCGCCATGCGCAGGCGGCTCGCCGCCTCGTCGACGAGGTCGATGGCCTTGTCGGGCAGCCGGCGGTCGCCGATGTAGCGCGATGACAGGCTCACCGCCGCGACCACTGCCGCGTCGGCGATGCGCACGCCGTGATGGACCTCGTACTTGCCCTTGATGCCGCGCAGGATCGACACCGCGTCGTCCACCGACGGCTCGTCCACCGTCACCGGCTGGAAGCGGCGGGCCAGCGCCGCATCCTTCTCGATGTATTTGCGGTACTCGTCCGGCGTGGTGGCGCCGACGCAGCGCAGCTCGCCGCGCGCCAGCGCGGGCTTCAGCATGTTGGCGGCGTCCATCGCCCCATCGGTGCGGCCGGCGCCGATCAGGGTGTGCAGTTCGTCGATGAACAGGATGATGCGGCCGTTGGCCTCCTGCACCTCGCTCAGGACCGACTTCAGCCGCTCCTCGAACTCGCCGCGGAACTTGGCACCGGCCAGGAGCGCGGTGAGGTCGAGCGCCAGAACGCGCCGGTCCTTCAGCCCTTCCGGCACGTCGCCGGAGGCCAGGCGCTGGGCCAGCCCCTCGACCACGGCGGTCTTGCCGACGCCGGGTTCGCCGATCAGGACGGGGTTGTTCTTGGTACGGCGGGCCAGGACCTGGATGGTGCGGCGGATTTCGTCGTCACGGCCAATGACCGGGTCGAGCCGGCCCTGCCGCGCCTCTTCGGTCAGGTCGCGGGTGTAGCGGGCCAGCGCCTCGCCGGCCGTCGTCTCGGTCTCCGCGTCGGCGGGATGGTCCTTGCGCTGGGCATCGGCGGCGGCGGCCAGCGCGTCGGCATCGACGCCGGCGCGGCGGAACAGCGCGCGCAGCGGGCCGCTCTGGCGGGCGAGGCTCTCCAGCAGCCGTTCGGCGGTGACGAAGCGGTCGCCGCCGTTGCGCGCCGAGGCGACGGCGCCCTGCAGCACGGCGGCCAGCGCCGGCGACATGTAGAGCGGCTGCGGGCCTTCGCTGGCGCCAGGCTGGACCGGCGCGCGGGACAGCTGGTCCTCGGTCGCGGACTTCAGCAGGTCGGGATCGCCGCCGGTGTCGCGCACCAGACGCGCCGCCACACCGCTGGTGTCGTCGATCAGGGCCTTCAGCAGATGTTCGGGGAGAAGCTGTTGATGCCGCTCGGCAAGGGCGGCAATCTGCGCGGCCTGAATGACGCTGCGCGCACGATCGGTGAATTGACCGAAGTCCATCCGGCACTCCGTTTCCAAGGTCTTCCGCCCAGTCATCCGGCGCGGAACGGCATCTCCGCGGTCCGCGAAATGCGCGACCGCCCGACGCCTGTTGGGTAAATGGTTAACGGAAATGCGGTGATCAAGAGGGGGCTCTCAAGCGGAAAACGCGCCAGCTGTCAGGAACCGAAGCCATATTGACATGCGATCCCCGCAGCCGCTTTCATAGTGTCACGGTATGGCTAATATAGGTTCCGGCGGAATGGACGTGCGGCAGCTTCGCTATTTCCTGGGCATCGTCGAGCATGGCTCGATCTCCCGCGCGGCGGAGGCGCTGCGGGTGGCGCAGCCGGCGCTCAGCCTGCATCTGAAGCGGATGGAGGAGGATTTCGGTTGCCAGCTGGTTCTGCGCACGGCGCGCGGCGTGGTGCCGACCGAAAGCGGGCGGCGGCTGGCGCAGCGGGCGGCGGCGCTGATCGGATCGATGGACGGGCTGCGCGACGAGGTGCGCGCGGTGGAAGCGGTGCCCGCTGGTCCGGCCACGGTCGGCATCCCGACCTCGCTGGGGCCGGTGCTGACCGTGCCGCTGGCGCTGGCGGTGCGCCGCGCCCATCCGCAGATCCGGCTGCGGGTGGTGGAAGGGCTGTCCGGCCATATGCTGGAATGGGTGCTGTCGGGGCAGCTCGATCTGGCGCTGGTGTTCGGCGCCGAGGAGATGAATGGGCTGGAGACGGAGCTGGTGGCGCGGGAAAGCCTGCATCTCGTCGGACCGGCGGACGACCCGCTGCTGCGCGGGCGCCGCTCCATCCCCTTCGCCGAGGCGCTGGCCCTGCCGCTGATCCTGCCCGGCCGCCCGCACGGCGTGCGCGAGGAGGTGGAGCATGCGGCAGTGCTGGCCCGCGCCCGCGTTACCGTCGCCATGGAGATCGACGCGCTGGAACAGATCAAGGCGCTGGTGGCGGAAGGCTGCGGCTATACCGTGCTGTCGGAGCGGGTGGCCCGCTATGGCGCGGTGGCGGACCGCCTGACCGGCCTGCCCATCGTCGATCCGCAGATCGACCGCACCATCCTGCTGGCCCACGCCGCCGGCCGGCCGATGCCGGTCGCCGCCCGCGCGGCGCATGCCATCCTGCGCGACATCCTGGCCGGGCTGACGCGGGACGGCGGCTGGCGCTGAGCCGCCATTGCCCCGCTGCCGGGCGCCCGGAGGTCAGGAGCCGAGATTGACGATCTCGACCCGGCGGTTGGCGTCGCTGGCCGGGTTGGCGGGGTCGAGCAGTTGCTGGGACCCGCGGCCGATCGCCACGAGCCGGCCAGGCGATACGCCGAAGCTCCGGGTCAGGTAGTCGCGCACCGAGGCGGCCCGCCGCTTCGACAGGGCGAGGTTGTAATCGGGATTGCCGACGCCGTCGGTGTGGCCGGTCAGCTGGAAGCGGTAGGCGGCGAGATCCGGCGAGGTCAGGGCGCGGCCCAGCTCGTCGAGGATGCCGGCGGCCTTCGGCGTCAGTTCCGCCGAGTTGAAGGCGAACTCCACCTGGAAGCTGATCCTGGGTGCGGCCTTCGGCTTTGCGGCGGTGGGGGCGGGCGCCGATGGTGACGGGGGTGCCGCCGGTTCCGCAGCGCCACCGGTGCCGAGCGCGAGGCCGCGGGTTCTGGGCTTCTCGTCGGACGGCGGCGTGTCCGGCCGCAGGGCCCGGATGAAATCCTCCGTCGTGGTGGGGGCGGCGGTCGGTTCGGTGGCCGCGGCCACGCCGCCGAATGCCAGAAACAGCGCCAATCCGGCAAACACCGGCCGCAGACCCCTGACCGTCGCCATTCTCACGTCCCCTATCTCCGATTCGGGCAAAGCCGAAGCCATGGTAATCGACCGCGTGTCCCGGTTCCAGGACCCGAGCCTCGGGTTGTACTCTCCCGGGCCAATTCAGCCTTGAAAACCCGGCGTTGCCGCTTCTCTGTCAATGATTGCACCTCTATCATACCCTGATAACGCAATCGATCGGGGTGCACCGTGTTCGTTCTGTCGCAGGCCCAGATGGACCGGCTGGGGGAAGAGGATCTGATCCGCGCGGTGCATCGCTACCTCGCCGACCGGTTCCCGGACGCCGATCCGGTGCCGGCCGACCGCTTCCTCGCTTTCGGACGGGACCAGCTGGCGCGGGCCGAAGGCTATGGCCTGACCACGCGCTGGCAGGCCGCCTGCTACATCGTCACCGCGGCGCTGGCCGGCGACCGCTTCGACGAGGACAGCCCGGCGGCGCGCGAGGTGCTGGCCGATCCGGCGATGACCGCCGACCGGAAGGCGGAGTGGCTGACCGAGTGGGTGGACGCCATGATCGCCGCCCTGTCGCAGCGGGACTGACGCCATGCCGATCCTGTCCACGCTGACCGACATGGCCGGAAGCGCCACGGCGAAGGCCAAGGCGACCTACCAGACCCTGCGCACCGGCGGCCGGATGGCGGCCGACACCGTCAAGGCCGGGCTGAAGGAGACCGGGGCGGCGGTGCTGGAGGGCGACTTCGGCGGAGCGGCCAAGCGCGGCGCCAAGGCCGCCGGCCAGACGCTGACCGACGATCTGGCGAATCATTTCCGCCGCAACGCCCCCGTTCCCGCCAAGAACCCGACCATTCCCTGTTCCCAGGCGGAGATCGACGCCAAGGCCAAGCGCGTCGCCGAACGGCAGGCGCTGATCAAGGAGGCGCGCGAGAAGAAGGTCCTGCCGGAGGTGACGGAACGCTTCGCCCGCGACAACAAGGCGGTGGAGCGCGCCCGGCTGGCAGCCGACGTCTATCACCACGAGAACGGCCCGGAGTCGCCCAAGACCCCGCCGCCGGGCTGGACCCGGCTGAGCGACGACCCGGCGGAGCTGCGCAAATACGGCCTCGTCCCCAGCGACCTGAACCCCGGCACCGCGTCGGGATTCCGGGCGGAGCTGTATGTGGCGGACCCCAAGGTGTTCGGGTCGCCCCCGCAGGTCGTTCTGGTGCCGAAGGGAACCACCTTCACCGCCAAGGAGGACTGGGTCAACAACCTGCAGCAGGGCATCGGCCTGCGCTCCGACTATTACGAGCGGGCGATCCAGGCGGCGCAGAAGGTGAAGAGCAAGGTGGGGCCGCGGCTGGAGATGGCGGGCCATTCGCTGGGCGGCGGGCTGGCGACCGCGGGTGCGGTGGTGGCCGACGTGCCCTGCACCACCTTCAACACGGCTGGCCTGAAGGATGATACGGTCGCCGCCTTCGGCAAGTCGCGCGCCAATGCCAGCAAGGTCACCAACTATCAGGTCGGCGGCGAGGTGTTGACCACCGCGCAGAACGCGGTCGGGCCGATGCCGACCAGCATCGGCAGGAATGTGCCGCTGGAGGCGGTCGACGAGCACGGCAACGCCTTCCAGGGTGCCGCCGCGGGCAAGAAGGGCATGGAGTATGTCAAGGGCGTCGCCGCCGATTCCGTCACCAAGCACGGCATGGCCTATCCGATCAACGCGCTGGAAAAACAGAAGCGCGCGGACGAGGGGCAGTTGCGTGCCGCCCTGCACCGGTGAGGGTGCCACCGCGCGCCCCAAGCCGGGCATTGCCTTTTTCCGCCGGCTGTTGATCCTGGTGGCGCTGGCCGCAGCAGGCTGGACGCTCCTTCCCACCCTATTCGCCGCGAGGTCCGCCATGGCCGCTCTGCCGCCCGCCAGCCACTTCTTCCCCGATGCCGCCACGGCCAGGCTGGCCGACGCCGCCGGACGGGGGGACGCCGCCGCCGTGCGCCAGCTCGCCGCCGCGGGCGCCGACCCGAACGCGGGCGGAACGGAGGGGATGACGCCGCTGCTGTTCGCCATCGCCAGCAACAGCAAGCCCGGGGCAAAGGCCCTGCTGGAGGCCGGGGCCGATCCCAACCGTCGCGCCCGCGACGGGGAATCGGCGCTGACCATGGTGGCATCGGGCACCGATACCGACTGGCTGCGCCTGCTGCTTGCCTTCGGCGGCGATCCCAACGCCCGCAACTCCATCGGCGAGCCGGTGCTGGTCAATGCCGGCCTGCGCCGCAACGCCGATGCCGTCCGCATCCTGCTGGACGCCGGTGCCGACATCGAGGCGACCGACGAGAGCGGCAGCACGGTGACGCTGGTGCTGGCCCGCATGAACCAGTTCCACGTCGTGGCCTATCTGCTGGGCCGGAACGCCGACGCTCTGCACCGGTCGCCGGTGTCGGAGGATACGGCGGCCGACTACATCTTCCACGCCGTCCTCGACCCGTCCTCGCCGCTTTCGGACTGGCAGCGGCGCTGCCGGCAGTATCTGCAGTCGCGCGGCATCGCGGCGCCGCCGCCGCGGTGAGATTCGGGCTAGGAAGCCCTTCTCCCCTTGCGGGAGAAGGGTTGGGATGAGGGGTGTGGCCGGCTAAAGGCCGGTGGAAATCAAGGTGCGCCCCTCACCCCAACCCCTCTCCCGCGAGGGGAGAGGGGCTCTGTCAGCAGACCACATCGCCGCTTTCAGTAGAAGGGGACCCTCCGTCCGGGACCATTTTTGCCGCAGGACTCCGTGGTTCCCGGTCTTGCTCCGGCCACAGTGCGGCGATACCGTGCAGCCCACGCCGCAGCCGCCCCCGTGGGAACATGCACGACATCGTCATCCAAGTCCTCGGCGTTGCCGGGCTTCTCGCCCTGGTCAGCTTCCTGCCGCCGCTGGCCGCCCGCTTCCAGGTGCCCTACACGGTGCTGCTGGCGGGCGTCGGGGTGGCGCTGGGCGCGGTGATCCAGACCTTCGCCGGGCCGGGCAAGGACCCGTTCCACGATTTCCTGAATTCGCTGGCCGAGCTGGACGTCTCGTCCGACATCCTGCTGCACGTCTTCCTGCCGATCCTGCTGTTCGAAACGGCGCTGGCGGTCGATGTGCGGCGGCTGTTCGACGATCTGGGGCCGATCCTGCTGATGGCGGTGGTGGCGGTCTTCGTCTGCACCTTCGCCGTCGGCTATGCGGTCAGCCTGTTCACCTCGCTGGGGCTGGTCGCCTGCCTGCTGCTGGGGGCCATCGTCGCCTCCACCGATCCGGCGGCGGTCATCGGCATCTTCCGCGACCTGGGCGCGCCACGGCGGCTGACCACGCTGGTCGAGGGCGAGAGCCTGCTGAACGACGCCGCGGCCATCGCGCTGTTCACCCTGCTGCTGGAGATGCTGACGCGAACCTCCCATGGCGGGGCAGGGGCGGCGGCGCTGGACTTCCTGCGCGACTTCGCCGGCGGCGTCATCACCGGCTATATCTGCGGCCGCATCGTCTGCATGCTGGTGGAGCCGATGCGCAACCAGCCGATGGCGGAGATCACGCTGACGGTGGCGCTGGCCTACCTGTCCTATGTGATGGCGGAGCATTATGTCGGCTCGTCGGGCGTGGTGGCGGTGGTGGCCTCGGCCCTGGTCATCGGCTCGGTCGGACGCACCCGCATCTCCCCCGCCACCTGGGGCGCCATGGAGCATGTCTGGCAGCAGTTGGGCTTCTGGGCCAACTCCATGATCTTCCTGCTGACCGCCATCCTGGTGCCGCGCCTGATGGCCGATGCCGGCTGGGCCGAGGTCGGGCTGGTCCTGGTGGTGGTCGCCGCCGCCTTCGCGGCGCGGGCCGTCGTGCTGTTCGGCCTGCTGCCGGTGCTGTCCTGGGCCGGTCTGGCGCAGAAGGTCAGCAATTCCTACAAGACGGTGATGCTGTGGGGCGGGCTGCGCGGGGCGGTGTCGCTGACGCTGGCGCTGGCGGTGACCGAGAATTTCCGCGTGCCGGACCGTGTCCAGAGCTTCGTCGCGGTGATGGTCACCGGCTTCGTCTTCGTCACGCTGTTCGTCAACGGCACCACGCTGCGCTGGCTGATCCGCGTGCTGAAGCTGGACGAACTGACGCCGGTGGAGCGCGCCATGCGCAACCGGGCACTGGCTCTGTCCACCGACAGCATCCGCGACCGCGTCGCCGCCGTCGCCCAGACCTATGAGGTCGACGGCGCCGTCAAGGACGTGATGATCGCCCGCTACGAGGAGCGGCTGAAGAAGATCGACGAGGACAGCCGGGACGAGGCGAAGCTGACCGACGAGGACCGCATCACCATCGGCCTCGTCATCCTGGTGAACCGCGAGGAAGAACTCTATTACGCCCACTTTTCCGAAGGGGTGGTGTCGCGCGCGGTGATGGAGATGCTGGCCGGGCGCAGCGGCCGGCTGCTGGACGCCGTCAAGGCCCAGGGCCGCAACGGCTACCGCGCCTTCGAGGAACCCTTCATCGCCTTCTCGCCCTGGATGCGGGGGGCCAGCTGGCTGCAGCGCCGCTTCGGCATCCACCGGCCGCTGGCGCGGCGCCTGTCGATGCGGTTCGAGGTGCTGGTCGCCGTGCGCACCGTCCTGCGCGAGCTGCTGGCCTTCACCCGCGACCGTCTGGCCCGCGTGCTGGGACAGGAGGTGGCGTTCGAACTGGAAGGCATGCTGGTCGGCCGGCTGGGCATCGTCGAGCAGGCGCTGTCCGCCCTGAAGCTGCAGTATCCCGACTATGCCGTGGTGCTGCAGAGCCGCTACGTCGGCCGCGCCGCCCTGCGGCTGGAGCATGCCGACTACCGGACCCTGTACGCCGAATCGATCATCAGCCAGGAGGTGCTGACCGACCTGGAGCGCGACCTGGAGCAGCGCCGCCGGGTGCTGGAGCGGTTGCCCAGGCTGGACGTCCGCTTCGACGTGGCGGAGCTGGTGCGCCGGGTGCCGCTGTTCGCCGATCTCCCGGCCGAACGGGTGACGACCATCGCCACGCTGCTGCGGGCGCAGTTGGCCCTGCCGGGCGAGAACATCGTGCGCAAGGGCGACCGCGGCGACGCCATGTTCTTCATCGCGTCCGGCGCGGTCGAGGTGCTGGTGCCCAATCTGGCGGAGCCGGTGAAGCTGGGCACCGGCGACTTCTTCGGCGAGATGGCGCTGCTGACCCGCCAGCGGCGCAATGCAGACGTGCGGGCGCTTGGCTATTGCCAATTGCTGGTGTTGGATGAGAAGGATTTCCGCCGGCTGGTGCAGAAGGACGCGGATCTGCGATCCCACATCCAGGCGGTCGCCGAGGCGCGCCGGCAGCCGACCCAGTCGTCCCCGGCCGTCCCGGCGGTAGGCTGACCGCAGGGAAGGGATTTTTTCATGGGCGAGACCGCGACGGGCGGCGGCCAGACCTGGCTGCGCCTGATGCCGGGTCTTTTCGTGCTGCTGTGGAGCACCGGCTTCATCGGGGCGAAATACGGGCTTCCCTATGCGGAGCCGCTGACCTTCCTGCTGATCCGGCTGGGGTTGGTCGCGGCGGTGCTGGCGCTGGTGGCGCTGGCGAGCCGCGCGCCCTGGCCGAAGGACTGGGCGACCGCCGGACGCATTGCGCTGGCCGGGCTGCTGGTGCACGGCGTCTATCTCAGCGGCGTCTTCCTCGCCATCGCCCATGGGCTGCCGGCCGGCGTCACTGCGCTGGTCGTCGGCATCCAGCCGCTGCTGACCGCCGCGCTGTCCGGCCCGCTGCTGGGCGAACGCGTGAGCGGCCGGCAATGGGCGGGGCTGCTGCTGGGCCTTGCCGGCGTCGGGCTGGTGGTGCGGGAGAAGCTGTCGGTCGATGCGGAGCATCTGATCGGCATCGGCTATGCCGTCGCGGCGCTGGTCGGCATCACGCTCGGCACGCTCTACCAGAAGCGCCACGGCGGCGGGATGGACCTGCGCAGCGGCACCGCCATCCAGTATGCCGCCACCGCGCTGGTGCTGGCCGTCGCCGCGCCTATGTTCGAAACCATGCAGGTGCAATGGACGGGGGAGTTCCTGTTCGCCCTGCTGTGGCTCAGCTTCGTGCTGTCGGTCGGCGCCATCTTCCTGCTGTTCGCCCTGATCCGCCGCGGGGCCGCGGCCAAGGTCGCCAGCCTGTTCTACCTGACCCCGCCTGTCACCGCGCTGGTCGCCTGGATCCTGTTCGGCGAGAAACTGGGCGTCGCGGCGCTGGCCGGCATGGCGGTGGCGGTCTGCGGCGTGGCGCTGGTGAACCGGAAGTGAGCAAAAGCGCCGGGCAGAGCAAAATTTCGCTGGATCGTTCGATGGGTCAGCAATCTAATATGTCTGACAAATCGATAAATCCCCCGGGAGGGAAGCGATGGCGGACGTGCTCGATTTCGGCAGCTTCGACTACATCATAGCGGGCGGCGGCACGGCCGGCTGCGTGCTGGCCAACCGGCTGTCGGCCGATCCGGACGTCTCGGTCCTGCTGCTGGAGGCGGGCGGCAAGGACAGCTGGGTGTGGCTGCACATCCCCGCCGGCTATCTGTTCTGCATTGGCAACCCGCGCACCGACTGGTGCTTCAAGACGGAGGCGGAGGCCGGGCTGAACGGCCGCAGCATCCACTACGCCCGCGGCAAGGTGCTGGGCGGCTGTTCGTCGATCAACGGCATGATCGCCATGCGCGGGCAGGCGCGCGATTACGACGAATGGGCCGCCATCACCGGGGATTCCCGCTGGAGTTGGAGGGAGGTGCTGCCGGTCTTCAAGGGCAGCGAGGATTATTGGCGCGGCGCCGACGAGATGCACGGCGTCGGCGGCGAATGGCGGGTGGAGCGGCAGCGGCTGCGCTGGGACCTGCTGGACCGCTTCGCCGAAGCGGCGCATCAGGCCGGCATCCCGCGCTCCGACGATTTCAACCGCGGCGACAATTTCGGCGTCGGCAGCTTCGAGGTGAACCAGAAGGGCGGCATCCGCTGGAGCGCGGCCAAGGCATTCCTGCGCCCGGCGCTCGACCGCCCGAACCTGAAACTCGCCATCGAGGCGGCCATCGACAAGGTGGAGATCGCCGACGGCCGCGTCACCGGCGTCCGCTTCACCGTCAAGGGCGAGCCGGCGCGGGCGACCTCCAGGATCGAGACGGTGCTGGCCGCAGGATCCATCGGCAGCCCGGCGATCCTCCAGCGCTCCGGCATCGGCCCGGCGGAGCATCTGAAGGCCCTCGGGATTCCGGTGGTGCTGGACGCGCCGGATGTCGGCGCCAACCTGCAGGACCATCTGCAGTTGCGCATGATCTACAAGGTCGATGGGGTCCTGACGCTGAACAAGCGGGCCGGCAGCCTGTTCGGCAAGGCGATGATGGGGCTGGAATACGCCTTGTTCCGCAAGGGGCCGCTGACCATGGCGCCCAGCCAGCTCGGCGTATTCGCCAAATCCTCGGCGGAGATGGCGACGGCCGACCTGGAATACCATGTGCAGCCGCTGTCGCTGGAGAAGTTCGGCGATCCGCTGCACGCCTTCCCAGCCTTCACCGCCAGCGTCTGCGACCTGCGCCCGGCGTCGCGCGGCTGGACGCGGATCACCTCGGCCGATCATCGCGAGAATCCGGCCATCGCGCCCTGCTACCTGTCCGATCCGGCCGACCGGGCGAAGGCGGCGAAGGCGCTGGCGCTGACCCGCCGCATCGTCGCGCAGCCGGCGCTCGCCCCCTATCATCCGCAGGAATACAAGCCCGGCCCCAGCTTCCAGACCGAGGAGGAGCTGGCGCAGGCCGCGGGCGACATTGGCACCACTATCTTCCATCCCGTCGGCACCTGCCGGATGGGCGGCAGGGACGACGCCACCGCCGTGACCGATGCCGAGATGCGGGTGCGCGGGGTGCGCGGCCTGCGGGTGATCGACGCCTCGGTGATGCCGACCCTGACCTCGGGCAACACCAACACGCCGACGGTGATGATCGCCGAGCGCGGCGCCGCCCTGATGCGGGCGGACCGCCGCGCGGCATTGCGGGGGTGAAGGTCACCGCCCCGTGCTGTAGACGCCGTGGATGCCGAATTCCACCGGCTGGCCGGTCAGGTGGCGGGTCAGCAGGGTGGCGACCTCCGCGGCGGCCGGCTTGCCGTCGA
Organism: Azospirillum sp. BE72; assembly: GCF_031455875.1. NCBI lineage: Bacteria > Pseudomonadati > Pseudomonadota > Alphaproteobacteria > Rhodospirillales > Azospirillaceae > Azospirillum > Azospirillum sp. BE72. The sequence continues at coordinate 75,139 of NZ_JAVDTO010000014.1, forward strand.
GCGCGGCGAGGTCCCGCTGCAGGGCCGCCATCGGCTTGGGCGAGGCGATGGCGAGGAAATGGTCGGCGCCGAAGGGCGGCTCCACCGTCAGCGCCAGCCGGTAGGGGCCGCCCTTCGGGATTTGCGCCGGGTCGCTGCGCTCCGCCAGCGGGTAGAGGTAGTTGACCGTCCCGTCGGCGGCGAGGTTGATCAGGGTGAAATAGGTCCCTGCGTTGCCGCGGATGTCGAGCGAGACCGTCTCCCCCTGCCGGTAATTGCGGTCGCCCGGCTCCAGCGCCAGGGCCAGCGAGCGGTCCTGCGCCGCCGCCTTCAGCCGCACCACCAGCGACCATTTGTCGACCACCCCCTGCACCCGCCGCCGGGTTTCCGGGGACATCGGATCGCCGGCGATGCTGGCCAGCACGTCGCCCATCGAGCTGACCACCTCGCCGGTGGCGCTGTCCCAGACCAGGGCGGGATCGTTCTTGCCGGCAATCTCGATGCCGGAGAGGCCGGCGGCCAGACCCTTCACCGCCGCCGGCTTGCCCAGGATGCGCAGCGGGATCGGGCCCGCTGCGGGCAGCAGGGACGGCGGCTTCGGCTTGGTGGCGACCGGGTCGATCAGCGGAAGCTCGCCACGGCCGCGCGGCTGGACCTGCGGATGCTGCTTGCCTTCCAGAGCCATGCGGACGGCGCCGCGGATGTGCGTCTCCAGCTCACCCTTGGTGACGATGCCGTCGCCGTCGCGGTCGGCCTGCCCGCGCAACGCGTTGGCGAAGGCCCAGCTGAGCGCGCCGCGCGGCTTGCGGTCGATCATCACCTCGGGCGCCAGCTCATGTTCGGCGACGGCGGCGAAGAAGGTGACGTTCGGCTGGTCGTCCGCCTCCGCCTGCAGGGCGGCGCGGGTGGGCGGGGGCAGGGCGTCGTCCTCGATGCGGTCGACCAGCGCCCCGTCGATCCTCGCCGCCCGCGTGCCGAGCATGCCGGCGCGGTCGTCGAAGCCGCGGGTCATGGTGCCGGAATGGCAGGAATCGGAGACGAAGATCACCCGGCGCGGGGCCGCTTCCTTCAGCAGCACGGCGATCTCGTCGTCAGTCAGGCGCTGGGCGGTGCCGGGACCGCGCGGGGCGAAGTCCGCCAGCACCAGGAACTCGTCCATGCCGTCGACCTCGCTGCCGGGCACACGTTCCGGTTGCTGCGCGCCATGGCCGGCGAAGGTCAGCACCAGTGTCGAGTCGGGGGAGGTCTCGGCGATCAGTTCCCGCCATGCCGATATGATCCGGCTGCGTTCCGCCTCGCCGTCGATGAACAGGCGCAGTTTCCTGACGCCAAGGCCTTTCAGCGCGGCGCTGATGTCGCGTGCGTCGTTGACGGCGCCCTGCAGCGGGTTGATCCGCGTGTAGCGGTCGATTCCGATCACCAGCGCCGCGATTTCCGCCCGCGCCGGGCTTGCGGCCACCGTCAGAACCGTCCCGGCGGCAAACCCCGCGGACAGGCCGGCCAAGACATTCGCCGCCACCGTCCAGCGCCGCATTCTTCCAAACATCATACCTCCCCGAGTCCGAACATCATACTTCTCCTGGGTAGCCGTGCCCCAAAGGCTACAGGCTAAAAAATTGGATAAAAGGCCGCACGAATTGGTAGTAATGCCCCCTTCCGTTACAGTTGTTGCTGTGGCAGCGTGGCGGCGGGTCCTGATCGGCGACGGCGTGCGCCCACTGTGGGGGTGGTGCGGATGGCCCGGAGTTCTGGATCTGATCGAAATATGTCTTGAACAGAAAAGCAAACGGGAATCCAGGTCATGCGAAGCAACCGTGCCAAGGCAAGCCTCGTCTCGCTCACCATCGTCGCCATGGCGCTCAGCGGCTGCGTGACCACGCAGACGGATCGCATCGGCGCCAACGATGGCAGCGACGCCTGCTACCAGTACCGCGTCGCGCTCGATTCGACCGGCAACTACTATGCCGAGGACATGCTGAAGGGTGCCGCCATCGGCGCCGGCGTGGGTGCGCTGACCGGTGCGCTGGCCGGCGGCAACATGAAGAGCGCGCTGATCGGCGCCGCCGCCGGTGCGGCGCTGGGCTCGCTGGGCGGCTACTGGAACTCCAAGTCGCAGCAGGGCCGCGATCAGGCGATCCTGGGCGTGATGACCGACCTGGATACCGAGAACCAGAACCTGAACCGCACCCAGGTCGCTCTCGACCAGCTGGTGAACTGCCGCCGCGCCGAGATCGCGCGCGTCAAGGCCGACTACAAGGCCAAGCGCATCGGCAAGCCGGAGGCCGAGCAGCGCCTGGCCCTGATCCGCGGCCAGCTGGACAAGGATTACGCCATCGCCAGCAGCATCAACCAGAACATCGTCAAGCGCCGCGACGAGTATCTGATCGCCGCCGACAACATCGAGCCGGGTTCGGCCGAGAAGATCCGCACCAAGACCGCGGTCAAGGCCCAGACCAAGAAGAAGCCGGCGAAGCAGACGGCCACCACCCAGGCCGCCCAGGTGGTCGAGCGCACCAACACCGCCTTCGAGACGTCGGAGCGCATCAACGCCACCACCAGCAGCATCCAGCAAATCGCGCAAAAGGAAGCGACGCTGGACGCCGCCTGATCGGCGCGGTCTGATGACCTGACCGGCGGCGGTCTTTCGCGGAGGATGCGCGGGACCGCCGCCGGACGACACCAGTGCAAGCGGAACGGATGATGGCCGGCTGTCTTTCTCGCCTGAACGCGCGCCTGCGGCGCGGCGCTCTTCCCGTCGTCCTGCTGGGCGCGCTCATCTGCGGTGTGGCGGGGTTCTTCGCGGCCCGGCCGGCGCTGGCGGGCGATGCGTCCACTGGGGCGTTCCTGCGGATCGAGACCGGCGGCCACACCGCCCGCGTCAACCGGCTGGCGAGCGACGCCCAGGGCCGGCTGATCGCCACCGTTTCCAACGACAAGTCCCTGCGTCTGTGGGCGCGCGACGGCGGGGAGCCGCTGGGCGCGCTGCGCGTGCCGATGGAGGCGGGGGACGAGGGCGCGCTCTATGCCGTGGCCCTGTCGGCAGACGGGTCGCTGGCGGTCGCCGCCGGCAACACCGGGTCGAGCTGGGGCGACGGCGTCACGCTCTACCTGTTCGACGTCAAGGCGCAGCGGCTGAAGGCCCGGCTTCCGGGACAGCCGCAGGTGCTGAACGATCTCGCCTTCTCGCCCGATGGGCGCTTCGTCGCCGGGGCCTTCGGCGGCAACGCCGGCATCCGCGTGTGGGACAGCGCCAGTTTCAAGCTGGTCGCCGAGGACACCGCCTATGAGGCGCGGGTGTCGGCGCTCGCCTTCGCGCCCGATGGGCGGCTCGCCACCGCGTCCTTCGACGGCAACGTCCGTCTCTACGACACCGCCTTCAAGCCGAAGGCCAAGCGCAAGCCGGGCAAGGGCATGCCCTATTCGGTCGCCTTCTCGCCGGACGGGGCGCTGCTTGCGGTCGGCTATGCCGATCAGGCGCAGGTCGACGTGCTGGCCGCCGCCGACCTGAAGACGCGCCACAGCGCCAAGGCCACTGGCGTCACCGGCGGCAGCTTCGCCGCGGTCGCCTGGGACGGCACGGCGCTGGTCGCCGCCGGCACCGCGACGGTGGACGGCAAGCGCAACGTGGTGCGGCGCTGGGCCGATGCCGGCAAGGGGGCCTACACCGACACGCCCGCCGCGCGCGATTCCGTGACCCATCTGTTGGCCCTGCCGGGCGGCGGGGTCGCTTTCGCCGCCGCCGATCCGGGATGGGGCGTGATCGACCCGGCCGGCCGGCTGCAGTTCGCCCGCATGGGCGACGTCGCCGACTATCGCGACATCCATCTCGGCCGCTTCGGCCTGTCCGACGACGGTCTGGTGCTGGAATTCGGGATGGAGCAGGGCGGCCAGCGGCCGATGCGCTTCGACGTGCTGGCCCGCAGCCTGACCCCGGCGCCGGACGCGCTGCCCGGCCTCGCCCGGCCGGCGGCGGAAGGGCCGGGGATCGGCGTTTCCGACTGGCGCAACACCCGCACGCCCAAGGTCAACGGCCAGCCGGTGAAGCTGGACAGCGGCGAATGGGCGCGCAGCGTCACGGTCCTGGGCCGGCAGCGCCGCGTCCTGCTGGGCGGGGAGTTCAGCCTGCGCCTGCTCGATTCCGCCGGGGCCGAGTTGGCCCGCGCCGAGGTGCCGGCGGCGGTGTGGGGCGTCGTCGCGTCGGCCGACGGGCGTGTCGCCGTGGCGGCGCTGGGCGACGGCACGCTGCGCTGGTACGCGCTGTCCGGAGGATCCCGTCCGCTGGAGGAATTGGCGGCGCTATTCCCGCACCGCGACGGCCGCCGCTGGGTCCTGTGGACGCCGGAGGCCTTCTTCGACCATTCCGAAAGCGGCGGCGAGACCCTGGTCGGCTTCCACCTGAACGACCCGAAGAAGAAGGGCAGCCAGTGGGTCGAGTTCAAGCAGGTCTACCGCGTCTTCAACGCTCCCGAGCTGGTGCGCGGCAAGCTGCAGCAGACCGGCCAGGCGGAGATCGCCGCGCGCCTGTCCGCCATCGGCGACATCCGCCTGCTGACCCAGCGCCGCCCGCAGGTGACCCTGCTGGACTATTGCACCGTACCCGCCGCCAGCCGCGGTCTGGCGCTCGGCACCGGGGCCACGGAAGCGGCGGCTTCCGCTCCTGCCGCTCCCGCCCCGGCGGCGCCTGCCGCCCTCACGGTTCCCACGGCTGCGGAAACCTGTCATCCGCTCGACATGACGCCGGTCAGCCGCGCCTTCGCGCGCGCCAAGGAGCCGGCGCCCGCCCCGCAGGCGGTGCCCCAGGCAGTCGCCAAGCCCGCGCCGCAGGGACCGGAGCTTGACGTCGCGGCGGAGGAGCCGCGCCTGTCGGTCACGCTGCCCGAGGGGGTCGGGTCGGTGCGGCTGCGCTACCGGCTGGCCGACACCGGTGGCGGCATCGGCTCGGTCGACCTGTTCCGCAACGGCCGGAACGTCAGCGGCCAGGACAAGTCCCGCGCCTTCGCCCGCGCCAAGGAGCCGGCGCCTGTTCCTCAGCCGGCCCCGCAGCCAGCCGTTCAAGCCCAGCCCGCGGCCGGCGTCACGCCGGCGGACGCCGCCAAGGACCAGCCCCCGCCGCCGGAGGAGCGCGTCAGCACCGTCCGCCTCGATCCCGGCAGCAACCGCGTGCAGATCCGCGCCTACAACGGCACGGACGCGATCTATGAACGCTCGCCGCTGGTCGATTTCGTGCTGCCCAAGCCGGCAGTGACGGCCGACGCGGCAATGGCAGGCGGCAAGGCGGCTGATGGCGTGACGGAGCGCGCCGCACCGGCCAAGCCGCGGCTGATCACCTTCGTCGTCGGCATCGACAAATACCGGCCGGAGGGCACGCAACTGCGCTTCGCCCGCGCCGACGCCTCCTCCTTCGCCGAGACGCTGACCGGCCGGGTTCCCGCCGGCTACGACCGGGAGCAGTCGCTGGCTCTGTCGAAGGCGCTTTATGACGAGCAGGCGAGCCGCGACGCCGTCATCGCCGGTCTGGAGGACCTCGCCGCCAACGCGCGGGAGGAGGACACCGTCGTTCTCTATCTCGCCGGCCATGGCGTGATCGTGCCGTCGCCGAAGGATCCGTCGGTCAAGCTCTACCACTTCATCACCCAGAACGTGACCGCCGCCACCCCGCAGGCGATCAGCGAGCAGGGGCTGTCGGAGAAGGAGCTGAACCGGCTGGTCAGCGCGATTTCCGCCCGCAACGTGCTGGTGATGCTCGACACCTGCCATTCCGGCGCGGTGTCGGCGGGCACGGTCGACAAGCTGTACCAGGACATGGGGCAGCGCTATCTGCTGGCCGCCTCGTCGGAGCAGGAGGAGGCGCTCGACAGCTATGACGGCCGCAACGGCATTTTCGCCCATGCGGTGCTGGAGGGGCTGAAGGGCAAGGCCCTGCTGCCGGGGGACGAGGCGATCTACAACCTGACGCTCGGCCAGTATGTGAACCGCGCGGTGCCGCGTCTGGCGCGCGAGAAGAAGTGGAGCCAGTCCGCAATCTTCAAGACCGGCGGCAACGAACTGAACCCCTTCCCGCTGGCGGCGCCGCAACCCGGTCAACCCTGAGCGGGCACTCGGGCCGGGGCAGGGGCGGCGGCACGGCCATCCGCCGCGCCTACCACGGATTTGCCGGCCAGAAATGGCTAGATAAAGTTCGGTTAGTTCGTTCACAGTGTTTGCAAAACAGGGGCCGGACCTCTTTCGGGACGGCGCGCGGATTGGGGTGGACATGCAAGGCGGCGATCAGTTTGGCGGCATGCCCGGACCGGAAACGGAACGTACGGTCCTGATGCCGACGCCGGGTGGCCGGCGCGCATCCGGTGCTCCCGGCGGCGGGGAGCCGCCCGCCGCGGCGCGGGTGGAGGCCGTCGGCGTTCCGGGACCGGCGCTGGCCGGCATCTTCGCCGCCCGTTCGCCGCTGGCCGCCGCCGCCTCGCCGGTGCTGCTGCTGGCGGCGCGGCTGAACGATGTGACCGGTGTTCCGGACCTGGAATCGCTGCGCCAGCGCGTGATCTCGGCCCTGCGCGACTTCCAGCATTGGGTGACCAAGTCCGGCATGGACGCCGCGACCCAGGCGACCGCGCATTACGCGCTCTGCGCCCTGATCGACGACATCGTGCTGAACTCGCAATGGGGCAGCCAGAGTTCCTGGACGCGCCAGAACGTCACCAGCATGTTCCACAAGAACGTCGTCGGCGGCGACCAGTTCTATGAACGCCTCGCCTCCGCCCGGCAGGATCCGGGCAAATACGGCGACCTGCTGGAGCTGATGTATCTCTGCCTGTCGCTGGGCTTCCGCGGCCGGTACCGCGTCGCCGGGCGCCAGGACAGCGAGCATGCCCGCATCCGCGAGGACGTCTACAACATCCTGGTCAAGCATCGCGGATACGCCGACCGCATCCTCTGCCCGAACGCGGCGGCGCTGGCTATGGACTATCGTCCGCCGCGCAGCTCGCTGCCGGTCTGGGTGGCCGGGGCCGGCACGGCGCTGTTCCTGCTGCTGCTGTTCCTGGGCTTGAGCTTCCTGCTGAACGGGGCGTCGGACCGGCTGTTCGCCGGCATGGGCGGCCTGCCGCCGCATGGCGGCGTGGTGATCGAGGCGCCGGCCCCGGTCAAGCTGGCCGAAGCCGCCCCGCCGCCGCCGCAGATCGCCCCGCCGCCCCCGCCGCAGACCACCCAGGTCCAGCGCGTGCGCAAGTTCCTGGAGCCGGAGATCGCCGAAGGGCTGGTCGAGGTGACGGAGGACGCGCTGTCGATCACGGTGCGCATGCGCGGCAGCAACCTGTTCGCCAGCGGCAGCGCCAGCCTGAACGACAAGGTGCGGGGATCGGTACTGCGCGTCGGACGCGCGGTGGCGGAGGAGCCGGGCGCGGTGCTGATCACCGGCCACACCGACAATGTGCCGATGACCGGCGGCGGGCGCCTGCGCTTCCCGTCGAACTGGCACCTGTCGAAGGCCCGCGCCGAATCGGTGATGGCGGAGTTCGACCCGCTCTTCACCGACAAGTCCCGCCTGAAGGCGGAGGGCAAGGCCGATACTGAGCCGGTGGCGTCCAACGACACCCCCGAAGGCCGGGCGGCGAACCGCCGGATCGACATCATCCTCAAGAAGTGAGCGGAGCCGCCCCGCACAGGGGCGGTGCCAGCGGCAGCATAAGATCAGGGACAGGGGTATCGGAATGAGTCGGCTGACCGCCATCTTGCTCTCCCGCGCAGTGCTGGGCTTCATCGGTGCGGCGATCGCGGCGGCGCTGATCGCGCTGCTGGCGCCGCTGGCCGGGCTGGAGATGCCCTGGCTGGCCGTGGCCGCCGCCGTGCCCTTCCCGATCCTGGCCGTCGTGCTGATCCTGCTGAAGCGCCGCGACGCCAAGGCCGAAGAGCGGATGACGGCGGAGCTGACCGGCGGCAGCGACGCGGCCCGCATGGCGGCGATGGACCAGGCCGACGAGGTCGCCGGGCTGCGCAAGACCTTCGCCGACTCCCTCGCCCTGCTGAAGGCCGGACGCAAGCAGCGGGGACTGGGCGACGGCTATCTCTACAGCACCCCCTGGTACGTCATCATCGGCCCGCCGGGCGCCGGCAAGACCACGGCGCTGCTGAAGAGCGGCCTGAACTTCCCGCTGGCCGAACAGACCGGGGCCAAGCCGCTGAAGGGCATCGGCGGCACCCGGCAATGCGACTGGTGGTTCGCCGACGAGGCCATCTTCCTCGACACCGCCGGCCGCTACACCACTCAGGACAGCCACGAGGCGGTCGACCAGACCGGTTGGGGCGCCTTCCTGAAGCTGCTGAAGGATTCGCGGTCGCGCCAGCCGATCAACGGCGTGCTGGTGGCGATGGCGGTGCCCGACCTCGCCGCCGCCGGGCCGGAGGAGCGGGCGCAGCATGCCGCCGCCATCCGCCGCCGCCTGCGCGAGCTGTACGAAACCCTGAAGATCAAGGCGCCTGTCTATCTGCTGCTGACCAAAGCCGACCTGATCGCCGGCTTCAACGAGTTCTTCCACGACCTGAACCGGGACGAGCGCCGGCAGATCGTCGGCGTTACCCTGCCGGCGGCCGAAAGCGAGCTTGGCGATGCCGGCATGGCGACGCTGGGCAGCGAGTTGGACGGCATCGCCGGCCGGCTGTCCGCCCGCGCCGTCGACCGCATCCAGCAGGAGCATGCGCAGGAGCGCCGCGGCGCCATCTTCGCCTTCCCGTCGCAGTTGGCCTCGCTGAAGGAGCCGCTGCTCGACTTCGTGTCCGCCGCCTTCAAGGCCAACCGGTATGAGCCGGCGCTGCGGCTGCGCGGCATCTATTTCACCAGCGGCACCCAGGAAGGCACGCAGATCGACCGGCTGATCGGCGGGCTGGCTGAGAGCTTCGGCCTGCCGGCGGCGCCCTTCCGCGGCGGTGCCGTCGCCGCCGGGCAGCAGCGCAGCTATTTCCTCGGCGGGCTGCTGAACGATCTGGTGTTCCGCGAGGCCAATCTGGTCGGTTTCGACCCGGCGGCGGAGCGTCGGCGCATCTGGGTTCCGCGCATCGCCTACAGCCTGTTCGGGCTGGTGACGGTCACGGCCACCGCCGCCTGGGTCGCCGGCTATCTCGGCAATGCCGGGCTGATCGACCGCGAACAGCAGGCGGTCGACGCCTACCGCCCGAAGGCGGAGGCGCTCGCCGCCGGCACGGTCGCCGACGACGACCTCCGCCGCGTGCTGCCCGTGCTGAACGAATTGCGCGCCCTGCCGGCCGGCCACGACACGCTGGCGCTGAAGCAGAAGCTGGCGCTCGATTTCGGGCTCTACCAGGGCGACAAGCTGGAGGAGGCCGGCGACGCGCTGTACCGCCGCGCGGTCAACGGGCTGCTGGTGCCGCGCCTGCTGGTTCGGGTGCAGCGCGACCTGCGCGACCGGCTGATCGCCGACGACGCTCCGGCGGTCGAGGCGCTGCTGCGCCTCTACCTGACGCTGGGCGGCGCCGGGCCGGTCAACGGCGAGGAGGTGAAGGCCTGGACCGCCGGCTGGCTGCGCCGCGTCTCGCCGCCGCCGGGCGAGGACGAAACCAAGGCGCTTCTCGGCCACATCGATGCCGGGCTCGGCGCGCCCGCCGGCCTTCCGAAAGTGAACCTGGACGCCGAGCTGATCCGGCAGTCGCGTGAGGTGCTGGCCCGCACGCCGCTGGCCGCCCGAGCCTATGCCGCCATCCGCGACGGCGAGGCGGCGCGCAAGCTGCAGGAATGGCGCCCGACCGAGCAGGCCGGGCCGGAAGGCGACCGGGTGTTCCGCCGCTCCTCCGGCGCGCGGTTCAGCGACGGCATTCCGGGCTTCTACACCCAGCAGGGCTTCACCACCGTGATGCTGCCGGGCCTGCCCGGCGCGGCGCGGTCGGTGCGCGACCTCAGCTGGCTGCTGGGCCCGCCCCGCGGCGAGGAAGCCGGGCCGGAGCTGGAGACGGCGGCTCTGACGCTGTACCTGCGCGACTATGCCGGCCGCTGGGATGCTCTGCTGAACGACATCACGCTGGTGCCGGCGGCCAATCCGCAGGCGCTGGGCGAGGAGGTCAACATCCTGTCCGGCCGCAGCTCCCCCCTGCAGAAGCTGCTGGCGGCGGTGGCGATCGAGACGACCTTGCAGCGCGTGCCGGAGGCGCCGGCCGGCGCCGCCCCGGCAGTGGCCGCCGTGGCCGCGGCGGTCGCCGACAGCGGCGTCGCCAAGCTGGTCACGCAGATGGTGGACGACCGCTTCCGCCCGCTGAACGACTTCACCCGCAACAGTGGCAATGCCCGTCTGGAAGAACTGCTGCGTCAGCTGGAGGGCGTGCATGCCGTGCTGGCGCGGCTGTCGCTGGGCTCCGGCAACGGGCAGAAGCTGTTCGATCTGGCGGCGAATGGGGGCGGCGAGGTGTTCCAGAAGCTCGCCACCGACGTGGCCTATTACCCGCAGCCGGTGCGCCGCTGGACCGAGGAGCTGGTGGAGCAGGGCACGGCGCGGACGCTGAGCGGCGCGCGGTCGCAGATCAACGCGGAATGGCAGAGCACGGTGCTTCCCTGGTGCCGCCGCGCGCTCGACAACCGCTATCCCTTCGTCAAGGGCGCCTCGGCCGATGTCGGCATGGACGACTTCGCCCGGCTGTTCGCGCCAAGCGGGCTGATCGACGCCTTCTTCACCAACCGGCTGCGTCCCTTCGTCGATACGACGAAGGAGCCCTGGCGCTGGCAGCCGTCGGCCGCCGATCTCGGCATTCCGTCCTCGGTGCTGCCGGCCTTCCAGCATGCCGCGATGATCCGCGACGCCTTCTTCCCCGACGGCGGCCGGGTGCCCTCACTGCGCTTCGAGCTGCGCCCGACCTATCTCGGCGCCGGGGTGGAGCAGGTGGATCTGGACATCGACGGCCAGCGCATGACCTTTGCCCGCAACGCCACGCTGGCGCAGGGGCTGCAATGGCCGAAGCCGGGCGGGGCGGGCGACCTGCGCGTCACCTTCACCGGCCAGCCGACCGAACCGCCGGAGATGACCCAGCGCACCGGAAGCTGGGCGTGGTTCCGCACGCTGGACGCCAACCGGGGCCGCAAGGGATCGGTGCCCGACCGCATCCCGCTGAGCTTCGGCGCCGCGGGCAAGTCGGCCAGCTTCGACGTGCGGATGACCAGTGCGGTCAATCCCTTCTCGATCCGCGACCTCAAGGACTTCCGATGCCCGGACAGCCTGTGATGGGCAATACCGGCTGCTTCGGCAAGCTGCCGGCGCGGGGCGACTTCCTGCTGCGCGGGCTGCCGCGCAGCTTCGCCGACCCATGGCACGATTGGCTGCTGGACGGGTTGCAGGCCAGCCGCGCGGTGCTGGGCGAGGGGTGGATGGACCGCTACCTCAATGCGCCGATCTGGCGCTTCACGCTGGAGGCCGGGGTCTGCGGGCCGCAGGCGGCAGCCGGCGTGATGATGCCCAGCGTCGACAAGGCCGGGCGGCAGTTCCCGCTGGCGCTGGTCGCCCTTCTCGCGCCCGGCCAGAGTGCCGCCGGGGCCGAAAATGACGCCGCATGGTTCGAGGCGGCGGAGGAGCTGGCGCTGTCCGTCCTGACCCACACGCTGGACGTTGAGGCCTTCGTCGGCTCCGTCGCTGCGCTGTCGGTGCCGCGGCCGTTGGGTGAGGCGCCTTCCACCGGCGCCCGTTGGTGGACGCTGGGCGGGGAGGGCGTGGCGGAGCAGGGCTTCGCCAGCGCCGGCCTGCCGCCGGCCGCGAACTTCGTCGATTTCCTGACCGGCCGTGCCGAGGAGGAGGCGTGATGCAGTTCGTTCAGGACGACCGTCTGCTGTCGCTGGAAACGCCGGCCGGACCCGACGTGCTGCTGGTGGAGCGGGTGCAGGGGCGCGAGGCGCTGTCCAGCCCCTTCCTCTACCGCATCGACGCACTCGGCCCCATCGAGCCGCTGGCGGCCGAGACCATCGTCGGCAACAGCGTCAACATCGGCTTCCGCCAGCTGGACGGCGAGCGCCACTACGTCAACGGCATCGCGCGCTCGCTCGGCGTCGGCGTGCCGGTGGGGCGCGACCAGCGCTATTACACGATCGAGGTGGTGCCCTGGCTGTCGCTGCTGTCCTACACCAGCGATTGCCGCATCTTCCACAGCCTGGGCGGCGGCGGGCCGATGGCGGTGCCGAAGATCGTCGAGACGATCTTCCAGGAATTCGGCTTCTCCAACTTCGAATTCCGCAGCCTGAGCGGCAATTACCAGCCGCGGGAATATTGCGTCCAGTACAACGAGACCTACTTCGACTTCATCAGCCGGCTGCTGGAAGAAGAGGGCATCTATTACTACTTCGCGCATGAGCGCGACCGCCACAAGCTGATCCTGTCCGACAGCGCCGCCGGCTATGCCAAGCTGTCGCCGGCCACCCTGCGCTTCAACCCCAGCGGCCAGTATGCCGACCAGATCGAGCGGTGGGAGCGGGTCTATTCCATCGCGTCGGGCCGCTGGGCGACCAAGGACTACGATTTCCAGGCGCCGCGCACCGCGCTGGACAGCGGCGAGGCGTCGGTCGCCAAGGTGCCGGTTTCGACCAAGTACGAGCTGTTCGAATATCCCGGCCGCTATGCCACGCGCGACGCCGGTTCGGCGCTCGCCCGCCGCCGGATGGAGACGGAGGAGCGCGGGCTGGAGGGAGTGCGCGGTGTCGGCGCCTGCCGCAGCCTGCATCCCGGCATGACCTTCGCCCTGACCGACCACCCGACGGCGGCGGAGAACAACCAGCCCGTCGTGGTGGCGGAGCTTGAGTTCGACGCCTGCAACGAGGGCTTCCTGCCCGGCGACAAGCGCAAGGCCTCCTACGGCAACAACTTCCGCGCCTTGCCGGCGAAGGCGGTGGTGCGGCCGGCGCGGCGCACGCCGAAGCCGTCGGTGCGCGGCATCCAGACCGCCTTCGTCGTCGGCCCGGCGGGGGAGGAGATCTACACCGACAAGTTCGGCCGCATCATGGTGCAGTTCCATTGGGACCGCCGCGGCCGGTCGGACGAGAAAAGCTCCTGCTGGATCCGGGTGGCGCAGAGCTGGGCCGGCCACCAGTGGGGCATGCAGACGGTGCCGCGCATCGGTATGGAGGTGCTGGTCGATTTCGTCGACGGCGATCCCGACCGGCCGATGGTGATCGGCGTCGTCAACAACGCCGACGCGCTGCCGACCTACGCCCTGCCCGAACACAAGACGCGCTCCGGCATCAAGACGCGCAGCTCGCCCGGCGGGCGCGGCTTCAACGAAATCCGGTTCGAGGACAAGGCGGGCAAGGAGCAGGTCTTCGTCCATGCCCAGCGCGACTACGACCTGCGCATCGGCCATGACAGCCGCAGCTCGGTGGCGTCGGGCCAGCATGTGAACGTCGCCGGCGGCCTGTGGGAGTGGGTGGGCAAGAACCATCACGCAACGGTGGACGGCGACCATGTGGAATCCATCGGCGGCGGCGTGTCGCGCACGGTCGGCGTCGACCTGCACGACAAGATCGGCACCAACTATGCCGTCAATGCCGGGGCGAACCTGTGCCTGGAGGCCGGGGCCTCGCTGACGTTGAAGGTCGGCGGCAACTTCATCACGCTGAGCCCGGCCGGCATCGCCATGAACGGCACCATGGTGCTGATCAACAGCGGCGGTGCGGCCAACGGGCTGAGCGCCTCGCCGGCCAAGCCGGACAAGCCCTCGCCGGCCGACAAGGACAAGGGCGGGACGATCCCGGCCCCGCCGAAGGCCAAGCTGCCGCGCCCGGCGCAAAGTCACACCCCGAAGACCGCGGCCCAGGCCATGGTGATGCGCAGCGCCGCAGCGTCCAACACGCCGCTGTGCGAGATCTGTCAGACATGAATCCGGGCACGAACAAGGCGATGATAGAGCTTTCCCCGCGCCGGTCGCCGCAGGAGGTGGTCGCCCGCCTTGCCCATCATTTGTGGCCGCAGGGGGAGACCGGCGGCCTCTACATGATCGTCGACGCTGCGCGCGATCCCGGCCTCTATCCCGGCCTGCTGGCGCGGGAGGAGGAGGCCGACATGCGCTCCCTCTACCAGGGCGACACGGCGAGCGAGCTGGCGGAGGTGGCGCCCTATCTGGTCCGGCTGACCCGCGGCAGCGCCGTCGCCGACTGGCTGGTGGGGGAGGGCTGGGGACGCGGCTGGGGCATCCTGGTGCAGGCCGATGGCGACATCGACGCGGTGCGGCGCCATTTCCGCAAATTCACCATCGTCAACGGCGAGGGTGGGGCGGCCTATCTGTTCCGCTTCTATGATCCGGCGGTGCTGGGCAGCTTCCTGCCGATCAGCGACGAGGCCCAGCGCGCCGCATTGTTCGGCCCCGGCGTCCGGTTCATGATGGAGGATGCGGGCGCCGATGCGCTCGTCCTGTTCGAGTCGGTCAACGGCGACCTGCGCCGCGTCGAAATCCCGCTGCGGACCACTCCGGGCGCCGATGCGCTCCGCGTCCGCTGATCCCAAGGCCGGAGGAGACCGCCCATGCCGCCCGCCGCCCGCCTGACCGACATGCACACCTGCCCGATGACGACCGGCCCGGTCCCGCATGTCGGCGGCCCCATCGTCAGCCCCGGCGTGCCCGCGGTCCTGATCGAATTCCTGCCGGCCGCGGTGGTGACGGACATGTGCGTCTGCGTCGGCCCGCCCGACGTGATCGTGAAGGGGTCGGCGACGGTGATCGTCGGCGGACGGCCGGCGGCGCGGTTGGGCGACCAGACCGCCCATGGCGGGGTGATCGTGACCGGGGCGCCGACGGTCGTGATCGGCGGCTGACCGCCGGGGCAGAGGGATTGGCAGCGGGGTGGAGAGCGTGGAATGCTGAGGCTGAGGATCGTTTCGGACCATCGGGCGTCGCTGGGCGGCAATGCCGAGAAGACGCTGCATGGCGGCGACCTCACCGTCGGGCGCGGGGTCGAGAATGGCTGGATCCTTCCAGACCCGGACCTGCTGCTGTCGCGCCAGCACTGCGTCTTCGAGAAGACCGCGGCTGGGTACCGGGTGATCGACACCAGCACCAACGGCGTCTTCCTCAACGGCTCCGACCGGCCGCTCGGCCGCAGCGTCCCGGCGGATCTCAGGTCGGGCGACCGCATCCGCATCGGCCGCTTCATCATCGAGGCGACGGTGGAAACGCTGTCCGCCCCCAGCTTCACCGAGATTTCGGGCGCTTTCCGGCTGGGCGGGACGGATAGCGCGCCCGATCCCTTCGCCCCCGATCCCTTCGCTCCGCCGCCGGCCCCTGCCGCGGCACCGGACCAGTTCGA
Organism: Azospirillum sp. BE72; assembly: GCF_031455875.1. Taxonomy (NCBI): domain Bacteria; kingdom Pseudomonadati; phylum Pseudomonadota; class Alphaproteobacteria; order Rhodospirillales; family Azospirillaceae; genus Azospirillum; species Azospirillum sp. BE72. Next base: position 90,389 of record NZ_JAVDTO010000014.1, read on the forward strand.
CGAACTGTTCGCCGACCCTGCGGCCCGTTCCGTCGAACACCGGCCCTTCGAACACCAGCCGCTGCGGTCGGAGGATGCGCCTTTCGATGCCTGGACCGCCTCCAGCAGCGGTGCCGCCGCGCGCGAGCGGGCGGAGGACTGGCGGTTCGGCACCGTGGACGACCATTCCGACCCGCTGAACCAGTCGCTGTCGATCGGCGTCTCCTACCAGCCGCCGGCCGCCGCACCGCAGCCGTCGGGCGGCGGCATCCCCGACGATTGGGACGACGACCTCCTCGGCACGCCGCAGCCGGCGGCACCGGCCTTTTCGGACCCGGCCTTCCCCGCCGCGGCGAAGACGGCCCAGCCGTTGCCGGAAGATTGGAACATCGACGAGACGCTGCCCGATCCGGCGGCCGATCCGCTGCCGGCGGAGCCCGCGCCGGTCGCCCGGGCGGCCGAGCCGATTCCGCTGCCCGACGACTCCGTCATCGTTCCCCAGGCCGCGTTCCATGCCGCGCCTCATGTCGTGCCGGTTCCGCCGCCCGTGGCGGTCGCACCCGTAGCGGCTTCCGTTCCCGTCGTCGCGCCCGCCGCCGATGCGGGTGCCGCGGTCGCCGCCTTCTATGAGGGGTTCGGCGCGCCGCTGCCGGCGGATGGGCTGCCGGACCCGACTGCGATGATGCGCAGCCTGGGCGAGGCGTTGCGCGTCAGCCTTGGGGCGCTGCATGCGTCGCTGCGGGCGCGCTCCCGCTTCAAGGACGAGTTCCATCTGGAGCAGACCAGCTTCCGCCCGGCGGGGGAGAACCCGCTGAAGCGGTGCGAGACGCTGGACGAGGCGGTGTCGGTGCTGGCCAACCCGCGTCTGCGCGGCTTCCTGCCGATGGCCGACGCGGTGCGCGAGGCGGCGAGCGACGTGCAGGTCCACCACCTCGCCTATGCCGCGGCGCTGCAGACCGCGCTGAAGCAGGTGGTCGCCAAGTTCGACCCCGGCGCGCTCAGCCAGCGGCTGGAGACGCGGCTTCTCGACAGCATCGTCCCGGCGGCGCGCAAGGCGCGCTACTGGGACCAGTACGAGACGCTCTACAAGGATCTGGTGGTCGAGTTGGAAGAGGATTTCGACCGGGTGATCGGCGACGCCATCGCCCGCGAATACGACCGCTTCGTGCGTGGTGACTCCGGCGGTGCCCCAGAGGGTGGAAAGCCCGACTGATCCGCCACTGATCCGCCACTGATCCCCTGCCGCCCGATCCTTCCGCACCGCCTGCCACTTCTTGAACCGGACCGTATCCCGCCATGGCCCAGATCCCCAACGGCACCTCTGACGGCACTCCTGACGACCGTCCCGCCGACAGCCACGAGCCGACCGCCATTCTGCCGGCGGCGACCGGGATCGCAGACCGGGGGGTGGATGCCGAGGCGACGAGGCTGACCACGCCGCCGGTCGCCGCCACCGCGCTTCCCCAACCGCCGGTGACCGCATCTTCGGTCACTTCGACTTCGATAACCGCGGCGTCCGTCTCCGGTGTCGAGACTTCGGGAGGACGGGCGGCGCCGGCGCCGATCGGGCCGGGCACCCTGCTGAGCCATACCTATGAGGTGGCCGGACTGATCGCCCGCGGCGGCATGGGCGAGGTGCACCGCGCCCGCCATGTCGACATGAACACCTGGCATGCGGTGAAGGTGATCCGGCCGGAACTGGCGCAGGATGCCAAGATGGTGGAGTTGCTGCGGCGCGAGGCGGCGGCGCTGCGCGAGATCCGGCACGAGGCGGTGGTGTCCTACGACGGCGTCTTCCGCGACGAGTATGGCCGGATCCTGCTGTCGATGGAGTATCTGGACGGGCCGTCGCTGCAGGAGGTGCTGCAGGGCGGGCCGCTCGACCCGGATGACGTCGCCGTCCTGCTCGACCGCATCGCCTCGGGGCTGGCGGCGGCGCACCAGCGCGGCATCGTCCACCGCGACATGTCGACCGACAACGTCATCCTGCCCGGCCGCGCGATCGCCAACGCCAAGATCATCGATTTCGGCATCGCCAAGCAGACCGCCGGCGGGGCGGGGACCGTCATCGGCGACGCCTTCGCCGGCAAGTACGGCTATGCCTCGCCCGAGCAGTTCGGGCTGTTCGGCGGTCAGGTCGGGCCGCAGTCCGACATCTACAGCGCCGGTCTGGTGCTGGCCGCGGCGGCGCTCGGCCGTCCGCTGGACATGGGCCGCACGCCGCAGGCGATGATCGAGCGGCGCATGTCGGTGCCCGACCTGTCGGCGCTGGCCGAGCCGCTGCGCGGGGTCCTGTGCTCCATGCTGGAGCCGGACCCGCAGAACCGCGCCAAATCGATGACGGAACTGGTCGGCGCCCTGACCTGCCGCCCGGCGGAGATCACGCCTTTCGACGCCACTCCCTTCCCGGCCGCGACCCTGGCGAAGGAGGAGCCGAAGCCGGCGGTGGCCCAGACCGTGAAGGCCGGAGGGCCGGCGAAGGCCGCTCAGACGACGGACGGACAGACGAAGAAGGCTCCGGTCGGGCTGATTGCCGGTGGTGTCGGCGGTCTGGTGGCGGCCGGCGTCGCCGGTTTCCTGCTGTTTGGCCAGTCGCAGCCGCCCGCCCAAACGGCGACCCAGGCGACTGCCCAGGCGCCGGTAAAGGAGGCGTCCGCTCCTGCGGCTCCCGCCACTCAGCCCGCCACGCCGCCTGCCATGACCACGGCGCCGCTCGGCGCGCCCGCTTCTCCCACAGCTGCGGCGCCCGTGAAGGCCGAGACGCCGGCACCCGATCCGGTCAAGCCTGCGGTCGCTCAGGTTCCCGTCGCTCCGGTGCCGCCGCTGCCGGTCACCCCGGCGGTTCAGACCGTCACGCCGCCGGTACCGACCCCGACTCCCGCACCTGCCCAGGTCGTGCCGGCCGCCGTTCCTGCCGCGCCACCGACACCGCCGACGATCACGCCGGCCGAGGCGCGCAAGAGGGTGGAGACCGCGGCGGCCGGGTTCACCTGTGCCGGCGTCAGGGCGGTGGAGACGGGCAAGGGCCTGCGCATTGGCGGCTATGTCGGCAGCGACGCCGATGCCGGCGCACTGAAGGCGGCGATCACCGGACTTCCGGGCGGTGTCGACATCGACGCGCGCATCGCCGTGCGCCCCTGGCCGCTGTGCGAGGCGCTGGGTGCCGCCGGCATGCCGGCGCGGGCGGAGGCGCAGGGGGCGGATGCGCTGGGGCTGGGCTTCAACCGGCCGTCGATGGTCTACCGCCAGGGCGAGAAGCTGGAAGTCACGGTGACGCCCGCGATGTCCGGCTACCTGACCGTCGATTACATCGATATGGAAGGCAACGCGATCCACATGGTGCCGATGCGCCTGCGCCGCGACGACCGCGTCGATGCCGGCCGGCCCGTCACGCTGGGGATTGCCAAGTCGCCCAGCGACCGCGTCTACACCATTGCCCCGCCCTATGGCCCGGCGATGATCCTGGCTCTGGTCACGCGCGAACCGCTGTTCCCGGCGGAGCGTGAGGAGGTGGAGCCTGCCGGCGGCTATCTGGCGAACCTGCGCGCGGCCATCGCCAAGGCCGAGGCGAAGGGGAACGTCGTCGTCCAGTCCGCCTTCTTCACCACCGTGGCCGAGTAGACCGGCCGATGGACGGCGGCGGTCGGCGCCTTGCCGTTATCGGCGGCGCATTGGCGCTCTGTGCGCTGGCGGGCGGATTCCTCGGGGTTGGGATCGACTGGCTGGCCGGGACGCCAAAGGGGCCACCGCCGGTCGTGATCGCGGAGTCGCCGCCGCCCATTGCCATGCCGAGCGCCGTTCCGGCCGCTATCCCCACCCCGGCGCCCGCCCCGCGGCCGGCGCTCGCCGAAGTGCCATGTCCGGCGGGCCTGCCGGACGGCCCGGCGCCGCGCTGCCACAGCCTGCGGGTGCCGTCGGACTGGCAGCGGTCGGACAGCCCGCCGCTCGACCTGTTCGTGATGGTGCTGCCGGCGCTGAGCGGCGCGTCGGCAGCCGACCCTGTGGTGGTTCTGGCCGGCGGGCCGGGGCAGGGCGGCAGCGACGATCCGCGCGGCACCGCGGCGATGCTGGCGCCGATGCGCGCCAGCCGCGACATCGTACTGGTGGACCAGCGCGGCACCGGCCGGTCCGCCCCCTCCTTGCGTTGCCCGGCGCTGGATCCGCTGCGCTATTGGTTCGGCGGCGTGACGGCGGAGGATGCCGTCGTCTGCCTGGATCCGCTGCGCCGCGCCGGCTACCGTCTGGAGGATTTCGACAGCGGGCAGAGTGCGGCCGACCTGCGGGCGCTGCGCGGCGCGCTGGGGGTGGAGCGCTGGAACGTCGTCGCGACCTCCTATGGCGGGGTGTTGGCCCAGGCGCTGCTGCGTGCCGACGGGGCGGCGGTGCGCAGCCTCGTGCTGAACTCCCCGGCGGCGCCGGATGCGACATGGCTCGACCTCGACCGCTTGACCGCCATCCGGCAGGCGCATCGGCGGATGGTGGAGGATTGCGCCGCCCAGCCCGATTGCGCCCGCGCCTTCCCGCAGCTGGGACAGGCGATGGAGCGGCTGGCGGCGGCGCTGGAGCGGCGGCCGCTGGAGCTTCGCCTGCGCCATCCCGGCACCGGGCGGGAGAGCGACCTGCAGCTGTCCTGGCCGATGCTGGCGACTGTGCTGTCTCTGCGGCTGGGCAGCGCGGACGGGATGGTGGTGATGCCGGCCCTGCTCGACCGTCTCGACCGCGTTGTCGCGCGAATCGGCGGAGCGGACCGGCTGGAGGATGCGGCGGCCCTGGCGCTGGTGGTGCCGCCGGCCATCTGGGGCGTGCTGGACAACCTCGCCTATGGGCTGAACCTGACGGTGGGGTGCCGGGAGAACCGTCCGCGCATCGATGCCGCCGCCGCCCGGCGCGCCGCGGCGGATCTGCGGCCCCATGTGGTGGCCGAGGCGGTGGAGACCGATTACGACGCCGCCTGTCCTGTGCTGAACCTGCCGCCTGTCGATGGGTCCTTCTACCGGCCGGTCGAGTCAGACGTGCCGGCGCTGATCCTGACCGGCGCCTATGACACTTTCACCGTCCCGGCGCGGGCCGAGGCGATGGGGCGCAGCCTGCGCCGGGCGACGCTGATGTCCTTCCGCGGAATCGGCCATGACGTGCTGGGCGTCAGCCCCTGCGGGCGAAGCGCCGCCGCCCGCTTCGTCGAGACGCTGTCCACCGGCGATGCCGGGGCCTGCGTCGAACGGCTGCTGCCGCCAACCTTCGCCACCCGGCTGCCCGAGCGGTGAGGCCGGCCACCTCCCTTTTGCGGGCTGTTCTTGCCGTCGCGCTGCTGCTGCCTGCCGGCTGCGCCGCAATTCCTCGGGAGCGGGTGGCGGCGGTGGACGAGGCCGCCGGGGCCGCCGGTCTGCTGCCGCGACGCTTCGCGGCGGCGCCCTTCACCCTGGCGGGCTGGCTGCGCTCCGGCGGGGCGGGGCCGCTGGTGGTCTATATCGAGGGCGACGGCCATGCCTGGAACAGCCCGACCGAGCCGTCGCGCGACCCGACGCCCTTCAATCCGGTGGCGCTGTCCCTGGCGCTGACCGACCCGGCGCCGCGGCTGCTCTATCTCGGCCGGCCCTGCCAGTATGGCGGGGTGGCGACCGACGCCGCCTGCTCCACCCGCATCTGGACCTCCCACCGCTTTGCGCCGGAGGTGATCGGCGCCCTCGGTCGCGCGCTGGACGAGGCGAAGCGGGAGAGCGGGGCGGACCGGTTGGTGCTGGTCGGCTATTCCGGCGGCGGGGTGGCGGCGGCGCTGCTGGCGGCAAGACGCAACGACGTGGCTGCGCTGGTGACGGTGGTGGCGCCGCTCGACCTTGCGGCCTGGGCGGCGGCGAAGCGGCTGACGCCGCTGACGGGGTCGCTCGACCCGGCGCGGGAAACCGGACGGCTGGCCGTGGTGCCGCAATGGCACATCGCCGGTGGCAACGACCGGGTGGTGCCGCCGGACGTGGTGCGCGGCTTCGGGACCCTTGTCGGCGCTCCGGTGCGGGTGGTGCCGGGCATGCAGCATGACGGCGACTGGCCGGCGCTGTGGCCGTCACTGAGGGCCGCGTTCCCGGTGTCGCTGGGGTCGGGACAAGCCGGGTCTTAACGATTTCACCGCCGTCCCCTGCGGGCGTCCATTGCCAGACGCCGGTGCAAACACTATGATTTCAAAGGTGCAACCCGGGTGTCCGCAGGGGCGAGACCCGTACCGCTTGAGACGATCGGAAGACCCGTATGGACGCTCACGACCTTTCCCTGGACGACAACGGCACGATCCAGGCCATCGGCATCCTCGCCGACGTGCTGGACGGGGTGGAGGGGCCGGGCGGTCTCGACACGGTGCTGGTGTCCAAGGCTCTGCGTCAGGTGATCGCCACCAAGTCGCAGCCGGCCTTCGAATTCGCCTCCCGCGCCTTCAACACGCTGGACCCGTCGGTGCGCCGTCAGGTGGCGGAAAGCGCGGACGAGGCGGCGCACCATGCGGTCGAGCTGCGCGGCCGGGTCGGCGGCTTCCTGTCGACCGCCCCGAAGAAGCCGGTTCCCCAGGGTCCCGTGGTCGGCCAGCAGCCGAACTTCATCACCGCGCTGAACCTGCGCTCCCGCCGCCGGCCGAACTCGCCGTCATAAGGGGGGCCGTCATAAGGGGCGCCGTCCTAACCGCGTCAGCCGGTCTCCTGCGGCCTCATCTCCTCCGGCAGCGTGTCGAGCAGCGCGCAGTCCCAATAGGGGCGCGGGCCGAAGCGCTGGACCAGGAAATCGACGAACACCCGCACCTTCGGCGATAGGTGGCGGTTCTGCGGATAGACCGCGTTGACCGACAGTTCCGTCGGGATGTGCCGGTGCAGCACGCTGACCAGTTCGCCGCGCGTCAGCGCCTGTCCGCACAGGAAGGTCGGCGACATGATGAAGCCGACGCCGGACATCGCCGCCTCGCGCAGCAGGTCGCCGTTGTTGCTGCGGATCGGGCCCGAGATCCGGACGTTGCGCGTCTCCCCGTCCACCGTGAACTGCCAGACGTCGGGCGTCGGCACGTTGGTGTAGATCAGGCAGCTGTGCCGGGCGAGATCGTCCGGCGCTTCCGGCACCCCGTGCTTCTGCAGATAGGCCGGGCTGGCGCACAGCGCGATTCGGGCCGGAGCCAGCCGCCGGGCGATCAGCGAGCTGTCGCGCAGCCGCCCGATGCGGACCGCCAGATCGTACCCCTCATCGATCAGATCGACCGTGCGGTCGTTCAAATCCATGTCGATTTCGATGGCCGGATAGCGTTCCAGGAATTCCGCCACCGCTGGGGCCAGATGCAAGATGCCGAAGCTGACCGGCGCGTTCAGCCGCAGCCGGCCGCGCGGGGCGGCGTGCAGGTCGGCGACCGCCTGCTCCGCCTCCTCCAGGTCGGCGAGGATGCGGGTGCAGCGCTCGTAATAGGCCTGACCCACCTCGGTCAGGCTGAGCTTGCGGGTGGTGCGGTTCAGCAGCCGCGCGCCGAGCCTGTTCTCCAGCTCGCCAATGCGGCGGGAGACCACCGACTTCGACAAATTGAGCCGGTCGGCGGCGGCGGTGAAGCTCTTGGTGTCCACCACCTTGATGAAGGCGAGCATGTCGTCGAGGCGATCCATGGCATTGTTGTACACCCGGAAACAATGAGGTGCCAAGATCCGGCATTACCGGAAACGTCGCCGCGTCCTATTTCTGATGTCACCGCCGGGCCGGAACCGGTCGCGGCGACACGATCACCCAACGAAACAGGGAGTGGCGACAATGGCGAAGGTTCTGGTCCTCTATTACAGCAGCTGGGGCCATGTGTCGGAGATGGCGCAGGCGGTGGCCGAAGGCGCCCGCTCCGTCGCCGGGACCGAGGTGGCGGTGAAGCGCGTGCCCGAACTGGTGCCGGAGGCCGTCCGCCAGTCCGCCCATTACAAAGACGAGAGCGACATCCCCGTCGCCACGGTGGACGAGCTTGCCCAGTATGACGCCATCGTCATCGGCACGCCGACCCGCTACGGCAACATGGCCTCGCAGATGAAGAACTTCCTCGACCAGACCGGCGGCCTGTGGGCCAAGGGCGCGCTCGTCGGCAAGGTCGGCAGCGTCTTCACCTCCACAGCCACCCAGCATGGCGGGCAGGAAAGCACCATCCTCAGCACCCACACCGTGCTTCTGCATCTGGGGTTGGTGATCGTCGGCCTGCCTTATTCCTTCCAGGGCCAGATGGGCGTTTCGGAAGTGATGGGCAACTCGCCCTACGGCGCCAGCACCATCGCCGACGGCGACGGCTCGCGCCGCCCGAGTGCGGTCGAACTGGACGGCGCCCGCTTCCAGGGCCGCCATGTCGCCGAGATCACGGCGAAGCTGCACGGTTGATGAACCACAGACGCTGACGAAGGGGAGGGAGCCGTGGGCCTGCTGATCGACGGACAATGGCAAGACCAGTGGTACGACACCAAGAAGTCCGGCGGCGCGTTCGTCCGGACGGAGGCGCAGTTCCGCGACCGGGTGTCGGCCGACGGCTCCACCCCCTATCCGGCGGAGGCCGGGCGCTATCACCTGATGGTGTCGCTGGCCTGCCCCTGGGCGCACCGCACGCTGATCTTCCGCAAGCTGAAGCGGCTGGACGAGGTGGTCGGCGTCAGCGTGGTCGATCCGCTGATGCTGTCGGAAGGCTGGACCTTCGCGGAGCCGGAACCGGTGACCGGCGCCCGCCGCCTCTACGAGGTGTATCTGCAGGCCAAGCCCGGCTACAGCGGCCGGGTGACCGTTCCGGTCCTGTGGGACAGGAAGACCGGCAGCATCGTGAACAACGAGTCTGCGGAGATCATCCGCATGCTCAACCGCGAGTTCGACGCCTTCACCGACGTGCGCACCGACTTCTGCCCGCCGGACCTGGTGGAGGAGATCGACCGCGTCAACGCCTTCGTCTATGACGCCGTCAACAACGGCGTCTACAAGGCCGGCTTCGCGACCTCCCAGGACAAGTACGAGGCCGCTTTCGACGCGCTGTTCGCGGCGCTGGACAGCATCGACGCCGAGCTGGCGGCCCGGCGCTGGCTGGTCGGCAACCGGCTGACCGAAGCCGATTGGCGCCTGTTCACCACGCTGGTCCGCTTCGATGCGGTCTATGTCGGGCATTTCAAGTGCAACAAGCGGCGGATCGCCGACTATCCCCACCTGTCGGGTTATCTCCGCGACCTCTATCAGGTGCCGGGCGTGGCGGAGACGGTGAATTTCGACCACATCAAGCAGCATTATTACGGCAGCCACGCCACCATCAACCCCACCGGCATCGTGCCGAAGGGGCCGGAGCTGGATCTTGACGCGCGGCATGGACGGGGGGCTTTGGGACCGGATCCGCTGGCGGCGTGACGGATCGGCTCCCCGGCGGTTGTCAGATGGAAACGACAACCGCATGAGGGAGTTCGTCCGATGCGTACAATCATCCTGGCGGCCGCCGCCGTCCTGGCCCTTTCGTCACCGGCCCTGGCCCAGAGCGGCCAATCGCAGAACGGCCAGTCGCAAGGCGGGTGGGGCGGGGCGCTCGATCAGTTGAACCGGGCCGTAAACCCGAACAGCAATTCGCAGGACCGCACGACCGAGGATCGTGAGTTGAACCGCGACGGGCGCCGCTATGAAGGGTCTTCCGGCAATTCGTCGGGCAACCGCCGCGCCGGTGCCTATGGCGACTATTCCGACCGCGACCTGCGCAACCAGTATGACCGGCTCGGCGAGGAGCAGCGTCAGATCCGTCAGAACCGCCGCGCCATAGAGGACGAGATGGAGCGCCGCGGCATCAACCGGTAGGGAAAGCCGTCAGGGCTTGTGGCAGCGGGCCATGTCTTCCGGGTTGCCCATCGCCTCGCATTGGAAGCCGTTGGAGAATTTGAAGCGCAGCGGGCCGGTCTTGCGGACGCTGACCACCGGCTTCTTGCCGGTGTCCTGGAATTCCACCCAGGCGGAGCTGTCGAAGCGCGTCTGCAGCCCGTTGCTGAGCCGCACCCGCCCCTGATTGTCCTTGATCACCTGGATGCCGGTGCTGAACAGCAGGTTCGGCCCGTCCTGCTTCGCCGACAGGCCGTTGGTGCAGTTGACGCCCTCCGGCTTCACGGCCACGCACTCGAAGGAGCTGGGCTGGCTGGCGGTGAGGACCATCGCATAGACGGCGACTTCCAGAACGTTGAGCGGCATGGGCATGCACCGGTCGAGTGGTGGCGGTTGAGTGGCGGCGGGTTTGAAACACCATGGGACCGCGGCGGGACACCGTCCGCGGTCCTTCCGTCTTACGGACCATGTGGTTACGAAAGAGATAATGTCGCGCCTGCGGTCGATTCTTGCGCGCACGGCCGCCTTACGCCGCGCACGGCCGGCGTGGCCATGACCGGTGCGGCGGCCCGGCAACTGGACTTGCGTGCCCCGGACCGGTAGAAGCGGTCCCATCGGCCATGGCTTCGGCCATTTGCTTCAGCCAGAGGGGGCGGGCGCAATCCCATGACGTTCCAACAGCGTTTGATCCTGCTGGTCACCGGTCTGGTGCTGCTGGCGGTGGTGGTGGTCACCACGACGATGGCATTCACCACGCGCGCGGCCCTGACCGAGCGGATCGAGGCGGAGGCGCGGCTGACCGCCGGCCTGCTCGCCCGTGGCGCCGCCCAGGCCGGCGACCTCCCGCGGGAGGTCGATGCCATGCTGTCCGAACGGCTGCTGTCGGAAGCGACGCTGACCGCCCATCTGGTGGCGCTGGCGGAAACGGCGAAGCTGCCGCCCAAGGCCATCAACGACCGGCTGAAGCAGATCGCCGAGTCGGGCGGCCCGGACGAGATGTGGATCACCGACAACCGCGGCCGAGCCTATCTGCACAATGTGCCCGGTCCCGATCCGGTCTTCGGCCAGGATGCCAAGGGCGGGCCGCGCCACGGCGCCTACAGCGGCCTGCTGAACCGCTCGCCCGCGTCGCTGGCGTCGGAACCGGCGATGGAGAGCGGGCGGCTGATGAAGTTCGCCGGTGTGGCCGGCGTCGACAAGCCGCGCATCGTCCAGGTCGGTGCCGACATGCGGCGCCTGGGCGACCTGCTGCGCAAATCGGGCGCCGAGGGAGCGATCGACGGCCTGATCGCCACCCGCGCGGTGGAGGCGGCCTGGCTGCTCGACCGCGACGGCCGGGTGCTGGCGCGCGGCGCCGTGCTGGCCAACGGGGCGGGCGGTCCGCTGTCCGATGCCGACACCGCCGCGGCCAAGGCGGCGGCGACCGCCGGCGACGTGACCGTCCGCGTGTCGGGCGACGGGCTGCTGGCGCTGGCGCCCATCCGCTATGCGGCTGCCAACGCTGGGGCCAATGCCGCCGCGGCCGGCCTGCCGGCGGTTGCGGCCGTGCGGGTTCCCTACTCCGAACCGGGGGCGATGCTGGGCCGGCAGCTGAAGATCGGCGGGCTGGTCGGCGTCTTCGTGCTGGCGCTGGGCGTCTATCTCAGCATCCGCTTCGCCCGCGACCAGATGGCGCCGGTGGAACGGCTGAGCGAGGCGGTCAAGGCGGTGGAGGCCGGACGCTTCAACCCCCTCAGCCTGAACGAGGCGGCGGACCGCGACGACGAATTCGGCCGGCTGTCGCGCGTCTTCCGCCGCATGGCGATGGAAGCGACGGCGCGCGAGGAGACCCTGGACGCCCAGCTGGTCATGCGCGGGGCGGAGCTGGAGACCAAGAGCGAGAAGCTGGCCGCCGCCGAACAGCTGATCGAGGAGGAGCAGCGCGCCGCCCGCGACGTGCAGGCCAACCTGCTGCCGCGCCAACTGCCGGTCGGCCGCGACAGCCAGTTCTTCGGCACGCTGGTGCCGGGCCACGCCGTCAGCGGCGATTTCTACGACGTGGTCGAGTTGGACGAGCGTCACAGCCTGCTGGTCGCCGCCGGGGTATCGGGCGGCGGCGTGCCGGCGGCCTTCCTGATGCTGATGGTGCGCGCCGCCATCCGGGAGACCGCCCGCCCCGGCGTCGGCCCCGCCGCGATTCTGACCGGCGCCAACGAGCGGCTGTGCGGCGAGAGCCCCTTCAACGGCTTCGCTACCGCCTTCGTCGCCATCTACGACCGGATGGCCGGTACGCTGGTCCATGCCGCCGCCGGGCACCGCGGCGCCTGCCGCATCACCGCCGAGGGCGGGGTGGAGTTCCTGTCCGCCGCCGGCGGCCCGGCGCTGGGCATTCGCCGCGGGGCTCCCTACACCGAGGCGACGGTGGTGCTGAACCAGGACGAAACGCTGTTCCTATGCACCGACGGCGTGCTGCAGTCCGTCGACGGTCAGCGCGAACCCTTCGGCGAGGATCGCCTTGCCGCCGCCTTGGCCCACAGCCGCGGCATGTCGGCCCGCGACCGTGCCGAGTTCGTGCTGCGCAGCGTCCAGGCCCATGCCGCGGAGGGTGCGGTCGCCGGGGATCTGGTGTGCCTGGCGGTGCGTCGGCTGCTGCCGGTGACGGAGGCGGTTGAGGCGGTTTGAGGGGGGAGTGCTGCGGCGATTGCCCCCACCTAACCTCCCCCGCTGGGCGGGGGAGGGACTGCCGCTGCATTTCCGAACAAGCGCTTATCCCCTCCCCCGCCCAGCGGGGGAGGGTTGGGGTGGGGGCATTCGCAAGCCGACACCTCCCAAGCCCCCCTACCTCTTCCTCCGCGCCCCCTCCCGCGCCCGCGCCGCCGTCTCCCGCTCCAGCCTTTCACGCAGGAAGGCGAGCACGGCGGCCTCCTCTCCAGTCAAGCCGGCCAGCTCGTCGCGCAGTTCCGCCTCAACCTCGCGCTTCAGCGACTCCAGCAGGTCGCCTTCCAGATAGGCGTCCAGGATCTCGGGATGGACGTAGCTCTTGCGGCAGACGCTGGGGGTGTTGCCCAGGCGGGTGGCGACCTGTTCGATGGCGCGGGTGACGTTTCGCTTGGCGCCGGTCGCGCTGTCGAACGCCTCGAACTCGCTGAGCGCCATCGCCGCCAGCACGGTGCCGGCCCAGGTGCGGAAATCCTTGGCGGTGAAATCGGCGCCGGTGGCCTCGCGCAGGTAGGCGTTGACGTCGCCCGACGTCACGGCATGGCGCTGGCCGTCCGAATCCAGATACTGGAACAGCTCGTCGCCGGCCACGTCGCGGCAGGCGGCGACGACGCGGGCAAGCCGGCGGTCGCGCAGCGCGACGTTCCATTCCTTGCCCGACTTGCCCTTGAAGGAGAAGCGGACCTCCGACCCCTCGATTTCCGTGTGGCCGTCACGCAACGTGGTCAGGCCGTAGCTCTGGTTCTCTCGGGCATAGGTTTCGTTGCCGACGCGGATCAGCGTGGTCTCCAGCAGCCTGACCACGGCGGCCAGCACCTTCTCCCGCGACAGGCCGCGCCGGCCGAGATCGGCGGACACCCGCTCGCGCAGGGCCGGCAATGCGCGGCAGAAATCCAGCATGCGGCCGAACTTGGTGCCCTCGCGCAGTTCGGTCCAGCGGCGGTGGTAGCGGTACTGCTTGCGCCCCTTGGCGTCGCGGCCGGTGGCCTGCAGGTGGCCGTCGGGATCGGGGCAGATCCAGACGTCGCGGTAGGCGGGCGGGATCGCCAGTTTGCGGATGCGTGCCAACGTGTCCTCCTCCGTCACCTGGGTGCCGTCGGGCCAGAGGAAGCGGAAGCCCTTGCCGTAGCGACGCCGACGGATGCCGGGGGTGTCGTCGGAACTGTAGGTCAGCCCGGCGCAGGCGGCTTCCTGTTCGGGCGAAGGGGTGTCCATATCGGACGGAGGGATGGTGCTGTCCATACGGCCATCAACGGCCGGAACGGGCGTTGGTTGCCGCTACCTCCTTCGGAGAGGGTTTCTTCGCAGTTGCAAAAACTCTATCCTCGCACCGCCAGATCCAAAAACGGAGCCGCGAGCATGGACAGCAAGCCGGACGAGACGACTCTGACCGCCCATCTGCCGAACCTGGAGATCCAGATCCGCCACCGCGAGGCGGGGGAGGATGGGGCGGAGGTGATCGCCATCCAGTTCCGCGCCACCCCGTCCTTCGATGCCGTCGCCGGCCTGCTCGCGCCTGCGCTGATGAACCCGCTGCTACTGGCCGGTCCCGTCGGCGGAAAGCCGGGCGCCCACCAGCTTGGCGCCAACCCGATGGCGTCCGCCGCCGGCATGGCCGAGATGTGGATGGCGCCGATGCGGCTGTGGGGCGAGATGGTGCGGCAGGCCTGGGCGCCCTGGGTTCAGTTGGCTCAGCGCCGCTAGATCACGGCCACTTCACCTCGGGCGGCAGGCTCATCAGGATCGCTTCGGTGTTGCCGCCGGTCTTCAGGCCGAAGGTGGTGCCGCGGTCGTAGAGCAGGTTGAACTCCACATAGCGGCCGCGGCGGATCAGCTGGTGCTCGCGCTGCTCCGCCGTCCAGGGCCGGTTCATGTGCCGGCGCACCAGGGCGGTGTAGCTGTCGAGGAAGGCGGTGCCGACGTCGCGGGTGAAGGCGAAGTCCGCCTCCCAGTCGCCCGAGTCGAGGTTATCGAAGAAGATGCCGCCGACTCCGCGCGCCTCGCCGCGATGCGGCAGGAAGAAATAGCGGTCGCACCACTCCTTGTAGCGCGGATAATAGTCCGGGTCGTGGCGGTCGCAGGCGGCGCGCAGGCCGGCATGGAAGTCGGCGGTGTCCTGGTCGTCGGGGATCATCGGCGTCAGGTCGGCCCCGCCGCCGAACCAACCCTGGGTGGTCACGATGTGGCGCGTGTTCATGTGCGTGGCCGGCACCAGGGGCGAGCGCATGTGCGCCACCAGGCTGATGCCCGCAGCCCAGAACTCGCCGGTCTCGGCCGCACCGGGGATGTTGGCGCGGAATTCCGGGCTGAAAATGCCGTGCACGGTCGAGATGTTGACCCCGACCTTCTCGAACACCCGGCCCTTCATCACCGACATGGTGCCGCCGCCGCCCTCGCCGCCGCCATGGTCGGGGCGGGACCAGCTCTTGCGCTCGAACCGGCCGGGGGGCAGGTCGGCATGGGTGCCGGTCAGCTCGTCCTCCAGCGCCTCGAAGGCGGCGCATATGCGGTCGCGCAGCTCCCGGAACCAGGATGCGGCGCGCACCTTGCGGTCTTCGATGAGGCTGGAGTCGGCGGTCATGGCGTTTCCTGTCCGGCGGTCTGCCGCGTCTCTTGTGCGGCGGTCTGCCGCAGGGCTTCACCCAACACCATCGCCGCGCTGACCGCAACGTTCAAGGAGCGGGCGGGCGGAACCATCGGGATCACCAGACGGGCGTCGGCGGCGTCATGCACCTCGTCGGGCACCCCGGCGCTCTCGCGGCCGACCAGGATACGGTCGCCGGGGGCGAAGCGGAAGCCGGTGTAGGGGATCGCCGCCCGCGTGGTCAGCAGCACCAGCCGCCCGGTCTGCGGCGCCGCGCGGTAGGCGGCCCAGGAGCTGTGCCGGATCCAGTCGAGATGGTCCAGATAATCCATCCCGGCGCGGCGCAGCCGGCGGTCGTCCAGCACGAATCCGCATGGCTCGATCAGGTCGAGCGCCACCCCCAGCCCGGCTGCGAGTCGCATCAGGGTGCCGGCATTCTGTGGAATGTCGGGTTCGAACAGCACAAGGCGCAACGCGGGCCTTGCCTCGAAGTGTTTGTTTTGCATACAAATAGTCCAGCCCCGACACACGCGACAAATTGTCTCCCGGCCAAGGACTTTTCAAGATGTCGACGCGACGGTATACCGCAGCGCAGAAGCTGGAGATACCCACTCCGGACCGATGCGGCATGCCTGAGGGTTTTTCCTTCGGCGGGCGGGCTTGCCGTGTCATGCATAAAAATGGTCCATCGGTCGTCCGGCGCGGGCAAAGGGCGTCGGGCATGCCTTGAGGAGAAACAGGCTTATGGCTCAGACCACGCATCCGCCCGGGACGGGTGGCCACGCGGCCTCCAGCGGCGAGGGGGGTTCCCGCCGCGATTTTCTGTATCTTGCCACCGGTGCGGTCGGCGTCGTCGGGGCGGCCTCGGCGGCTTGGCCCTTCATCGACAGCCTGAATCCGGCGGCCGACACCCTGGCGCTTGCCTCCATCGACGTTGATCTGGCTCCGGTCGCCGCGGGGCAGGCGATCACGGTCACCTGGCGCGGAAAGCCTGTCTTTGTCCGCCACCGCACTGCCGAGGAGATCGAGGCTGCCAAGCAGGTCAACCTGGGCGACCTGCGCGATCCCGCCGCCGACGATGCCCGCGTGCAGAAGCCGGAATGGCTGATCGTCATCGGCATCTGCACGCATCTGGGCTGCGTTCCGCTGGGCCAGAAGGTCACCGATCCGCGCGGCGAGTATGGCGGGTGGTTCTGCCCCTGCCACGGCTCGCACTACGACACCGCTGGGCGCATCCGCAAGGGCCCGGCCCCCGCAAACCTTGTCCTTCCGACGTACGCCTTCACGGGCGATACCAAGATCCGGCTCGGTTAAGCGGCGCAACGGTTCTGGAGACCCCGAGATGGCTCAGGTTCAAGCCACCAAGTTCAAGAATCCGGTCGTGAACTGGATCGACAGCCGCCTGCCGATCTTCACGATGCTGGATCACGAGTACAACCACTACCCGATGCCGCGGAACGTCAACTATCTGTGGGCGTTCGGTGCCATCGCCGGCATCATGCTGGTGATCATGATCGCCACGGGCCTGTTCCTGGCGATGCAGTACTCGTCCCACACCTCGCTGGCCTTCGATTCGGTCGAGCGCATCATGCGCGACGTGAATTACGGCTGGCTGATCCGCTACGTGCACGCCAACGGCGCGTCGATGTTCTTCATCGCCGTCTACATCCACATGTTCCGCGGCCTCTATTACGGCTCCTACAAGGCCCCGCGCGAAATCCTGTGGATCCTGGGCGTCATCATCTTCCTCGTCATGATGGGCACCGCCTTCATGGGCTACGTGCTGCCCTGGGGCCAGATGAGCTTCTGGGGCGCCACCGTCATCACGAACCTGTTCTCGGCATTCCCGATCGTCGGCGACCCGATCGTGACCCTGCTGTGGGGCGGCTTCTCGGTCGACAACCCGACGCTGAACCGCTTCTTCGCGCTGCACTTCCTGCTGCCCTTCGTGCTGCTGGGTCTGGTGATCCTGCACACCGCGGCGCTGCATGTCTGCGGCTCGAACAACCCGCTGGGCATCGATCCGAAGGGCCCGCAGGACACCGTCCCGTTCAACCCGTACGTCACGGTCAAGGACGGCTTCGCCGTGGTGATCTTCCTGATCATCTACGCGTCGTTCGTGTTCTTCATGCCGAACTACATGGGCCATCCGGACAACTACATCCCGGCCAACCCGCTGGTGACCCCGGCGCACATCGTGCCGGAATGGTACTTCCTGCCCTTCTACGCCATGCTGCGCGCGATCCCGGACAAGCTGGGCGGCGTGCTGGCGATGTTCGGCTCGATCGCGCTGCTGGCCTTCCTGCCGTGGCTCGACCGTTCCAAGGTCCGCAGCTGCAAGTTCCGGCCGATCTACCGCCAGTTCTTCTGGATCCTCGCCCTCGACGCGCTGGTTCTCGGCTATGCCGGCGCTATGCCGGCCGAAGGCGCCTGGCTGATCATCGCCCGTATCGGCACCGCCTACTACTTCTTCCACTTCCTGGTCCTGCTGCCGGTGCTGGGCAAGCTGGAACGGCCGAGTCCGCTCCCCAACAGCATCGCCGAGTCCGTTCTGAAGGGCGGGGGCGGCATCGCCGCCGGCGCCCATGCCAAGCCGATGGAGAAGGCCTGATGCGCGCGTTGAAGACTGCTATCCTCTCGGCGGCGCTGGCTCTCGGCATCGCCGGGGCCGCGCAGGCCGCGGAAGGCGTGCATATCCCCAAGCAGAGCTGGCCGCACAGCGGCATCTTCGGGACCATCGACAAGGCGTCGGCCCAGCGTGGCTTCCAGGTCTACAAGGAAGTCTGCGCCGCCTGCCATTCCATGCGTCTGGTCCCGATCCGCACCCTGGCCGGCATCGGCTTCAGCGAGGACGAGCTGAAGGCGATCGCCGCCGGCTATGAGGTGCAGGCCGGCCCGAACGATGCGGGCGAGATGTTCATGCGTCCGGCCGTCCCGGCCGACCGCTTCCCGTCGCCCTTCGCCAACGATCAGGCAGCCCGTGCGTCGAACAACGGCGCCCTTCCGCCGGACCTGTCGCTGATGGCGAAGGCCCGCGTCGGCGGCGAGGATTACCTCTACGCCTTCCTCACCGGCTTCGAGGAGCCGCCGGCCGACGTCAAGCTGATGGACGGCATGAACTACAACAAGGTGTTCCCCGGCCATCAGGTCGGCATGCCGAACATCCTGCAGCCCGACGGCGTCACCTTCGCCGACGGCACCAAGGCGACGGTGGAGCAACAGGCGCACGACGTGGCGACCTTCCTGACCTTCGCCGCGGAACCGCACCTGGATGCTCGCAAGCAGATGGGCGTCAAGGTCATCCTGTTCCTGCTGGTGCTGGCCGGCCTGATGTATGCCACCAAGCGCAAGCTGTGGAGCACGCTGCACTGAGCCTGACGGTTCGGTGAGGCGATTGAGACTGGACAGGGCGCCCCTTCGGGCGCCCTGTTTCTTTTGGGGAACGGGTCGTCCGGGCGGCGGACCTATTGCGGAGAAGACGGATGGTGGACAAGCTGATCGACGAGATCGTCGATTTCTGGTTCGACGAGGCGATGAAGCCCTATTGGTTCCGCAAATCGGCAAGCTTCGACCGGGCGGTCGCCGACACGCTCGGCCCCCATCACGAGGAGGCGGCCCGCGGCGACTACAACCATTGGATGGAGGATGTCGACGGCTGCATCGCGCTGTGCATCCTGCTCGACCAGGTGCCGCGCAACATGTTCCGCGACGATCCGCGCGCCTTCGCCACCGATGCCAAGGCGCGGGGCGTGAGCGACCATGCCGTGGCCAATGGCTTCGATCTGGAATGCACCACGGACGAGCGGATCTTCCTCTACCTGCCCTATGAGCATCACGAGGACCTCGCGAGCCAGGAGCGGTCGGTCGCGCTGTTCACCGAGCGGGTGGGCGACGAGACCACGGTGCGCTATGCCCTGCGTCACCGCGAGATCATCCAGCGCTTCGGCCGCTTCCCCCATCGCAACGCCGTCCTCGGTCGCCCAAGCACCCCGGAGGAGGAGGCGTTCCTGAAGGAGCCGGATTCGTCCTTTTAAACTCTCACGCCTGCAGCGGCGCCAGCCAGCGTTCCAGCGCGCCGAGCAGATCGGCGCGGCGGACCGGCTTGGTCAGGTAGTCGTTCATCCCGGCGGCGAGGCAGCGGACGCGGTCCTCCGGCTGGGCGTTGGCGGTGACGGCGATGATCGGGATGCGGGCTCGCTCGTCGCCCAGCGAGCGGATGGTGGTTGTAGCCGTCACCCCGTCCATATCCGGCATGGCGACATCCATCAGCACCGCTTCGGGCGGCACCGGCGCCTGGGCGACGGCCTCCACGGCCTCAGCCCCGCCGGTGGCGGTCTCGACCGAAAATCCTGCCTTGGCCAGCAGCCCGGCCACCACCATCCGGTTGGTGGCGCTGTCGTCCACCACCAGAAGCCGGCCGCCGCGCGAGCGGGCCCAGTTCATCAGCCGGTCGGCATCGGTGGTGCGGGAGGGCAGGGCGACCGGCATGTCCAGCGTCACCCGCCGCATGCCGTCCACCCCATGGTCCATGCCCATCTGTGCCCCCAGGGCCGCCAGCAGACGGCGGGCGAGTTCGTGGCAGAAGCGATCGCCGCCACTTGGGCCGCCATCGGGGTCGAAGCGGCCGGCCAGTTCCGCCCGCAGGGTCACCCGCTCCTCCCCCACCGGCAGGGCCGACAGGCGGACCTCCAGCCGGCCGGATCCCGGATCGGTGCTGGCGATGGCGCTCGCGGCGAGTGCTGTGCAGAGCGCACCCACGGTCCCGGCATCGCCGACCAGCCGCGGCGGCGTGCCGTTCAGCACGCTGACGTCCAGCGCGACATTGCGCGCCTGGGCCAGTGCCGCGGCCGATACCGACAGCATGCGGGCCAGCGCCTCCGGGGCGAAGGCCGTCACCCTCCCGCCGGGGGCGTGATGCAGATTGTCACCGTCCATGACCCGCCATTGGCAAAATGCAACGCAGCTTGCAGAGATCGGGGCCGGACATGCCCATCGGCACAGCTTTTCCGATCTTGCGACCCGTTCTCAGCAAGCGGCGGGCCAACTGGGCTCTCCTTCCGGTGGTCCGGTCAGCGGAGTGGAGCATCCGGCGGGTTGAAGAGGTAGGGGACGAAGCTGCGGTGGTGCTCGTTCACCCGCAACTCACTGCCGATCGGCGGGAAGGCGCGCTGCTGGCAATCGGTGCGCTCGCACAGGCGGCAGTTGACGCCGATCGGCACCGCGGCCTTGACGTCGGTGATGTCGATGCCGGCGGCATAGACCAACTCCGGCGCGTGGCTGGCCTCGCAGCCCAGCCCGACGGCGAACTGGCGCGACGGCTTGAGATAGGCGCCGCCGCGCTTGGTCACCGTGCGGGCGATGCTGATGTAGGTGGTGCGGTCGGGCATCTGGGCGAACTGCACCAGGATCTTGCCGGGCTGGGCGAAGGCCTCGTGCACGTTCCACAGCGGGCAGGCGCCGCCGAAACGGGCGAAGTGGAAACGGGTGGCGGAATGGCGCTTGGTGATGTTGCCGGCCATGTCGACCCGCACGAAATAGAAGGGCAGACCGCGGGCGCCCGGCCGCTGCAGGGTGGACAGCCGGTGGCAGACCTGCTCGAAGCTGGCGGAGAAGCGGCTTTGCAGCTGTTCCACATCGTGGCGCAGCGCGCGGGCCTGGGCGGCGAAGGCACGGTAGGGCATCACCAGCGCACCGGCGAAATAGTTGGCGAGCCCGACCCGGCAGATCGACCGGGCGTCCTCGCTGGAGAATTTCGCCTGCTCCACCAGCTCGTCGATCTGGTCGCCGAATTCCAGCAACGCGATCTGGTTCGCCATGTGGAAGGCGCGGCTGGAACTGGTCAGCAAGGCGGACAGGCGCAGCGTGCCGGTGGAGGAATCGTAGCTGCGCATGGCGGTCTCCCCCGCCTCGTCGGCGACGATCTTCACCCGCACGTCGTGCCGTCGCTTCAGATAGGCCGCCAATTCGTTCAGCAGCGACCCTGAATGGATTTTCTCGGAGTCCCACAGCCGCTCCGCTGCCTCGTCCAGCGGGCCGATGTAGTTGTTGCAGTAGTGGAAATAGTCCCGCACCTCCTCGTAGGGGAACTGCGGGCCGGCGAAGCTGTCGCCCTCCTGACTGCTGGGTTCGCGGTTGGACAGGCTGTCGGCCAGCGATTGCACCCGCTCATGCAGCTTCTGATAGGCCTGATGCAGGCTGAGCACCCGGCGGGCCAGTTCGGGGCTTGAGCCCACCACGCTGCGCAGTTCGCCCGCGGTCAGCGGCGCCCCGGCGAAGAGCGGATCGGCCAGCGCCTCGCGCAGGTCGGAGACCAGCCGGCTGTCCTCATCCTCCAGGAAGGCGGACAGTTCCAGCTCGAAGGTGGCGGCGATCCGCATCAGGACCGGCAGGGTCAGCGGACGCTGGTTGTTCTCCAACTGGTTGAGATAGCTGGGAGAAAGCTCCAGAGTCTTGGCCAGCGACGCCTGGGTCAGGCTGCGCTGTTCGCGCAGGCGGCGCAGCTTGTAGCCAAGGAATAGCTTCTTTTGCATGCGTATAAAATCCCGCCCACCGGACGGCCTTGGAAATCCGCCGTTCTTCGCAATCTTAGCAAGCGTAAAGCCGCATTTGCAAAGGGCTTCGCAACTTCGCACGTTTTTGCAAAGAGGCTGTTTGAAGCGCTGCGAAGTTTGTGAATAATCCGCGGCGTTCCGGTGAATGATTGCGTCGCTCGACGCCGGAGCGGGGACCGTCACTGCGACGCCAAAGATATGGGAACGCCCGATGCAAGACATTCTGGCCAAGTTGGAGTCCAAGCGCGCCGCGGCGCGGCTGGGCGGCGGTGAGAAGCGCATCGCCGGCCAGCACGCCAAAGGCAAGCTGACCGCGCGCGAGCGGATCGAGCTGTTCCTCGACGAAGGGTCGTTCGAGGAGTTCGACATGTTCGTCGAACATCGCTGCATCGACTTCGGCATGGAGAACCAGAAGGTCCCGGGCGACGGCGTGGTGACCGGCCACGGCACCGTCAACGGCCGCCTCGTCTTCGTCTTCAGCCAGGACTTCACGGTCTTCGGCGGCGCGCTGTCGGAGGCGCATGCCGAGAAGATCTGCAAGATCATGGACCAGGCGCTGAAGGTTGGCGCGCCGGTGATCGGGCTGAACGATTCGGGCGGCGCCCGCATCCAGGAGGGTGTCGCCTCGCTCGGCGGCTATGCCGAGGTGTTCCAGCGCAACGTCGACGCGTCGGGCGTCATCCCGCAGATCTCGCTGATCATGGGGCCGTGCGCCGGCGGCGCGGTGTATTCGCCGGCCATGACCGACTTCATCTTCATGGTGAAGGACAGCTCCTACATGTTCGTCACCGGCCCCGACGTGGTGAAGACCGTCACCCACGAGGTCGTGACCGCGGAAGAACTGGGCGGCGCCGTCACCCACTCCACCAAGTCGGGCGTGGCCGATCTGGCTTTCGAGAACGATGTCGAGGCGCTGCTGCAGCTGCGCCGCTTCGTCGACTTCCTGCCCTCGTCGAACCGTGAGAAGGCACCGGTCCGCCCCTGCGTCGATCCGCTCGACCGCGAGGACTTCTCGCTCGACACGCTGGTGCCGGAGAATCCGAACAAGCCCTACGACATGAAGGAACTGATCCTCAAGATCGTGGACGAGGGCGATTTCTTCGAACTGCAACCGGAATACGCCAAGAACATCATCATCGGCTTCGCCCGCATGAACGGCTCCACGGTCGGCATCGTCGCCAACCAGCCGATGGTGCTGGCCGGCTGCCTGGACATCGACAGTTCCAAGAAGGCCGCGCGCTTCGTGCGCTTCTGCGACGCCTTCGAAATCCCGATCCTGACCCTGGTCGACGTCCCCGGATTCATGCCCGGCACCAGCCAGGAGTATGGCGGCATCATCAAGCACGGCGCCAAGCTGCTGTACGCGTACGCCGAGGCCACCGTGCCGAAGGTGACGGTCATCACCCGCAAGGCGTACGGCGGCGCGTACGACGTGATGTCGTCCAAGCATCTGCGCGGCGACGTGAACTATGCGTGGCCGTCCGCGGAAATCGCGGTGATGGGCGCCAAGGGTGCGGTGGAAATCATCTTCCGCAGCGACATCGGCGACGCCGAGAAGATCGAGGCGCGTACGGAAGAGTACAAGCAGAAGTTCGCCAATCCCTTCGTCGCCGCGTCGCGCGGTTACATCGACGACGTCATCATGCCGCACGGCACCCGCCGCCGCATCACGAAGGCGCTGTCCATGCTCAAGAACAAGCAGCTCCAGAACCCCTGGCGCAAGCACGACAACATTCCGCTGTGAGGGCCGGCAGCATGTTCGAGAAGATCCTCATCGCCAACCGTGGCGAGATCGCCTGCCGCGTCATCCGCACGGCACGCCGCATGGGCATCAAGACCGTCGCGGTCTATTCCGACGCCGACAAGAACGCGCTTCATGTCGAGATGGCCGACGAGGCCGTCCACATCGGAGCCGCGCCGTCCGCCCAGAGCTATCTGCTGATCGATAAGATCGTGGATGCCTGCAAGAAGACCGGCGCCCAGGCCGTCCACCCCGGCTATGGCTTCCTGTCGGAGAAGCGCGAGTTCCAGGAGGCGCTGGCGGCCGCCGGCATCGCCTTCATCGGTCCGGACGCCCACGCCATCCAGGCCATGGGCGACAAGATCGAGTCCAAGAAGCTGGCGAAGGAAGCCGGCGTCTCCACCGTCCCCGGCTATCTCGGCGTCATCGCCGACGATGAAGAGGCGGTGATGATCGCCCGCGACATCGGCTATCCGGTGATGATCAAGGCGTCGGCCGGCGGCGGCGGCAAGGGCATGCGCGTGGCCTGGAACGACGAGGAGGCGCGCGAGGGCTTCCGCTCGGCCACCAACGAGGCGCGCTCCAGCTTCGCCGACGACCGCGTCTTCGTCGAGAAGTACATCCAGCAGCCGCGCCATATCGAAATCCAGCTGCTGGCAGACGGGCAGGGCACCTGTCTGTACCTGCACGAGCGCGAATGCTCGATCCAGCGCCGCCACCAGAAGGTCATCGAGGAGGCGCCGAGCCCGTTCCTCGACGCCGCCACCCGCAAGGCGATGGGCGAGCAGGCGGTGGCTCTGGCCAACGCGGTGCAGTACAAGTCGGCCGGCACGGTCGAGTTCATCGTCGATGCCGAGCGCAACTTCTACTTCCTGGAGATGAACACCCGTCTCCAGGTCGAACACCCGGTCACCGAGCTGATCACCGGCCTGGACCTCGTCGAACTGATGATCCGCGTCGCCTACGGCGAGAAGCTGACGATCCGCCAGGAGGACGTGCAACTGAACGGTTGGGCCGTCGAGGCGCGCGTCTATGCCGAGGATCCCTTCCGCAACTTCCTGCCCTCGACCGGCCGTCTCACCCATTACCGGCCGCCGGCCGCCGATCCGCATGTCCGCGTCGACACCGGCGTGTTCGAGGGCGGCGAGATCTCGATGTACTACGATCCGATGATCGCCAAGCTCTGCACCTGGGGTTCGACGCGCGACGCGGCGATCGCCGGCATGCGCGAGGCGCTGGACCAGTATTACATCCGCGGCGTCAGCCACAACATCCCGTTCCTGGCCTCGCTGATGGCGAACCAGCGCTTCGTCGACGGGCGGCTGACCACCAACTTCATCGCCGAGGAATACCCGACCGGCTTCCACGCCTCGGACCTGCCGCCGGAAGACCCGGCGGTGCTGATCGCGGTCGCCGCGGTGATCCACCGCAGCCTGAACGACCGCGACATCCAGATCTCGGGCAAGATGGCTGGCAACAAGGCCAAAGTGCGCGACGACTGGGTGGTGGTGCTGGACGGCACCCGGCATCCGGTGCACCTGCATCCGGCTGAAGGCAGCCCGCAGCGTATCGGCTACACCGTCGACATCGACGGCAAGCACCACACGGTGTGGAGCGACTGGCAACTGGGCGAACCGCTGTTCCGCGGCACGGTGAACGGCAACCATGTCTGCGTCCAGGTCGACCGCGTCGGCGTCGGCTATCGCCTGCATCACAGCGGCTCGCAGGCCATCGTCAAGGTGCTGACCCCGAAGGCGGCGAAGCTCGACGCCCTGATGCCGGTGAAGGCGCCGCCGGACATGTCGAAGTTCCTTCTGTCGCCGATGCCGGGCCTGTTGGTGTCGCTGGCGGTGACGGAAGGCCAGGAGGTCAAGGCCGGCGAGGTGCTGGCCGTGGTCGAGGCCATGAAGATGGAAAACATTCTGCGCGCCGCGCAGGACGGAACGGTCGCGAAAATCCACGCAGCCCCGGGCAGCAGCCTGGCGGTCGATCAGAAGATCGTGGAATTCGCGTAACCGTATAATAAGAAGAACAGTACCGAGAGGAAGCGTACCCCCAACCCCTCTCCACCTGTCGGACGGACCGCCGGTCCGCCGAGGGTGGAGAGGGGTTTCGGGAGGAAACGCACTGCCAACATTACCTGCGCCCATAAGAAGCCCTCAGGAGGCGTCGATGACCGAGTTCCCGAAGAAGACCCTTGCCGATTGGGACAAGCTGGCCGCCAAGGATCTCGGCGCCGACGGCGATATCTCCAAGCTGGTCTGGAAGACCCCGGAAGGGCTGGACGTCAAGGCGCTCTACACCGCCGCCGACCTGGAAGGGCTGGAGCTGGACACGCTGCCCGGCTTCCCGCCCTTCACCCGCGGCCCGCGCGCCACGATGTACGCGGTGAAGCCCTGGACCATCCGGCAATATGCCGGCTTCTCCACCGCTGAGGAGTCGAACGCCTTCTACAAGGCCAACCTCAAGGCCGGCCAGATGGGCCTGTCGGTGGCCTTCGACCTCGCCACCCACCGCGGCTATGACAGCGACCATCCGCGCGTCGTCGGCGATGTCGGCAAGGCCGGCGTGGCGATCGACAGCGTCGAGGACATGAAGGTCCTGTTCGCCGACATCCCGCTCGACAAGATGTCGGTGTCGATGACGATGAACGGCGCGGTGCTGCCGATCCTGGCCGGCTACATCGTCGCGGCGGAGGAGCAGGGCGTTTCTCAGGACAAGCTGAGCGGGACCATCCAGAACGACATCCTCAAGGAGTTCATGGTCCGCAACACCTATATCTACCCGCCCGAACCCTCGATGCGGATCATCGCCGACATCATCGAGTACACATCCCAGCACATGCCGAAGTTCAACTCGATCTCGATCTCCGGCTACCACATGCAGGAGGCGGGGGCGACGGCGGTGCAGGAGCTGGCCTTCACCATCGCCGACGGTCTGGAATATGTGCGGGCGGCGATGTCGAAGGGCCTGCCGGTCGACAAGTTCGCGCCGCGCCTGTCCTTCTTCTTCTCCATCGGCATGAATTTCTTCATGGAGATCGCCAAGCTGCGCGCCGCGCGCCTGCTGTGGTCCTCCCTGATGCAGGAGAAGTTCCAGCCGAAGGACGCGCGTTCCCTGGCGCTGCGCACCCACTGCCAGACCTCAGGCGTCTCGCTGACCGAGCAGGACCCCTACAACAACGTCATCCGCACCACCATCGAGGCGATGGCGGCGGTGCTGGGCGGCACCCAGTCGCTGCACACCAACGCCTTCGACGAAGCGCTGGGACTGCCGACCAAATTCTCCGCCCGCATCGCCCGCAACACCCAGCTGATCATCGCGGAGGAGGCCGGCGTCACCAAGGTGGTCGACCCGCTCGGCGGCTCCTTCTACATCGAGCATCTGACCCACAGCCTCGCCAACGCCGCGCTGGAGCTGATCGGCCGCGTCGAGGAGATGGGCGGCATGACCAAGGCGGTCGAGAGCGGCATGCCCAAGCTGCTGATCGAGGAGGCCGCCGCCCGCCGTCAGGCCGCCATCGACCGCGGCGAGGAGGTGATCGTCGGCGTCAACAAGTACCGTCCGGAAAACCCCGAGGGGGTGGACGTGCTGGACATCGACAACACCGCCGTCCGCGAGGCGCAGATCGCGCGGCTCAAGCAGATCCGTGCCACCCGCGACGAGTCCAAATGCCAGGAGGCGCTGGCCGCGCTGACCAAGGCGGCCACCGAGAAGACCGGCAACCTGCTGGCCCTGTCGGTGGAGGCCACCCGCGCCCGCGCCACCGTCGGCGAGATTTCCGACGCGCTGGAGAAGGCCTTCACCCGCCATGTCGCGGTCATCCGCTCGGTCTCGGGCGTCTACGGCTCGGCCTATGAGGGCGACGAGGGCTTCAAGAAGATCCAGGAGGAGGTGGCATCCTTCGCCGCCGAGGAGGGCCGCCGGCCGCGCATCCTGGTGGTGAAGATGGGCCAGGACGGCCACGACCGCGGCGCCAAGGTGATCGCCACCAGCTTCGCCGACATCGGCTTCGACGTCGACATCGGCCCGCTGTTCCAGACCCCGGACGAGGCGGCTCGTCAGGCGGTGGAGAACGACGTCCACGTCATCGGCGTGTCGTCCCAGGCCGCCGGCCACAAGACGCTGGTGCCGCAGCTGATCGAGGAACTGCGCAAACAGGGCGCCGGCGACATCCTCGTCGTGTGCGGCGGCGTGATCCCGCCGCAGGATTACGACTTCCTTTACAAGGCGGGGGCCGCGGCCATCTACGGGCCGGGCACCAACATCCCGAAGGCGGCGTCGGACATCCTGGGCATTCTGCGCAAGCAGAAGGCGGCGGCTTGACGAGCGGAAGCGGGAAGGGCGCAGGTCCTTCCCGCTCCTGATTGCGACGGCCCTGAACTGGACAGGCTGGAGCCGCGGCACTATTCTTAGCTCAGTGATGCATGATCGGGAGCCGTTCGATGTCCAGGATCGATCCAGCCAAAAAGAATGAGCCTCCCGTTTCCGATAGGCTGGAAAATGCATCGCGTGTGTCTGCCATCGAAGCCGAAAAGAAGAAATGGATGGAGGACAATCGGGCGGCGTTTGCCGCCTACGATGCGTTGGTGGACCGACTGGGCCTTTTTGGTGAAGAGTACCGGAATTTCGAATGAGATTTCTGGACGTCTGTCTCAACCCGGCGGCGAAGGGAAAGAAGAATCACCCCATTCCCTATCTCTTGATCGTTCAGGGTGATTATGTCGGTATCGACAGAACCCGTGTTGTGGTTCCGTTGATCCGGTCGTCCGAAGTTGAAACCGCAATTCCCAAAATCATGCCGTCGATCATGGTCGGCAACGAGGCATTTGTCGTCGCGACGCCGCAGATCGTCGCTTTGCCCGTTACGCAGATCGGCACTGTCGTCGCTTCCGCATCCGATGCCCATTCCGACATCCGCCGCGCCATCGATGTGCTGACAGGCGACTTTTGACCGTCACCGCCGAAACCGACCTCTACGCGCCCGTGAAGGCTTTCCTGGAAGCCCAGGGCTATGACGTGAAGGCGGAGATCCACGGCTGCGACCTCGTCGCCATG
Organism: Azospirillum sp. BE72; assembly: GCF_031455875.1. Classification (NCBI taxonomy): domain Bacteria; kingdom Pseudomonadati; phylum Pseudomonadota; class Alphaproteobacteria; order Rhodospirillales; family Azospirillaceae; genus Azospirillum; species Azospirillum sp. BE72. The sequence goes on from NZ_JAVDTO010000014.1 coordinate 118,815, forward strand.
CGGGGGGGCGAGCCGCCGGTGATCGTCGAGTTGAAAAAGCGCTTCACGCTCGACCTCGTGCTGCAGGGGGTGGACCGGCTGGCCATCAGCGACAGCGTCTATCTCGCCGTGCCGCAGCCGGGGCGCAAGGCCACCGGGCCGTCGCCGCTGGACGGGGATGTGAAGAAGCTCTGCCGGCGGCTGGGGCTCGGCCTGCTGATGGTCGATCCGGGGTTGGCGGAGGGGCAGCGCGTCGCCGTGCTGCTCGATCCGGTTCCCTACAGTCCGCGCAAGGACAAGAAGCGCACCCACCGGCTGCTGGGGGAGCATGCCCGCCGGGTCGGCGATCCCAACTGCGGCGGTTCCACCCGCGTCGCCATCGTCACCGCCTATCGCCAGGACGCGCTGCGCATCGCCCGCATGCTGCGCGACGGGCCGCTGACCGTGGCGGCGCTGCGCCAAGCGGGGGCGCCGAAGGATGTCGGGCCGATGCTGCTGCGCAATGTCTACGGCTGGTTCGAGCGGGTGGGGCGCGGCACCTACGGGCTGACCCCGGCGGGCGTGCAGGGGGTGGAGGCGTTCGCCCATGCGCTGGCAGTCCCCTCTCCCCCCAGCTCTCGCGCAAACTCTGTTTGCGCTGACGCGACAGGCGGACCTCCGGTCCGCCGAAAGCGGGGAGAGGGTTAGGGTGAGGGGGACGCGCGGCGAGGATTCTCGGGATAGTCACGCAGTGCATCCCCCTCACCCCGACCCTCTCCCCGGGGGGGAGAGGGGGATATGCCTGGTCCAGGGGTGACACCTTGCACGGTCACGCTTATGATTTGGTGCTTCCAATCCACAATCACAAAAGGCTGGAGCCGGCTTTGTCGGACTACATCAGCAATCTCGTCGTCTTTTTCGTCGTCGTCGATCCGCCCGGGCTGGTGCCGCTGTTCATCGCGCTGACCCGCGGATTCGAAGACCGCCACAAGCGCATCATCGCGCTGCGCGGCACCGCCATCGCCTTCGTTGTGCTGGTCTTCTTCGCCTATTTCGGCAAGGTCGTCTTGCAGACCCTGTCGATCGAGATGCCAGCCTTCCGCATCGCCGGCGGGGCGCTGCTGTTCTGGATCGCCTTCGAGATGCTGTTCGCCAAACGCTCCGAACGGAAGGAGCGCGACACCGGCGAGGCGATGACCGACGAGGACGCCCACGACATCGCGGTCTTCCCCCTGGCGGTGCCGCTGATCGCCGGGCCGGGCGCCATCACCTCCATCCTGCTGCTGATGGACCGCACCGGGGGCACGGTGGCGGGACAGGTCAGCGTGCTGGGGGCGGCGGCGACGGTGATCGGCGGGGTGACGCTGATCCTGCTGGGCGCCGACCGGGTCGGGCGGCTGCTGGGCCGCACGGTGATCCACACGGTCAGCCGGGTGCTGGGCATCGTGCTGGCGGCACTGGCGGCGCAGACAATCATTTCCGGCATCACCGCGGTCTATCCGCCCCACTGACCGGCCCCAATCACTCCGTATGTCCCGCCAATCCCTTGTGCTGTCGGGTTTAAGCCTGAAAGACTAGTCCCCTTTCCGCGGCAGTCGCTCACTCTACATCGCCTCTTGCCACATCGGCGCCGGGCACCTGCCCGGCGTGTGCGTTTCCACGCGCCCAAACAAAAAGAGGCGGCGGCCATGGAACTCGATCCATTGATCCTGTCGCGGATTCAGTTCGCGTTCACGATCTCCTTCCACATCCTTTTTCCCAGTTTTACGGTGGGACTTGCCTGCTGGATCGCGCTGCTGGAAGCGCTGTGGGTGGGCACCGGCAAGGGCATCTACCGCAGCCTGTCGGAATTCTGGACGCGGATCTTCGCGCTGTCCTTCGGCCTGGGCGTGGTGTCCGGCATCGTGATGTCCTATCAGTTCGGCACCAACTGGAGCCGCTGGTCCGACACGGTGGGCAACGTCCTGGGCCCGCTGATCCAGTACGAGGTGGTGACCGCCTTCTTCCTGGAGGCCGCCTTCCTCGGCATCATGCTGTTCGGGCGGGACCGCGTGCCGCGCGGCATCCACCTGATGGCCGCCTGCCTCGTGGCGCTGGGGACGCTGCTGTCCACGTTCTGGATCCTGTCGGCCAACAGCTGGATGCACACGCCGGCCGGCTTCGAAATCAGGGACGGCCGCTATTTCGTCACCGACTGGTGGCAGGTGGTGTTCAACCCGTCCTTCCCCTATCGCCTTGCCCATATGGTGACGGCGATGTTCCTGACGACCAGCTTCGTGGTCGCCGGCATCAGCGCCTTCTACCTTCTGAAGCGCCGCCATTTCGATCATGCGAAGCTGGGTCTGAGCATGGCGCTGGCGCTGATCACCGTGCTGGCGCCCTTGCAAATCTTCCTGGGCGACGAGCATGGGTTGAACACGCTGGAGCACCAGCCGGCGAAGATCGCCGCGATGGAAGGCAACTGGGAGGGCGGACCGCGCGCGCCGCTGATCCTGTTCGGCATTCCCGACGTGGAGAAGGAAACCAACCACTGGGAGATCGGCATCCCGGCGCTGTCCAGCCTGATCCTGACCCACGACTTCGACGGCAGCGTCCCCGGCCTGAAGCAGTTCCCGGCGGACGAGCGGCCGGACCCGCGCATCATCTTCTGGACCTTCCGCCTGATGGTCGCCATCGGCTTCGTGATGCTGGCGGTGGCGGTGGTGCATCTGGTGCTGCGCTTCCGCGGCCGGCTGTACGGCAGCGACTGGTTCTTCCGCGTGCTGGTCGGCTGCATGCCCATCGGCTTCATCGCCATCCTGGCCGGCTGGTTCACCACCGAGATCGGGCGCCAGCCCTGGGTCGTCCAGGGCCATCTGCGCACGGCCGATGCTGTGACGCCGTCGCTGACGACGGAAGCGGCGCTGATCTCGCTGCTGTCCTTCGTCGTCGCCTATACCATCATCTATGGCGCCGGCACCTATTACCTGATCCGCCTGCTGCGCATCGGCCCGACGCATGTGCATGACGCGCCGCAGCCGCCGGAGGCGCAGAGCCCCAAACGGCCGCTGTCCGCCGCCGACCAATCCATCGAACCCGCGGAGTGACCCCCATGCAGGAGATTGCGGAAGGAAGCATTCTGACCCTGATCTGGGTCGGGATCGTCGGCTTCGCGGTGTTCATGTATGTGCTGATGGACGGCTTCGACCTCGGCATCGGCATCCTGTACCCGTTCGCACCGACGGAGGAGGACCGCGACACCATGATGAACACGGTGGCGCCGGTCTGGGACTTCAACGAGACCTGGCTCGTCCTGGGCGGGGCGGGGCTGTTCGCCGCCTTTCCCATCGCCTACGCCGTGGTTCTGCCGGCGATGTACATCCCGCTGCTGGTCATGCTGATCGCGTTGATCTTCCGCGGGGTGGCGTTCGAATTCCGGTTCAAGGCGCGGGCGGGCCGGCATTGGTGGAACCGCTCCTTCTTCATCGGATCGCTGTTGGCGACCTTCGCGCAGGGGGTGATCCTGGGTTCCTTCATCCAGGGCATTCCGGTGGAGGGGCGGCAGTTCGTCGGCGGCATGCTGCATTGGCTCTCCCCCTTCGCGCTGTTCTGCGGGGCGGCGCTGGTGGTGGGCTATGCGCTGCTGGGGGCGACGTGGCTGATCTGGCGGACCATCGGGCCGCTGCAGGACTGGTGCTATCGCATGGCGCGGCGGCTGATGCTGGTGGTGCTGGCGGGGGTCGCGGCGGTCAGCCTGTGGACGCCCTTCCTGCTGCCGCAGATCGCCGAGCGCTGGTTCTCCATGCCGAACATGATCTTCCTGTCACCGGTGCCGATCGTCACGGCGGTGCTGGCCTTCGCCCTGTGGCGGGCCATCGACAACAGCCGGGAGGTGGCGCCCTTCGTGCTGTCCATGGCGCTGTTCGCCCTGTCCTATCTCGGCCTCGCCATCAGCCTGTGGCCGCACCTGATCCCGCCCGGCGTCACCGTCTGGGAGGCCGCCAGCCCGCCGGAGACGCAGGTCTTCCTGCTGGTCGGCATGGCCTTCCTGATCCCGTCGATCCTGGGCTACACCGCCTACTCCTATTGGGTGTTCCGCGGAAAGGTGACGGGCAGCTTCGGTTACCATTGAGCGGAGGAGGCGCCCCGTCCTAAAACGAGCCGGGTTTCGAGACGAGCGAAAGGTTGGGGCCATGGATATCGACATCAGCTTTGCCGAGGCGATGCTGCGCCGTGGCGCCGGCCTGCTGGAAACCGGACCGGATGAAGTGGGAAGCGACCCCTTCGCCGTTGTGGCCCGGCTGCTGGCTGCCGCCGCGGCGACCGACGCGCCGCTGGTGGTGCTGAGCGAGGGCGGCAGCCATCCCGCCCTGTTCGACGAGGCCGCCCGCCGGGCCGGGGAGCCGCTGACCGCCCGCCTCGCCGGCCTCGCCGCCACCCGCCAGGGCGAGCGCGCCACCATGTACGAGTTCGACGGCACCGGACCGCTGACCGGCAACCGCATCGTCGCCGCCCTGCTGCGGCCGGAGGAGCGGCCGGACCTGCTGCATGTCTACATCGCCGTCGGCCGGCTGCGCGGGGGAGAGGCGCAGATCACCGTGCCGCCGGCGCTTCTGCGCTTCGACGCGGCGGCACTGGGCCAGACGCTGGGGCTGCTGGGCGACGCGGTGTCGCGCAGCCCGAACGCCGCCACCGCGGCGCTGGCCCACGCCGCCGCCGTCCTGCCGATGGAAGGGCATGAGCAGGGCGGCATGCCGGCGGCGCTGCTGGACCTCTACTGGCATGCGCTGACGCTGGCGTCGGTGCGGACGGATGGCGGATTGGCGACGATGACGCCGGAGGGGAGTGCGTGAGAGGGCAAACCCCAACCGCTCCTTCGCAAATCATTTGAAACTCTTTCCCGCGCTGCCGATCTGGTGACAGAGTCGACGTCGGTGAAATACTGCGTCACATCGTCACCAGTTCATCGGGAGCAGCCATGCGCCAGCGCCTCCGCTTCTATCTCGGCGACGAGCTTCGGGAGATCGATGCGGTCGATCCGACCCTGACGGTGCTGGACTGGCTGCGGCTGTCGGAACGGCGGGTCGGCACCAAGGAAGGCTGTGCGGAGGGCGATTGCGGCGCCTGCACGGTGGTGGTCGGGCGGCTGGACGGCGACACGCTGCGTTACGAGGCGGTGAACGCCTGCATCCGCTTCCTCGCCACGCTGGACGGCTGCCGGCTGCTGACGGTGGAGCATCTGAAGGGACCGGACGGCGCGCTGCATCCGGTGCAGCAGGCGATGGTCGATTGCCATGGTTCGCAATGCGGATTCTGCACGCCGGGCTTCGTCATGTCGCTGCTGGCGCTCTACCTGAACGAGGACCGACCCGACGGGCAGCGGATCGACGACGCGTTGGCCGGCAACCTGTGCCGCTGCACCGGCTATGAGCCGATCGTCCGCGCCGCCCACGCCATGTACGGGATCGGCGACCGGAATGCCGACCATTTCGCCGACCGGGATGCCATGGCGGAGAAGCTGAAGGCGCTGCGGGACGAGGAAATCCTCAGCGTCGGCGCCGGTGGGCGCCGCTTCCTGGCGCCGGCCACCGTGCCGCAACTGGCGCAACTCCTGCTCGACAATCCCGGTGCCACCATCGTGGCGGGGGCGACCGATGTCGGGCTGTGGGTGACCAAGTTCCAGCGCGTGCTGGCGACGGTGATCTACACCGGCCGGGTCCGCGACCTGCGGCGGATCGAGGATCGCGGCGACGCGCTGGTGATCGGGGCCGGCGTGACCTACAGCGACGCGGCAGAGCGGATCGCCGCGCTCTATCCTGATTTTGGCGAACTGATCCGCCGCATCGGGGCGGAGCAGGTGCGCAACATGGGCACCATCGGCGGCAACATCGCCAACGGCTCCCCCATCGGCGACACGCCGCCGGCGCTGATCGCCTGCGGCGCCACCCTGCGGCTGCGCCGCGGCGGCGAGACGCGCGAGCTGCCGCTGGAGGATTTCTTCATCGAATACGGCAAGCAGGACCGCCGCGAGGGTGAATTCGTCGAGGCGGTGATCCTGCCCAAACCGGCGGCGGGCGTGCGGTTCCGTGCCTACAAGATCGCCAAGCGCTTCGACCAGGACATCTCTGCCGTCTGCGGCGCCTTCCGCCTGACGCTGGACGGCGAGGGTAGGGTGGCCGACATCCGCATCGCCTTTGGCGGCATGGCCGGCACGCCCAAACGCGCCAGCGGGGCCGAAGCGGTGCTGCTGGGCCGCCATTGGACCGAAGAAACCGTGACCCAGGCGATGGACGCATTGGCCGGCGACTACACGCCGCTGAGCGATTGGCGGGCCAGCGCGGGCTATCGCTCCATGGTGGCCGAGAATTTGCTGATGAAGCTGTATGTCGAGACCAGCGACCCGGCGGCGGACACCCGCCTGGTCGGCGACCGGAGGCTTGCACATGCCTGATTCCATGGCGCCTGACGTCACGACTCCCATCGCGCCCGCCGCCACTCCGGACCGCATCCAGGGTGCCGTCCATGACTCCCGCCGGCATGAAAGCGCGCACAAGCATGTCAGCGGCGAAGCGGTCTATGTCGACGACATCGCCGAGCCGGCCGGGTTGCTGCATGTCTATCTTGGCCTCAGCAGCCGGGCGCATGCGCGCATCCGCTCCATCGACCTGTCGCCGGTCAGGCAGGCTCCCGGCGTGGTGGCGGTCTTCACCGCCGAGGACGTGCCGGGGGTGAACGACATCGGCTGCATGGGCAAGCATGACGAGCCGCTGTTCGCCTCGACCCTGGTCGAGCATGTCGGCCAGCCGATCTTCGCCGTCGCCGCCGAAACCCGCGATCAGGCCCGCCGCGCCGCCAAGCTGGCGGTGGTCGAGTATGAGGAACTGCCCGCCGTCCTCACCATCGCCGCCGCCCGCGACGGCGAGCGGACGCTGGTCACTCCGCCGATGACGCTGCGGGTCGGCGACGCCGATGCGGCGCTGGCCGAGGCTGAGCATCGCGTGGAGGGAAGGCTCGCCATCGGCGGGCAGGAGCATTTCTATCTGGAAAGCCAGATCGCCATGGCGGTGCCGGGCGAGGACCAGGAGGTGCTGATCCATGTCTCCACCCAGCACCCGACGGAGGTGCAGCACATCGTCGCCCATATTCTGGACGTGCCGGACGCCGCGGTGACGGTGGAGGTGCGGCGGATGGGCGGCGGCTTCGGCGGCAAGGAGACGCAATCGAACCTGTTCGCCGCCTGCACCGCCCTGGTCGCCAGGTGCACCGGCCGCGCCGCCAAGCTGCGCCCCGACCGCGACGACGATTTCCAGATCACCGGCAAGCGCCATGATTTCGAGATCGACTATCGCGTCGGCTTCGACGACAGCGGGATGATCCAGGGCGTGGACATGCTGTTCGCCGCACGGGCCGGCTATGCCGCCGACCTGTCGGGGCCGGTGACCGACCGTGCGCTGTTCCATGCCGACAACGGCTATTTCTATCCGGCGGCGCGGCTGGAATCGCTGCCGCTGAAGACCAACACGGTGTCCAACACCGCCTTCCGCGGCTTCGGCGGCCCGCAGGGCATGGTCGCGGCGGAGCGGGTGATCGACGAGATCGCCTTCGCGCTGGGCAAGGACCCGCTGGAGATCCGCAAGCGGAACTTCTACGGCAGCGATCCCGAGAGGGACGGCCGCAACCTGACGCCCTATCACCAGACCGTCACCGACAACATCCTGCCGGAGTTGATCGCGCAGCTTGAGGACAGCAGCGGCTATTGGGCGCGGCGGGAGGAGATCCGCGCCTTCAACGCCAAGAGCCGCATCCTGCGCAAGGGGCTGGCGCTGACGCCGGTGAAGTTCGGTATCTCCTTCACCGCCAGCCATTACAATCAGGCCGGCGCGCTGGTCCATGTCTACACCGACGGCAGCATCCAGCTGAACCATGGCGGGATCGAAATGGGGCAGGGGCTCTACACCAAGGTCGCCCAGGTGGTGGCGGAGGAGTTCCAGGTCGACATCTCCACCATCCGCGCGACCGCCACCAGCACCGGCAAGGTGCCCAACACGTCCGCCACCGCGGCGTCGTCGGGCTCCGACCTGAACGGCAAGGCGGCGCAGGCGGCGGCCCGCACCATCAGGGAGAGGCTGGTCGCCTTCGCGGCGGACAAGTGGGGCGTCGCGCCGGAAGCGGTGCGGTTCGAGCGCAACCGGGTGGTGGTCGGCGACCAGGACATGAGCTTTGCCGATCTGGTGCGTGCCGCCTATATGGCGCGGGTGCAACTGTCGGCCACCGGCTTCTACAAGACGCCGAAGATCCATTGGGACCGCGCGGCGGGGCGCGGCACGCCTTTCTATTACTTCGCTTATGGCGCGGCCTGCGCCGAGGTGACGGTGGACACGCTGACCGGCGAGTATGTCGTCGACCGGGTGGACATCCTGCATGACTGCGGCCGCTCGCTGAACCCGGCAATCGACAGGGGGCAGATCGAAGGCGGCTTCGTCCAGGGCATGGGCTGGCTGACCATGGAGGAACTGTGGTGGGACGGGCAGGGCCGCCTGCGCACCCACGCGCCCAGCACCTACAAAATCCCGGCCTGCTCTGACCGCCCCCGCATCTTCAACGTCGCGCTGCTGGAGAATGCGCCGAACCGCGAGGACACCATCTTCCGCTCCAAGGCGGTGGGCGAGCCGCCATTCATGCTGGGCATGTCGGTGTTCCACGCACTGTCCGACGCGGTGGCGAGCGTCGCCGGGCACCGGGTGTGTCCGAAGCTGGACGCGCCGGCCACGCCGGAGCGGGTGTTGACGTGCATCGCGGCGCTGCGGGAGCGGGCGGCGGCTTCGCCCCAACAATGACCTCCCTCTCCATCACCCTCTCCGACTGGCTGTCCCAAGGCGCCCCCGCCGTGCTCGTCACTGTCGCCGAGGCGCGCGGCTCCACCCCGCGGGAGGAGGGGGCCGGCATGCTGGTGGGGCGGGGGGCCTGCGCCGGCACCGTAGGCGGCGGACGGCTGGAATGGACCGCCATCGCCACCGCGCGGCGGATGCTGGAGGACGGCACCGCCGCCGAGACGCTCGACCTGGCCCTGGGGCCGGCGACCGGCCAGTGCTGCGGCGGGCATGTCGTGCTGCGGCTGGAGCGGGCCGACGGCGGCACCGTGGCCGCGTTGCAGGAACGGGAGCGCCGGGCGCTGGACGCGCGGCCGACCCTGCTGCTGTTCGGGGCCGGGCATGTCGGACGGGCCATGGCGACGGCCTTCGCCCCGCTGCCGCTGCGCCTGCAGTGGATCGACGGCCGGGCGCAGGAGTTCCCCGAGACGATACCCGCGGGCGTGGAGCGCATCCTGACCGACAGCCCGCTCGATCCGCTGGCGGGGGCACCGGCCGGGGCCGGTTATCTGGTGCTGACCCACAGCCACGCGCTGGACTTCGAGATCGCCGAGGCGGCGCTGCGCCGGGGCGACGCCGCTTATGTCGGCATGATCGGTTCGGCGACGAAACGCGCGAAGTTCGAACGCTGGTTCAGGGCGCGCGGGCGGGACGTGCACGCGCTGGAGGAGCTGACCTGCCCCATCGGTGCGGCGCTGACCGGCGACAAGCGGCCGGAGGTGATCGCGGCCCTGGTGGCGGCGGAACTGCTGGTGGCGTTTGCGAAACCCGCCCAAACCTCCCTCTCCCCCCGCTCACGCGCAAACTTCGTTTGCGCTGACGCGACAGGCCGACCTCCGGTCCGCCGAAAGCGGGGAGAGGGTCGGGGTGAGGGGGGACCGCTTCGAGGATTTCTTCGGCTGCGCCGAACCCCCTCATCCTAACCTTCTCCCCAGGGGGGAGAAGGGATTCTAGCGGGAGAGGGCATTTTCCTCACCCCATCGCCTCGGCTCCCGACACCAGTTCGATCAGTTCATTCGTAACCTGTTCCTGGCGCAGGTGGCGCGCCGTGGCGGTCAGTTCGTCCAGCGTGGTTTCGATGTTGTGGCGGGCCGTCATCATGGTGGAGAGGCGCGCGGCGTTCTCGGCGGCGAAGCTCTCCATCGCGGCGTCGGCCAGCAGGGCGAAGACATACTCGTCCACCAGCCGGGCGATCAGGTCGCGGGGCGGCATGTTGATCAGCGGCGGCACCGTCCGGGCGCCGTCATGCGGCAGGCCGAGCGGCAGCAGGGGGCGGCGCACCAGTTCCGGCGGCGCGCCTGCATTTGTCCGGCCGTAGAGCAGCTCCACCCGGCCCAGCCGCCCGTCCGCCGCCGCGAGGTAGAGCGCCTCGGCGATGCGCCGCGCGGTGGTGGTGACGGCGTCGGTGTTGGTCGCCATCGCCGTGCTCCAGGCCGGCGGACGGCCGCGTTCCTCCAGCAGGGCGGCGCCGCGCGACCCCGCCACCCACAATGCGCAGCCCGGCGGTGCCGCCAGCGCCGCATCGACCAGCTTTTCGGCGAAGGCGCCGACGAAGCCGTGCTCCGGCGCGAACAGCACCCACGCGCAATGGCCGTGTCCGTTGACGGGCCATTGCGGCGGCGCATCGTCCAGCAAGGCCGCGGCCTGGGCCAGCGCCCCGGCGATCACCTCGGCATAGGCGCGGGTGCCGGCCAGCGTGCCGAGCGCCTGTTGCAGCCGCATGGCGGCGAGCGAGCGCATGACGTCGGTCACCGCCTCCAGATCCTGCACGCTGGCCCGCCGTGCCTCGACCTCCGCCAGCCGTTCGGTCATGGTGCCGCTCCGGTCAAGCCCGATGCAGCTTGCGCAATCAGGTCGCGCAGCGCCGCCTTGGTGGCGTCGTCCAGCGTCTCGCCGATCCGCGGCGGGTGGGCGGCGACAAGACCCGCCAGTGCCGCCTGGAAACGCGGCATCGCCTCCAGCGGCAGCCCGTCCAGCGTGCCGTCGGCCAGTGCCAGAAGCTGCGCCGCCTGGACCGCCAGCGGGCGGGGCGACAGGTGCCGTTGCGCCAGCAGGGTCCGCATGCGCCGGCCATGCTCCACCGCCTTGCGCGTCCGCTCGTCCACCAGTCCGCCGAAGCGGGTGAAGACCTCCAGCTCCAGGAACTGGGCGTAGTCGAGCCGCAGCGGTTCCGCCAGGGTGCGCAGGGCCGGCGGCTGGGCCTTGCCGCCGACGCGCGACACGCTGCGGCCGATGTCCACCGCCGGCTTCTGTCCCTCGTAGAACAGCTTGGCGTCGAGGCAGACCTGTCCGTCGGTGATGGAGATCAGGTTGGTCGGGATGTAGGCAGACAGGTTGCCGCCCTGCGTCTCGGCGATGGGCAGCGCGGTCAGCGACCCGCCGCCCTTGGCGGGCGTCAGCTTGGCCGCCCGTTCCAGCAGGCGGCTGTGCAGGTAGAAGACGTCGCCCGGATAGGCCTCCCGCCCCGGCGGGCGGCGCAGCAGGAGCGAGAGCTGCCGGTGGACCGCCGCATGCTTGGTCAGGTCGTCGACGATCACCAGGGCGTGGCGGCCGCTGTCGCGGAAATGCTCGGCCATGGTGAAGCCGGCATAGGGCGCCAGCCATTGCAGGCCGGGGGCGGAATCGGCGGCGGCGATGACGAACAGGGTGCGCGCCGCGGCGCCGCCCTGGCGCACCGCCTCGATCGCCGCACGCACGCCGGACGCCTTCTGCCCGATGGCGACATAGACGCAGAACACGTCGCCGTCGGTCTGGTTGAGGATGGCGTCCACCGCGATGGCGGTCTTGCCGGTGGCGCGGTCGCCGATCAGCAGCTCGCGCTGGCCGCGGCCGAGCGGAAACATGGCGTCGATCACCGCGGTGCCGGTCAGCAGCGGTTCTGACACCGCCGCGCGCTCGGCGATGGTCGGGGCGGGGCGTTCCACCGGCTCCCACCCGTCGGCCTCGATGGGCGGACCGTCGTCCAGCGGGGTGCCGAGCGGATCGACCACCCGCCCCATCAGCCTATCGCCGACCGGCACGCGCAGGACCGTTCCGGTCCCGTGGACGGTGCCGCCGGCGGCGACCCGCGTGGCGTCGCCCAGCAGGACGCAGCCGATCCGGTCATCCAGATCCATGGCGAGCCCGGCGACCCCGCCGGGGAACAGCAGCAACTCGTCCACCCGCACATCGGGCAGGCCGGAGACATGGGCGATGCCGTCGCCGACCGACTCCACCCGCCCGACCGATTCCAGCCGCGCAGTGGTATCCAGCCCGTCCACTCGGCGCAGTGCGCCCGGCATCCAGGCGTCGAGCGCGTCCTCAAGCGACGGGGTCGGCATCGGTTCTTGCGGAGTCATGACGGGTCATCTCCTCCTTCGCCTCGGCCAGCGTCTGTTTCCAGCTGCGGCGGACGACGCTGTGGGCGAAATGCAGCTCCACCCCGGCGATCAGCGACGGATCCTCGGTGAGATCCAGCGCCACCGGCCGGTCCAATGCCGCCGCCAGCCGATCGCGGGCATGGGCGGCGTCCTCGTCCGGCAGCGGGCCGGCCGCGGCGAGACGCACCGGCACCGGCACCGACTCTGCCCCGTCCGCCAGGGCATGACGCTGGGCGGCAGTCAGCGACTCCACCGCCGCGCAGGCCTCCTCCAGCAGGGGGCGGGTCAGGGCGCGTGCCGGAGCGTCGCGCAGCAGGCGGGTCGCCAGCTGGGTGCCGAGATCGGCGGCGTGGCGTTGCAAGGCGCCCAGCGCCTGCGCCCGCTCCTCGGCCAGCCGGGCGCGCGCCTCCTCCAGCGCATGGTCGGCCTCGCCCCGCGCCCGGTCGAGCAGGGCGGCGCGTTCGGACTCCGCCTCGGCGCGGGCGGCGGCGATCAGGCGGTCGCGCTCGGCCGGCAGGGTTGCGCGCTGGTCCTCCAGGCTTCGGCGTGCGGCTTCGGCGGCTTGGCGCGCGGCCTCCGCCTCGGTGCGGACTCGCTCGGTGGCGGCCTGCCGCTCGGCGATCACCGCCAGGACGGGGCGGTAGAGGAAGCGGCGCAGAAGCCAGACCAGGATCAGGAAATTGACCGCCTGGAGCAGAATCGTCCAACCGTCGATATGCATGACGGGCTCCGGAATTGCCGCGGTCAGGCGAAGGGGTTGGCGAACAGCAGCAGCAGCGCCACGACGAGGCAGTAGATCGCCATCGTCTCGATCATCGCCAGACCGACGAACAGGGTGCGCGACAGGGTGTTGGCGGCTTCCGGCTGGCGGGCGATGGCCTCCATCGCGGCGGCGACGGCGCGTCCCTCCGCCAGGGCCGGCCCGATGGCCCCGACCGAGACGGCCAGCGCGGCACCGAGGATGCTGATCGAATGGACATCCATGATTCCTATCCCTTTTCTATGGTTCCGACCGCGCCGCCGATGAAGACCGCGGCCAGCACGGTGAAGATGTACGCCTGCACGAGGCCCAGCAGCAGTTCCAGCGCCATCAGCGGCACCGGCACGAACAGGCCGGCCAGCGACAGCACGATGGCGATGACGAATTCCCCGCTCATCACGTTGCCGAACAGTCGGACCGACAGCGAGAAGGCGCGCGTCAGTTCCGACAGGATGTTCAACGGCAGCAGCAGCGGGGTGGGGTGGGCGAAGCCCTTCAGGTAGGGCCACAGGCCGCGCCGGCGGATGCCCAGCGCCTGCGACGCCAGCAGAACGACCAGCGCCAGCGCCGCCGCCGTCTCCAGAAAGGCGGTCGGCGCCTTCAGCCCCGGCACCAGCCCGGACAGGTTGGCGACCGCCAGATAGAGGAACAGCGTGCCCAGGAGCGGCAGGAAGGGCGTGGCGTCGGCCTGCATCGTCTCGGCGATCTGCCGGCGCAGGGTCTCAACCACCAGCTCCAGCACGGTCTGGACGCGGCCGGGCCGCTCCACCCGCAGGCGCCGCGTCGCCAGGACGGAGCCCAGCGCCATCGCCGCCATCAGTCCCCAGGTGACGACGACCGGCAGCGTGACCGGGACCGGACCCAGCAGAAACACAACCGGCGTCGTCAGGGGCGAGTCCGTCATGGCGTTCCCGCCTCCGCCCGCTTTTCGCGCCGGACCACGAGGCTGCGGGCGAGTTGGAATCCGGCCAGCATCGCCAGCAGCGCTTCCGCCCCACCCCACAGGGCGGCGATGGTGAAGCCGGCGGTGGCGCATGCCAGCCGCAGCAGATAGAGCGGAACCGCGCGCTGGATACCGCCCGACACATAGAGCCGGGCGGTCGCCGCCAGACCGCGGAAGAACAGGATTCCCAACGCCAGCCCTGCCAGCGCCCCGGTCAGGATGGGAAGAAGATAGGGGGCGGTCATCACGTCAACGCTCCTGCTCGATACGGTTCCAGGCGAGCCATCCGCCAAGCACCACGCCCGCGAACAGCAGCGCCGCCGTCCAGAAAATCCCGCCGCCCGCCCGTTCGTCGAGCCAGCGCCCGGCGAACAGGCCGGCCAGCGTCGGCACGATCACCAGCCAGCCCAGCGCGCCGATCAGGGCGAGGTTGCGGCCCATCGGCCGTTCGCCCTCGCGGGCCCAGCGCTCCCGCCGTTCGCGGCGGCGGCGGACGCTGCCGGGAAGCGGATTCTTGTCGTCGCTCATGGCGCCTCCTCCCCGCCGTCGGGAGTGGGGGCGAAGGGGCCGGAGGGCCGGCGGTCGGGACGCAGATAGGCCAGGATATGGCGGATCGCGGCCAGATGCATGCGGCGGGCGCCGCTGCGCGCCTCCCCCTCCTCCTCCCGGTCGCGGCGGAAGCGGGCGAGCACGTCGCGTTCCAGGGCGTGCAGGTCGTCGCCGACCGCCGCCTCGCGCGTCGCCACGGCGATCCGGGCGCCGTCGCGGATGGTCAGCACCCCGCCGCGCACGGCGCAATGCCCCTCCCGCCCGTCGGCGTCGCGCCAGCTGATGACGGAGATCGCCAGGGCGGTCAGCAGGTCGGCATGGCCGGGCCAGATGCCGAAGGCGCCGCTGGCATCCTCCGCCCGGAGGTGACGGAGGCCGGTGAGCTGCGCGGCGACGGAGGTGGGGGCGGTGACGATGAGGGACAACTCTCGCGCACGCTTGAGTCCCCTCTCCCCCCCGGGGAGAGGGTTAGGGTGAGGGGGTGCCACAGCTTGGATGTTTTCGGCCGCGCCGGCGCTTGCCCCCACCCCGACCCTCCCCCGCTGGGCGGGGGAGGGGGATGTCCCCGGATTTTCGCTCATCCCACCCTCCCGGCGCGGTCGCGCTCGCGCACCTGATCCAGGGTGCCGGTCATGAAGAAGGCGCTTTCGGCCCAGTCGTCGCCCTCGCCGTCCAGGATGGCGCGGCAGCCCTTCAGCGTCTCCTCCAGCGGCACGCTGACGCCGCCATGGCCGGTGAAGGACTCGGTCACCAGGAAGGGCTGGGTCAGGAAGCGCTGCAGGCGGCGGGCGCGGCGCACGGCCAGACGGTCGGCGGCGCTCAGCTCCTCCATGCCCAGCAATGCGATGACGTCCTGCAGTTCGCGGTAATGGGCGATGGTCTTGCGCACATCCTCCGCCAGCCGGTAATGCGCCTCCCCCACCACCAGCGGGTCGAGCAGGCTGGAAGTGGAACTCAGCGGATCCACCGCCGGATAGAGCCCCTCCGCCGCCATGGCGCGCGACAGCACGATGGAGCTGTCGAGATGGCTGAACAGCTCCGCCACCGCGGGATCGGTGAAGTCGTCGGCCGGGACATAGACCGCCTGGATCGCCGTCACCACCGCGCCGGGGGTGGAGGCCACCCGCTCTTCAAGCTCGGCGATCTCGCTGGCCAGGGTGGGCTGGTAGCCGACGCGCGACGGCAGGCGGCCCAGCAGCCCCGACACTTCCGCGCCGGCCTGGACGAAGCGGAAGATGTTGTCCATCAGCAGGAGCACGTCGCGCCGTTCCTCGTCGCGGAAATGCTCGGCGATGGTCAGCGCGGTCAGGCCGACGCGCCAGCGGGCGCCCGGCGGCTCGTTCATCTGTCCGAAGACGAGCGCGGTGCGGTCGAGCACGCCGGAGCGCTTCATCTCCTCCCACAACTCCTGCCCCTCGCGGGAGCGCTCGCCGATGCCGGCGAAGACGGAGATGCCGGTGTGGCGCTCCACCATCTTGCGGATCAGCTCCATCACCAGCACGGTCTTGCCGACCCCGGCGCCGCCGAACATCGCGGCCTTGCCGCCGCGGGCCAGCGGGGCCAGCAGGTCGATCACCTTGATGCCTGTCTCCATCAGGTCGCGGCGCGGGCTGCGCCGGGCCAGCGGAGGCGGAGGGCGGTGGATCGGCGCGCGCGGCGTGTCGGGCGGCAGTTCCGGACCGTCGTCGCGCGCCAGCCCCATGACGTCGATCAGCCGCCCCAGCACCGCCTCGCCCACCGGGGCGGTCAGCGGGCCGCCGGTGGAGCGGGCCGGCGTGCCCCGCCGCAGGCCGGAGGTGCCCTGCAACGCGATGGCGCGGACGGTGGCGGCGTCGAGATGGCTCTGTACCTCCGCCACCAGCCGCTCGGGACCGTCCCACAGGATTTCCACCGCGTCGAACAGCGGCGGCAGTGCCGTTTCGGGAAAGCGGATGTCGATGACGGAGCCACGGACCGCGACGACCCGGCCCGGAGCCGAGTCGGATTCCGGGGCGGCAGGTGGATCGGCGGACGGTCGCGCGGAGGTTTGAACGGACATGGTCACTCCGGCCGATTGGGCGGAACGGGAACCGTGCAGGATGGTGGCGGTTACGGCAGTGCCCCGGCACTGCTGCGGCGGTGCTACTGCATCGAGGCCCCACCCGGCCTTCCCCCGGCGGGCGGGGGAAGGGGCGCCTGGATGCTCCCGTGGATTTCTCCCGTGGGGCGGCGCCGTGGGGGGTGGAGGGCAATGCGTCAACCAGATCGACCACCGGATCCCAGCATAGCCCCCTTCGTTGCGTTGCGGCATTGCGTCAAATCAAACCCTGCCCCTATGGAATCGCCCGGCCTGGCTCCTGTCCCGCCGGGATGTCCTCCGGAAGGCCGTCGGCCTGGATGGTGATGGCGACGCGGCGGTTGCGCGCCATCGATGCCGGATCGCTGCCGGTGGAGAGCGGCCTGGTATCGGCGAAGCCCACTGCCGACAGCCGGTCCGGCGCAACCCCCAGCTCGATCAGCCGCCGCACCACGCTGGCCGCCCGGCCGCCCGACAGCTCCCAGTTGGAGGGGAAGCGGCGGTTGCCGATCGGTGTGGGATCGGTATGCCCCTCCACCACGATGTCGCCACGGGTGGCCGCCAGCGTCGGGGCCAGCCGGCGCAGCAGCCCGTCGCCGCCCGGCGTCAGCTCCGCCTGTCCGGGAGCGAAGAGGATGCCTTCGCCGATGACGATGCCGACCCGGTTCTGCCGCACGTCGACCGCCACGCTGCGCGGCACGCCCAATCCCGCCAGCGTCTCGCGCCAGCGCTCCGCCACCCGGTCGGGCGCCGTCACCGCCACCTCGCCGTCGTCCAGGCGCGGCCGCGGATCGGGCGGCGCGGCATCGGCTGCCGGCGCAGGCTCGGCTTGCGGGGCCGGTTCGTCGAAGAGGGGCGGGAGCGGCCGGGGTGCGGGAAGCGTGGCCGGCTGCGACAATGCCGGAGTTTCCGGCTGGGGCGTGGTCGGCAGCTGGTCCTTCAGGCTGGTGATCGCCAGCAGCATGACGAACACCGACAGCAGCAGCGTGACCAGATCGGAGTAGCTGAGCAGCCAGATCTCCTGATCCTCCTCCGCGCCGGCCTGCGGCATGCCGTTGCCGGCCCCGCCACCATCCCCAAAGCTGGTCGCCCAGGTCGGAGAGGCGAGATCCCCCGCGTCATCCGGCGTGGGACCGCCGTTCGCGGGCCTGTCGTCACGAGGTGCCATGGAGTTCGTCCCCGCGCTCGCGCACGAACTCGGCCAGCGCGTCGGCGATCACCGTCGGCGAGCGGCCGAGCCGCACCAGGATGATGCCCTCCAGCAGCACGTTCAGCATCGCCACCCGCCGGGCGGTGCGCTGTTCCAGCTTGATGGCGATCGGCTTGAAGACGAGGTTGGCCAGCACGACGCCATAGAGCGTCGCCACCAGCGCGACCGACATGTGCTCGCCCACCTGGGCGATGGTGGCGGTGCCCAGCTGCGCCATCATGCCGATCAGTCCGACCAGCGTCGCCAGCAGCCCGAAGGCGGGTGCGAGGCCGGCCAGCGTGCGGAACAGGCGCGATTGCACCGATTCCCGTTCGATCAGCTTCTGGATGCGCCAGTTCATCACATGCAGGATATCGTTGACCGGCGTGCCGTCCGCGATCAGCTGAAGCCCCAGCCGCAGGAACGGGCTGCCGGCCCTGGTCCCCTGCTCCTCCGCCCGCTGGATCTGGCCGCGCTGGTAGAGCCGGGCGAAGGCAACCAGTTCCGCGATGTCGGTGGCGATGGACTCGTCGTCCCGGAAGATGGTGCGGAGGGCGGCGAGGGCGGCGCGCAGCTCGCTCGCCCGGAAGGCCATCAGGGCGGAAACGGCGATGCCGCCGGCGATGATGACGGCGCCGGTCGGGTTCCACAGAGCCTCCATCCCATGGCCGAGGCCGATGTAGGACAGCAGGCCGACCGCACCGAAAAGGCCGATGGCCGTCGCATTCAGCAGGCGGGCGGAACCGGAGGGCGCCGCAGAGGGTGCGGGCTTGGCGGGAGCTTGGCCGGGCGTTTGGATGGACATCCGACGCCTTCATCGTTCATTGGCATTTTAACTATTAGGAACCCGTAATGACCGGCTGTCAACCGGGGGGCGGTGGGGGCTGGGTTGAAGTTGGCTTTGTGAAAAAGCCCCTCTCCCGCAAGGGGAGAGGGGCTTTCTAAACGTCCTGCGGCGGTCAGCCGCGCCCGAACAGGCGGCCGAGCAGGCCCGGGGGTGGGGGCTGGGTGGGTTGTGCTGTTTCGGATGGGGCAGGCTCTTCCGGTTCCTCCGCCACGGGGCGCGGCACGCTTTCGCTCGGATGCCAGGGTGCGACAGAGGCGGCGTCCGCCGCGCGGCCCTGGAACAGGGCGACCCCGGCTGCGTGGCCGGTTTCCAGCGCCGCCGGCTCGTCGCAGCGCCAGAGGACCAGCCGCCCGGCGCCGAAACGCTCTACGGCGGCGGTCAGCAGATCGGCGGCGCCGGAGGCTCCGCGAATCCATTGTGTCTTGATGAAAGCTGGCTCCAGCCCGCCGAGTTCCAGCCCGGCCAGCGCCGCCATCGGCACATGGTCCAACGCCACCGCGAAGCCGGCGTCGGCCAACCGTCCGGCCGCCGCGACCACCCGCGCCGGGGCCAGCGAAAGTTCCCAGCAGGGAAGCTCCGCGGTGATCCGCGCGCGCATCTCCGCCGGAATGGCGCGTGCCAATTCGTCGAAGCCGTCGTCCAGCGCGGTGGCGGTGTGCAGGTCGATGGCGAAGGGGCGGGGATCGCGGCTGCGATCGCGGGCGATATGGCGCAACAGCCCGCGGTCGAGCCGCACCGCCACCTCGTGGCGCAGCCAGGAATCGCGGCGCAGCGACAGGGAAAGCCGCGATTCCAGCTCCTCCAGCGATATGGCCAGTTCGGTGGTAACCACCGCCGGGCGGCCATCGGCGAGGCTGTCGGCAAAGGACCAGACCGGCTGTTCGCGCACAATGCTGTCGATGTCGGCGCCGTGCAGGACCCGCTCCACCTCCAGCAGATGGGCGAGCGCCGCGGTCGGGGCGTGTTCGGCCGCTTCGCGCAGGGCTGCGGTGCCGTCGTTGGGAAACAGGTCGGCGAACAGGCGCTCGCCTTCCGTCGCCATATCGTAGCGGTCGGTGTGGAGCGTGCCGAAGCCGTGCGACAACAGGGTGTGCGCCAGCGCCCTGGCCCCCGCATCGAGCAGCGGGGCGGCCTCGGCCGGGGCGAGGATCAGCAGGCGGGGACCGGCAAGCCGGAACACCTCGCGCGGCTGGCTGCCCAGCCAGCTTTCCAGATAATGGTCGAGTGTCATGGCAAAGCGCGGATCGCCGCCATGCTCGATCCCGCGCAGATCGGCCAGCAGCGCCGCCAGCGGTTCCGGCGCCGCCCGCAGGGCCTGCAGGCGCGCCAGAAGCGTATGAGCTGCCGCGTCCGCCATCGCCCCTTGCTCCCGACCGTTCATGGCGGAAGTGTCGCGCCGGGCGGTGCCGGTCGCAAGGGGCGATGACGCCGCGGGACAGATACGATCAGCCCATGATCTCGAACTTGATGCCCTGGGCAAGCGGCAGCGCCGAGGAGTAGTTCACCGTCGCGGTCTGGCGGCGCATGTAGGCCTTCCAGGCGTCGGAGCCGGATTCGCGGCCGCCGCCGGTCTCCTTCTCGCCGCCGAAGGCGCCGCCGATCTCCGCACCGCTGGGACCGATGTTGACGTTGGCGATGCCGCAGTCGGACCCGCCGGCCGACAGGAAGCGCTCCGTCTCACGGACGTCGGTGGAGAAGATGCAGGAGGACAGGCCCTGCGGCACCCCGTTCTGCAGCGCGATGGCCTCGTCCAGCGTGTCGTAGGTCATGACATAGAGGATCGGCGCGAAGGTCTCGTGCCGGACCACGTCGGTCTGGGCCGGCATCTCGACGATGGCCGGGGTGACGTAATAGGCATCGGGGAAGCGGTCGGTCAGCGTGCGCTCGCCGCCGGTCACCGTGCCGCCCTCGGCCTTCGCCGACTCCAGCGCGCGCTGCATCGCCTTGAAGGCGTCGGCATCGACCAGCGGTCCCATCAGCACGCCGGACTCCAGCGGGCTGCCGATCGACACGGAAGCGTAGGCCGCCTTCAGGCGCGGCAGCAGCTGGTCCTTGACCGAGCGGTGGACGATCAGCCGGCGCAGCGTGGTGCAGCGCTGGCCGCAGGTGCCGACGGCGGAGAACAGGATGGCGCGGAGTGCCATGTCGAGGTCGGCCGACGGCGCCACGATCATGGCGTTGTTGCCGCCCAGCTCCAGGATCGAGCGGCCGAAGCGCTCCGCCACCACCTTGGCGACTTCGCGGCCCATGCGGGTGGAACCGGTGGCCGAGACGATGGGGAAGCCGGGGTGGGCGACCAGAGCCTCGCCGATCTCACGGCCGCCCTGGACGACCTGGGACAGGTTGGCCGGCGCATCGCCGAAGCGGGCGACGGCGCGGTCGAAGATCATCTGGCAGGCGGCGGCGGTCAGCGGGGTCTTCTCCGACGGCTTCCAGACGACCGGGTCGCCGCAGACCAACGCCAGCGCCGCGTTCCACGACCACACCGCCACCGGGAAGTTGAAGGCGGAGATGACGAGGCAGGGACCGGCCGGGTGCCACGTCTCGCGCATGGAGTGGCCCGGACGCTCCGACGCGATGGTCAGGCCGTAGAGCTGGCGCGACAGGCCGACGGCGAAGTCGCAGATGTCGATCATCTCCTGCACTTCGCCCAGGCCTTCCTGGTAGATCTTGCCGGCTTCCAGCGAAACCAGACGGCCGAGATCCTCCTTGGCGGCGCGCAGCTCCTCGCCCAGCAGGCGGACCAGCTCGCCGCGGCGCGGGGCCGGAACCGAGCGCCACGCCTCGAAGGCGCGGGCGGCGTTGGCGACGATGTCCGACACCTGCGACGGCGCGGTCTCCGCCACCGTGGCGAGCGTGGCGCCGTCCACCGGCGACCGGGCGGTCAGCCCGGCTCCGCTGGAGGTCAGGCCGAAACGGGAGAGGATATCGCTGTGCTGCACCGGGTGGCTCCTTGGATAAAAAAGCGAGGCGTTAGATGGTCCCTCTCCCGTCCCGGGAGAGGGAAGGGGCCCGCCGCGAAGCGGTGGGAAGGGTGAGGGGCGATCCAAGGAACCTTGCGGTTCTCAATTCTTGTCCGGCCCCTCACCCTCCCCACTTCGTGGGGCCCCTCCCTCTCCCGGGACGGGAGAGGGCAGGGTTCCTTAAATCACTTCCCCTTGCCCGCCGCACGGATTTCGGACAGCGTCCGGCTCGGGGTTAGGGCTTCGGGGTCGAGCTTGATGTGGATGATCGCCGGCAGGCCGGACGCGCGGGCGCGCTCGAAGGCCGGGGCGAACTGGTCGGTGGTCTCCACCGTCTCGCCATGGCCGCCATAGGCGCGGGCGAAGGCGGCGAAATCCGGGTTCTTCAGCATCGTGCCGGATACGCGGCCGGGATACTCGCGCTCCTGGTGCATGCGGATGGTGCCGTACATGCCGTTGTCGACCAGCAGCACGATCACGGCGGCGCCTTCCTGCACGGCGGTGCCGAACTCCAGCCCCGTCATCTGGAAACAGCCGTCGCCGGCGAAGCACAGAACGTCGCGGGTGCGGTGCTGCAGCTTGGCGGCGATGGCGGCGGGCAGGCCGTAGCCCATGGAGCCGCAGACGGGCGCCACCTGGGTGCCGAAGCGGCGGAAGCGGTGGAAGCGGTGAATCCAGGTGGCGTAGTTGCCGGCGCCGTTGGTGAAGACGGCGTCATGCTCAAGCCGCTCGTCCAGCCAAGCCATGATGCGGCCCATCTGCACGTCGCCGGGAAGGGAGTCGGGCGGGGTGCTCCAGGCCAGGTAGGCGGCGTGCGCTGCTTCGGCGCGGGCGGCCCAGCCGGGCTTGCCCGTCACGGGCACGCCGGCCGTCGCCTCAAGGAAGGCGGCCGGCGTGGCGACCATGCCGAGTGCCGGGCGATAGACGCGGCCGATTTCCTCGGCACCCGGGTGGATGTGGACCACCGTCTTGCCGGGATCGGGGATGCCCAGCAGTTCGTAAGCTTGCGACGGCACTTCGGAGAAGCGGTCGCCCAGCAGGATCAGCAGGTCGCTGTCCCTGACCAGCGCCGCCAGCTTCGGGTTGATGCCCAGCCCGATGTCGCCGGCATAGAGGGGGTGGCAATGGTCGAACAGCATCTGGCGGCGGAAGGTGACCGCCACCGGCAGCGACAGCTTCTCAGCGAAGACTTGCAGCGCCGCGACCGACTCCTCCGTCCAGCGGGAACCGCCGACGACCAGAAGCGGCCGTTCCGCCTTGCCCAGCAGATCGCCAAAGGCGGCCAGCTGGGCGGGGGTGGGGGCGCTGTCGACCGGCTCCGCCCGCGGGGCGGCGGCGACGTCGGCGGTCTCGGTCAGCGTGTCTTCCGGCAGGGCCAGCACCACCGGACCGGGCCGGCCAGCCATCGCGGTGTGGAAGGCGCGGGAGATCATTTCCGGCACGCGGTCGGCGCTGTCGATCTCGGCGACCCACTTGCACATGCCGCCGAACAGCTTGCCGTAATCGACCTCCTGGAAGGCGTCGCGGCCGCGCATGCCGCGCTCGATCTGGCCGACCAGCACGACCAGCGGCGTCTCGTCCTGCTGGGCGACGTGGATGCCGGAGGCGGCGTTGGTGGCGCCGGGGCCGCGGGTGACGAGGCAGACGCCGGGACGGCCGGTCAGCTTCGCCTGCGCTTCCGCCATCATCGCCGCGCCGCCTTCGTGGCG
This sequence comes from Azospirillum sp. BE72, assembly GCF_031455875.1. NCBI lineage: Bacteria > Pseudomonadati > Pseudomonadota > Alphaproteobacteria > Rhodospirillales > Azospirillaceae > Azospirillum > Azospirillum sp. BE72. Next base: position 141,997 of record NZ_JAVDTO010000014.1, read on the forward strand.
GGCGACGACCATCTCGATCGGGCTGTCGTGCAGGGCGTCCAGCACGGCGAGATAACTCTCGCCCGGAACGCCGAACACCCGCCGCACGCCCTGCGCCTCCAGCGCTTCGACGATCAACTGACCACCGGTCTTCATCGCGATGCCGCCCCGCCCTGCCTATGGGAATTTTCCGGATATCTCCAGGATACCGACCGTGCCGTGCCGCACGCCAGGGCGCAAACGACTTTCTTTCCTGCCGTCATGAGCTTTGGTAATGAAGCGGTCATGGATCTGCAGCGCCGCCTTCTCCCCTCCATGAGCATGCTGACCGCCTTCGAGGCGGCGGCCCGCACCGGCAGCTTCACCGCGGCGGCGGCGGAGCTGTCGCTGACGCAAGGCGCCGTCAGCCGGCAGGTCAAGGCGCTGGAGGAGCAGATCGGCACCGCGCTGTTCACCCGCAAGGGCCAGCGGGTGAGCCTGACCCCGACCGGCGCGCTCTATGCCGATCCGATCCGCGACGCGCTGCGCCAGATCGCGGCGGCCACCGTGCGGACCATCGCGGCGCCCAAGGGCGGCGTGCTGAACCTCGCCATCCTGCCGACCTTCGGCACGCGCTGGCTGGTGCCGCGGCTGCCGGCCTTCCAGGCGGCGCACCCGCAGGTGACCATCCACTTCACCACCAAGCTGGCGCCCTTCGACTTCCGTCTGCACGACCTGGACGCCGCCATCCATTACGGGTTCGGCGACTGGCCCGACGCCGTCTGCGACCATCTGCTGGACGAGGAGGTGCTGCCGGTCTGCTCCCCCAGGTTCCTTGAGGCGCATCCGGTCACGGAGCCGGCGGACCTGCCGTCGCTGCCGCTGCTGCACACCAGCACCCGCGCCGATGCCTGGAACGAGTGGCTGTCGGCCCAGGGCCTCGCGCCCCGTCCCGGTGCCGGCATGGTGTTCGAACAATTCGCCACGACCGCCCAGGCGGCGGAGGCCGGGCTGGGCGTCGCGCTGCTGCCGACCCTGCTGGTCCGCGCCGAGCTGGAAGACGGCACCCTGGTCCCGGCCATCGACCGGCCCCACCGCAGCGCGCGGGCCTATTACCTGGTCCACCCCCGCGGCAAGGCCAACCACCCGCCCTTCGCCGCCTTCCGGCAATGGCTGCTGGCGGAGGCGCGGGGGGACCGGCCGGTCGGGTAGGTCACTTGCCGCGGATCATGTCCCAGCTGGCCATCACCGCCCCGCCGGCGATCAGCGCGCAGGCGGCCCAGACCGTCCAGCCGCCGCTCGCCTGACCGAACAGGATCAGCAGCAGGGTGGAGGCCGGCGGCACGGCATAGGACAGCACGCCCAGCGCCCGTATGTCGCCGCGCTTCATCCCGTGATCCCAGACGAAGAAGGCCAGCCCGTCCGGTCCGATGCCGAGCGCCAGCAGGACGAGCCAGCCAAGCATCTCCTGCGGCCAGACGGTCGCCTCCTCGAACAGCAGGTGCCCGGTCAGGCCCAGCAGAGCGGTGACGAGACAGAAGCCGCTCACCGCCTCGGTCGGGACGGAGCCGAAGCGGCGCGACAGCACCGAATAGGCGCCCCAGATCAGCGCCGCCGCCAGGGCCGCGCCGTAGGCGGCCAGATTGCCGCCATCCAGGTGCAGACCGCCGCCGCGCCCCGACACGATCAGCGCCGTGCCGGCCAGCCCGCACAGCGCACCTGCGACGTGGCCGGGCTTCAGCCTTTCTCCGGGCAACAGGGCGGAGAACAGCACGATGCACAGCGGCCAGAGGTAATTCAGCAGATTGACCTCGACGGCCGACGTCGGCGCGAGGTGGAAGGCCAGGAACAGGCAGGCATGGTAGCCGAACAGACCGCCGACCCCGACCAGCCAGACCGGCAGCGGCTGGCGCATCGCGCCCAGCACGCTGCGTCCGCGCACCGCCGCGATGGTGCTGCCGGTCAGGAAGGCCAGCCCGAAGGTGACCGCCACCAGTTGCAGCGGCGGCATGGCGCTGGACAGCGAGGTAAGCAGTGCCGCCGTCGACCACAGCAGGATGGCGATGGCGCCGACGCCGGTGGCACGGCGCACCTCGGATGCCGAGGGCGGGGCGGCATGGGGGCGGATGGATTCGGGAAAGGCGTCGGCGCTCATGCAGGGTGCATAGCCGACGCGCCCCCAACCCGCAAGGTTACGCTTCGAAGGAGCGGGTCCTAGGGTACGGTCCGCTCCAGGAAATACTCCATCTCCTGGATGATGCCGCTCTGGGCGGCCCACAGGGCGGCCTGGGTGCGGTTGCGGACGTTGATGGTCTGCATGATGTGGCGCACGTGCAGCTTGACCAGATCCTCGGTCATCAGCATTTCGCGCGCGATCTCCTTGTTGCTGCATCCGTCCATGATCAGTTTCAGGATGCGTGCATGGCGCGGGTAGAGGCCGGGATAGCCCAGAAGTTCGGATTCATGCTGGGCCGCCGACCCGTCCTCGCCGCCGCGGCGGAGTGCCGTGGGCGAGAAATAGTCGAAGCATTCCTCCGGCACCACCGGTTCGCCGGCATGGATCAGGCGCAGGGCCAGGACGAAGGCGGCCGGCGCCATCCGGTTCAGGAGATAGCCGCGCACGCCGAAACGCAGCGCCATCCGCATGTGGTGGGCCGAGAACTCGTCCGCGATCATCGCCAGCTTGGCGTCCTCGCCGTACCAGCTGCGGAAGTTCCAGGCGTCGGTCTTCAACGAGGCGAGATCGAACAGCACGATGTCCGCAGTCCGTTCGCCGGCCCGCCCGGTGCCGCTGTCGCCCGCCGGCGGTTCCAGCGTGACCACCGCCCCGCCGGCGGAGAATCCGCCGGCATAGCGGTCGCCCGCTCCGTTCGCCCGCCCGTTCCATGCTGTCTTCGGGGACAGCCCCGTGGCAAGCCGGCTTTGCGGATCGATGACCTCGAAGCAATCATCCAGGATGTTCAGGATGGATTCACGCAGCAATCGGCTTTGATTGTGGACAATCACACGAATGCGATCGGGCATGTCCGTCTCCCCCAGGAATGGACGATATGGCGGGCAGCATCATCGCGCGGCCGGACCGCAAGGGCTCCTCCCCCCGACGCTGTACGGTAGGGTGGCAAGGGCGGTGCGGCGATTTAGGCTGCCGGTTTCTCTGTCCGGCGATTTGCCTTCGGCTCCCCGTTCGAGCCGTCGCGATTGCTCCGTCGACTGCCGCCGCACTGAACCGGCGCGATGTGCGAAATCGATGGACGATGCACGTTGTATCGGTGGGTGCGTGTTCGTCCGATCGAATTTGGATCAAACTATGATCCGGCACTCACGGCATTGTCTTCATCACTTTTGGAAGGCTTCTAGGTTCAGAGGGAGAGAGTTTCATCCCGGCAGGAGAAGCCCGGCCCTGGAAGGCGAACAGTAATGGGGCTTTTTTGCACCGGATATGGGAAGTGATAACCCCGTCAAGTCGCGCGGAGCGCCAGTGGATGACGACTTGTGGAGAGGGGGCATAGACAAACTGGCTGAAAGAACGCGTCTGTATTGCAAGAGGAACATTTTTAAAAAGCAATTTCAATTAGAAACCGCGACTTTGAGGGCCGTTCCATTACCGCCCATCTGCGAAGATAATATAGACTCTTAAACAGCCGCCGCCAGCCGGAAAATTCGGGCGCCGGAAAAAAAGCCGGGACGGAGCCCCGCCGAAGCGAGCCCCCGTCCCCATCCCGAACCGTCCGGTTCAGCCTTATGGCGCCCTCTTACGCCACCATGTCCTGGGTGATGGCGTAGACGCCGGTGTCCCAGCGGTCGATGGTGGTGTCGAAGCTGCCCATGCCGTTCACCACGTCGAAGCTCTGGCTGGTGTTGTGGATCAGGTCCTGGACTGTGTAGTGGCCGTTGGCCAGCTGCAGTTCCACATGGGTCGCCACCGACTTGCGTGCGGCGGTGTCGTTGAAGTCCACCCGGTCGGACGCGACCACGATCAGCCGGTCCTTCTGGTCGTAGAAGCCGTAGCCGGTGATCTGGGCGTCCGGATCCTTGTCGGTGAAGGTCAGCGGGTGCTTGTAGGTCAGCGCCTCGTCGCCGATCAGCACCGGGGCCTTGGCCTTCAATGCGGCGATCTCGGCATCGCTGAACAGGTTCTTGCCGTTGTAGGTCGCCTGCGGGATGATCCAGGCGCTGGGCGCGCTGGCCTTGGTCATCGCCGGCAGGGCCGCGTCGCTGACGTAATAGCCGAAGGTCACGCCGGCATCGTGCAGCTTGGTGATCGGCGTCAGCAGCTCGCCCAGATAGGCGTTGCCGATGGAGTTGCCGGCCGGTTCCAGCGCGTTCATCGCCTTTTCGGCATTGGCGCTGTAATAGAGCGCCGGACCGAAGGGGCGGGTCGGCACGATGTCACGCAGCATGTCCAGCCAGGGCTGCTTCACCTCGCCCCAATCGTGATAGCTGCGCGACCACTGTTCCGCCGCGCGGCGCACGCCGCCCTGGTCGTCGGCGATCATCGTCCAGCCGCTCTGCAGCCAGGTCTGCTCCAGGCGGCCCCAGCCCAGCTCCTCGCGCGCCGTGCCGGTGACGCCGGTGTAGAGGCTGTTGACCGCACCCCAGTAATCATCCTCCGACGAGGACATCATATGGCCGAAATGGGCGTCCGGCGCGCGGGCGGCGTGGATGCCCAGCATCGCCTGCTCGTAGGAGGCCGGCGCCTGCTTGTGCTGCATCGTGAAGCGCTCGAGCGTCTGCACGTTGAACAGGATGTCGTCCTCGTTCATCTTCTCGGCGATCACCCGGGCGTCGACGCCTGCGAATTCGCGCATCGCCGCCGGGGTGAAGGACACCTGCGTGGTCAGCCATGCCGCCTTGCCGGTGTTTTTGACGATCGCCTCGTCCAGCGCCTTCCAGCTGTCGGCCCAGCCGTCGACGAAATAGTCCAGCCACTTGGTCGGATGGTTGGCGACGATGTAGTCGGCCTGCTGCGCCAAGGTGGTGCCGGAGACCTTGATGCCGGTCTTGGCGCTGAATTCCGCGATCATCCGCGTGTTGAAGAAGTCCATCACGCCGGAATGCGGGCTGCCGTCGAAGAAGTCGGCAAGCTCATAGCCGCGGGTGCCGGTCAGGGCGGACAGGCGGCCCAGCTTGTCGGCCATCCAGTCGCCGTAATGGGCGGTGCCGCCGGTCCAGCCGGCCGGCGCGTCCTTGGCATCCAGCGGCATCAGCGGGCTGACATAGCCCCAGCCATAGGGGTTGCCGCTGTCGGAATTGAGGATGTTGCCGTCGGCGTCGCGCCCCAGATATTGCTGGTGCGCCTTGACCCAGGAGACCCAGGCCTTGTGTCCGCCGAGATTGGCGAACTCGCCGCCGGTCTGCGAGTATTCGAAGGTGTCCTCCCACAGCTGCAGGCCGATCAGCGGCATCACCCCGTCGGCCAGATGGTCGGCGGCGACGTCGCGCGTCTCCTTCAGGTGGGTGGAGCTGGCATAGTCCGGCACCGATTCCCAGAACAGGTGCTGCGGCGCCAGCCCGCGGTCCGCGCCCCAGGAGATGGCGGACACGTCCGACTTCAGCGGCGGGCGGTCGCTGCTGACCCCGGCACTGGCGGTATGCTCGTTCTTCGGCAGCGTCGTGGTGGGGGGCGGCGTGACGGGCGCGGTCGTGGTGCCGCCCAGCATCGCCTTGGTGACGGGGACGCTCAGCGTGCCGTTCCACCACAGCCCCTGCTGGCCGGCGACGACGTCCTTGCCGTCCAGCGCGCCGCGGTCATAGGTGACCCCGGCGGCGGTGGAGGAGACGCTGTGGCCGTTCACCACGACGGAGCCGACATACAGGCTGCGGTCCTGGCCGTTGACGACGGCGTCGTTGTCGTACTGGACCTGGATCTTGTGCGCGAGCGCCGGGTCGAGGTCGACCGTGAACTTGTAGGCGGTCTGCGCGGTGGCGGACACCTTCGCCTCGCCCACCACCTTGCCGTCGGCTAGCAGCTTGAAGTGCGGCGGCACGCCGCCGGCGCTCTTGCCCCAGGCGTTGACGACGACGCTGAAGGCCTTGGTCGCGGCGGGCTCGGCGGTGACCGCATCCGGCGCCGGGAACAGGGCCGCCGGCAGCGGGACGTTCAGCGCGCCGCCCCAATACATCGCTTCCTGACCCTTCACAACGTCGCGGCCGTCGACCGCGCCCTTGTCGTAGGTCACCGACGGGTCGGTCATGGCGATCGGGGCGCCGTTCACGGAGACGGCGCGGACGAACAGGTTGCGATCGGCGCCGCCCGCCATCCCGTCATTGTCGTAGACGAGCTGCAGGTTGTGCGCGGTCCCGGCGGCGACCTTGGCGCTGATGGTGTAGCGCCCGGCGCTGGCGCTGCTCACCGTCGCCTGTCCGATGGTCGCGCCGTCCAGCTTCAGCGCCAGATGCGGCCAGACGCCGCCGGCTTCCTGACCCCACGCGTCGATCGCGAAGGTGACATCGATGAGATTGGACCCGGTGATCGCCATCGGCACGACTCCCATTAACCAAAGATTAAGCAAGTACAAGATCGGGCTAACTGTATCGATTGAGTTACCCTGTTCGTTCGGGAGTCTTGACAGGTCATCGCCACAGTTTGGAGAGTCAAAGATGGGACATGTCTTTGACTCATCTTTGACTCTTCCGAAAATATCGATTTGGTCTGGGCGATTTCTTCGACTGTTGAAAGACTTGGGTCGCGTGACGGCAGACTTACGCCTGTTGAGCGCAATTGGTCTCTTTCGTTTGTTTGGTGTGCGCGGCGGCTCCGTGGTCCACTCCGGGGTGAACCGCCGCCGATACCGTCGATACAGCCGAGCAGGGGAAGCGCGATGCGCATTGCCGTCGTCACGCAGAAGATCGTCCGTCATGACGGGCAGGGCCGGGTGAATGCCGTCGTCGTGGAGGAGCTTCTGCGCCGCGGGCACGAGGTGGTCGCCATCGCGACGGAGGTTGCCGACGAACTGGCGCGCCATCCCAGCTTGCGCTGGGTGCCGGTCGACGGCGGCGGGGTGCCGACGCAGCTGGCAAAAGACCAGTTGTTCGCCTGGCGGGCGAGCCGCGCGCTGGCGCGGGCAAGGCGGGCGGGGATCGACCGTGTGGTGGTGAACGGCTTCGTCAGCTGGGCGCGGTCGGACGTCAACGCCGTGCATTTCGTCCATTCGGCCTGGATGCGCTCGCCCACCCATCCCGTGCGCAAGGGTCTGTCGCCGCTGTCGCTGTACCGGGCGCTCTACACGCTGCTGAATGTCGGCTTCGAGCGCTGGAGTTTCCGCCGCGCCGGCCGGCTGGTGGCGGTGTCGCGCACGGTGGCGGAGGAGCTGCGCCGGGACGGCATCGACCCGGCCCGGCTGGCGGTGATCGACAACGGCGTCGACGTGGCGGAATTCCGGCCCGGCACGCCTGACCCGGCCGTGTTCGGACTGCCGCCCAGCCGTCCGGTGGCGCTGTTCGTCGGCGACGCCCGCAGCGACCGCAAGAATCTGGATGGCATCCTGCGCGCCCTGGCCGAGGTGCCGGACCTGTCGCTGGCAGTGGTGGGAGACGAGCGCGGCGGACCTTTTCCGGCGATGGCGCGGTCACTGGGGGTGGAGGACCGCGTGCGCTTCCTCGGCCACCGGCGCGACGTGGCGGCGCTGATGCGGGCGGCCGACTTGTTCGTCTTCCCGACCCGCTACGAGCCGTTCGGGCTGGTCCTGCTGGAGGCGGCGGCGAGCGGCCTGCCGGTCGTCACCACGCGGCTTGCCGGCGCCAGCTGGCTGCTGGAGGACGGCGCGGCCGTCGTGCTGGACGACCCGGATGCGCAGGACGCGCTGGTGGGCGCGATGCGCCGTCTGGCCGCCGATCCGGAGGAGCGCCGCCGCATGGGGGAAGCCGGCCGCCGCATCGCCGAACGCCACGACTGGCCGGTGACGGCGGGCCAGTATGTGGATCTTCTGGAAGCGATGGGGCCGCTTGCCAGTGGAGTGGGGTTGAGCGGCACGCTGGTCAGATCGACGTCCTAAGGGACGACCGCCTCACCTGACTTCCAGCCGCAGGTCGACCATCACGCTGTCGCTGCCCGCCGGTGCGTCCACCACGGCGATGCCCACCGGTGCGGCGGAACCGGGCCCCGGGTCCACCCGGTGCGGCATGGCGCCGGCGGGGCGCAGGACGGTTCCCATGCGGATGGCGCCGCGGGTCTTGCCGACCGGGGCGGCGCCGGTGGTGGCGATGGGGACGACACCCCCGGCAGAGGCGGAGGTGAGGGCGACGCCGTCGGCCGGGCGGTCCGGTTCCAGGCGGCGGACGCGGTCATAGTCGCGCTGCACCAGATTGCCGGCATCGACGCCGCCGGTGCCGACCTTGCGGAACTCGCCGGAACAGTCCTGCGCCTCGAACCGGTTGGCGCGGCAGGTTCCGGTGACCGACAAGGCGGGGGCGAGCCCGTCGCGGCCGAGGCGGATCAGGCGGTCGGCATCGTCGAACCGGTTGCCGACGGCGCTGGCGGCGACGATGGCGGCGGTCTGGATGTCGGCGGCGCGGTCGTTGGTGCCGTCGCCGAAGCTGGCGGTGCCGCCGGTGAACCGGTTACGCTCCAGCGAGCGCACCACGATCAGGCCGGCCGTCGGCTGTTTCGCCAGCCGGTATCGGGGCAGGAGCGAACCGCTGCAGCCGATCAGGCTGTTGCCGTACATCTCCGCCAGGGGCCCATGGATCCAGCCGTTGCCGCAGGCCTCGAAGGCGCAGTCCAGGAACTTGTTGTTCGACAGGAAGGTGCGCTTCGGAGCTCCATCCTCCGCCAGGATGCCGTAGGGCGAGAAGCCGAAATGGCAGGAGATGAAGCTGGAATGGTCGATGCCGTTCTCCGGCGCCACGGCGATGGAGGCCAGCGTGTTGCCGGCAAGGTCGGTGTCGAGGAACAGATGATCGCCGAAGCTCTCCGTCCCCGCCGACCAATAGGCGCCGATGTGGTTCTTGGTCAGCTGGCAGGAGATCAGAGAGGAATGGTCGCGCCAGACATCCACCCCGGCGCGGAAGCCGAACACCCCCACCCGTTCCAACACGAAGCGGGAGGTCAGGGCCACCCCGCCCATGCCCGGCGGCGGGTCGCCCGGCCGGTTGCCGGGCTTCGGTCCCTGCAGGCTGAGATGGGCGATGCGGCTGCGCTGGTAGCCGTCGTTGTCGGTCAAAGTGCCGTCACGAGCCGCCAGCCGGCTTCCCGCCCGGATGCCGAAGCGGCCGGGGCCGAGATCCTCCGGCCAGGACAGCAGCGAGGCGCGCATGCCGGCACCGACGATCTCCACCTCGTTGAAGGCCTCGTCATAACCGTCGAGGTTGGGCAGGACGATCTCACCGTCCAGCCGGTAATGGCCGGGCGGCACCATCACCGTCCCGCCATGGCCCGACCGCGACAGCTCCAGCACGGCACCCTGCAGGGCGGCCCAGTCGCATTCCTGGTCGAGCGAGCGGACATGCGGATGGACGCGCCGCGCCGCCTCCAAGCTCTTGTAGCGTTCGGACAGCGGATGGCTGCGCCCGTCGCCGATGGCGCCGCGGTCGCGGATCGACAGGGCGGGATCGGTTGACGGCGACGGATCGGGACGGGGGCGCAACGGTTTGTCCTGTGCTGCCTGCGCGGCGGCGGGAAAGGCGAGCGCCGCGGCCAGCAGCAGGCGCCTGCCGATGCGCCTGCCGATGGGGGGGACAAGCGGGGGAGGGGGCGTCATGGGGCGCAGGCCCGCGCCGCGCCCAGCGGCGGGCTGGTGTCGAGCCGGGCCATCGCAGCCAGTCCGCCGCTGAGGGCGGCGCGGTAGACCTCCTCCACACGGTCGAGATGGCGGTCGAGCGTGAAGGGTGCCCGCCAATAGTCGGCATAGGCGGCGCGGCCCATCCGCGCCACCTCGCCATCATGGGAGAGCAGGCGCAGACAGTGGGCGAGGTCGGCGACGTCGCCGCTGCGGAACAGGAAACCGTTCCCGCCCGGCCGCACCGCCTCCGCCGCCGCACAATTGTCGCTGACGATCACGGGAACGCCGTTGGCAAGCGCCTCGTAGGCGGCCAGCCCGAAGGTTTCGTACCACAGCGACGGCACCACCAACGCCCGTGCCCGCCGGACCTCCTCCAGCACCGCGCCGGGCGGCAGCCAGCCGGCCAGCTCGGCCTCCGGGTTCAAGCGGCGGACCGCCTCGGTCTCGTCGCCGTCGCCGACGAAACGGGCCGGAACTCCGGCCTGCGCCGCCGCCTCGGCCAGCAGGGCGGCGCCCTTCTCGCGCGACAGGCGGCCGACGAACAGCACATGGCGGCTGTCCGCGACGGGAGCGGGGCCGCGGTCACGAATCTCGTCCGCCACCTCCACCGGGTTGGGGATGGGCAGGGTGACGGTGCCGGGGGGCAGATGTGGCGCGATCACCGCGCGCTGGCGGTCGCTGAGCGTCACCAACGCCATGCCGCCGGTGAAGCCGCCGGCCAGTGCGCCCGCCGCATGCCGGGCCGCCCGCCACCATTTGTGATGCCGGGCGCGGGCGTCGCAGTCCGTCGCGAGGCAGCCGGCGGACAGCGCCCGGTGCGGGCAGTTGACGCCCTCGGGAAAGACGAAGAAGGCGCCGTTCGGACAGAGCGGGAAATAGTCGTGCAGGGTCAGCAGCACCGGCAGGCCGGAGCGGCGGCAGACCGGAAAGACGCTGGGCGACAGCGCCTTGGCCCAGCCATGGATGTGGATCACCGTATCGTTGGCCGGGCAGCGGGCAAGCAACTCGTCGAGCGCGCGGGCCGACTCCCGGTTCCAGATGCCGCGGAGCGCCGCCTGCACGCGGTCGGCGTTGCCCTTCAGGTCCGGCTGTTCCAGGCAATGGACGGTGATGCCGTCGATCAGCAGGGCGGGGTCGATGGGCGGCACGGCGGAGAAGACATGCACCCGATGGCCGCGCCGCGCCAGCCCGACCGCCCCGGCGATGGCGACCTTGGCCAGCCCGCCGCTGGGATGGGCATGGTCGCAGAGTATGACGATGGTGCTCATTACAGGGCGTCGCGGTAGACGGCGGCGGTGCGGGCGGCGATCACCGGCCAGTCGAAGCGGGTGCGCACCAGCGACCGGCAGGCGTCGGCGTCGGGCAGCCGGCGGACGCCGGTCAGCGCCTCCGCCAGTCCGATGCCGATGGCGCGCGCGTCGGTCCCCGCCAGCACGAGGTCGCCGTCCAAACCCTCCACCACCTCCGGCAGGCCGCCGACGGGGGTGACCAGCACCGGCGTGCCGGAGGCCAGCGATTCCAGAGCGGTGATGCCGAAGCCCTCCAGCGCCTGCGACGGCATCACGCACAGGTCGGCGGCGCGATAGGCCAGCGGCAGCTGCGCGTCGGGGACGAAACCGAGCAGACGCACATGCTCCTCCAGCCCAAGCGCGCCGATGCGGTCCTGCAGCGCCGCCGCTTCCGGGCCGCGGCCGGCGACGACCAGCAGCGCGTCGGGCACCCGGCGGCGCAGTTCCACCATGGAATCCACCAGGGCGGTCAGCCCCATGCGCTTCACCAGACGGCGGACCGTCAGGATCACGGGACGTCCCTGCGGCCAGCCAAGACGCGCCCGCGCCTGCTGCCGGCTGTCGGGAAGGTCGTAGCGGTCCGCCTCGACCCCGCCCGGCACCCGGTGGATGCGGTCGGGCGGCACGCCGTAGCGCTCGGCCAGGATGGTGCCGAAGGAGCGGGACAGCACGACGAAGCGGGTGGCGCGGTGATACACCAGCCGCTCCACCAGGAACTTCAGCCGCACCGACAGGGCGCCGGCCCCTTCCGCGGCGCTTTCCAGCGCCCAAGGGCCGTGGAAATGGACGACCAGCGGGCGGTTGCGCAGGGCGGGCAGCGCCCCCACCGTGTTCAGCGCGAAATGGGAGGCGACGAGGTCGGGGGCCTGCCGGCGCAGCGCCGCGGCGATGGCGGTGCGCGCCGCCGCCACGCGGCGCGGCAGCGAGGCGGTCGGCGGGGCGAAGCTGTCGATGCGGGCGCCGTTGTCCAGCGTGGCGGAGGTGTTGCCGAGCACCAGCCCGGAGAACGCGATGCCCTGCTGCGGCAGGTGGCGGGCGAGGTGGTAGAACATGTTCTCCGCCCCGCCATGGGTTTCCGGGAACCAGCCCAGCCCGAGCTGGAGCACGCTGGCCTCCCGCATCTCCGCGGGGAAGGTCAGGCTTCCGTCCATCGATTGTCCTCCTGGCGCTCTTCCTCGGGGCGGTCGTCCTTGGAGCGCATGTCCTCGGGGCGCGGTTCGCCTGGGAGTGCCGCCGGTTGCGGGGCGGGTTGCAGGCTGGCGAGCCCGTAATTCTTCGCGGCCATGCCCATGCCCAGGAAGAACCAGAAGCCGACGCCCGTGACCTTCACCAGCGTGTGTTCGAACACCATGCAGCCGAGGATCGTCAGTGCGGCGGTCTCGGCACAGCGGGCGAAGGGATCCGGCGGGGCGCCGCCCCGGCGCAACAGCCCGACCATCAGCGTGACGATGCCCGCGACATAGCCCAGCGTGCCGGGCCAGCCCAGTTCGTAGGGCACGCGCAGGATGCCGCTGTCGAAATAGGCCATGGCCCCCAGATGGCCGTCCTCGTTGGTCAGCTTGGTCGCGGTGTCGACGGTGCCGAGCCCGGCACCGCGCACCTCCGTCAGCGCCTGGATCAGGAAGCGGCCGTAGAACTCCTGCCGCTCCTGATAGCTGCGGTCGTTCTCCATCGAGTTCAGCGTGTCGAACCGTTTGACGATGGCCTGATTGACCATCGGCACGCTGAGCAGCGGCAGGGAGCACAGCACCAGCCCGCAGCCGACCGCCACCAGCCGCAGCCGGTGTCGTCCGGGCATGGTCAGCAGCAGCCAGACGAAGACGAACAGCCCCGCCAGCCACGCGGCGCGGACGAGGCTGAGCAGAAGCGACCCCAGCGCCAGGGCGCCGGCGATCGGCACCAGGATACCGCGGGCCGCCGGAAGCACGGCCAACCCGGTCACCAGCAGGAAGGCCAACGGGCCGGAGGAGTTCAGCGTGCTGAACACCCGCACCTGCATCGGCAGCGGCAGGCCCTGGTTGGTCATGCCGACATTGATCAGCCAGCGCGCGTCCCAGGGCGGCATGACGAAATATTGGATCAGCCCGTAGCCGCCGACCAGCGTCATCCCCAGCACGAAGGCGCGCAGCACCGCGTCGCGGATCTGCGGATAGATCGGCCAGTGCAGGGCGACATAGAGGCCAAGCGCCACCGGCACCAGCCAGTTCAGCAGCGCGAAGGTCGCCGCCGCCATGCCCGCCTGGGTGACGCCGTTGACGTAGGCGTAGAACAGCCCGATCATCACCGGCACGAAGCCGAAATAGGCGCGGTAGCGCAGCATCGGCAGATACTGCGCGATCACCAGACAGGTCATGGCGCCGACCGCGAAGGGCGTCACCATGACTGGGCTGATCACGCTCCACCCCGCCTGATAGTCGACCAGCCGGCGCACCTCCGGCGTCAGGAACCACAGCCACCATGTGAAGGCGGCGAAGCGGGCGGGGTCGCGCGTCACCAGCAGGGCGCCGGTGGCGAGCGCGCCGATCGGAAAGATGATCTCCAGCAGGCCGGCCTTGCCCATCAGCACCGGTATCGCCACCACGAACCAGAAAAGGGCGGGGGCCATCCTGGCGACGGACGGCAGGCCGTCCCCACCCTGGTGGTGGCCCAGCCGGGGCTGGTCGATCCCCGCGGCGGCGCCGGCAGTGGCGAAGGTCATGCCGGCGACTCCCGCCAATCGCGCATCCCGGCCAGCCGGCCGCGCAGGGTGGCGCCCAGCTTCGCCCCGGCATGCCGGTCGCCGCGCAGGGCGAGCCGCGCCCATTGCACCGCTCCGGGAAACTCGCAGGTCCCGACCAGGAAGGCCCAGGCGGCGAAGACCATGCGGTTGGCCGGGGTGAAATGGGCCATCAGGGCGATGGTGTCGTTGTAGGTCGCGTTCTCCTGCGCCAGCGGGTGGAAATGGTCGGATCCGCGCTGGTCGATGTCGAAGCGGACAGCCGGGAAATGGTCGACCGCCACCAGCGGATCGTAGACCAGCCGCCAGCCGCGGCGGGACAGCCGTAGGCAGAAATCCACCTCGTTGCGGACCTGGGCGCCGCTGCCGCGCAGCCGGGTGTTCAGCCGTTCGTCGGTGATGGCGGCTCGGCGGAAGCTCCAGTTGGCACCCTTCAGGACATCGACGTCCTGCGCCGGGCCGACGCCCAGATGGTGGTTGCCGATGACGCGGCCGAACCATTGCAGCCGGCCGACGATCCGCCTCTCGCCGGTTTCCGGCACGCCGTCGTGATAAACATGGTCGCGTCCGCCGACGCCGCCGATCCTGGGATCGGTGCGGTACCAGGCCTCGATGCGCTCCACCCAGTCTGGATGGGGGACCGCGTCGTCGTCGGTGATGGCGACGATGTCGGCGCGGGCATGGTCCATGCCGCGGTTGATGGCCGCAACCTGTCCCGGCACCTCGATCTCGACGACCTGCATCGCCAGCGCGCCCTCGTAGCGGCGGGCGACCTCGGCGGAAGCGGGGTCGGTGTCGCGCACCGTGACGATCACCTGGGCGGGCGCCAGGGTCTGCCGGACCAGCCCGTCGAGGCACCCGGCCAGCTGGTCCGGCCGGCGGTAGGTCGGGACGATCACGGTGACGCCGAGGCGCTCGGTCGCGTCGGGGTCGATAGGGACCAGGGCGCTGGGACGGGAAATGGCCGTGGTGCTCATGGTCTCGCTCATGCCGGGGCCAGCTCCCGCCCGCGGGCGCCGTGGACAGCGGCCCGTGCCGGGGCCAGCGACGGTTCCTCGCCGTTCATCCAGCTGTCGACGGTCTCGCGCAGCCGCGTCTTGAACACGGCCCGGTCGAAGCGGGCGGCATAGGCCTGGATGACGGCTGGGTTGAAGCGGCGTTCCTGCGCCTCGAACCGCTCCACCGCCTCGATCAGCGCTTCGGGCGTCTGCTGGTCGAAGAACAGGCCGGACAGGCCGTCCTTCACCGTTTCCGTGGCGCCGCCGCGGTTCAGGGCGATCACCGGCCGGCCGGCGGCCATCGCCTCCACTGGCACGATGCCGAAATCCTCGTTGGCGGTGAAGACCAGGGCGCGGCAGGCGGCATATTGCCGGTCCAGCTCCTCGGCGGAGCAGTGGCCGAGGAGTTCCACCGTCGGTCCGGCCATCTGCTTCAGCCGGCGGAACTCCTCGCCCTCGCCGACGACGACCAGCTTGCGGCCCATGCGGTTGAAGGCCTCGATCGCCACGTCGGCGCGCTTGTAGGACACCAGCTGGCTGACGAACAGGTAATGGTCGCCGGGCGGCTGGGCGGTTGCGAAGCGGCGGGTCTCCACCGGCGGGTTGATGACGGTGGAGTCGCGGCGGTAGACCCGCCAGATGCGCTGGGCCACCGTCTCGGAGTTCGCGATGAAGCGGTCGACCCGCGCGGCGGTCGCCAGATCCCACTGCCGCAGGCGGTGGATGGCGTAGGGCATCAGCGGCCGGATGACCGGGCCCGCCGACGACAGATAGTCGTGATAGCCGCTCCACACATAGCGCATCGGCGTGTGGCAGTAGCAGACATGCAGCGCGTCGGGCCGCGTCAGCACGCCCTTGGCCGGGCCGGATTCGCTGCTGATCACCAGGTCGTAGGCGCTGAGGTCGAGCTGTTCCAGCGCCAGCGGCATCAGCGGCAGGTATTTCTGGTACATCCGGTGGGCCATCGGCAGCCGGTCGATGAAGGTGGTGGTGACCCGGTGGCTGCGGATGACCGGAGAGATGCGCTCCGGCCGATAGACGTGGGTGAAGACGTCGGCCTCCGGATACAGCTCGCACAGGGCTTCGATAACCTTCTCACCCCCGCGCATCCCGACGAGCCAGTAATGGACGATCGCGACTTTCATGGTGGGTTCTCCGGCAAGGGGCAGGCCTTCACGAAAGGCTGGAAACCGGCCGCTCAGGCGATGCGGCGCAGGCGGTAGGAGCGGCCGCTGGGCGGGCGGGCGCCATATTCGAGGTTCGCGTGTTCGCGGGCGTTGACCATCGACAGCACCGCCCCGCTGACCCGTCCGCCGACCTGCCGGACCTGCTTGATGCCGGCGCCGGCGAGGCTGGAGGCGGTGCGCGCCCAGCGCACGACATAGAGGATGCGGTCGGCCAGCGGCGCCAGGATCAGCGCGTCGGACACCGACAGCACCGGCGGCGTGTCGAGCACGATCACGTCGTAGCGTTCGGACAGTTCGACCAGCAGCGACAGCATCGCTTGGGAACCGAGGAGGGTCTGCGGCCGGTCCACCGGCCGGCCGGCGGCGATCACCGCCACCCGGCGGCGCTCGTCCAGATGCACCACCTGATCCAGCGTGGCGTCGCCGTCCAGCAGGTCGGTCAGGCCCTTGGGCGGCCGGCCGTTGCCCAGCAGGCGGTGGACGTTGGGCCGGCGGGTGTCGCAATCGACCACCACCACGCGGCGGCCGGCTTCGGCCAGGAAGGCGGACAGCGCCACCGCCATCGTCGTCTTGCCCTCGCCCGCGACGGAAGAGGTCAGCATGATGACCTCGCCGCCCTTGGCGGTGGCCGTTTCGGCACCGGTGCGGACCAGCCGCAGCCGGGCGCAGAGCCGCCAGACCGCTTCGGCGAAATCGCCGCTGCCGGTCTCCGCATAGGGGTCGCGGGCGGCCTCGCGGGTGGAGTTTGCGCCGCGTCCCCGCTTGGCCCGGCCCAGCAGCGGCACGATGCCGACCGCCGGCAGGCCCAGCAGGGCCTCCACCTGATGGGAGCTGTAGACGCCGCGCTGGCCCATGGTGCGCACCAGTGCGATGCCGGTGGCGATGGCGCCGCAGACGACCGCGGCCAGCCCGGCCAGCACCGTCTTGCCCGGCCCGACCGGACCCGTCGGCACTGAGGACGATGACACGATGCGCACGTCCGGCGTCATCTCCAGCGCCTGGAGCACCTGTGTCTCCTTCAGGCGGTTGACGGCGCGGCGGTAATTGTCGTCGGAGGCATCGGCCTGCCGCTGCAGTTCGCGCAGACGGACGTCGGCCTGGAGGGTGTCGAAGGATTCGGTGCGCAGGCCTTCCAGCCGCCGGCTGAGGTCCTGGATTCTGGCGACCTGCTGCTCCACCTCGCCGCGCAGGCCGCGGACCACGCGGTCGACTTCGGTGGCGAGCGACGCGTTCAGGTCGCGCAGTTCGGCGGCCGGACGGGTCAGCGCCGGATGACGGTCGCCATATTGGGCGCGCAACTCCGCCAGTTGGGCGCTGAGCGCCGCCTGGCGCTGGCGCAGGCCGGTGATCAGCGGATCGCCGCCGATGTCGGCGCCGACCAGCGATTCCGGGTTGCCGGGGCGAACGGCCTGCAACTGGCGCAGCCGGGCCTGGGCGTTGGCGTGGGCGGACCGCGCCTCCGCCAGTTGGGCGTTGAGGGCCGACATCTCCTCGTTCACCAGCGGGGCGTCGCGGCCCTTCACCATGCCGGTTTCCGACCGCATCGCGTCGACCGCGGCGCGGCCGGTGGCGGTCATGTCCTGGCGCAGTTCGTCCAGCCGGCTCTGCAGCCATTCGCTGGCGCGCTGGGTGGCGTTGCGCTTCGCCTCCACCTGGATGGCGATATAGGCGTCGGCCACCGCATTGGCGGCGCGGGCGGCCAACTGCGGGTCTTTGGCCTCCACCGTGATGCGGATCGCGCGCGACTGCACGCCGGGGCTGACCCGCAGGTTCTTCTGGAAGGCGTCGATCAGGCGGGCGCTTTCCACCTCGGCCGCGTCGCCGGTGGGGGCGGCGGGGCGGGGCGGTGGCGTCAGCATGGCGGACAGCGGCTCCGGCAGGGCGCCGGCCACGTCGATCAGCAGGGCGCGGCCGTCCTCCAGCAGCGGGGTGAGCGGGCCGGGCTTGTCGGCGGTCGCCGCATACTCCGGTTCCTGCCCGAGGTTCAGCGCCTCCACCACCCGGCGGGCGAGATCGCGGGACCGCAGGATCTCGACCTCGGTGTTGACGGTGTCCTGATAGATGCCCATCGGCTCCGACACCGAGGGGATGTTGATGACCCGGTTCGGGTGCGGGTCGATCACCACCACGGTGGAGGCGCTGTAGAGCGGCGTCATGGAGTTGATCAGAAGAACCGCCGGCAGCCATAGGACCGCGGTGATGCCCAGGATCAGCCATTTCTGGCGCCAGAGGGTCTGAGCCAGCCGCTTGACGTCGACCTTGTCGGCGCCCGAACCGACCGGCGGTGCGACCAGACCGGAGGCGAAACCGGCCGCGCCGGATGGCAGGCGGTGTTCCGGTGCTTCCATGGGCTGAACTCCTCTATCTCGACTGACTGTGCGCGGGAAAGACCGATGGGTGGGACGGGCGGCGGCTCAGCCGACCTCGGCCGGGTCCTTTGCGGTTTTGGCGGATGCGGCGTTGGATGCGGCAGCGTTGGATGCGGCGATGTCGTGCGCGGCTCCGGACGTGCCGGACGGCTGGACGGGCGGCGGAACCTGTCTGGGATGTCCGGCGGCCCGCTCTCCCGTCTTCGCCTCCGCCTCCGCCAGGATGCGGGCGTAGCGGGCGACGGTGTTGGGCGTGACGTTGACCAGCTTGCCGGTCCCGCCGCCCCCGGCGACGAGCTGGGCGACCTGGAACAGCGCGCGGCCCTTCTCCAGAACCTCGCCGGGCAGCATCCACAGGATGGAATCGATGTTGGACGCCAGCCATCCCGGCTTGCCGCCGCGAGTCAGCCGGCGTTCGGCAGAGCGGACCTGGGCGGTGTTGCGGATGGTGTAGAAGGGCGACCAGCCGTCCCAGTCGCCGGCGGTGAAGGGCAGGGCGACGAAGTCGCCGTCCACCAGGGCCGGCACGGCGCTGCCGAAACCGGCCTTGGTCCACATGTAGTCGAAGCCGGCGGACCGCACGGCGGCGGCGATGTCGGGCCGGACCGGGCCGGGACGGGCGTCGTCGTAGGGTCGCCACGCCTCGTAGAAGCGGTCGAGCCGGTAGCGGCGCAGCGCGTTGCCGATCATCCGCCGGGCGTCCAGCGCCGGGGCGGCGGTTCGGGGAGCGGTGGGCGCGCTGCGCGGCGCGGCGGCTCCGGTCTCGGCATTCTCCGCACTGGAGGCCGGCGTTTCCGACGGGCGGGGGCGGGGGGAGATGCGCAGGACCGGGCGGCCTTCCTCCCAATGCAGGCGCGGCGTGCTGCCGGGCACCAGGGGGGAGTCGACCAGCGGCCACCAGCCCCGCGGCATCAGGCCGGACGGCAGCATGGTCGCCACCTCTGCCCGCGCATCGGCCAGCAGGCGGGCGAGTTCTTCGGCCTGCATTTCGCCTTCGGCGCAGACGCCGCGGCCGGTGCTGCCCAGCAGAAGCTCCACCCGGCCCAGCACGCCGCCGCGCTCCTCAGGCACCGCCAGCAGGGCGAGGTCGGCGGGGCTGGACTGGGTCAGGCTGTCGACCGTGACCACGAGGCCGCAGCGCAGGCCGGTCGCCGCCACCAGATCGAGGATGCGCGGGATGCAGTGAAGCTCGCGGATCATGCCCGACCACAGCACCAGCGTGGTCAGCACCCGCCCTTCCGCCGCCCAACGGCGCAGCGTGGCGTCGTCGGGCTCGTAATCGGTGAAAGGCTGCGGCGGCTCCGGGATGCGCAGCGGCACCGCGGCGGCGCTGGCGAAGGGCGGGTCGGGATCGACGATCTGAAGACCGCGACCGAGCCGGCCCAGCGCGAAGAAGTCGTGGTCGTCGAACTGCCGGCCATAGACCGGGTCGGCCCCGGCGCGGATCAGGTCCGCCGCGCGGTCGATCACGTCGGTCTGCGGCCGGCCGTAGAGCGGCAGCAGGCGCTTGGCCGCCGCCAGCGGCAGCTGCGCCGCGATCAGGTCCGGGTCGCCCAGCAGGGTGCCGCGTCCCCAATCAGCATGGCGGTGGGCGAGGCCGGCGCTGAAGCTGGCATAGCTTTCGCCGGCCACCTTGCCTTCCACGGCGTCGAGGCCGCCGGGGAAGTGGCGGGCGCGCACCGGGTCGACGCAGAGGCCGACGAAGCGACGTGCGCCCAAGGCCTCCAGCCGCTCGCGCAGGCCCGCGTCGGCGCTGGCGTCGATGCCCAGGCGCGGTTCGGCCAGTAGGCGCGGGTAAAGGAAGGGTGCGGCGACGATGCCGAGCGGGGTCTGCGGCGCCATGTCCAGCACCGCGACCTCGGCGGGCAGCGGCTGCTCCAGCAGGCGGAAGGCGGCCTCGTAGAGGGCGGCGGGGTCGGTGCTGCGCAGGGCGCATTCGCCGCCGGCCTCCACCACCGGCCATAGCGGCGAGGCGGGATCGCCCAGCGCCACGACGCGGTAGCGGGTGGTCAGCCACAGCGCGTGATCCAGGTGCCGCCCGCCGGCCATCAGGCTGCCGGTGCCGGTCGCCTCGGTGCGGTTGCCGTCCTCCCAGCCGCCGAAATGGCGGCCGCTGCGGCGCCCGTCGTAATAGAGGTCGAAGGCCCAGCCGGCGCGGTCCGCTGCGGCGGCCAGCACCGGCGCCATGGCGACGCGGTGCGGGTCGCCGCCATGGGCGAGGAAGAGGAGCAGGGGCGGTTTCGTCACGATGCGCGTCCCTCCGGCCCGTTGCCGCCGCGCTTGCACCACCACAGGTGCCATTTCGCCACACCCGGCGGTCCGAAATGATCGGTCTTTTGCAGGGTCAGGCCGGTGGCGGCGATGGCCTTGCGCATCTCCGGCGCCCAGTGGTGGCGCACCAGCGCCTTCCATTCCGGCAGGACGCCGTGGCAGCGCATGGTCGCCAGCAGCCGGTCCGGCCGCCAGCGGTAGTAGCGGGGATAGGCGATCACCCACAGCGGGTTGGCGTTGGTGGTGTCGCAGGCGATGCGTCCGCCGGGCTTGACCACCCGCTTCAGTTCGCGCACGCCGGCCTCAAGGTCCGGCAGGTGGCAGAGCAGGTCCATGGCGATGACGAGGTCGAAGCTGTCGTCGGGGAAGGGCAGCTTGCGGGCGTCGGCCTGCTGCACCGCCAGGGCAGGGAACCGCTCCTTCGCCTCGGCCAGCATCTCGTGCGAGATGTCGACCAGGGTCACGTCGTGGCGCTCGGCGAAGGGGCCGGTGATGCGGCCATAGCCGCCGCCGACGTCGAGGATGCGCATCCGCGGCGCCCGCTCCAGCTCCGCCGCCACCGCTCGCCGTTTCTCGTCATAGATGCGGTAGAAGGGGGTGGTCGGGTGATCGGGGCGGAAATGGCGGCGGTAGCCGTTGTTGTAGATGCCGGAGTTGGCTGCCTGCGTGCGCTCCGCCTTGGCATGCTCCAGCAGGGCGGCGACCTGTGCGGCCACCGTGTCCACATCGAAGACCTTGGCGCGCTCCAGCCCGGCATCGGCCGCCGCCTTCAGGCCGGCGGGGTCGGCCAGCCGGGCGATCAGCATGTCGCGCAGCGGGGCCGCTTCGCCCGGCGGGACCAGCCAGCCGGAGCGGCCGTTCTCGATGATCTCGGGGAAGCCGCCGCAGTCGCTGGCCACCACCGGCACGCCCAGCGCCATCGCCTCCACCACGACGAAGCCGAAGCTCTCCCATAGCGACGGCACGACGGCCAGTTCCGCCCGCGCCACCACGGCCAGCGCGTCTTCGCGCGGCAGGGCGCCGGTGAAGTGAACGCGGTCGGCGACCGGGGCCACGTCGCGGCGGAACTGGTCGATGACGGCGGCGCTCGCCGGGTCCTCGCCGCCCACCATCACCAGATGCAGGTCGGGGTTGGCGGCCAGCACGGCGGGGACGGCGCGGCCGAGGGCGGCGATGCCCTTGCGCCCTTCCAGGCGGCCGAAGAAGGCGATGAAGCGCCCCGGCAGGGGAATGGGCGGCTGGCCGGCCCCGGCGGCCTTCACCGCGGCGAGGTCGATGCTGTTGGGGATGACTTGGATCAGCTCCGGCGCGATGTGCCAGTAGTCGGCGACCCGGCGGGCGATGGCGCGGGTGGAGGCGTAGATCGCGGCGCTGCGCTTGGTCTGGTCGCGCTCCAGCGCGTTCAGCAGGTGGGTGTGCGGGCCCCAGCTGCCGGTGTTGGTGTCCACCACCAGGCCGGTCGGGGTGGCGAGCCGCGTCACCACCGGGATGGTGCTGAAACGGGTGAGCCACCAGGCGTCGGCATCGAACTCCGCCGCATGGACCACGTCGGGATTGAAGGAGCGCACGGCGTCGGCCAGACGGCGGTTGGTGCGGAAGCGGTCAAGCATCGGCTGAATCCGCGGGCCGGGATCGACGCGCTGGACCGTCACCCCGTCCTCGATCGCGGTGCCCGCCGCCGGACCGCCTGCCTTCCACGGCGTCACCACCTGCACCGCATGGCCCAGCCGGGTCAGTGCGCGCGCCATCGTGTGGGTGTGGGTGGCGATACCGCCGAGCTTTTCGCCGGGCGGATATTCGGGCGTCAAGAGCGACAGTCGCATTGTGGGTTTCCTCAAATTCCGGGTTCAGGCTTTTCGCCGGGTTGTTTGCCGGCCGGGCTATTTGCCAGTTGGCCCGGCCGCGGTGGCGGCGGCCGGCGGCGGCTTGTTCAGCAGGTGGCGTGGCAGCGAGGCGAGCAGTGCCGGGTCCGGCAGGAAGGCCCGCCAGGGCAGGCCGGTGGCCCGCCGGTAGAGCGCTGCCGCGGCGACGAACACCAGCGCATAGGCGACGGTGGACACGATCGCCGCCGCCAGGATCCCGCCGTTGCGCAGGAACAGCAGCAGGCCGCCCACCGTGACCGCCATGCCCAGCAGGTTGGCCAGGGTGGCGGTGAAGGGCCGGTTCTCGGCATAGAGGCCGTTCAGCAGGATCGACGCCGCGGCATAGAGCACCGCGCCCGGCAGCAGCAGCCGCAGCGGCAGCGCGCTGTCGGCAAAGGAGGGGCCGTAGACCAGCCCGATGGCGATGTCGGCGAACAGGAACAGCCCGCCCCCCAGCACCCCGCCGACGGCGAAGGTCGCCTGCAGGCTGTTCAGGACCAGATCGCGTCCCGACCGGCCGCGCCGGGTGGCCGCCGGCATCACCACGGTGGCGAGCGCGCTCGACAGGTTGACGATCAGCCAGGACAGGCTGGTCGCCAGCGCATAGAGACCGACCTGCGCCGCCGGCAGGAAGGCCGGGATGATCAGCAGGTCCAGCCGCTGGGTGATGACGCCCCCCACCACGTCGCCGTGGGTGCGCATCGCGTACCAGGCGGTGCTGCGGCCGAGCGCAAGGTCGGGCCGGCCGAGGCCGTGGCGCCGCAGCAGGAGCAGCAGGGCCGCGACCAGCACCAGCGTGCTCATCGCCGCCTGGGCGATCACCGCGGTCTCGACCGTGAACAGGCCGATGGCCCACAGCACGGCATAGGAGACGGCGACCCCAGCCGGCTGGAGGAAGTTCAGCGCGTTGAAGCTGCGGAAATCCTGGTCGCCGAGGACCAGCCCCATCGTCAGTTCCGACAGCAGAGCCAGCGCGATCATCGGCAGATAGAGGCGGGCCAGCTCCAGCGTCTCAGCCGGCTGGGCCGCCAGCAGGGTCGGCAGCAGCAGGTAGCCCGCCAGCACCGCCGCCGCAGCGACCGGCAGCAGCATCAGCGTCCAGGTGGTCAGCAGCCGCCCGCCGGCCGACGGGTCACGGGACAGCGCATAGGTCACCGCCTTGCCGCAGCCCATGCCGAACAGCCAGCCCAGCAACTGCGCCGTGGTGAGCACCGCGGTCAGCGCCCCCCGGCCGTCCGGTCCCAGCGTGCGGGCGACCAGGACGCCCGTCAGCAGGCCCAGTCCCATCGTGGCGGCGGTGACGAGAATGGTGGCGACGCCATCCCGCGCAAAGCTGCGCCGGGCCGGTTCTGCCGCCGCAGACTGACCGGTGGAACCATTTTGCATTACGCTCTCACCCCCGTTGGTGTCCCCTGAAGCGTCGGTCCCGCGTCATCCCGGCGGCGTCGCGGCTCTTGTCCGGGATTTGGCGCCGGCCCCTCCCCAGAGGCTGCGGCGATGGGCACATGCGGTGGACGGTTCATCCCTTTCGGTGGCCCGGAAGTTCAGTCAAGGAACCGGTCACGCCGGGTCCTGCGCGAACATTGCTGGCATAGCCAACAAAAAATCCGCTGATCTCGAATATTTTCTCGTGAAGAAACAAACTCTCTCCGACAGCGTTATTCAGTCTTGAGCGGGTTTGTTCTTTCGCATTTGCACACCGAACGGTAATAGGAGACCGCGGCGATGGTCAACGCCGCTTTCGGAACTGTTCTTCCAACACACCGCAAGGGTATTTTTTATTGGGCGTTCGTTGGGGATTTACCGGAGTCCCGACGTATCTTTCGGATCTCGATTATCGATGACACCAATTTCAAAGCGGAGGGATTACCCCGGACCTGCGCCTGCTGCGCACAGCCGGTGAAGCAAGCGCGCCGCCGCGCTCCGCCCCAGGGGTTGGGAGGGCGGTGAAATGGAACCTTCGATCCATGTCCGAAGTGCCGATGGGCAGTAACGAGCGGACGCTCAGTCCGCGTCGGTCAGCCGGGGGTTCATCACGGGAGCCATCCTGGCGGCGGTGGACCCGCGCACGATGCAGGTGCCGCCAAGGACGAGGCGGCGGCTGGGGCGGTCCGGCGCCTCCAGCCGTTCGAACAGCAGGGCCATGGCGGACCGGCCGATGTCCTGCACCGGCTGCTCGATCACGGTCAGGCCGGGGCCGACCAGTTCGGTCCAGGGTTCGTTGTCGAAGCCGGCGACCGCGAGCCCGTCCGGGATCGACAGGCCGAGGCGCCGGGCGGCCTTCACCACGCCCATCAGGAACAGGCTGTTGCTGACGACGAAGGCTTCCGGCCGGTCTGATTCGGCCATCCAGTCAACCACCGCCTCCTCCGCCGCGTCCGCATAGGGGGCGAGGAAACGCGCGGCGGGGGTCAGGCCGCGGGCGGCCATGGCGGCGCGATAGCCGTCGTGACGCTCCTGGCCGGTGGTGCTGGTGTTGCCGAACAGGCCGGCGATGCGGCGATAGCCCTGGGCATGCAGATGCTCGACCAGCATCGCCGCGGCGCGCGGATTGTCGAGCACCACCGCGTCGTGCCGCCCGGTCGGCGCGTTGCGGTCGATCAGCACGACGGGGAAATCCAGGTCGAGCCCGTCGAGCCGGTCCAGCGTGCTGCGGGTGGGGGCGAAGATCAGGCCGGTGATCCGCTCCTCCTGCATCAGGCGGAGGTACAGCTCCTCGCGCTCCGGGTTCTCGTCGCTGTTGCACAGGATGACGCGCATGCCGGCGCGGTAGGCCGCATCCTCCACCGCGCGGCTGACGGCGGTGAAGAAGGGGTTGCGGATGTCCGACACCACCAGCCCGATGGTCTGCGAATGCTGGGAGCGCAGCCGCCGCGCCGACAGGTTGGGGCGGTAGCCGGTGGCGCGCACCGCGTCTTCTACCCGCTTGCGCAGCGCTTCGCTGACCGGGCCGTTGCCGAGCACGCGCGACACGGTGGCGACCGATACCCCGGCGGCCAGGGCCACATCCTTGATGCTGGCGGTTTTTCCCGAGACGCTCATGTGCAGACCGATCGTGTGGCGGATGCCCCCGAATGAGGGGGCAACCTTAGCGGCGCCGGCTGGTGATGACCAGAGCGCGGCAAGTTTTGGCGAGCTTACTGAAAACGTTTCCAGTGCCTTCGACTGAACATCCCCCATTTTCGTGCGGCTGACAAGCCGCTCATCCGGAAAAGTCTATATGCTGCAACGCAACAAGCGTTGACAGCCGGACTGTAATCGTTTTCACTCGCTCTCAAGAGACCACACAAGAACATGCGGAGGAGACGGTCGCCATGGCCACCGACACGCACCCCCTTAGCCTTCCCCCGGATCTGGTCCGCCTGGGCGCCGCCCCGGCCGGGAAGGAGGCGGCGATCCGCGAGGCGGCGCAGCTTCTGATCGCCGCGGGCTGCATCGATCCCGCCTATGCCGACAGCATGATCCGGCGGGAGACGGTGGCGAACACCTTCCTCGGCCATGGCGTCGCCATCCCGCACGGCATGGTGGACGATCGCAATCTGGTCCGCCGCAACGGCATCGCCATCCTGCAGGTGCCGGACGGCGTGGTCTGGAACGAGGGGCAAACGGCCCGGCTGGTCGTGGCGATCGCCGCGCAGTCCGATGCCCACATCGCCATCCTGCGCCGCCTGACCCGCCTGATGCAGGACGAGCAGCGGCTGGGCGCGCTGTTCACCACCACCGATCCGGCCGATCTGGTCGCAGCATTGTCGGACGAGTCCGCGATGCCTGCCGCTCCCGCGTCGGAGGCGGGCGACCTCGCCGAGACCTTCGAGTGGGTGGTCGATTACCCGACCGGTCTGCATGCCCGCCCCGCCGCCACCTGGGTGGAGACCGCCCGCGCCGCCGCCGGCCGCGTCCGCATCCGCCATGGCGGCGAGGTGGCCGACGGCAAGACGCTGGTTGCCCTGCTGCAACTGGGCCTGCGGCCCGGCGACCGCATCACCGTCTCCGCCGACGGCCCGGATGCGCGCGCGGTGCTGAACCGCCTGCGCGCGACCATCACGGGCCTGAGCGCGCGCGAGAAAGCGGACGCCGCCGCCGCGGCGCGCAAGGCGAAGGCGGTGGTGCAGGGCTGGACCCCGCCGGCCGCGACAGGGCGCGAGATGCCCGTGGTCGCCGGCATCGGCGCCAGCCCCGGCCTTGCCATCGGTCCGGTGCATGTCATGCCGAAGGCCGATTTGACCGTGCCCGACCGCCCGGCCCCGCTGCTGGAGGGCGGCAACCGCCTGCACGAGGCGCTGAACCTGACCCGCCAGCAGTTGAAGGCGCTGGCCGACGACACCGCCCGCCGCCTTGGGCCTGCCGAGGCCGGGATTTTCGCGGCACAGGCGGAGCTGCTGAACGACACCGACCTGATCACGCTGGCCTGCCAGCTGATGGTGGAGGGGCACGGCCCCGGCTGGTCGTGGAACGAGGCGGTGGAACGCAGCGCTGCGACGCTGGCCGCCAACCCCAACCCGGTGTTGGCCGCCCGCGCCGCCGACCTGCGCGACGTCGGCCGCCGGGTGCTGACCCGCATCGACCCCGACCTGCGCGGCGGCTCGATCCGCGACCTGCCGGACAGCTCCTGCATCCTGATCGCCGACGACCTGTCGCCGTCCGACACCGCGGCGCTCGACATGGGCCGCGTCATCGGGCTGGCGACGGCGCAGGGCGGCCCGACCTCCCACACCGCGATCCTGGCGCGCACTCTGGGCCTGCCGGCGATGGTGGCGGGCGGCGCTGCGGTGACCGGGCTTGCCAACGGCACCACAGCCATCCTCGACGGCCAGTCCGGCCGCCTGTACCTGGACCCGTCGGAAGCCGACCTCGCCGCCGCCCATGGCTGGATCGAGGAGCAACGCGTCAGGAAGACCCAGCAGGAGGAGCGGCGCGGCCTGCCCGCCCGCACCCGTGACGGCCACACGGTGGAGATCGGCGCCAACGTCAACCGGCCCGATCAGGTGGCCATGGCCCTGTCCCAGGGTGCCGAGGGCGTCGGCCTGATGCGCACCGAGTTCCTGTTCCTGGAGCGCGGCGACGCCCCCAGCGAGGAGGAGCAGTACGAGACCTACCGCGCCATGCTGGAGGCGCTGGACGGCCGTCCGCTGATCGTCCGCGCGCTCGACATCGGCGGCGACAAGCAGGTGCCGCACCTGCATCTGCCGCATGAGGAGAACCCCTTCCTCGGCGTGCGCGGCGCCCGCCTGCTTCTGCGTCATCCGGAATTGCTGGAACCGCAGCTGCGCGCCCTCTACCGCGCTGCCAAGCACGCCCGCGAGGGCGCGCTGCTGATCATGTTTCCGATGATCACCACCCTGCGCGAGATCGAGACCCTGCGCGCCGTCTGCGACCGCATCCGGGCGGAGCTGGACGCGCCGGCGGTGCCGCTGGGCATCATGGTGGAGGTGCCGGCCGCGGCGATCCAGGCCGACGTGCTCGCCCGCCATGTCGATTTCTTCTCCATCGGCACCAACGACCTGACGCAGTACGCGCTGGCCATCGACCGCCAGCATCCCGAACTGGCGGCGGAGGCCGACAGCCTGCATCCGTCGGTGCTGCGCCTGATCCGCATGACGGTGGACGGGGCCGAGAAGCATGGCCGCTGGGTCGGCGTCTGCGGCGGCATCGCCGGCGACCCGTTCGGTGCCGCCCTGCTGGCGGGGCTGGGTGTGCGCGAGCTGTCGATGACCCCGCGCGACATCCCCGGCGTCAAGGACCGGCTGCGCGACAGCGACCTTGCCGGTCTGCAGGATCTCGCCCGGCGCGCGCTGGACTGCGAATCCTCCGACGAGGTGCGGGCGCTGGAGGGAGGTGCGTCATGACGAAACCCGTCGTCACCGTCACGCTGAATCCGGCCATCGACCAGACCATCACGGTGGAGGCGCTGAAGCCCGGCAGCGTTCACCGGGCCAAGGCGGTGCGCCACAACGCCGGCGGCAAGGGCGTGAACGTCGCCAGCTGCCTTGCCGACTGGGGAACGCCGGTGATCGCCACCGGCCTGCTGGGCAGCGGAAACTCTGCGCCGTTCGAGGCGATGTTCCAGGCCAAGGGCATCGCCGACGCCTTCCTGCGGCTGCCGGGAGAGACGCGCGTCAACATCAAGATCGCCGATCTCGCGGCAAACGACACCACCGACATCAACCTGCCGGGCCTGAGCGCCGATGCCGGCGCTCTCGGCCGGGTGCGCGAGACGGTGCTGGGACTGCTGGAGCCGGGGACGCCGGTCCTGCTGGCCGGCAGCCTGCCCGACGGATTGCCGGCCGACGCCTATGCCGGGCTGACCGCCGATTTCACGGCGGCCGGCGCCCGCGTGGTGCTGGACAGCAGCGGGGCGCCGTTGACGGCGGCGCTGGCGTCCACCGGTGCGCTGCCCCACTGCATCAAGCCGAACCGCCACGAGCTGGAGGATTGGGCCGGGCGGGCGCTGCCGACCGACGCGGACCTGCTGGAGGCGGCGCGCGGCCTGCAGCGGCGCGGCGTGGCGGTGGTGGTGGTCTCGCTGGGGGCGGACGGCGCGCTGTTCGTCAGCGGCGAGCGCGCGCTGCACGGGCGTCTGCCGCCGGTGACGGCGCTGAGCACCGTCGGGGCAGGCGACGCGATGGTTGCCGGGCTGATCGCCGCCTTCCAGATGAATGGCGGACTGGAGGATGTGGCGCGCCTGTCGGTGGCCTTCGCCGCCGCCAAGCTGGGCTGTTTCGGCCCGAATCTGCCCGATCCGGCGACGGTGCGGTCGCTGGCCGCACAGGTGGCGCTGACGTCGCCCGATTGATTTCTGCCGCCGGATGGCATTGGACGAAACTCAACACAGTGGACTCAACACAGTGACAGGGGCGGGATCGAACCCGCCAGGAGGAAACGATGGCGAACCTGTTGGCCGTGATCGCGGCGGGCGATCTCACCACCCAGGCCGTTCTGGCGGCCGAAGCCCTGCGCAAGGCCGCGGCCTCGCTGGGCCATGGCATCCAGGTGGAGATCCGCACCAGCCTCGGCATCCAGTCCCCGCTCGACCCCGCGGCGCCGTCCAAGGCTGATGGCGTCATCCTGGTCGGCAGCGGCGACCTCGACGAGGGGCGTTTCGCCGCGCTGAAGCGCAGCGCCGCCTCGCTCGACGAGGTGCTGGCCGGCCCGGCGGCGGTGCTGGAACGGGCGCTGGGCGCCGCGTCTGCGGCGGTGTCCGCCGCGGGACCGCGCCGGATCGTCGCCATCACCTCCTGCCCGACCGGCATCGCCCACACCTTCATGGCGGCGGAGGGCATCCAGCAGGCGGCCACTGCGCTGGGCCATAAGGTCCGGGTGGAGACGCAGGGGTCCGTCGGGGCGCGCGACACGCTGACCGACGAGGAGATCCGCGACGCCGACATCGTCCTGATCGCCGCCGATACCCAGATCGACCTGTCCCGCTTCGCCGGCAAGCGCGTGTTCCTGAGCGGCACCAAGCCCGCCATCAACGACGGCAAGGCGCTGGTCACCCGTGCCCTGGCCGAGGCCAAGTTGCATGGCGCCCCCGGCGGTGCGGCGGGCGGGGCCGTTCCGCTGGCCGATGCGGTCGCCGCCGGCAAGGCGGAGCGGTCGGGCCAGCGCACCGGCCCCTACAAGCACCTGATGACCGGCGTGTCCTTCATGCTGCCCTTCGTGGTGACGGGCGGCCTGCTGATCGCGCTGGCCTTCGCGCTGGGCGGCATCTACGTCTATGAGGAATCCAACGCCGGGACGCTGGGCTATGCCCTGTTCCAGATCGGCGCCAAGGGGGCCTTCGCCCTGATGGTTCCGGCGCTGGCCGGCTACATCGCCTATTCCATCGCCGACCGGCCCGGCATTGCCCCCGGCATGGTGGGCGGCATCCTGGCCGGCAGCATCGGCGCCGGCTTCCTGGGCGGCATCGTCGCCGGTTTCATCGCCGGCTACGGCACCGCCTTCCTCAACCGGCACATCAAGCTGCACCGCAATCTGGAAGGCTTGAAGCCGGTTCTGATCCTGCCGCTGCTGGGCTCGCTGCTGACCGGCCTGCTGATGATCTACGTCGTCGGCACCCCCGTCGCCGAAGCCCTGGCCTGGATGAGCGCCTGGCTGAAGGGCATGCAGGGAAGCAGCGCCATCCTGCTTGGCCTGCTGATCGGCGCGATGATGGCCTTCGACATGGGCGGTCCGGTCAACAAGGCAGCCTATGCCTTTTCCACCGGCCTGATCGCGTCCCAGGTCTACACCCCGATGGCCGCCGCCATGGCCGCCGGCATGGTCCCGCCGCTGGGGCTGGCGCTGGCCACCAAGCTGTTCGCCGACCGCTTCACCGCCGAAGAGCG
This sequence comes from Azospirillum sp. BE72, assembly GCF_031455875.1. NCBI lineage: Bacteria > Pseudomonadati > Pseudomonadota > Alphaproteobacteria > Rhodospirillales > Azospirillaceae > Azospirillum > Azospirillum sp. BE72. Next base: position 172,690 of record NZ_JAVDTO010000014.1, read on the forward strand.
CGAGGCCGGCAATGCCGCCGCCGTTCTGGGCATCGCCTTCATCACCGAGGGTGCAATCCCCTTCGCCGCCCGCGACCCGCTGCGCGTCATTCCGGCGCTGATGATCGGCGCCTCGCTGACCGGTGCCATCTCCATGGTGATCGGGGCGGAGCTGAAGGTTCCCCATGGCGGCATCTTCGTGCTGCCCATCCCGAACGCGGTCACGCATCTGCTGGGCTATGTCGTCGCCCTGGTGGTCGGCACAATCGTGACGGCCGTGGCGCTGCGCGTGTTGAAGAAGCCGGTTGCCGCCGTGGCTGCGCCGAAGCCGGCGGTGCAGAGCGCGGGCGCCCATGCCTGACCCCGGCCCTTTCTGACCGTTTCCTCTCGGGCGTCCTCCCGAAGCCTTGCCCCTCTCCGCCCCGCGCGGGGAGGGGCTTTCTTTTCCGGTAAGAATCCGCGCCAGCTTTCGCCGCGCCGTCCGTGAGACCCGTCACGACATCGCCCGGAGTGACGACCCATGCTCGACGAAAAACCCGATGTGATGCTGGGCAACATGCTGCTGCACGTGAACCTGCTGGCCCTCGGCACGTTGATGACCAAGATGATGGCGGAGCTGTTCCGCAAGGACGGGGACCCGGCCGGAAAGGCGGACGAATGGCTGCGCCTGTTCGAGGCCACCGCCGCCCAGATGACCTTCGCCGGCGAGACGGCGGAATGGAGCGACCTGACCGCGCAGGAGTTCCGCGACGTCCTGATGCAGCACATCCACCGTGCCCGCGCCATGGCCTTGGGGGAGGAATGCGACCCGACCGCCTATCTGCGCCATCACGGCTGACGCCGGTGGAAAGGTTCAGGTCACGGACAAAAGGAAAGCCGGCCTCTTAAGAAAAGTTGCATGCCCGCGCAGGAGTTCATCCCCGGTCCCGTACCAACGAACAGACGCGGCCCGAATGCCGCGGGACAAGTTCATTGACGGAACGGCGACGACCATGGACGGGAACGCGACACGGCGTACCGACAGCTTGCTGCGTCTTGCGGTCCAGCACCACAATGCCGGACGGATGGAGCGGGCGGAGCGGTTTTACCGCGAAATCCTGCGGATCGACCCGTGGCACGGCGATGCCGCCCATCTGCTCGGCCATATCGTCTTCCAGGACGGGCGCCGGACCGACGCCACCCGGCTGTTCGACACGGCGGCCCGGTCCAACACGCTGGTCGGCTCCTACCATCTGGCGCTGGGACAGGCGCTGATGGAGGAGGGGCGGGTGGACGCGGCGCTCGCCAGCGCCCGCCGCGCCCTGATCCTCAACCCCGACGATGCCGACGTGCTGTGCCTGCTGGGGTCCATCCTGGGAAGGCAGGGGCGGCCGGCGCCGGCACTCCTCTGCTACCGCACCGCCGCGCGGCTGGTGCCGGGTGCCGCCGAACCGCGGCTGGGCATGGGCCGGGCGCTGGAGGATCTGCGGCAGGCCACCGCCGCACTCGGCTGCTACCGGCTGGCGGCACGGATCAGGCCGCAGGACGCCGCCATCCGCATCACGCTGGCGAACGCGCTGCGCCGCTGGGGCCAACTGGCCGAGGCGGCATCCGCCTATCAGGAGACCCTGCGGCTGGGCGTCGACAACGCCTCGGTCTGGGCCAATCTCGGCGCCACCCTGCAGGGGCTGGGCAAGCTTTCCGATGCGGAAGCCGCTTATGTCCAGGCTCTGCGGCGCCAGCCCGACCATGCCGAGACCCGCAACAACTTGGGCCTGCTGCTGCATGCGCAGGGCCGCCACACCGACGCGCGGGAGAGATTCCGCGCCGCTCTGGCGCTCGATCCCGGCCATCTGCCGGCGCTGGTCAATCTCGGGCTTACGGAAGCAGCGCTCGGCCGCTCCGACCGTGCCGAGCATTGCCATCGCCGCGCCATCGCCCGCGAACCCCGGCAGGCCGAGGCATGGAACAATCTCGGCAACGCCTGCAAGGCGCAGGGACGCCGTGACGAGGCGGAGGCGTGCTGGAAACGCGCATTGGCGCTGAATCCCGTCTTCGCCGACGCGCTTGGCAATCTCGGCGCGAACCTATCGGACGCGGAGGATTTCGCGGCGGCGGTGGTGAAGGTGCGCCGCGCCATCCGGCTGCTGCCGGGGCATGCGCCGCTGCACGCCGTGCTGGCCTACGCGCTGAACGGCGCGCAGCGGATCGCGGAGGCCGGGGCCGCCTGCCGCCATGCGCTGGCGCTGGCGCCGTCGCTGGCCGACCCGCTCTGCACCCTGGGACTGGCGGAGCAGCGGCAGGGACGTGCCGATGCCGGCCGCTGGTTCGGGCGTGCGGTCGCCGCCTCGCCCGGCCATGCCCTGGCCCGCTTCAACCGCGGGCTGCTGTCGTTGGAGCGCGGGGCGCTGAGCGACGGCTGGGCCGACTATGCCTTCCGCTTCAAGGCCGGGCGGGTGCGTCCTGAGCGGCGCTTCACCATCCCGGAATGGACCGGCCAGCCGCTGGCCGGCAAGCGCCTGTTCGTCTGGCGCGAGCAGGGGGTGGGGGACGAGTTCCTGTTCGCATCCTGCTATCCCGACCTGATCAAGCTGGCGGGCACCGTGGTGATCGAATGCGAGCGGCGGCTGGTGCCGCTGTTCGCCCGCTCCTTCCCCAAGGCCACCGTGCGCGCCGAGCAGCCGTCCTGCGGGCTGGTGGAGGCGGAGACGGTCGACTGCGACTATCACATCCCGGCCGGCTCGGTCCCGCGCCTGCTGCGCGAACAGCTGTCCGCCTTCCCGGCCCGGTCCTGCTGGCTGTTCGCCGACGGCGGCCGCGTTGCCGATTGGCGGGAACGGCTGGACGGCGTCGGCGACGACCTGCGCGTCGGCATCAGCTGGCGCAGCCAGGTGATGACCGCCGACCGCCGCGGCGCCTATCTGCCGCTGGATGCCTGGGGTCCGGTCTTCGCCGTTTCCGGCGTCACCTTCGTCAACCTGCAGTATGACGACTGCCGGCGCGAAATCCTGGAGGCGGAAGGCCGCTTCGGACAGCCGATCTATGGCTGGACCGGGCTGGATCTGCGCGACGATTTCGAAGAGACGGCGGCCCTGGTCTCGGCGCTGGACCTCGTCATCGCGCCCGCGAACTCCGTGGCGGAACTTGCCGGTGCGCTGGGGGTGCCGGTCTGGCGCTTCGGTCATCGCGACTGGACGCAGCTCGGCACCGCAGGGCGGCCCTGGTATCCGTCGATGCGCCTGTTCCAGCCGCTGGCCGGCCAGCGGCTGGAACAGGCGATGGAGCGCATCGCGGCGGAACTGCGGCGGGTGGCGGGCGGCTGACCCGGCGCGGGAAAGCTACATCAGCCGCGTCGGCTGATCGCCATCCTCGTCGAAGCCGCGTTCCGATGGCGGCAGGCGGAAGGCGGCGGCGAAGATGCGGTCGGCGAGGCCGGGCGGGGGACGATCCTCAGACCGGCCGAGCGCCAGTTCCACCGTCACCATCTCGTCCAGCATCGCCTGCGCCTTGACCGAACGCAGAAGAAGGCGCCGCGCGTCCCGGGCCGCATCGGCTGGCCAGAGGGCGAGGTCGCCTCCGTGGCGATCGAGCCGATCGCGAAACTCCTCATCCGTCATCGAAGGAATCCCTGGCCGCCTGCGCACTGGCGCGCAGCAGCAGCCGGAGCTGCTGGCGCGCGCGTTTCAAAAGGGATTCTACAGCACCTATGCTGATTTGCATAACGCTCGCGATGTCGGCGTTGCTCAAATTCTCGTAATAAAACAACGTCACGGCGGCGCGCTGCTGCGGCGTCAGCTTGTTCTGGGCGTCCAGAAGGCGGGCGGCGACCTGCCGGCGGTGGATGGTGCTTACTGCATCGGGAGCGCCATCCGACGGCTCCGCCACCGCATCCAGATCCTGGCCGACCGGCCGGCGCTTGTGGTCGATGCAGCGGTTCACCACCACCCGGTAGAGCCAGGTGGTGAAACGGGCGCCGCCGTCGTCGGTCCATTGGGCGCGGCGCTGCCAGACCTGCAGGAATGCATCCTGCACGACGTCCTCCGCCTCCGCCTCGTTGCCGGTCAGGCGGCGGGCCAGCGCATAGGTGCGCTTCAGGTGGCGGTGGACCAGTCGCCGGTAAGCCGTCTGGCTGCCGGACCGGATCTGCGCCATCAGCGCCTCGTCCGGCTCCTCGTCAAGGGGAATGATGGCGCCGGCGGCGGTCCCCCGCGTCACCTCGCCGGGCATGACCGGTCCGTGAGTGGCCAATCCGGAATCGGCCAATCCGGGATTGGGGCGCCCGCAGTCGTCCGGCCGGCGCCTGGCATCAAGCCGAGAGTCCGCCATGAGCATGATCCATCGTTCTCCCGACGACGGATGCATGCGGCCCTTTGGCCGGGGCACCGACGACAGTGGATGGCCCGCCGCGTTCTGCGGCGATGGCCTGCCAGGCCTTCAGCATGAAGGATGTCTGGCTGATCAGTGACTCGCAGGCCGCAACCGGATCCTTCCGGCTGGCGGCGGCCCCCGCCTGTGCGATCAGCCGGCGGTAGAACCGCCGGAGCGTCCAGGCGACATCCTCATATTTGTCGAAAATTAGAATTGAATCAAGGCCTGCGAACACCATCACGGCGCGCTGGATGGCCGCATGATGGTCGTCGAAACGGCGCGCCGCGGCGGCGTCGCGGGCGGCGTGCAGATGGATCATCGCCCGCTCGTAGAGCCGCACCACGGCGACCAGCGGCGGCACCGTGCTGTTGGCGACGGCATAGGCGTTCAGGGCTTTCGAATAAGCGGAGTTGCGCATGGCGCCGGATCCTCGTTATGGGGAAGAGCCTTGCTTTCGGGGAAAGCTGGGGCGGGCGGAGCCGAAGCCGCTCAGCTGTCGTCGTCTTCGCTGTAGGTCAGCTGCTTCAGCAGCAGCGCCGCGGTTTCGGCGGCGGCCTCCAGCCGGGCGTAATAGGCGGTCAGCGTGGTGCGGTAGGTTTCCGCCTTGGTGCGGATGTCGTCTGACCGGCTCTGCAGCGTCGTGTCCCGGGCTTCCAGGTCGTCGATGGCAGTCGCAAGGTCGCTGTCGTAGTCGGCGGCGGCCGCATCGATGGCGCCGTACAGCTTGTCCGCCAGGCCTTGCGAGAAGTCGACGCCGACGCTGCCGCTGCTGCCGGTATAGACCAGCACGATGCCCTCATAGGCGGTGCCTTCGGCGCCGATGATGCGGTTGCCGCTGACGGTGAACAGGCTGCTGTCGCCATCGACCGAGGCGGAGGTCAGCGTCCCGTCCTCGCCCCGGACGATGTCGAGCGTGAAGGACTGCGACGACTGCGCGGTTTCGTAGCGCAGCAGGGACAGCTGGCTCGACGACGACGTCATGGTGAGGCCGAGCAGTTGCTGCACGGCGTCGATGTCGCTGGTGAGGATGCTGTTCAGCGTGTCCTCGTCCAGTTCCAGATTGTTGGAGCTGTCGAAGGTGATGCCGAGCGAGGCCAGGGACAGCACGGTCCCGTCGTCGGTGGTGATCGAGGTGTTCAGCGCGCTCGACACCGACTGCGTGATCTGGCGCAGCAGGCTGTCGGCGAACAGTGTCGCGTCCTCGCTCGCCTCCCCGCCCGAGGTGGTCGATTGCTGGGTGAGCACGAACTCGCGGTAGGCGTTGTAGGCATCCACGAAATCGGTGATCGCGGTCTTGATCGACGAGAGGTCGGTCGAGATCTCCATGGAGATCGCCGTATCGGGACTGGCGCTGTAGAGGTTCAGCGTCACGCCTTCGATGGCGTCGTCGATGGTGTTGGAACTGCGGGTGACGGTGACGCCGTCGATCTCGACGATCGCGTCCTGCACCGCCACCAGTTCGTTCCTGATCGCGCCGTCGCTGTCGACGAGGCCGAGGGAGGACAGCACCCCGTCGCCGCCGTCGGTCAGCGTGATCTCCTCGCCGGTGTTGTTGGCGGTCAGGATCAGCCGGTAGCTGCTGTCGCTGACCTGCACGATGCTGGCGGCGACCCCGCTGGTCGACGTCCGCGTGTTGATGGCGTCGCGCAGGTCGGTCAGGCTGTCGTCGCTGTCCATCGAGATTGTCACGGCGGCGCCGTCCGCCGCCTGCAGCGTGAAGCTGCCGGAATAGCCCAGCGCGTCGGTCTTGCTGCCGGTGTTGTCGGCGGCGATCTTGTGTTTGGTGGCGATCTGCTGCACCACCACCGAATAGGTCCCGACCTCGGTACCGTCGTCCACCGTGGCGCTGAACACGTCGTCGTCGCCGATATAGGCGGCGCGCTGGCTGAACAGGTTGCTGGAGGCACCGGTCGACGTGCTGCGGTTGCGCAGACCGTCCAGCGACCCGTTCACCGTCTGCAGAAGATCCTGCAGGTCCGTGTAGGCCGTGATCTTCGCCTCGTCTGCGGTGATCTTGGCGTCGATCCGATCGGCCTTCACCAGTCGCGCATTGACCTTCGCCTCGATCAGCAGGGAATAGTCGATGCCCGTGCCGGAATCGGTGGAGGTCAGCGCCGAATAGCCGGTGCTGGCGGTGGTCGTGCTGGTGGTGCTGGTTGTCGAACTGACTGTGGTCATGGCGGTGGTGATCCCCCCGACGCGTCACCGTCGCCGGCCGGCGGCGCTCTGCGCGTGTATGAAGCCGTGCCGAGTGCGCCGGACCGGCGACCGCCGAAACGTCGGCGAACCGTCAGCGGAGAAGGGAGAGCAGGTTTTCCGGCATCGAGTTCGCCTGCGACAGGACGGCGATGGCCGCCTGGGTCAGCACCTTTTCCGAGGCGAGCTGCGACTGCTGGGCCGCCACGTCGACGTCCATGATCGCGGATTGCGCCGCTTCGGTGTTCTCGATGGTGGTGTCGATCATGTCGCTGCGGAACTCGAAGCGCGAGATCAGCGCACCGACATCGGCGCGGGCGTCCGACAGGGTGGTCACCGCGGTGTCGAGCGCCGTCAGCGCGGCGGCCGCGGTCGCCGAGGTGGTGACGTCGAGCGCGTTGATGGCAAGGCCGGTGGTGGTCACGTTGCCGATGGTCACGGTGATGTTGTCGGTGTCGGTGGTGCCGACGCGGAAGTTCACGCCCGACGCCCACTGCTCGGTGCCGTCGAGCAGCGATTCGTCGTTGAACCGGGTGCCCGACGCGATACCGTCGATTTCGTCCTGCAGCTGCTGGAACTCGGCATCCAGATAGGCGCGTTCGTTGTCGGTGACCGAACCGGAGAGCGACTGCGTCGCCAGCGAGCGCATGCGCTGCACGATGTCGGAGATGCTGGACATGCCGCCGTCGGCGGTCTGCAGGATCGACGAGCCGTGCGAGGCGTTGGTGGCGGCCTGGTTCAGCACGGTGATGTCCGACTGCAGCGAGGTGCCGACGGCGAGGCCGGCCGCGTCGTCCGACGCCTTGGTGATGCGCGAGCCGCTGGCGATCTTCGACACCGAATCCGACTGGTTGTCGGAATTGATGTTGAGATAGCGAAGCGCCGAATTGGATGCCGTGTTGGTCGTGATGACGGGCATGATCTGGTCTCCTGATCGAACCGGGGCCGTTTCGGCGACCCACACCGGGACTCACGGGGGACGCGGCGGAAACTGGCGGGGTTTTTCGAGTGGGGTAGAACTTTTTTGCGGACGCCTTCGCGGCGGTCACAGGTAGTCGGACAGGCTGTTCTCTTCGAGGATCTTCATCAGGCTCATGGTGGCTTCCAGCGAGGCCTGGAGCTGCGACAGCCTGGTGGTGGATTCGGCCAGATCGATGCTGCGGATGTCGTCGACCTGGGTTTGCAGCACCAGCTGCTCGTCCACATGGCGGTCGATGGTGTTCTCCAGCGACGCGCTGGCGGCGCCCAGCTTGGCCTGGACGATGGTCAGGCCGTCGGTCGCGTCGGATGCCAGCGTCGTCGCTTCGGCCAGCAGGTCCTCGTCCACCGGATCGGTCGACATGTTGGCGATCAGGCTGAAGGCGCGCAGGGCCTTCTCGAAGGCCGGATCGTCGGCGGTCACCCCGTAGGACAGAACGAAATCGTCGGCCGCCTGGAAATGCGCGACCGTGGAATCGCCCTGGTAATAGCCGGTGTCGGCGCTCGACGGGTAGGTCTGGGCGGCATAGCCGTCGAGATCGACCGCTGTCCGGTCGGTGCGCCCGCCGGCGAACAGGGAGCGTCCGTCCTGCCGGGTGTTCATCAGGCCGGCGAGTTCCTCCATCAGCTGGCCGGCTTCCGCCACCACGCCTTCGACCCCGGCGGCATTGTCGCCCATGAGGCCGGTGATCAGCGCGCTGAGGCGGGAGGTCAGGTCGGTCATGCCGCCGACCGCGTCGTACATCGACTGGATGCGGCCGTTCACGACCTCGCCCTCGTCGATGTATTGTTCCAGGCGGCGGTAATGGCTTTCCAGATTGACCAGCCGGCCGCTGTCGGTGGCGATGCCCTTGTAATCGGTGGAGTTCAGGCCCGACGCCGACCGGATCTGTTCGGCCGCCACCTTGGCCTCGGCCTTCAGCATGTATTGGACGAGCGTGTTCTGATGGTTGTAGGTCGCGACCCGTTCCATCGCGGTCTCCTTTACTGAACCATGTCCAGCGCCGTGTCGAACATCTCCTGCAGCGTCTTCATGACCGCGGCTGCGGCCTCGTAGGCGGATTGCAGGGTGGAGATCGCAGCCGTCTCCTCGTCGACGTTGACGCCGCTCCGGGACGAAAAGGTCGTCTCCAGGCTGCTGGTGTAGGTTTCCTGGCTCTCCAGGGCACTGGCCGCCGTGTCGGCGAGCGTGGCGGCACCCTGGATGACGGCGCCGGCATAGCCGGCGAAGGTGGTGCTGCGGGCGCTCAAGCCCCCGGCGGCATCGAAGGAGCGGCTGGTCGAGAAGGCCGCCGACAGCGCGCCGGCGACCGACCCCTCGCCGCTGGTCAGCACCGTGTCGCCGGCGGTCAGTCCGCTGGCGGAGGACAGGGCGCCGGTGGCGAGCAGGCTGCTGTCGTCGGCGATGCGCGTCGCCACCTTGACGTCGGAGGCGCCGGTTCCGGTCAGCAGGTCGTTCAGGCCGTAGGCGTCGGAGAAGGAGCCCGTCGTCCCGTCATTGGCGTCGTCGCCGAGCGCGATGCCGGTGCCGGCACTGTCGGCGGAGATCACCAGCTTGCCGTCGGCGGAGATCGAGGCGGAGGCGTTGCTCATCGTGTTGATGACGTCCACCACGTCCTGCAGCGTCGGCATGGTCGACAGGTCGATGTCCAGAATCTCGGCAGCCGTGCCGCTGCTGTCGGTGACGGCGACGCGCAGGGTCCCGCCGGTCACCGTCAGCGCGTCGCTGGCCGACACGGTTTCGGTTCCCGTCAGCGTCTGTGGCGCGGGGTAGGAGGTGCCCTGGTTCTGGATGCCGTTCAGGGTGTCGATCAGCGAGGTCGCCAGCTCGTCCAACGCCGCCTGCTGGGCGGGCAGGTCGGTGTCGCGCAGTTGCACCAGCGCGCCCAGCGTGCCGCCCAGCGAGGAACCGGTGATGTCCGCGCCGTTCAGCATGATGCCGTTGAAGCCGCTGCCGCCGCTGCTGCTGTAGGTCGTGCCGGCGCTCACCGAGGAGGCCGGCGTGTAGGACAGCTCGTGCACCGTGCTGTCGAGCAGCGACTTGCCGGAATTGGTGGAGATGCGCATCAGCCCGCTGTCGTCGACCCGATAGGTGACGTCCAGGTTCGAGGCGAGGCTCTTCAGCGCGGTGTTGCGCTGGTCCTCCAGGTCGGTGACGTTCTGGCCCAGCGCCTTGCCCTTGACGATCTGGTCGTTCAGGTCGTCGATGCTGTGCAGCGTCTCGTTGACGGTGTCGACGGTGGTGGCGATCTCGTCGTCGGCCTGGGCGCGCAGTGACTGGATGGAGGAGGAGGTGCTGCGCAGCGTCTCCGCCAGATCGGATAGGTCCTGCACGGTGGCGGACTTGGCGCTCCCGCTTTCCGGGGAGGTGGCGAGCGTGCCCAGCGTGTCGGCCAGCGCGTCGATCATCGACCCGATGTCGGTGCCGGTGCTCTCCTCGTCCGCCGTCACACTGCCCAAGGCCGACTGCATCCGGTCGAGATAGCCGTCGCGCGTCTCGGCATAGCCGAGGTCCGACTGCGCCGAAACGATGGTCTTCAGCAGGTAACGGTCGACATTGCTGGAGACGGAGGTCACATCGACGCTGGAAACGCCGGTCGCGGTGTCGCGGGTGACGGTGGAGGACGTCTTGCGGGTGTAGCCCTCGGTATCGGCATTCGCGACGTTGGAGGAGGCGACGGCCAGCCCGACCTCGGACGTGCGCAGTGCCGATGTGGCGATGGAACCGGCGACGCGAAGCGACATGGCGCGGCCTCCCTCTCCTTCGTTGCGGTGTCAGACCGTTACGCCGACGGCGTGGCCGGTGGTGCGCATCGCCACCCGCGCGCCGTACCGCGCACCGGGACCGCAGGCGACGCCGTAGACGCCGGCCGGCGCGGTCGAGGCGGCGCGCAGGGCGGCGCCGATGGCGTTCTGGCGGGCACGGTGGACCTTGATCTGGGCCTCCATCACCCGCATGCGGGCGGCCAGCGCCGGCAGCACCTGTTCGGCGGCGGCCTTGGCGGCCCCGCGTACGGCCGGGGCGACGCGCTTGCTGCGCGCCTGGGCCAGCGCGTCGGCCAGCCGGTCCTTCCACGCCATCAGCAGGGTCTGCATGTCGCCCGCCGCCAGCAGCGCGTCGCGCGGCCGGCCTTCGCGCACCGCCGCCTCCGCTCGCGCCGCAGTGCGGTCCAGTTCGGCGACGAAGCCCTCCAGAACCTCCACCGCATCGACGCGCAGGAAGATCGTCGGGGTGTCCGGAACGGTGGATGCGGAGGGCGCCGCGGCCTTCGTCAGCTTGGGCTTGGATGCTTCGGATTTCGGGGGAGCGGGCTTGCGCAGGGTTTGCTTGAGCGCCATGGCGTAGGCTCCGGGGTGTGGATGTCAGGTTCCACGGCGGGTGAGGGAAAAGCTGGCGCGGAATTTTTGGGGCGAATGTCGGCGCCGAGTGCCCCCACCAAACCTCACGACCACTCACCGTCGCGCCGCCATCGCCTTGCCATAGGCGCTGACTGCCGCATTGGCGACCCGGCCACGGTGGATGCGGGCGGCGAGCGCTCGCTTCTCGGTGCCCAGCCGGTCGATCAATGCGATCAGGTCGTCGGCCAGCGCCAGACGCTCGGCGCGCGTGCTGGCGCGTGCCAGCAGCGACTGCGCCTGCACCACCAGCCGCCGGTGTTCCAGCAGCAGGCTTTCGGTGCGGGCGAACCCTTCGTCCGGTCCGGCGGCCATGGCGTCACCGCTTCATCGAGATCAGCGTGTCCAGCATGTCCTGCGCCGTCGTCATCACCTTGGACGCGGCGGAATAGGCCTGCTGGGCGACGATCATGCGACTGAACTCGTCGGTCAGTTCGACGGTGGAGCTTTCCAGCGATCCGGCTTCGATGTCGCCTGCCTTGCCGTCGCCGGCGGTGCGCAGCTGGTAGTTGCCGGACTCATAGGTCTGGGTGAAGGTGGTACCGCTTTCGCTGTCCAAGCCATCGGCATTGGCGAAGGTCGCGATCGGGATCTGGTAGATCGCCCGCGTCTCGCCATTGTCGAAGGTGGCACGCACCACACCTGTGCTGTCGATGGTCGTGCCGGTCAGCGTGCCCGGTTCATAGCCGTTCTGGGTCGAGGTCCAGTCGCCGATCTCAGGATCGTCCTCGCCGGACGCATATTGCGTCAGCCCATCGGTGCCGTTGGCGGTCCCGAGATCCATCGTGACGCTGCCGTCGCGGGCGCCCGTCGTCCAGCCGGTGACCGAGAAGGAGACGGCGGAGGGATCGACCGTCGTGCCGTTCTGGGTGGCGCCGGCCAGCGACCCGTCGTCGTTGAAGCTGATCGTGATCGGGAAGCCGGAAATGGTGCCGGTCGTGGTCGTTCCATCGTTGGAGCTGACCGGGTTGGACGCGCTGACCGACCATGTGTTGTCGGCGGTCTTGCTCCAGGTCATGGTAACCGAGTGGCTGTTGCCCAGCGCGTCGAACATCTCGACATCGGAGGTGAAGCTGTCGCCGGTTTCGGCATCGGAGGGCAGGTTGGCCTCGATTCCGAGGGTCGAGGTCGCCTTCGGCGTTCCCTTGATGTTGGAGAGGTTGATGGAGTTCAGGCTGTCGACCGAGGTCTTGTTGCCAGCGCTGACATTGCCGCTGTCGTCCAGCTTCCAGCCGGAGAGGTAGTAGCCCTCCGAATTCACCAGATACCCGTCCGAATCGGTGCTGAAGGAACCGTTGCGGGTGAAGTAGGTCCCGCCATCGGCCGTGTCGTCCGACACCACGAAGAAGCCCTCGCCGTTGACAGCCAGATTGGTGGTGACGCTGGACGTCTCGATCTCGCCCTGGCTGCTGATGCTGCGGCTGTTCGAGGCGATGACGCCGCCGACCTGCTCGTCGACCGTGGTGGTCTTGTTGATGTAGGAGGTGAACTCGGTGACGGTGCCCTTGAAGCCGGTGGTGCTGGAATTGGCGATGTTGCTGGAGATGCTGGCGAGCGCCTTGCTCTGGGCGGTCAGCCCGGACACGGCGCTGTACATGGCGCTGGTGATGCTCATCGCGGCACCTGTCGTCTGGAATTCGGGGAGGGGAGGAGAGGTCAGGACACCGACAGCACGTCGTCGGACGACAGGCTGACGCCGCCGACGCTCAGCACCGCGGTGCCGGACGAGCTGTCGACCGAGGTCACGGTGCCCTTGAAGCGCGTGGTCGTGTCGATGGCCTTGCCGTTGGCGTCGAGCGCCGTCACCGTCAGCGTGTAGGTGCCGCTGCTGTAGCTGCTGCCGTCGGTGCCGATGCCGTCCCAGGTCACTTCATGGGTGCCGGCATCGGTGGAGGAACTGACGTCGCTGTAGACCGTGTTGCCGCTGGAATCGGTGATGGTCAGCTTGACCGAGGCGGCGGCGGAGTCGAGGTCGTATTCCCAGGTCGCTTCGCCGTCCTGCAGCGGCGTGGTGGAGCCTTCGGCCTCGACCGTCTTGCCGTAGTAATTGATGGCGCTGCTGCCGGACCCGAGCGACGAGCTCACCGAACTGGCAAGGTCGGAGACCGTGCTGTTGAGCTCGTCGAGCTTGTCGTTGGTCGTCATCTGCTGTTCCAGCCCGGAAAGCTGGACGAGCTGGGTGGTGAAGGTGGTGGTGTCCACCGGGTTCGTCGGGTCCTGGGTTTCCAACTGCTTCAGCAGCAGGGTCAGGAACGTCTCGTAGCTTTCGCTGACGCTGGACGATGAACTGCTTGACGACGAAATGCTCGAAGTGGACGACGAGGACGTCGTGGTTGTCGAGGACGTGGAACCGACCGAATCCACCAGCATCGCGCTCTCCACCCAATGGTGGCCCGTTCGCGGACTCCGGCGGGGAGTCAGCGGCGGTTCGGGCCGGTGTCGTTCTGGAATGGGCGACGGGCAGGCGCCGCTCCGTTCGTTCTGTGGCTATCCACGGAACGCGTGGCGAAAGCTGGCGCGGTTTTTTCGGGAAAAATGCGATGCGAATAAAAAGCCCCGGCGGGACGGGGTCCGGCCGGGGCGAAAAGGCAGGTGAGACGACGATGACTGCAGGAAAAACGGTTGCGAAACAGCCGTTACGGGAAACCCGTCAGCCGGCGCGGCGCAGGTCGGAGCGACCGGGGGAGGTCGTGGGCCGGTGCGCGGCGGTGACGGGGAAGGCCAGAACCGACGGGCGGCCGTCGGACACCCTCAAGGCATCCGCAGGCTCCCGGCCGTTCAACAGCCACTGGTAGGCGGCGGCGATGGCGACCCGGTCGCGGCCCGCCGTCGGGAGGACGCGCAGGCCGGTGGCCGTTTCGCTGCCGCCCGTGCCGCCGCTGCGGCGGACCGCATCGCACAGCGCGTGGCCGAGCCGGAGGTCCGGCACCAGAACCGCACTGAACCCGGCCTGGGCCAGGACCGAAGCCAAAGCTCCAAGATGGGACGGCGGCAGGGGGGAATTGCCGACCTCCCGCAAATCCAGGAACAGGCGGGAGCCCGAGCCGGTGCCGGACAGCGCGTTGCGCAGCGTCCCGAGCCAGGCGGAGGGGGAGGCAAGAGGAAGGCCGGTGCAGGCGACGGCGTGGAGACCCCAGCCAGTGGCTGCGACGGTGATGTCCTTCATGCTCTTCCCCTTCGGTCAGGTTCGGGCCGCTTTCAGGACCGCTCCACCGGTTCCGCCGCCTGGGGGGACGGGAAGGGGCCGGTGGAGCGGCTCTGTGGGAAGAGTATAGGGAAGAATCCTAACAATCGGTAATGCAAACTAGTTTCCGGGCTGTAATTCACATTCCGGATTCAGCATCCGATCGGCTGTCCATCCGCCGCCCGTTGCAGAAGCAAAGCGGATGGGCGCCATTGCGGTCCGCCGATGTCGCGGTGGTAACGCTGCACGGATGCTGCGATTTTGCCCAGCCCCTCGCGGTCGGCCCAGAACAGCAGGCCGCCGCGCCAGGACGGAAAGCCGTAGCCGTGCAGCCAGATGGCGTCGATGTCGACCGGCCGTGCGGCGATGCCCTCCTCCAGGATCTTGGCGGCTTCATTGACCATGGCGTAGAGGCAGCGTTCGCGAACCTCCTCGTCGCTGACGGTGCGCGGGGTGATGCCGCGCCGTCGGCGGTCCTCCTCGATCACCGCCGCCACCTCCGGGTCGGGGATGGGGGTGCGGCTGCCGGGCTCGTAGCGGTAGACGCCGGCCGAGGTCTTCTGGCCGTAACGGCCGCGTTCCGCCAGCACGTCCAGCCAGTTGGACGCCTGCGCCTCCGGATCGCCGGCCTTGCGGCGCTCTTCGCGGATGCGCCAGCCGACATCGATGCCGGCAAGGTCGGTCATCGAGAAATGGCCGAGCGGGAAGCCGAATTCGGTGAGTACGCGGTCGACCTGCTCGGGGCTGGCGCCCTCCTCGACAAGCGCCATCGACTCGCGACCGCGCTGGTGCAGGATGCGGTTGCCGACGAAGCCGTAGCAGACGCCGACCGCCACGCCCACCTTGCCGATCCTGCGGGCCAGCGCCATCACGGTTGCCAGCACGGTATCGGAGGTCCGGGCGCCGCGCACCACCTCCAGCAGGCGCATGACGTTGGCCGGGCTGAAGAAATGCATGCCCAGCACGTCCTGCGGCCGGCCGGTGGCTGCGGCGATGGCGTCGACATCCAGCGTCGAGGTGTTGGTGGCGAGGATCGCGCCGGGTTTGCAGGTCTCGTCCAGCGTCCGGAAGATGGTTTGCTTGACCTCCATGCTCTCGAATGCCGCCTCCACCACCAGATCGGCGTCGGCGAGGTCGCCGTAGGAGAGGGTGGGGAGGATCAGTCCCATCCGCTCATCCAGCTGTGCGGCGGTCAGCCGGCCCTTGCGGGCGGTGGCTTCGTAGTTGCGGCGAATGGCGGCGATGCCGCGGTCGAGCGCCTCCTGCGCGCTGTCCACCAGAACCACCGGGATTCCGGCATTGGCGAAGCACATGGCGATGCCGCCGCCCATGGTGCCGGCCCCGATCACGCCGACCTTGCGGATGTCGCGTGTCGGCGTGCCGGCGGGCAGGCCGGGGACCTTCGCCACCTCGCGCTCCGCGAAGAAGGCATGAATCAGCCCGGCGCGCTGGGGCGAGTCCATGCAGGCCAGGAACAGCTCCCGCTCGCGCGCCGTGCCCTCGGCGAAGGGCAGGGTGACGGCGGCCTCCACCGCATCGACGATCCGGTGGGGAGAGAACAGGTGCGGCTGACGCTTCGCCAGTTCCGCCCGCTTGGCCGTGAACAGGGCCGGATCGGTCTCGGCGATCCGGTCGGTGCGGGCGCTGACCGGCTGCGGCATCCGCCGGTCTGTCAGCAACCCGTCTGCCAGCAGCCGTTCCGCGGCCCGCACACCGGCGTCGAGCGGCGAATTGCCGTCCTCCACCGCATTGACGAGGCCGATGGCCAGGGCTTCCTCCGCGCTCACCGGGTCGCCGGACAGGATCATGTCGAGCGCCTTGGCTGCGCCGACCAGCCGCGGCAGCCTCTGGGTGCCGCCGGCGCCGGGCAGCAGCCCCAGCTTCACCTCCGGCAGGCCGAGCTTTGCCGATTTCAGCGCGACGCGGACATGGCAGGCCAACGCCACCTCCAGCCCGCCGCCCAGCGCCGTGCCGTGGATGGCGGCGATCACCGGCTTGGCCGAGGCGTCGAGGCGCGCCACCACCTCCGGCAGGGTCGGCGGGGCCGACGGCTTGCCGAACTCCCGGATATCCGCCCCGGCCATGAAGGTGCGGCCGGCGCAGACCAACAGAAGCGCCTCCGCTTCCGCATCGGCAAGCCCGGCGTCCAGCGCCGCCACCAGCCCGCTGCGCACGCCATGGCCGACGGCGTTCACCGGCGGATAATCCACGGTGATGACGCCGATGCGCCCTTGGCGCGCGTACTGGACGGGATTGGGCTGAACCGCTTCAGTCTGGGCCGGCGACGGCATCGGCGCTCTCCGAAAAGCCTTGAATCAGGGCACGTCGGCCCGCGGACGGTCATTCTAACAGACGATCCGCTGAATGCAAGTTTTCGGAATATAGTTTTGCTATACGGAATTTGCTGTCACTGCGGGGCCGAGACCCGCATGACGAAGCCCGACGGCTTGTCGGTTGCACCGAAGGGACCGGCAACCTTGTTGGCGACCGGGGGCAGGCTTTTCAGATAGACGGCAATGGCGCGGGCGTCCTCGTCGCTGAGCGCGGCGAAGGACATCCAGGGCATGGCCGGGGCAAGCATGCGCCCGTCCGGCCGCTTGCCGGTGCGGATGGCGGTGACGATCTGTTCCTCCGTCCAGTTGCCGATCCCGGTCTCCTTGTCGGGGGTCAGGTTGGAGCCGTGAAAGACACCGAGGCCGGGGATCTCGAACCCGACATCCGAGCCGCTGAGCGCGCGGGCGAGGTCCGGCTTGCCCAGCAGATGGCCCGGCGTGTGGCAATCGCCGCAGCTGATCACGGTGACGAGATATTTGCCGCGGGCGACCGCGTCGTCGGC
The DNA here is from genome assembly GCF_031455875.1 of Azospirillum sp. BE72. NCBI lineage: Bacteria > Pseudomonadati > Pseudomonadota > Alphaproteobacteria > Rhodospirillales > Azospirillaceae > Azospirillum > Azospirillum sp. BE72. The sequence continues at coordinate 189,606 of NZ_JAVDTO010000014.1, forward strand.
CAGGGCAGGACTTGCGAGGGTCGCGGAAAGAAGCAGGGCGGACAGGGTTTGGCGGATCATCGGGGTGTGCTCCGGGGAAAGGGATATGGCGGGCAATCGAGAGCTGCGTCAGCCGCCCATCTGCGACCGGACGGCCGCGACGATGGCGTCGGCCTGCGGGACGAAGGCCTGTTCCAGCGGGAAGCTCGCCGGGGCCGGGGCGTCGGGGCCGGTCAGGCGCAGAACCGGCGCGCGCAGGCTGGCGAAGGCCTTCTCCGCCACCAGGGCGGCGATCTCCGCGCCGACGCCGCACAGGCGGCTCGCCTCATGCACCACGACCAGACGGCCGGTCTTGGCGACGGAGCGCAGGATGGCGGCCTCGTCCAGCGGCTTCAGGCTGCGCAGGTCGATCACTTCGGCGTCGATGTCGGCGGCGGCCAGTGTGTCGGCGGCGGCCATGCAGGTGCCGACCGTCTTGGCATAGGACACCAGCGTCACGTCGCGGCCCACGCGCCGCACCGCCGCCTTGCCCAGCGGGATGGCGTCGGCATCCTCCGGCACCTCGCCGGCGCTGTAGCCGAGCGCGATGTCGGCGAAGACCAGCACCGGGTTGTCGTCGCGGATCGCCGCCTTCATCAGCCCCTTGAAGTCGGCGGGGGTGGAGGGCATGACGATCTTCAGGCCGGGGCTGTGGACGAACCAGCTCTCCACATTGTGGTTGTGCTGGGCGCCGACGCCCCAGCCGGCGCCGGTCATCGCCAGCACCACCATCGGGAAGCTGAACTGTCCGCCGGAGATGTAGCGCAGCTTGCCGGCGCTGTTGACGATCTCGTCCATGGCATAGCAGAGGAAGGGGGCGAACAGCAGGTCCACCACCGGGCGCAGGCCGGTGGCGGCGGCCCCGGCGGCGGTGCCGGCGATGATGCCCTCCGCCAGCGGGGTGTTGCGCACGCGGGCGGCGCCGAACCGCTCCAGCAGGTCGCGGCGCTTGGTGGCGACGCCTTCGCCGAAGATCATCACGGTGGGATCGCGCTGCATCTCTTCGGCCAGGGCGGCGGAGATCGCGTCGTTGACGGTCATGGTGGTCATGGTGGTCATGGTGGCTGGCCTCCGCTCAGGCGTAGACGTCGGTGGTCAGGGCGTCGGGGCCCGGATAGGGGCTGGCGTCGGCGAAGGCGGTTGCGGCCTCCATCGTTGCGCGGACGCGGGATTCGATGGCGGCGATGCCGTCGACGCTCAGGCGGCCTTCGCGCTCCAGCCTTGCACGAAGGCGCAGGATCGGGTCGCGGTCGCGCCAGTGAGCCAGTTCGGTCCGGTCGACATAGGCCTGGTCGTCGGGCTCGAAGTGGCCACGCAGGCGGTAGGTCATCGCCTCAAGCAGGAAAGGCTTGCCGGTGCGGCGGATGGCGTCGATGGCGGTGCAGGCGGCGTCGAACATGGCCAGCGGGTCGTTGCCGTCGACCACGGCGCTCTCCACCCCCAGCGCCTCAGCCTGACCGGCGATGCTGTCGGCCAGCATGGTTTCCTTGCGGTGGACGAAGGCTTGCCACTGGTTGTTTTCGCAGACATAGAGGATCGGCAGCTTCCACACCGCGGCGAGGTTCAGCGATTCCTGGAAACGCCCTTCGGTGGCGGCGCCGTCGCCGAAGAAGCAGGCGACGATGCCCGACTTGTTCAGCATGCTGCGCGACAGCCCGACGCCGGTCGCCAGCGCCAGCTCGCCGCCGACGATGGTGGAGGTCAGCACGACGCCGAGATCCTTGGCGGAGATGTGCAGCGACCCGCTCTTGCCGCCGCAATAGCCGTCACGCTTGCCCATCACCTCCGCCAGCATGCGGCCGGGATCGGCGCCGCGGGCCAGCAGGTGGCCGGCGCTGCGGTGGTTGGTCAGGATCAGGTCGTCGGCGGTCAGCGCGGATACGACGCCGACTGCCGGCGCCTCCTGCCCCACCGAGGTGCAGGTGCCGGCGGCGCGTCCGCGGCCATGCAGGTCGATCAGCGTTTCTTCATAGGCCCGGATCAGCATCATGCGTTCCAGGGCCTGGATGGGGTCCAGTGGATGAATGCTCATGGTGGTCTCCCTGAATTCGGAGACCGTTCGGATGCGGGGCTTCTTCTTCGCGGCGCCCTCATGCCCCTCTTCAGCGAAGCGGCGGGGCCTGCGGCGATGTTGCATTCCGAACGGTCCGTGTTCGGAAACGACCATAGGCATGCTAATCGAACTTCGGGTACTAACTGTTTCTTACCGGAATGCTAAAAGATCATTAAGTGTCTCCGTCGATATAATTATCTGAATCATATCGATTTTTCAGCGCCGCGACCAGCGTGTCAGCCATCCGGCCAGCCGGTCGAACCCGGCATCGATCACCACCGCAAGTGCGGCAACGATCAAAGCGCCCTGGATGACGTAGGCTTGATTGGATCCGTTCAGCCCGACGATGATGGGCAGGCCGAGGGTCTTCGCCCCGACGGTTGAGGCGATGGCGGCGGTGCCGACATTGATGATGACGGCGGTCCGCACGCCGGCCAGGATCACCGGGGCGGCCAGCGGCAGCTCCACCTTGACCAGCACCTCCGCCGGTCCCATGCCGAGGCCGCGGGCGGAATCCAGCACCGCGGGGGAGACGCCGTCCAGCCCGGCGACCGTGTTCTCCACCACCGGCAGCAGGGCGTAGAGCGTCAGCGCGATCAGCGCCGGTTCCGGGCCGAAGCCCATCACCGGCACGGCCAGCGCCAGCACCGCCACCGGCGGGAAGGTCTGGCCCATGGTGGCGACGGTTTCCAGAAGGCCGCGGAACTCCCGCCCCCAGGGGCGCGTGACGGCGATGCCGGCCCCGCCACCCAGCAGGATGGCGGCGACGCTGGAGAGGCCGACCAGCGCCATATGATCGAGAGTCAGCCGGACGAAGCTCTCAGCCTCGTAGAGCGGACGGTCGAGGCCGGGATAGAGCGTGGCGAACAGCGGCTTCAGCGACGGCATGCCCAGCACCAGCGCCACCAGCGCCACCAGCCCCAGCATCAGCCGGTCGGTCAGGAACTCCCGCGGGGCCATGCCGGCGACTGTCATGCCGCCCGGTCCGGCGCAGGACGGACGAGGTCGGACAGGTGCAGCACCCCGGCCGGCTGGCCGTCGCCATCCACCACCGGAAGCCGTTCGGCCCCGCGGGACACCATCTCAGACAGGGCGCGGTGAAGCGGAGTTTCGGACGGCAGCGGCTCACCGCCGACGCTTTCCTGCGGACGGGCGCGGTCGCCGGCCGTCTCCACCGCAAGCCGCTTCAACCCCCACTCCTCGCGTCCCACCAGATCGCGCACCAGCGGGCTGGCCGGGCGGGTCAGGATCTCCAGCGGGGTTGCGCACTGGATCAGGCGGCCATGGTCCATCACGGCGATGCTGTCGCCCAGCCGCAAGGCCTCGTCCATGTCGTGGGTGACGAAGACCACGGTGGTGCCGGTGCGGCGGTGGATGGCCGACAGCTCCGCCTGCAGGCTGGCGCGGGTGATGGGGTCGAGCGCGCTGAACGGCTCGTCCATCAGCAGGATGCGCGGTTCCGCCGCCAGCGCGCGGGCGACGCCGACGCGCTGCTGCTGCCCGCCGGACAGCTGGTGCGGATAGGCCGAGCGGTAGCGGCGCGGGTCGAGGTTCAGCAACTCCAGCAGTTCGGTCACCCGGTCGCGGATGCGCGCCTTGGGCCAACCCAGCAAGGCCGGCACGGTGGCGATGTTGCGCTCCACCGTCCAGTGCGGGAAGAGGCCGACCGACTGGATGACGTAGCCCATGCGCCGGCGCAATTCCTCCGGCTTCAGGGAGGCGATGTCCTCGCCGTCGATGCGGATGGCACCCTCATCCGCCGGGATCAGCCGGTTGATCATGCGCAGCACCGTCGATTTGCCGGAGCCGGACGGGCCGATCAGCACGCGGAACTCGCCCTCCGCCACGGTGAAGGACACGGTGTCCACCGCCGTCCAGGAGCCGAAGCGCTTGCTCACGCGCTCGAAGTCGATCATGGCGCACTCCTTCCCGGCGAAAGGCCGATGTGGCTGGTGGCGGCGGCGATGCCGATGGACAGCAGGGCGTCCGCCGCCACCGCCAGCAGGATGACGGGAACGGCCCCCAGCAGCACAAGGTCCAGCGCGTTGGCGAAAAGCCCCTGGAACATGATGGCGCCCAGCCCGCCGGCACCGATCAGTGCGGCCACCGCCGCCAGCCCGACCGCCTGCACCACGGTGATGCGCAGGCCCGACAGGAAGACCGGCAGGGCCAGCGGCAGGTCGACGCGCAGGAAGATCTGGCGCGGCGTCAGGCCCATGCCGCGCGCGGCCTCCCGCACCGGGGCCGGCACGCCGTCCAGCCCGACCGCGGTGTTGCGGACGATGGGCAGCAGCGAATAGAGGGTCAGCGCGATCACCGCCGGCAGCGGTCCGACCCCGCTGATCCCGGAGCCCGGCAGCAGAGCGCCGAGTGCCGCCAGCGGAGCCATCAGCAGCCCGAACAGCGCGATGGACGGCACCGTCTGCACGACGTTCAGCACCGGGAACACCGCGCGCCCGACCGCCTCCACCCGGTGCGCCGCCACGCCCAGCGGAACGCCGACCAGCAGCGTCGGCACCAGCGCCGCCGTCACCAGCGTGGCGTGGCGCAGCACGGCGTCGGCGAAGACGTCGCGACGGTTGGCGTATTCCTTGAGGATCGACAGCGCATCGAGATGGCCGGTCGCCAGTTGCAGCGCCACCAGCCCGGCAACGGTCCCACCGATAGCCAGACGGCCGAGCGGACCAAGCCCCATCCGCCGCGCCGCGTCGACCGCGGTCAGCAATCCCGCCGCCGCCATCACCCAGAAGCCGGACGCGAAGGAGGTGCGCGCCGCCGCCGATGCTCCCTGCGCCAACACCGCCGCGTGATGGCCCGCCAGCCAGACCAGCCCGGCCGCGAACAGCCCCCCCGCCGCCACCGTCAGGCCGAGCCCGACGCGCGTCGGCCGCAGGAACGGCGTCGCCAGCAGGACCAGCCCGGGCAGCAGGGCCAGGAAACCGACGCCCTGCGCCGCCGCCCAGAGTGGCACCGGCCGGCCGGACAGCAGCCGGTTGGGCGCGAAGCCCAGGAAGGGCAGCGCGACGGCGGCGACGGCGGCGGCCATCGCCATCAGCAGGGCGACGCGGTTGTGCAGGGGCACGCGGACGGTCACGTCACCGGCTTACTTCAGGAAGCCCTTGGACTTCAGGTAATCGGTGGCGACCTGCTTCTGGTCCTGTCCGTCCACCGAGATCTTCGCGTTCAGTCCCCGCAGCGTCTCGGCGTCCAGGCTGGCGAAGACCGGGTTCAGCAGATCGGCGATCTTCGGGTTCGCCGTCAGCACCGATGCCCGGACGGTCGGCGCCGGCTCATACACCATCTGCGCCCCCTTGGTGTCGGTCAGAACGACGAGGTCCAGAGCGGCGATGGCGCCGTCGGTGCCGTAAACCATGGCGGTGTTGACGCCGGAGGTCTGCTCCGCCGCCGCACGGATGGTCGCCGCGGTGTCGCCGCCGGCCAGGATCAGCATCTGGTCGGGCTTCAATGCGAAGCCGTAGGTCTGCTGGAAGGAGGGCAGGGCGGCAGGGCTCTCCACGAACTCGGCCGAGGCGGCGACCTTCGCCTTGCCGCCGCCGGAAACCCATTTGGCGAAATCCTCCATCGTCTTCAGCTTGTTAGCGTCGGCGACGTCGCGGCGGACGGCCAGTGCCCAGGTGTTGTTGGCGGGGGCCGGCTTCAGCCAGACGATGTTGTTCTTCTCCCGGTCCAGCTGCCGGACCTTCTCATAGCCGGCGCCGGCATTCTTCCAGACCGGATCGCTGTCCACATTGAAGAAGAAGGCGCCGTTGCCGGTGTATTCGGGATAGACGTCGATCTCGCCCGACAGCAGTGCGCCGCGCACGATCTTGGTCGGGCCGAGTTGGATCCTGTTCTCCGTCGGGATGCCGTTGGCTTGCAGCATCTGCAGGATCATGGTGCCGAGCAGCCCGCTTTCCGCATCCAGCTTGGAGCCGACGCGCACCGCATCCGCCGCCTGCGCCGCCCCGGCGACCAGGCCCAGCGCCAGCACCGCCGCGCCCATCACGGTCCGGCCCCTGTTGAACAGTTTGAACACCCCTGATCCTCCCCCGGTAAGCTTTGGGGAAAGGATGGGCGACGGCAGCGCTTACGGCAAGACGCGCTTTCCGAATGTCCGGTCCCGGATATGAGATTCAGCCTAATACGGTGAGGAACCTTCCATCGGTCGATGCTGTTGAGCGGGACATTGCGACAGGAGGACCCGATGTCCCAGGGCGACAAGGACAAATACACCGACAAGCAGAAGCGCAAGGCCGAGCATATCGAGGAAGGCTACGAGAAGCGCGGCGTCTCCCAGGACGAGGCCGAGCGGCGCGCCTGGGCCACCGTCAACAAGCAGGACGGCGGCGGCAAGAAGGGTGGGTCGGGGCGGGAGGGGTGAGGGGATTCTTGCGGCGTAAGACCCCCACCTAACCCTCCCCCGCTGGGCGGGGGAGGGTTAGGGTGGGGGCATTCGAAGCCGACGCTCCTCACACCCCGCGATACCGCCACTCCGTCCCCAGCGCCGCGGCGTCGCGGTCGCGCAGCACGGCGACCTCCGCATGGGCGGGGGACAACTCGCACACCGGGTCGGTCGCATCGGCACTGCCGGCGAGCGCCAGCGCCTGGCAGCGGCAGCCGCCCCAGTCCTCTTCCTTGTGGTCGCAGGATTGGCAGGGTTCCGGCATCCAGGCGGTGCCGCGGTAGCGGGCGAAGGCCGGGCCGTCGCGCCAGATGTCGGACAGGCTGCGGTCGTGGACCGTCTCGAACTCCAGCCCCGGAATGGTCTCGGCGGCGTGGCAGGGCAGGACGCGGCCACGCGGCGTGACGTTCATGAAGCGCCGCGCCCAGCCGCCCATGCAGCTTTTCGGCCGGCGGGCGTAATAGTCGGGCACGACGTAGTCGACCACGATGCGCCCGGCCAGTTCCGGCAGGCGGGCCCGCACCGCGGCGTCCATCGTCAGAAGCTGTTCGCGCGACGGCATCAGCGCGGCGCGGTTGGCGAGCGCCCAGCCGTAATACTGCACGTTGGCGATCTCGATCCGGCCGGCGCCGAGTTCCATCGCCAGATCGATGACGTCGTTGACCCGGTCGATGTTGTGGCGATGCAGCACGGCATTGATGGTCAGCGCGAGCCCCTGCCGCACCACCGCGCGCGCGACCTCCAGCTTCTTGACATGACCGCCCTTGAAGCCGCCGACGCGGTCGGCACCGTTGGCCTCCGAATCCTGCAGGCTGATCTGCACATGCTGAAGCCCGGCGCGCTGCAACCGCTCCAGCCGCGGCTGGTCGAGCAGGACGGCGGAGGTGATCAGGTTGCTGTAGAGCCCGATCTCCGTCGCGTGGGCGACCAGCTCCTCCAGATCTTTGCGGACGCAGGGCTCGCCGCCGGAGAAATGGACCTGCAGGGCGCCAACATCGGCCGCCTCGTCCAGCACCCGCTTCCAGGTGGCGGTGTCCAGCTCGGCGCTGGCGGCATCGAGCGCCACCGGGTTGGAACAGTAGGGGCAGCGCAGCGGGCAGCGGTGCGTCAGCTCCATCAGCACGGCGAAGGGCGGTGCCGGTTCGGCGGCCGACGCGGCGGCGAAGGCGGGCAGGGCGCAGCTCATGTGACGCACCTCCTGGGGCACTTCATGTGACGACATAGCCCTTGTTGCGCAGGTCGGTCAGCATCTCCAGCACGTCGGCGGCGACCTCCGCGCGGGGGGCGTCGTATTCCGTCGTCAGCCGGTCGATGCCGGCGGCCACGTCGGCGACCTCCGCCCCGACGCAGGCGCGCACCACCGCCAGCGCCATCTCGTCCAGCACCAGCAGCCGTTCGGGCGCCATCAGCATCCATTCGCCGCGGCGGCGGTCGTTGCGCAGCATGACGCCGGGGGCCAGCCGCAGCCGGTCGGCTTCGCCGATATGGGGAGAGAGTGCGTTCACCGGCTGTACCGTGTCGGTTCCATGTCCTCCGGCACGAAGGCGCCGGGCGGGATCAGGTTGGGGGTGACATAGGCGTGATGCAGGGCGTCCAGTTGGGCCCACAGCAGTTCCGTCTTGAAACGGAGCGCGCGCAGGCACTGGCGCTGTTGTTCCGCTGTATGGGCATTGGTCAGCACATATTCCAGCCCGAACTTCACATCGCGCGGCGCCTCGTCCAGCCGCTTGCGAAAGTAGGACAGCGTACTGTCGTTGGCGAAGGCGTAGTTGCGCTCGAAGCCGGCGATGCGCTCGCGATGGATCGACGGCGCGAACAACTCGGTCAGCGAGGACGCCACCGCCTCCAGCAGGGAATGGTCGCGGACGAAGTTGACATAGGCATCCACTGCGAAGCGGGTGGCGGGCAGGATGCCCTCCAGCGACTTCACGTAGTCGCGGTCCAGCCCCAGCCCGTCGGTCAGCCGCAGCCAGCGCTCGATGCCGCCGACCCTGGTCTCGTCCAATTCGCCGGACTGGGTCAGCCCGTCATGGTCCAGCACCCGCTGCAGCCAGGCGCGGCGCAGCGCCGGGTCGTCCATGCGGGACATGATGGTCAGATCCTTGCGCGGGATCGACACCTGATAATAGAAGCGGTTCAGCGCCCAGGCCTGGATCTGCCCCTTCTTCAGCCCGCCGCCGTGCAGCAGCTGATGAAAGGGGTGGAGGTCGTGATACTGCCGTTCGCCGATGGCATAGAGAGCGGCGCGGAACTCCTCGCGGGACATCGGGACAGCTGCATGCTCGGTCATAGGGTCAGCTCCAGCCCGTCATGGGCGATGCGCCAGCCGGCCGCCTCGGCTTCCGCCCGTTCGGGCGAATCCTCCAGCAGGGCGGGGTTCGTGTTGTTGATGTGGATGTAGATCTTGCGGGCGACGTTCAGCGGCGCGAAGGCGGCCATGCTGCCCGACGCTCCCGACATCGGCATGTGCCCCATGCGTGCCGCCGTCTTCACGCCGGTGCCGCTGCGGATCATCTCGTCGTCGGTCCAGGTCGTGCCGTCGAACAGCACCAGCGGCGCGCCATGCAGCCGGTCGGCCAGCCAGCCCGGCATGCCGGCGCAGCCGGGGATGTAGAAGAAGCCTTCAGTTGACCCGTCGGCCGGGCGGATGCGCAGCGCCACCGTGTCCTCGGCGACGGAACCGAATCCGGGACCGGCCGACGCGTCCTCCAGATAGAGCGCGACCTTGCCCGGCACGGCGAAGACCTCCACCTCCAGCCCCAGGGGGCGGGCGTCGGCCCCGGCGGGCTGGAACGGCTCGCCCAGCGCCATCGGGCGGCGGGCGACGAACTCCGGGTTCAGCACGTTGAAGACGCTGTTTGCGGCAAGCACGCCATGGACGCGCGGCGTGGCATAGACGGCGAAGGGATGGGATTCGCGCAGGGTCAGCAGACCCGCGACATGGTCGATGTCGGCGTTGGTCAGCAGTGCCGCGGCGATCGGGTTGCCGCGCAAGGACCCCTTCGGGTGAAGCTGCGGGTTGGCGAGCATCTGCGCGCCCAGGTCGGGCGAGGCGTTCAGCAGCAGCCAGCGCTCGCCATCGACGGTCACCGCCAGCGACGATTGGGTGCGCGGCTTCGCCGCCGGGTCGCCGGTGCGGGCACGGCGGCAGCCCTCGCAGGCGCAGTTCCATTGCGGGAAGCCCCCGCCGGCCGCCGAACCGAGGACGAGAATCTTCATCGCCACCGCCTTCACGTCTTATCTGAAAACCGTCTTGCCGCGGCTTCTTGGATTGGATGCCGGGGAGGGGATGCCAGCACCCCGTCTCCCCGGCTCCGCATCGACCGGTTTAGAGGCCGGCGCAGGCGTAGGCGTTGATCTCGGTGCCGACGGCGATCTCGGTGGTCTTCGGTTTGCGCCAGGTCTTCATTGCGTGATGCTCCTGTTTGCTGACTGTTGCTGACCAAGATGGTTGGCGAGATGAAGAGTAGCGGTCCGGGATGGAGGACCGCCATGCTACGATGGTGCAATCCGCCACCCCTTTCGGCGACACCGTCCGCAAGCGTGTCAGGGCGCGGACGGGCTGCGTGCGGCGCCGGGCGGCGGGGGCGGCAGCGGATACGCCTCCTCCGTCGGCAGACCGGCCTCCATCCAGCCGTCGATGCCCGTCGGGTACCAATGGACGCGGGCATAGCCAAGCAACACCGCGCGCTTGGCCGCGTTCCACGACAGCCAGCAATCGGACAGGCAATAGAACAGCAGGTCCCGCGCCCGGTCGCCTGCGGTCAGCCGCTCCAGCTGCGATTCGAACCAGGCCAGAGTCGCGTCGTCGGGCGCGCCCATGCCGACATTGGGCAGCCACACGCTGCCGGGAATCTGGCGGTATGGCTTGGATTGCAGCCAGGGGGCGCCGGGGAGCGTGCTGCGCTCCAGCCGCTGGACGAAGATCGGGATGACGCGGCCTTGCGACAGCAGGGTCTGTACGGCCGGCGTGTCGACCGTCTCGCCTCCGGAAATGCCGTCCGGCGTGGGGGAGCGGTAGTCGGACAGGCGGTAGCCATCGGGCTGGGGGATGCCCGCGGCGAGGGTTGGGGTGGAGACCGAGAGGAGAATGAGGGGGACGAGGAGGGTGATCATTTTGGGGAAGTTGTGCCCCCTCCCTAACCCTCCCCCTCTTCGAGGGAGAGGGAACTCCGCCGCTCCCGCACTCAACTCCCTCTCCCTCGAAGAGGGGGAGGGTCGGGGAGGGGGCAATTCGTCGTCGCCTCTCACCGCCGCTCGGCCAGCACACGGTTGGCGATCACCACCGCCTGGGTGCGGCTGTAGACCTTCAGCTTCTGCAGGATGGCGGAGACATGCGCCTTCACCGTCGTTTCGGTGATGCTGAGGTCGAAGGCGATCTCCTTGTTCAGCTTGCCGGTGCCGAGCAATTCCAGAACCCGCAGCTGCTGCGCGGTCAGGGTTGCGATGCGCCGCGCGATCTCCGCGGTTTCGGCGTCCTCCGCCTCTTCGACGCCGTCGTCGCCGGCCTGCGGCGGGACATAGAGTTCACCGTTCAGCACCTGTCGCAGGGCCGCGGCGATGGCGTCGCGCGGGGTCGATTTCGGGATGAAGCCGGCGGCGCCGCTCTCCATCGCCTCGCGAACCCAGCGACGTTCCTCATGGGCGGACACGACGACGACCGGCGTCGCCGGAAAGCGTTGGCGCAGCGTGCGCAGCCCGCCCAGCCCGTTCATGCCCGGCATGTTGACGTCGAGAAGCACGAGGTCTAGGTCGCCGCGCTCCTCCAGCGCCTGCATGACGCTGTCGAGCCGGTCCGCCTCCATCACGTCGGTGGCCTGGCAGGAATAGAGAACCGCGCTGCGCAAGGCATCGCGCACCATCGGGTGATCATCGGCAATCAGGATCCGGGTCATGGCCTGCGGTTCCCTGTGCAGCGGCGGGCGGGGCGGGGTATGGTAAAAAGTCTCTCGGTCATTGTGTCAGACCAAAATGGGAAGGCGCAACACCGCGAATGACGCGAATTGTTTTGTGCGCGAACATGCCGCACAGCCATCAGTGTTACTCCCTTCGGTCCAAGACTCTGTGCTCAGTCCTCGTGCACGGTTTCCAGCCAGGAGCGGATGGCCCACAGCGCCTCCTGCCCCAGCGCCTCGCCGAAGGCCGGCATATAGGTGACGCCGTTGCGTATCGAGCCGTTGATCACGCGCTCCTTGTACCATTCGTCGCCGGCATCTCCCTTTTCCAGATAGCGCAGGTCGGGAGCGATGCCGCCGGACACAGCGCCCAGCCCATGGCAGCGCGCGCAATTCTGGTTGAAGGCGGAAGCGCCGATCTCGATGGCGCGCTGGTTGCTGCGGTAGGGATTGCTGTCGCGCCACTTGTCGCCCAGCTTCTCCAGCCCGCTGGTATCGACCGCCTGCGGCACGACATCGCCATGGGCATGGACCGGACCGGGCAGCGCCAGCGCCAGCACTCCGGCCAGGGCGGCGGCATGCAGTGCCGGACGGCGGCTGGGGAGGGGCGGCGTGGCGGGGCTGAGCGTCATCGGTGCGTCCTCTTCCTGCATCCTTCTTGTGGCCGCCGCACTCCCGTCGCCCACTGCCCAAGGATTTGCGGGCATGCGGGACGGTTGCGGGGCCGGATTGCGGCCGAGGATAGCAATCGTTCGTTCGCTTAATTATTCGACAATGGTACAAGGCCGCGGAGCGCCGTCAGGCTCACGCACGGCCGGACCGTCCGGCGGCATCTTGAACGATGGTCGGATGACGCATGCGGCAGGGTCGCGCGCTCCGGTCACGCCAGTGGCGGGAGCCGCCCGGCATTGATCGCCGCCTTCACCTTCGCCAACTGCCGCACCGCCGGCTCGCCGAGCCGCAGCGCCACGCCCGTCGACAGCACGTCGATCAGCGTCAGGTGCACAAGCCGCGAGGCCATCGGCGTGTACATCTCCGTATCCTCCACCGGCCGGCTGGCGACGACCACGCTCGCCATGCTGGCCAGCGGAGACCGCGGGGCGGTGATCGCGACCACCGCCGTGCCCTGTGCCCGCGCCGCTGCCGCCAGCTCGTTGATCGCCCCGCTGCGCCCGGTGTTGGACAGCGCCAGCAGCACCCCGCCGGCCCCCATGTTGACCAGCAGCATGCGCGCCAGCACCGGGTCGGCGCAGGGCTGGGCATCGGCGCCGAAGCGCAGCAGCTTGTGCGCCGCATCCTGCGCCAACGCGCTGGACCCGCCGGTGCCGACACACAGAACGCGCGGTGCGGCGGCCAGCAGGGCGATGGCCTGCTCCAGCGCCCGTTCGTCCAGCGTGGCGGAGGCGGCCGTCAGTGCCGCGGCGCTCGATGAAAAAATTTTTCGCGCCAGCGTGCCGACATCGTCGTCGGGCGCCACATCCTGGCTGACATAGGGCGTGCCGCTCCGCACCTCGTCGCGCAGGGCGTCGCGCGCTTGGCATTCGGCGAGACGCAGCTTGAAATCCGGAAAACCGGCGCAGCCGACGCTGCGGCAGAAGCGCACGACAGTCGCCTCGCTCACCTCCGCCGCCTGCGCGAGGGATGTGACGTTCAGGTCCAACACCCGGCGCGGTTCGGCCAGTACCAGATCGGCGATCTGCCCCTCGGACCGCTTCAACTCACCGCGCAGCCGGCGGATCGTGTCCAGTATATCCAATGGTGCAGTGTTGGAGGCAGCGCTGTTGACCGGTGGTGGCATGGCGTAAAATTACTTTCCAGCAAGGCCCTGCGGGGGCGGCGCCCGATGGCATCCCCCGCCGGGACGCAGAGTCCACTATGAAGAATTTTGCCGCACATGGCGAGAAATCCGGCACCGGAACCCCATATATGAAAAAATTTTTCTTCACACCCCGTCGCCCCTGGCGTATGGTCCGTTCCGGAAATCATCGCCTCCCTCTAACGGTCGAGACGCGATCATGAGCAAGCCCGCCCCTCTGAATTCTGTCGTGGCCCGCGTGACGGAGCGCATCGCCGAGCGCAGCCGCGACCGCCGTGCGGCTTATCTGGCGCGGCTGGAAAGCGCCGGCGCGAAGCCGCGCCGCCATCGCCTCGGCTGCGCCAATCTCGCCCACGCCTTCGCCGCCTGTGGGGCGAACGACAAGGCGGCTCTGCGCGGCGAGACCCAGCCGTCGATCGGCATCGTCACCGCCTACAACGACATGCTCTCCGCCCACCAGCCCTACGAGCGCTATCCCGCCATGATCCGGGAATCGGTGCGCGCAGCCGGCGGCGTGGCGCAGGTCGCCGGCGGCGTCCCCGCGATGTGCGACGGCGTCACCCAGGGCTATGAGGGGATGGAGCTGTCCCTGTTCAGCCGCGACGTCATCGCGCTGGCGACCGGCGTCGCGCTGTCCCACGCCACCTTCGACGGCGTGCTGTGCCTGGGCATCTGCGACAAGATCGTCCCCGGCCTGACGATCGGCGCGCTCGCCTTTGGCCATCTGCCGACCATCTTCGTGCCCGCCGGGCCGATGCCGTCCGGCCTGTCCAATGCCGACAAGGCCAAGGCGCGCCAGCTCTATGCCCAGGGCAAGGTCGGCCGGGAGGAGTTGCTGGATGCGGAGTCCAAGTCCTACCATGCGCCCGGCACCTGCACCTTCTACGGCACCGCCAACACCAACCAGATGCTGATGGAGATCATGGGCCTGCACCTGCCGGGCGCCAGCTTCGTCAACCCCAACACGCCGCTGCGCGATGCGCTGACCGACGCGGCGGCCCGCCGGGTGGTGGCGATGACCGCGCCCGGCGCCGGCATCCCCATCGGCCGCATCGTCGACGAGCGCGCGCTGGTCAACGGTATCGTCGGGCTGCTGGCCACCGGCGGTTCGACCAACCACACCCTGCACATCCCGGCCATCGCCGCCGCCGCCGGCATCGAACTGAACTGGGAGGATTTCTCGGAACTGTCGGCGGTCGTCCCGCTGCTGGCCCGGGTCTACCCCAACGGCAGCGCCGACGTGAACCGCTTCCATCAGGCCGGCGGCATGCCCTTCGTCATCGGCCAGCTGATCGACGCAGGCCTCGTCCACACCGACATCTCCACCATCCTGGGCGAGGGCGGGCTGGAGCCCTACCGCAGTATGCCGGACCTCGACGAGGGCGGCGCCCTGACCTGGACCCGTGCCGCCACCGACCAGAGTGGCGATCCGACGGTCGTCGCCACCACCGCGGCGCCCTTCGCGGCCGAAGGCGGCCTGCGCGTGCTGACCGGCAATCTCGGCCGCGGCGTCATTAAGACCTCGGCGGTCAAGCCCGAGCACCGCATCGTCGAGGCTCCGGCCCGCGTCTTCGATAACCAGGAGGCCGTCCAGACCGCTTTCCGTGGCGGCGAACTCGACCGCGACGTGATCGTCGTCGTCCGTTATCAGGGCCCCGGCGCCAACGGCATGCCGGAACTGCACAAGCTGACCCCGCCGCTGGGCGTGCTGCAGGACAAGGGCTTCAAGGTCGCGCTGGTGACCGACGGCCGCATGTCCGGTGCTTCGGGCAAGGTGCCGGCGGCCATCCATGTCACGCCTGAGGTGAAGGGCGGCGGCCCGCTCGGCCGCGTTCGCGACGGCGACATCCTGCGGCTGGACGCGGAGGCCGGGACGCTCGACGCCCTGGTCGAAGCAGCGGAGTGGGAGAACCGCGGCGCCCCGCCGCCGCCGAGCGAGGATGCCTCCCACGGCTGCGGGCGCGAGCTGTTCTCCCTGTTCCGCAACAATGCCGGCCCGGCGGAGAGCGGCGCCTCGGTCCTCAACCTGCTGGGCTGATCGGCGTAATACCATCCGGCGGAATTCCATCCGGCGTAATTCCATGGACGTTCGGGCCGGCGCCGGGCCATGCCGGCCCGGATTGTGACCGGCCCATCCCTGTGGCACCATGACGCACGGGTTGCCTGAGGCACCGTGTCACCGATGTCGAGAGGTCCGAAGATGCAACCCCGCTCCACCGTTGCCGCCCCCGCACTGCCTCCCTTCGACTACACCGTGTTCGGTGGCACCGGCGATCTGGCCCTGCGCAAGCTGCTGCCGGCGCTCTATCTGCGCGACAAGGCGGGGCAGGTGGCCGACGGCAGTCGCATCATCGGCGTTTCGCGCAGCCCGCTGAGCCCATCCGACTATCGCGCCAAGGCGGAGCAGGCGATCCTCCAGCATGTTCCCGCCGACGACCGCGACACCGGCCTGATCGCGCGCTTCCTGGAGCGGCTGGACTATGTCCCGGTCGATGCCACCTCCGACGACGGCTGGCGCGATCTGGCGGAGCGGCTGGAGAACCCGCTGGCCCAGCGCAACGGCGCGGTGCGCATCTTCTATCTTGCGACCTCGCCCGGCCTGTTCGGCCCGATCTGCGACCAACTGCGTGCCTTCGGCCTCGCCACCGCGGAGTCCCGCGTCGTGCTGGAAAAGCCGATCGGCCGCGACCTCGCCTCGGCGCAGGAGATCAACGATCAGGTCGGCGCCGTCTTTTCGGAACAGCAGATTTACCGCATCGACCATTATCTGGGTAAGGAGACGGTGCAGAACCTGCTGGCTCTGCGCTTCGGCAACTCCTTGTTCGAGCCGCTGTGGAACGCCAACCACATCGATCATGTGCAGATCACCGTCGCCGAGACGGTCGGCGTGGAGGAGCGCGGCGGCTATTACGACCAGTCCGGCGCGCTCCGCGACATGGTGCAGAACCACCTGCTGCAGCTCGTCTGTCTTGTCGGCATGGAATGCCCGATCTCGCTGGCCCAGGAATCGGTGCGCGACGAGAAGCTGAAGGTGCTGCGCTCCCTCAAGCCGATCGGGACCGACGAGATCGGCGGCTGCACCGTCCGCGGCCAGTATCGCGCCGGTGCGGTCGCCGGCGGTGCGGTGCCCGGCTATCTCGACGAACCCGGCATCCCGCCCGGCAGTGGCACCGAAACCTTCGTCGCGCTGAAGCTGGAGATCGACAACTGGCGCTGGGCCGGCGTGCCCTTCTACCTGCGCAGCGGCAAGCGCCTGCCGGCCAAGATGTCGGAGATTGTCATCCAGTTTCGCCCGATCCGCCATTCGATCTTCCCGCAGGCGGCGGGCGAGTTGCAGGCCAACCGTCTGATCGTGCGGCTGCAGCCCGACGAGAGCATCCGCCTGCACCTGATGACCAAGGAGCCGGGACCGGGCGGCATGCGCCTGCGCCCGGCCGCCCTCAACCTCAGCTTCGCCCAGACCTTCGGCGGCCGTTTCCCCGATGCCTACGAGCGGCTGCTGATGGATGTGGTGCGCGGCAACTCCACCCTGTTCATGCGCCGCGACGAGGTCGAGGCCGCGTGGCAGTGGGCCGAGCCGATCATCGACGGTTGGGCCGCCCGGCATGAGATGCCGAAGCCCTACATCGCCGGCACCTGGGGTCCCTCGCAGTCCATCGCGCTGATCGAGCGTGACGGTCGCACCTGGCACGACGACGACATCCCGTCGGCGGCTTTCTGAGCGGGTCGCTCGGAAAATCGACATGGTGGCGAAAAAAGTGCTTGCGCGGTTTGGGGTGGGCCGCATATAAGACGCCTCCCGACGCGAACGACGCCGGCGCCGCCGAACCGGCAGCGACCGACACG
>NZ_JAVDTO010000015.1:0-178827 GCF_031455875.1 Azospirillum sp. BE72
CGGCCGCTCTTCCGCCTCCCTCTTCGGGGATCGGACCAGAGTGGGCCGGAGGTATGTCGGTCGAAGCCGGAAGATTAAACAGCTAAGCTGCTGTTCTTGCTTCCGTTTCTGCCGCCAGCGCCGCGCTTCGTTCAGCGCCCCGCCGTCGGTGGACCGGGTTATAGGCGCCCTCCCCCAAAACTGGCAAGCGGTTTTTTCGCCGCCTCGGCATTTTTTCGGGTGCGTCGTTTTTTGTGGGCGCAGCCGGTGGCGCGATCCGTAGAGTGGCGCATCGTTTCGTTGCGAGCGCAGGATCATGCGGAGCTTCCGTCTTCTCCACACCGCCGACTGGCATCTCGGCCAGACTCTGCACGGCATTCCCCGCGATGCCGAGCATGAGCGTTTCCTCGACTGGCTGATCGACCGCATCGGCGAGCATGATGTGGACGCGCTCGTCATCGCCGGCGATGTGTTCGACGGGCAGAACCCGCCGATCCCCGCGCTTGCCATGTTCTACCGTTTCGTCGCGCGGGCCAAGGCTCTGCACCCGCGGCTGGACATTGTAGTGGTCGCCGGAAACCATGACAGCGCCAGCCGGCTGGAGGCCCCGTCGCCGTTGATGACGGAGATGGGCGTGCGTGTGATCGGCACCCTGCCCTCCTCCGCCGACGGAATGTTCGACCCGTCGCCGCTGATCGTGCCGCTGCGCGATGCCGATGGCGCCGTCGCGGCCCGTTGCGTCGCCATGCCCTACCTGCGGCCATCCGATCTGCCGCCTATCGAGGAGGCGGAGGACCTCGATCCGCTGATCGAGGGCGTGCGGCGGCTCTATACGCAGGCCTGGACCGGCGGCCGTGATCGTTGCCGCCCGGGAGAGGCGCTGATCCTCACCGGTCACTGCTACATGCGCGGCGGCGCCTTGTCGGAACTCAGCGAACGCAAGATCCTGGGCGGCAACCTTCATGCCCTGCCAGTCGATATATTCCCGGAAGACGCGGCCTATGTCGCGCTGGGCCATCTGCACCGGGCGCAGGCGGTGGGCGGACGTCAAGAGGTGCGCTATAGCGGCTCACCCATTCCGCTCGCGCTGGACGAGGAGCCTTACCCGCATCAGGTGATCCTGGCCGAGTTCGCGGCGGGTCGTTTGGTCGGACATGAGGCCTTACGCGTACCGCGCCATGTGACGATCCATCGAGTCGCCGAGGCAAGTCCGGAAGCAGCGCTGGAGCGGCTGAAACGGCTGCACCTGGACGGTGCCCTGCCCCGCGACGCCTGGCCCTTCCTGGAGGTGACGGTCACTCTGCCGGAACCACGCCCCGCCCTGCGCGACGAAGTCGAGGCGGTGCTGGCTGGCCGGCCGGTGCGGCTGCTGAAGCTGGGGGTGCGGCTGACCGGCAGCGGGCAGACGCTGGCGGACAGCGCGCCGCCGGTCGATCTGGCCTCGCTGGAGCCGGAAGAGGTGTTCCGGCGCCTCTACCGCCGCAGCCACGAAGGCGACCCCGACCCGGACCTGATGACGGCCTTCCATGAGTTGCTGACCGGCGTTCAGGAGACGATGTGATGCGGATTCTCGCGGTTCGCGGCGCGAACCTGACCAGCCTGGACGGCCCCTTTGCCATCGATTTCGACCGGGAACCGCTGCGGCGGGCCGGCTTGTTCGCCATCACCGGGCCGACCGGCGCCGGCAAGAGCACGATCCTGGATGCCTTGTGCCTTGCCCTGTTCGACAGCATGCCGCGGCTGCCGGAAGGGCGCGGCGAGATGCTGGGACCGGAGGGCGATCCCAACAGCATCCGGACCACCGACGTGCGCACCGTCTTGCGGCGGGGTGCCGGATTCGGCTGGGCGGAGGTGGATTTCGTCGGGATCGACGGCGACGCCTATCGTGCGCGCTGGGAGGTGCGAAGGGCGCGGCAGAAGGCGCAGGGGGCCTTGCAGCAGCAGAGCATGTCGCTGAGCAGCCTGGACGGCGAGCGGCGCTTCGGCGACGGCAAGAAGAGCGTGCTGGAGGAGATCGAACGGCGGCTCGGCCTGACCTTCGAGCAGTTCCGGCGCGCGGTCCTGCTGGCCCAAGGCGATTTCGCCACCTTCCTGAAGGCGCCGCCGCGCGAGCGGTCCGCCCTGCTGGAGTTGCTGACGGGAACGGAGATTTACTCCCGGCTGTCCGTCGCAACGCATGAGCGGGCGAATGCGGAGAAGCAGACGCTCGACACGCTGACGGCCCAGGGCGGCGGCATCGGGGTGCTGAACGACGACGACCGCGCCGCCTTGCAGAATGAGGCCGGCGAGGCGGCGGAAGCGGTAAGGACTGGCGAGAGGGCGCTTGCCCTCGTCCAGGCGGCGCTCGCCTGGCATGAGCGCGACGGTCAACTCGCGGTGGCCGAGGGCAAGGCGGTCGAGGCGGCCGAAGCGGCCGAGCGGGTATGGGTCGAGGCGGAGGGACGGCGTGAGGCGGCTGCCCGGCTGCGCGGGCTTCAACCGCTGCGGCCATTGCTGGTCGATGCCGACCGGGCAAGCGGCGAAGCGACCGAAGCGACCGCGGCCGTGGGGCGCGCGACAGAGGCCTGGGAGGCGGCGCGGCTGGCGGTGGAGGAAGCCGCCGCCCGTCATGGCGAGTCCCGGCGGCGCTTCGAAGCCGCTTGCGCGGAGCAAGCCAAGGCGGAACCGGACCTTGAACGCGCGGCCGACCTGGATGGACGAATCACGGCGCTGACGAGCGAACAGGGAACTGCCGAGACGGCGGCAAAGGCGGCGGCGCAGCGGAGCGGCACGGCGCGGAAGGCGGTGCAGGACATCGACACCGCCCTGTCGGCGGCACGCAACGATACCGCGCGGCTTGAGGTCTGGCTACGGGATCAGACGACCTTCGCCGTGGTCGCGAACCAGTGGGAGCGCTGGGACAGGCTGCTGGGACGCGCCATCGCCGATGGTCGAGCCTGGGAGGCCGCGAACCGCGAGCGTCAGCGGCTGGAACGGGAGCTTGCCTCGACGGAAGCCGCTGCGGAAGGCATGGAAGTCAGGCTCGCCGAGGCGCGGGAGCGCTGCCGTACGGCTGAGCAGAGGCTGGAGACTTTGCGGAGCGAGCCGGCGCCGTCGCTCGACGAGGCAAGGCAGGCACGCGGCGAGGCCGGCCGGCGACGGGATGGGTTGCTGGCGCTGCTCGCCACCGGCGAGGCCCGCCAACGGCTTGCGACCGAGCGTGAAACGGCCGAACGGGACCGCCTGCAGCGGCTGGGCGAGGCGGAACGTGACGGCACGGCGGCGCGCGAGCTTGCGGAAAGCCGGGCCGGGCAACGCGCAGCGGTCGAGGAGGCGGAACAGACCCTGCAACGGCTGCTGCTGGCCCAGCGCGAGGATGTGGAAAGCCTGCGCGGAAGGCTGGTGGAGGGCGAGGCCTGCCCGGTCTGCGGATCGGTCGACCATCCCTGGACAGGCGCCGGCGAGACGCCGCTCGGACGGGTAACGCAGGACCAGGAGCGGCACCTTGCCGGATTGCGCGAGATCCTGGCCGTAATGGTCGCCCGCCACGCGGCGCTGGATGCGGCGGAACGGGCGGTGCGCAAGGAGGCCGATGGGCTGACGGCACGGCTGGCCGCTCTGGCGCGGGAGGCCGAAGGGCTCCAGCTCCGTTGGGCAGATCAGACGGCGGCGGTCGGGTGGGATGTTGAGGACGGAACGCTCGCTGACATCCGTCAGGCGGTGGAAGCGGTGGACCGGCGGCTTGCGGCCATTGCGACCGACGAGGAACAGGCGCTCGACCATCGCCGGCGGGTGGATGCGGCACAGCAGGAGCATCGGCGGCTGGAGACCACGGCGGCCGGGCTGGCAACGGAATGCGAAGCGACCCGGCAGCGGCTGGCGGACGGACGGCAGGCCTTGGCGCTCGCGGTGGCCGCACTCGAGCGGACCGAGGCCGACCGGCAATCCGCCCTGGCGGAGTTGGCTGAAGGGCTGGCCGGAGAAGCCGAATGGCGGTCTCGGCTGGAGCGGGAGCCGGAGGACTACCGGGCCGGATTGGCGGCACGGGTCGCCGAATATCGGAAAAAGACTGACGCGCTGGCCCGTGCCAACCGCGAGGTCGAGCGGGCGAGCGGCGAGCGGGCGGTGCAGACCGCCGAATTGGACGCCGCACTGCGGGCGGAGGAGGAGGCGCGCGGGCGGGCCGCCGATCTGGCCGCGCGGTTGGCGGAGGCGCGGACGGCGCGCGGTGCTCTGCTGGGCGGGCGGGCGGTGGCGTTGGTGCGCAAGCTGCTGGCCGGCGAGCGGCACGAGGCCGAAGCACTGGTGGAGAAGGCCACCTTTGCGCGGCAGGATGCCATCGCCCGCCTGTCGGCAGCGGAGCAGGAACGGGAGACCCGCGGCGAGGCCGCCCGGCTGTGCGCCCACAAGGCGATGGTGGCCGGGGAGCGGCTGGAACGGGCGGCGGCAGAGCGGGGTATCGGGCTGGAAGAGGTCCGACGGCTGCTGGCGGCGGCCGAAAGCGAACTGGAGGCGGAAGAACTGGCGCTGGCGGTGCTGGAGCGGGCGCGTGGCGATACGGCGCTGGTGGTTGCCGAACGGCGCCGTCAGCGAGCTGAGCATCATGCGGCGGGCGGGCCGGCCCTGAGCGTCGACGAGGCAGCGGCGGCGGCAGAGAGCACCCGCGCGGTGCTGGAGCAGGACCGCGACCGGCTGGGCTCTGCGCGCGGGCGATTGGAGGCCGACGACGCCAACCGCCAAAGGCTGGCCGGGCTGCGGGTGGCGATCGAGGCACAACAGGCACGCTGTGCCCTGTGGGGCAAGATGGCGCAGCTGATCGGCTCGGCGAATGGGCAGAAGATGCGCAACTTCGCCCAGAGCCTGAGCCTGGACCTGCTGCTGACCCATGCCAACCGGCATTTGGAGGATCTTGCCCGCCGCTATCGGCTGGAACGGGTGGCGGGGGCCGATCTGGAAATTCAGGTGGTCGACCGCGAGATGGGCGACGAACGGCGAGGCGTGCACAGCCTTTCGGGCGGCGAGCTGTTCCTGGTGTCGCTTGCCCTGGCGCTCGGGCTGTCCGCGATGGCGGCGGGAACCTCCGGCGGGATCGGCACGCTGTTCATCGACGAGGGATTCGGCACGCTCGACCCCGATAGCCTGGACGTGGCGCTGTCGTGTCTGGAAGCCTTGCAGGCGGGCGGGCGTCAGGTGGGGGTGATCAGCCACGTTCCGGCGATGGTCGAGCGCATCGGCACGCAAATCCGCGTGATGCCGCTGGGCGGCGGACGCAGCTGCGTGACGGTGCAGTCGGTAACGGGGACGGCGCTGGGGGTGGCGATGGAGGAGGTGGAAGGGGTTTGAGGGGAGTGGTTGCGGCGGTTGCCCCCACCTAACCTCCCCCGCTCTCAGCGGACCTACGGTCCGCCTGCCGCGTCAGCACAAAGCACAGCTTTGTGCGAGAGCTGGGCGGGGGAGGGACTGCCGCCGCTCTTCCAATCAAGCACTTATTCCCTCCCCCCCAGCGGGGGAGGGTTAGGGTGGGGGCAACCGCACCGAGAGCTCCGCCCCTCAACGCCCCCGCTTCGCCAGGAACGCCAGCCGTTCCAGCGTGTGCACGTCCTGCTCGTTCTTCAGCAGCGCGCCGCACAGCGGCGGGATCAGCGTGCGGGCATCCTTGGCGCGCAGGGTCTCGGGATCAACGTCCTCGACCATCAGCAGCTTGATCCAGTCCAGCAGTTCCGACGTGGACGGCTTCTTCTTCAGCCCCGGAACCTCGCGCAGGTCGTAGAACAGGTTCAGCGCCTCGCGCAGCAGCGCGGCTTTCAGGCCGGGGTAATGGACATCGACGATGCGCTCCATCGTCTCGCGGTCGGGGAAGCGGATGTAGTGGAAGAAGCAGCGGCGCAGAAAGGCGTCCGGCAGCTCCTTCTCGTTGTTGGAGGTGATGATGACGATGGGGCGCTTGGCCGCCGTGATCGTCTGGCGGGTCTCGTACACATGAAATTCCATGCGGTCGAGTTCCAGCAGCAGGTCGTTGGGGAACTCGATGTCGGCCTTGTCGATCTCGTCGATCAGCAGGACCGGAGACTCCGGCGCCTCGAAGGCTTCCCACAGCTTGCCGCGGACGATGTAGTTGGCGATGTCGTGGACCTTCGCCTCGCCCAGTTGGCTGTCGCGCAGACGACTGACCGCGTCGTATTCATACAGTCCCTGCTGCGCCTTGGTGGTCGACTTCACATGCCAGGACAGCAGCGGCTTGTTCAGAGCGCGGGCGATCTCCACCGCCAGCACGGTCTTGCCGGTGCCGGGTTCCCCCTTCACCAGAAGCGGCCGTTCCAGCGTGATGGCGGCGTTGACCGCCACCATCAGGTCGTCGGTGGCGACATAGCGGTCGGTGCCGGTGAAGCGCATGGGCCTGCTCCCTCAATCGACGATGTTTCAGTCCACGATAAACAGGGTGGCGCCGATTCCGGTCGAGGACCGATGCGGGTGGTCGCCGAAATCCGACACCTGATAGCTCATGCCGGCGGTCAGGACGAAGCGGCGGCCGTCCTTCAACTCGGTGATCAGTTCACCGCTGACCACGAACAGCACATGGCCGCGGTCGCACCAATGGTCGGCCAGATAGCCCGGCGTGTATTCGACCATCCGCACCCGCAATTCGCCGGCCCGGAAGCTGCGCCACAGCGCCTTGCCGGTTTCGCCCGGATGTTCGGTGACCGGGACAGCGGCCCAGTCGGTCACGGTGAAGGGAAGAGTCGGGAGTTCCATCGCCGGACCTCGACAAAAACGGCATGAACAGAAAAACGGCCCCCGGAGCGAACCGGGGGCCGGGTGTCGATGGGATCAGGAGGCCTTCTTGGCCGCGATCGCCTTTTCGATGGCCTCGATCGCAGCAGGGGCCAGCGAGGCGTCGGGACCGCCGGCCTGGGCCATGTCCGGCCGGCCGCCGCCGCCCTTGCCGCCCAGCGCCTCGGCGCCGACGCGGACCAGATCGACCGCGCTCAAGGTGCCGGTCAGGTCGTCGGTCACGCCGATGACGATGGACGCCTTGCCCTCGTTCGACGCGATCAGCACCACGACGCCGGAGCCGACCTGCTTCTTCAGCTCGTCGGCCATCGGCTTCAGGTCCTTGGCCGGCAGGCCTTCGACCACGCGGGCGGCGAACTTCACGCCGGCGACGTCCTTGGCCTCGTTGCCGCCCTCGGCCTTGGCTCCGCCACTCATGGCGACCTGCCGGCGCAGTTCGGCCAGTTCGCGCTCCATCTTGCGGCGTTCCTCGACCAGGACCGCCACACGGGCCGGGACCTCGTCGGGCTTCACCTTCAGGACGCTCGCCGCTTCGGTCAGCAGATGGTCGCGCTCGGACAGCCACGCCTTGGCGCCGGTGCCGGTCAGCGCCTCGATGCGGCGGACACCGGCGGCGACGGCGCCTTCGGAGACGATCTTGAACACGCCGATGTCGCCGGTGCGGCGGACATGGGTGCCGCCGCACAGCTCGATGGAGTAGTCGCGGTCGAGTTCACCATGCGGGCCGCCCATGGAGACCACGCGGACCTCGTCGCCGTACTTCTCGCCGAACAGGGCCATTGCGCCCTGGGCGCGGGCCTCGTCCGGGGACATCAGGCGGGTGATGACCTCGCTGTTGCCCAGCACGCGGCGGTTCACCTCGTCCTCGACGGCGGCGATGTCGGCGGCGGAGAGGCCGGTCGGCTGGCTGATGTCGAAGCGCAGGCGCTCCGGCGCGACCAAAGAGCCCTTCTGGGTGACATGTTCGCCGAGCCGATGGCGCAAAGCCTCGTGCAGCAGGTGGGTGGCGGAGTGGTTGGCGCGGATGGCGGAGCGGCGCTCGCTGTCCACGCGCAGTTCCACCACGTCGCCGACCTTGAGCGTGCCCTTGGTGACGGTGCCGACATGGGCCCACACCGCGCCCAGCTTTTTCAGCGTATCCGAAACCGCGACCTCGGCCCCATTGGCGGAGAAGATCACGCCGGCATCGCCGACCTGACCGCCCGATTCGCCGTAGAAGGGCGTCTGGTTGACGACGACCAGCACCTGATCGCCGATGTTGGCGGCCTGGACGCGGGCGTCGCCCTTGACGATGGCGGTCACCTTGCCCTCGGCCACCTCGGTGTCGTAGCCGAAGAACTCGGTGGCGCCCAGGTCGTCCTTGATCTCGTACCACAGCTTCTCGGTGCCGACCTCGCCCGACCCGGCCCAGGATTCGCGGGCCTTGCGGCGCTGCTCGTCCATCGCCGCCTTGAAGCCGGCCTCGTCGACGCCACGTCCCTGGCCGCGCAGAACGTCCTGCGTCAGGTCGAGTGGGAAGCCGTAGGTGTCGTACAGCTTGAAGGCGACGTCGCCGGCCAGCGGCTGGCCCTCGCCGAGATGGCCGACCTCGTCCTCCAGCAGGCGCAGGCCGCGCTCCAGCGTCTGCTTGAAGCGGGTCTCTTCCAGCTTCAGCGTCTCGACGATCAGGGCGCGGGCGCGGTTCAGCTCCGGATAGGCGTCGCCCATCTGCTGGATCAGCGCCGGGACCAGACGGTGCATCAGCGGTTCGCGCGCGCCGATCATGTGGGCGTGGCGCATGGCCCGGCGCATGATGCGGCGCAGCACATAGCCGCGGCCCTCGTTCGACGGCAGGACGCCGTCGGCGATCAGGAAGGAGGTGGAGCGCAGATGGTCGGCGATGACGCGGTGCGACACGGCATGCGCGCCGTCAGGCGCGGTCTTCGTCGCCTCGGCCGACGCCATGATCAGCGCCCGCATCAGGTCGATGTCGTAGTTGTCGTGCTTGCCCTGCAGGACGGCGGCCAGACGCTCCAGCCCCATCCCGGTGTCGATCGACGGCTTGGGCAGCGGCACCAGATTGTCCGGACCCAGCTGTTCATATTGCATGAACACGAGGTTCCAGATCTCGATGAAGCGGTCGCCGTCCTGGTCGGCGCTGCCCGGCGGGCCGCCGGCGATGGACGGGCCGTGGTCGAAGAAGATCTCGGAGCACGGGCCGCAGGGGCCGGTGTCGCCCATGCGCCAGAAATTGTCGTCGGTCGGGATGCGGATGATGCGGTCGTCCGACAGGCCGGCGACCTTGCGCCAGATCGCCGCCGCGTCCTCGTCGGAGGTGTGTACCGTCACCAGCAGCTTGTCGGCCGGAAGGCCGTATTCCTTGGTGATCAGGTTCCAGGCGAACGCGATGGCGTCGTCCTTGAAATAATCGCCGAAGGAGAAGTTGCCCAGCATCTCGAAGAAGGTGTGATGCCGCGCGGTGTAGCCGACATTGTCCAGGTCGTTGTGCTTGCCGCCGGCGCGCACGCATTTCTGCGACGTGACCGCGCGCTTGTAGGGCCGCGTCTCGGCACCGGTGAAGACGTTCTTGAACTGGACCATGCCGGCGTTGGTGAACATCAGCGTCGGGTCGTTGCGCGGCACGAGCGGCGACGAGTCGACCTTCTGATGGCCCTGCTTGGCGAAGAAATCCAGGAACGTGCGACGGATGTCGTTGGCGGTCTGCATACGGTCAAGGCTCCGGGTGCGCGGCTAAGGCCTTCCATTGGCCGAACCGTGCTTTTAGCGCGAGATTGGCGGCATGTCCACGGCGGACGGATTATTACCCTGCGTCACAACGGACAAGAGACCGTGGGCTTATTCAGCCTCTGCCGCGGCCCGTGCCTTTTCGATGCGACGGCCGATGATGATGGCGATCTCGTACAGCCCGATCAGCGGAACCGCCAGGCTGACCTGGCTGATGACGTCCGGCGGGGTCAGGATCGCCGCGGCGACGAAGGCGCCGACGATGGCATAGCGCCGCTTCGACGCCAGCGCGTCGGTGCTGACGATGCCGACGCGCACCAGCAGGGTCAGCAGGACCGGCAGCTGGAAGGCGATCCCGAAGGCGAAGATCAGCGACATCACCAGATGCAGGTATTCGCCGACGCGCGCCTCGAACTCGATGGGCAGGGCGTTGCCGTCGCCGCCGGGATGGAACTCGAAGCCCAGGAAGAAGCGCCAGGCCATTGGGAAGATGAAGTAATAGACAATGGCAGCGCCGGTCAGGAACATCACCGGCGTTGCCACCAGGAACGGCAGGAACGCCTTGCGCTCGTGCTTGTACAGGCCCGGCGCCACGAACATCCAGATCTGGCTGGCGATGATCGGGAAGGAGATGAAGCAGCCGGCCCAGAATGCCACCTTCACATAGGTGAAGAAGGCTTCCGTCAGGCCGGTGTAGATCATCCGGCGGCCCTGCCCCGCCAGCAGGTCGGCCAGCGGTTGGACCAGGAAATTGTAGATCCGGTCCGACACGGCATAGCACAGCAGAAAGGCGATCAGGATGGCGCCGACCGACCACATCAGCCGGTTCCGCAGTTCGATCAGATGATCGATCAGCGGCATCTTGCTTTCTTCGAGTTCGTCCTGATGCGTTTCGCCGGTCATGGTCCGTCTTCGACCTTAGGTCTGCTTATCGGTGGACTGGGCGGAGGCCACTTCGGCCGGCTGGGCTGCCGGTTGAGTGGCCGGCTGCACCGGCGCGGACTGCACCGGAGACGGCTGAGTGGTGATCGGCGACGGGGCGGCGGAGGGCGCCACGCTGTCGGCAACTGCGGGGGGAGCCGCCGGCGCCTGGGGCAGGTCCGGTTCCGGGGTGCTGCCGGCATGGCCGTTCAGCCCCACGTCGAAGCCCTTGGGATCGAATGCCTTCCCCATCTCCCCCTTCGGGTCGATGGTGTCCTCCATCATCTTCTTGATGTTCAGGTCGCGGGTCTTCAGGGCTTCCTTGCGAAGCTCGTCCAACTCGGTCTCCCGCATCATGTCGTCGATGTGGGTCTGGAATTCGCGCGCGACGCCTCTCGCCTTACGCACCCATTTGCCGAGCGTGAAGATCGCCTTGGGCAGATCCTTGGGCCCGATGACCACAAGGGCGATGACGGCGATCACCATCAGTTCGGACCAAGCGATGTCGAACATGTTCTTCCGGCTTCACGAATGCGGTGGACAGGATGGCGCGCGAACGGAACACACGAGGGACCCCGCGCGCCCGCCGGTCAGTTGCGGACCGCTTCGTCCTTTTTGGCCGCGGTTTCGGCCGTGTTGGCCGGCTGGTTCGGGATGACCTTGGCATTGGCGCCGGAAGCGGCGTCATCGCTGTCGTCCTGCAGGCCCGCCTTGAAGGACTTCACACCCTTGGCGAGATCGCCCATCACCTTCGGCAACTTTCCAGCGCCGAACAGGAGAAGAACGATCAGTAGAACGATGATCCAGTGCCAGATGCTGAAAGAACCCATGGCGCGCCTATCACGTTTGAACGGCCTTTGCGGCGGGCCGGCACTATGGCAGAAAGGCCATTGGGCCGCAACGTTCGCCCCACCATCCTTAACCGGTTGTCATTGAGGTTTCACGGGAATTCGCGCGGACCCGCCCGAAAAACGCGGCCCTGCTCAGGACTCCACGTCGCCGTCGTCGCCGGTCGCGGCCAAGCCGCCGTCGTCCCCGGTGGTCCCGAGCCCCATAAGCACCGGACGGCTGTCCAGCAGACCGGCGGCGCGCAGATCATCGACGCTGGGCAGGTCGCGCAGGCTTTCCAGACCGAAATGGTCGAGGAAATGGTCGGTGGAGATCCAGGTCAACGGCCGGCCCGGCGTCTCGCGCCGCTTGCCCGGCCGGATCCAGCCATGCTCCATCAGCAGGTCCAGCGTGCCCTTGCTGGTCGCCACGCCGCGGATGGATTCGATCTCCCCCCTGGTCACCGGCTGGTGATAGGCGATGATCGCCAGGGTTTCGATGGCCGCGCGCGACAGCTTGCGCGACACCTCCTCCTCCCGGCGCAACTCGGGCGCCAGATCGACCGCGGTGCGGAAGGCCCAGCCGCCGCCGGTGCGCACCAGATTGACGCCGCGCGGGGCGTAATGGGCGCGCAGTTCCTCCAGCAGCAGGCCGACCTCCGGCCCGACGCGGCCGGCCAGCGTCTCCTCGTCCAGCGGTTCGGCCGAGGCGAACAGCAGCGCTTCCAGCAGGCGCAGCCGGCCGATGCGGGCCTCCGCCTCCTGGGCGTCGGTGACTTCCTTGATCATGGTCCTCAAGAATCCGATGGGTCCGCGGGCATGTCGCCGGCTTGGCGTCCGCGGACATAAAGCGGGGCGAAGGCGCCCTCCTGGCGCAGTTCCACACGGCCGGCCTTCGCCAGTTCCAGCGTCGCCGCGAAATGGGCGGCCAAAGCGGAGCGGGTCAGCAGCCCGCCGCCCTCCCCACCCGGCAGGAAGCTGGCCAGCGTCGCCCAATCCGGCATGCGGCCGAGCAGAGCGGTCAGGCGCTGCACCGCCTCCTCCATGGAATAGAGGCGGACCGGGGCGATGTGCAGGACGCCGGCCTCCTTGCGGGCGCGCTGCTGGCCATAGGCGCGCAGCAGGTCGAACAGCGTGACCTCATAGACCGACTTGCGGCGCAGGTCCAAATCCTCCGGCGCGCCGCGGGGGTGGACGTCGATCCCCAGCCGAGGGCGGGCGAACAGCTTGGCCGCAACGCCCTTCATCGCCTCCAGCCGCTGCAACTGAAAGGCCAGTGCCGCGGCCATGTCCTCGCCGGACGGCTCCTCCCCCTCGGGTTCGGGCAGCAGCAGGCGCGACTTCAGGTAGGCCAGCCACGCCGCCATCACCAGATAGTCGGCCGCCAGTTCCAGCCGCACCTTCCGCGCCTCCGCCACGAAGGCGAGGTACTGGTCGGCCAGTTCCAGGATGGAGATGCGCGTCAGGTCGACCTTCTGGTCGCGACCCAGCGCCAGCAGCATGTCGAGCGGCCCCTCGAAGCCGTCCAGAACCAGCAGCAGCTGTTCGGACGGCGACGCCTCCGCGGACGCGGCGGTATCGGCCGTAAGCTCGGCCAGCACTTCGGCCATTGGAAAGCCTTCAGTCGTTGCCGGTCAGGATGCGGATGAAGTCGATCACCGCATCCACCGGCGGGCCCAGGACCCAATGCATGACGCTCAGATCCATGCCGAACTGGCGCCCCAGCATCGGCAGCAGGAAGAAGGCCGCCATCAGGATCAGCAGCCCGAAGCGCTCCAGCTTGGCCAACGGCACCGCCAGCACGTCCGGCAGGATGCCGACCGCCACGCGCCCGCCGTCCAGCGGCGGCAGCGGTATCAGGTTGAAGACCATCAGGATGACGTTGACCAGCACCGACACCTCGGCGGCGGACCGAATCCACAGCTCCGCCAGACTGTTTTCCGGGTTGACCAGCCGCCAGATCACCGCCGACGCGACCGCCAGCAGGAAGTTGGTCCCCGGTCCGGCCAGCGCCACCCACACCATGTCGCGGCGGGGATGGTCGAGCCGGGCAAAGTTCACCGGCACCGGCTTGGCCCAGCCGAAGACGAAGCCGGTGGTGAAGTACATCAGCGCCGGCAGCAGGACCGTGCCGAACGGATCGATGTGGCGGATCGGGTTGAAGGTGACCCGCCCCAGCCGATAGGCGGTGTCGTCGCCCAGCCTCCAGGCGACGAAGCCGTGCGCCGCCTCGTGCAAGGTGATGGCGATGATGGCCGGCAGGGCCACGGCCGTCACCTGGAAGATCCATTCCTCCATCGTCCGCTCCCGTCCGTCAGGCCTGGGCCGTGCCGAGAAGCTCGGCCAGCCGGTTGGTCAATGCCGCGATGTCCGCAGGTTCGGGTGCATGGCGCATCGCCTCGGCCCGCGCCCAGCGCTCAGCCGCGGCACCGCTCAGCACCGGAACGGCGCCCAGCAGCGACCGCATCTCGTCCAGCTCGCCGTTGCAGTGGAGCACGACATCCATGCCCGCCGCCAGCACCGCTTCGGCCCGCGTGCGGGGATCGCCCTGCAGCGCGTTCATCGACAGGTCGTCGCTGAACAGCAGCCCGCTAAAACCGATGGACGGCCCCCGCACCACCTCGCGCACCACGATGGGCGACGTGCTGGCCGGGGCGGTCGGGTCGATGGCCTTCAGCACCACATGCGCGACCATCGCCAGCGGCAGGTCGGCCAGCGCGCGGAAGGGGGCGAAGTCGGTCGCCTCCAGCGTCGCGCGGTCGGCCTCCACCACCGGCAGCTCGGCATGGCTGTCGGCGAAGGCGCGGCCATGTCCGGGGATGTGCTTGACCACCGGCAGCACGCCGCCGGCCAGCAGCCCTTCGGCGGTGGCGCGGGCCAGCGCGATCACCACGGCGGGATCGCGGGAAAACGCGCGGTCGCCGATGATGTCGTGCGCCCCCTCCACCGGAACGTCGCACACAGGCGCGCAGTCCACCGTGACGCCGACCTCCGCCAGCATATGGGCGAGCAGCCGGCCATTGATCCAGGCGGCTTCGCGCCCGGCATCGGCATCGCGCCCGGCCAGTGCACCGAACACGCCCATCGGCGGATGGGCGGGCCAATGCGGCGGGCGCATGCGCGCAACCCGGCCGCCTTCCTGATCGATCAGGACGGGGGCGTCTTGCCGGCCGACGCTGGTGCGCAGGTCATCGACCAGCCGACGCATCTGGCCGCGGCTGTCGCAGTTGCGGCGGAACAGGATGAAGCCGAGCGGATCGGCATCGCGGAAGAAGGCGGCCTCGTCGGGCGTCACTTCCAATCCGGCGCAGCCGAAGACGACCGCGCGCGGGTGGGCAACCGGGATGGAACTCGCCGAACCACGGCCCACGGAATCAGGGCCCGGAAAATCAGGACCCGGAAAATCAGGGACGGACAACCACACACCCCACATTTTGCGCGCGCAGTTGGGCGCAGACCGACTTTGCCCGCGCCTCGTCGGCGCCTGTGCCCTGCACCCGGTAGAACACGCCCTTGTCGCCGAGATCGACCTTGGCGACCTGCATCGACAGGCCGCCCAGAGCATCCGGATGGCGGCCGGCGAGACGGCGCCATTCGGCCGCGGCCTCGCCCTCGCTGCGCACCGAGGCGAGCTGGATGCGCCAGCTTCCGCTGCCGCCGATCACGGCGGGGGCGGCCTTCGCCGGCTGAGGCGCCGCCTTGGCCGGGGCGGCTGGCAGCGATGCGGCCTCCAGCTTGGCGATCAACTGGCCGACCGAAGGTGCAGCGCTCTGCTGCTGTTGCTGCTGTGCCTGGGGCGGCGGAGCGGCCGGCGGCTTCACGGCGGCGACCTGCTGCTGCGGAACCGCGGCGGGCTTGGCCGGAACGGCGGCGGGCTGCTGCGGCTTGCCCGCCGTATTGGGCGGCAGCTGGGTGGACGGCGTTTGCGCCTGCGGCGTGCCGGTCGGCAAGGCGGGCAGCCCGGGTGCCGGCTCGGGCGCCGCCAGCGGCGCGGCGGCGGCCACCGCGGCGGCGACGCTGTCGCGCGGCACCGTGGCGGTGGCACCCGGCGGAAGCTGGGCGACCGACGGCACCGACGGCAGCGGAACCACCGCCGGCATCTGCGGCGTCACCACCGGACGCGGCAGAGGCACCTCCGGCGGCGGCAGCAGACGTTCGACCTGCTGGCCGCGTCCGCCGTCATGGTCGCGCAGACGTTCATAGGCCAGGATGTCCTGGTGCGGCACCTCCAGCCCACCCGGCTGGTCGGGGCGCGCCTTGACCGGCCCCGGATCGGCGGTCAGCAGCGGCGGACCGTCGCCCGACAGCCGCGCAGGCCCGCGCAGGCCGACGACCGCCGCACCGGCGAACGCAACGACGCCGACCACGGCAAAGCCCAGCGCCAGCAGCCCGCGTTTGCTCGCGGCCTGTCGGGGCGGCATCCCATAGGGATTGGCCGCGTAGTTGACGTCGCCGTCGTACTTCATGAACGCAGTTCCTCCACCGGTTCGACACCCATCACCGTCAGGCCCGAGGCGATGACCGTCGCCACCGCGGCGATCAGCGCCAGACGGGCCGTCGTCAGCTCCGCATCGCCCTCGATCAGGAAGCGCAGCGAGGCATCGTCGCGGCCCCGGTTCCACAGCGCGTGGAAATCGCTGGCGAGATCGTAGAGGAAGAAGGCGATGCGGTGCGGCTCATGCGCTTCCGCCGCCGCCTCGACCACGCGCGGCCAAGTGGCCATGCGCTTGGCGAGCGCCATCTCCTCCTCGGCATCCAGGCGGGCGAGGTTCGCCGCCGCGGCCAGGGCGGCCGGCGTCTGGTCCAGGTTCGGCAGGGCCGTCGCGGCATGGCGCAACACCGAGCGGCAGCGGGCGTGAGCGTACTGCACGTAGAAGACCGGGTTGTCCTTCGACTGCTCCGTCACCTTGGCGAAGTCGAAATCCAGCGTCTGGTCGTTGCGGCGGGTCAGCATGATGAAGCGGACCACATCCTTCCCGACCTGATCGATCACATCGCGCAGCGTCACGAAGGTGCCGGCCCGCTTGGACATCTTCACCGGCTGGCCGTTCTGCATCAGGTGGACCAGCTGGCAGAGCTTCACGTCCAGCGAGGCCTTGCCTTCGGTCACCGCGGTGGTCGCCGACTGCATGCGCTTGACGTAGCCGCCATGGTCGGCGCCCCACACGTCGATCAGGCTGCCGAAGCCGCGCTTATATTTATCAAAGTGATAGGCGATGTCGTTCGAGAAATAGGTGAAGGAGCCGTCCGACTTCTTCAACGGCCGGTCGACGTCGTCGCCGAAATCGGTGGACTTGAACAGGGTCTGCGGGCGCGGCTCCCAATCGTCGGGCTTCTTGCCCTTCGGCGGCTCCAGCACGCCGGTGTAGATCAGGCCGCGTTCCTCCAGCGCCGTCAGCGCCTTGTCGACCGCACCGGCGGTCACCAGCGCGCGCTCGCTGCTGTAGACGTCCATGGTGACGCCGAGAGCACCGAGATCCTCCTTGATCCAGCCCATGATCATGGCGATGGCGAAGTCACGGCAGGCCGGCAGCCATTCGGACTCGTCGGTGCCGACCCAGCGGTTGCCGTCGCGCTCGGCCAGGGCCTGACCGACCTCCTTCAGGTACTCGCCGGGATAGAGGCCGGCCGGGATCTCGCCCACCTCCTCGCCCAGCGCCTCGCGGTAGCGGATGAAGGTGGACCGCCCGAGCACGTCGACCTGGGCGCCGGCATCGTTGATGTAGTATTCGCGGCTGACGGCGTAGCCGGCCTTCTCCAGCAGCGAGGCCAGTGCGTCGCCGAACACCGCGCCGCGGCCATGGGCGGCATGCAGCGGGCCGGTCGGGTTGGCCGACACATACTCCACATTGACCGGCGTCCTGCCGCCGAGATCGCTGTCACCATAGGCGGTTCCGGCGTTCAGCACGTCGCGGATGCGGTCGCGCCAGACATCGGGCGTCAGCCGCAGGTTGACGAAGCCCGGACCGGCGATCTCCACCGACGCCACGTCGGCGCGGCCCTTCAGCTTGGCCACCAGCAGTTCCGCGAGGGCGCGCGGCGCCATCCTGGCCGACTTCGCCAGGATCATGGCGGCGTTGGTGGACAGGTCGCCGTGCGAGGCCTCGCGCGGCGGCTCGACCGTCAGACGGCTGCTGTCCAGCCCGGCGGGGATGGCACCCTCCGCGGCCAGTTCCTCCAGCAACTTGCGAATATCGGTCTCGAAGGCCTTGAAAATATTCATCGTCTCAGGTCGTCTTTTCAGGAGGTCGCAGGAGCCTAGCCGGCTCAGGTCTTCACGCGTCAGGTTTTTACATGCAGGTCGAACAGCCGGTCGTGTTCGGCCAGCGCATAGCGGTCGGTCATGCCGGCGATGTAATCGGCCACATGGCGGGCGCGCACCGCAAGATCGGCGTCGCCGCCATGCTTGGCGATATCGCGCTGCCATTCGGTCGGCAATGTGTTCGGCTCGTCCATGAACAGCTGGAACAGGGCGCGCACCACGCGCTTGCACTTGCTCATCTCGCGGTTCACGCGATAGTGCCGGTACATGCGCTGGCGCAGGAAGGCGCGCAAGGGCCCCTGCGCCTCCAGCATCCCGTCGGAGAAGCTGACCATCGCCACCGGCAGGGCGCGCAGTTCGGCGGCGCTTCCCGGCTTGTGCTCCGCCAGCCGCCGCCGGGTTTCCGTCACCAGATCGACCACCATGGCGTTGATCATTCGCCGCACCGTCTCGTGGATCAGGCGGGAGCGCTCCAGCCCCGGATAGCGGTCGCAGACCTCGCGGATGATCGGGCCGACCAGGGGCAGCTCCGCCACCTCCTCGACCATGAACAGGCCGGCGCGCAGGCCGTCGTCGATGTCGTGGTTGTTGTAGGCGATGTCGTCGGCCAGCGCCGCCACCTGCGCCTCGGCGCCCGGATTGGTCTGCAGTTCCAGATCCCACTCGCCCTGGAAGGCGGCGATGGTGGTGGGCAGGCGGAAACCCGGCAGAAGCGGCAGAAGCGGTCCATTGTGCTTGACCACCCCTTCCAACGCTTCCCAGGTCAGGTTCAGCCCGTCGAACTCGGCATAGCGCCGCTCCAGCCGCGTCAGGATGCGCAGGGTCTGGTCGTTGTGGGCGAATCCGCCATAGGGCTCCATGCAGGCGTTCAGCGCCTCTTCCCCGGCATGGCCAAAGGGGGTGTGGCCAAGGTCATGGGCCAGCGCCACCGCCTCCGCCAGATCCTCGTTCAGCGACAGCGTGCGGCTGATGGAGCGGGCGATCTGCGCCACCTCCAGGCTGTGGGTCAGCCGGGTGCGGTAATAGTCGCCCTCGTGATAGACGAAGACCTGGGTCTTGTGCTTCAGCCGGCGGAAGGCGCCGGAATGCACGATGCGGTCGCGGTCGCGCTGGAAGCACGAGCGCGTCGGGCTTTCCGGCTCCGCCACCAGCCGCCCGCGCGTGTCCGCCGGGTTGCAGGCATAGGAAGCCAGCCGATCGTGAAAACAGTCCGCCGTCATAGGGCGGACACTACCGGCGGGGGGACGCGGGTGCAACGGCGAAGGCGTGCTATGCCCCAGCCCCAAGGCCAGGGTGCAAACGAGCGTGCCAGAAGCGCAACGGTTTGGCGCAACCGTGCCCATACTTTGACGTGAGGTGCGTTCCCACTTACATTTGTGGCAACTCCCGCATCGCACCAAAGGGGCCACCCCATGCCCGATACCGCACTGCCCACCGAAGCCCGCGTCCTCGCCGTCAGCGAGAGTGCGGCCAAGCGCGTCGCCTTCCTGATCGAGCAGGAGGGCAATCCGAAGCTGATGCTGCGCCTGACCGTGTCCGGCGGCGGCTGCTCCGGCTTCCAGTACGGCTTCACCTTCGACGAGACCGCGACCGACGAGGACCATGTCTTCGAGAAGGACGGCACCAAGGTGGTCACCGACGACGCTTCGCTCGACCTTCTGGCCGGCGCCACGCTGGATTATGTCGAGGACCTGATGGGCGCCGCCTTCCAGATCAAGAACCCGAACGCCAGCGCGTCCTGCGGCTGCGGCAACTCCTTCGCGGTCTAAGACCGCCGTCTGAAGCCAAAGATAAAGAAGAAAAGGCAGGCCTGTTTCGTGAAGATCGCCACCTGGAACGTCAACTCCGCGAAGGCCCGCCTTCCGCTGATCATCGACTGGCTGCGCACGACTTCCCCCGACGTCGTGCTCTTCCAGGAAATCAAATGCGAAACCGCCGCTTTCCCCACCGCGGCGTTCGAAGACCTCGGCTACCATGTCAATGCCGTCGGGCAGAAGGCCTACAACGGCGTAGCAATGCTGTCGAAGGCTCCGGCCGAAGACGTGCTGACCCGCCTGCCCGGCGAGCCGGAGGACGAGCAGGCCCGCTATGTCGAAGCGACCGTGGCCGGCGTGCGCATCGCCTCGCTCTATCTGCCCAACGGCAACCCGGTGCCGGGCGAGAAGTTCGCCTACAAGCTGCGCTGGATGGACCGGCTGTACGACCATGCCCGGACCCTGCTGGCACAGGAAATCCCAGTGGTGCTGGGCGGCGACTACAACATCATCCCCGAGGCGCGCGACGTGTTCTCGCCGCAGGCCTTCGCCGGCGATGCTCTGTTCCGCCCGGAATCGCGGGCCAAGTTCCGTGCCCTGCTGAACCTCGGGCTGACCGAGGCCTACCGCGCCCTGCATGACGACGACCACGCCTATACCTTCTGGGATTATCAGGCCGGCAGCTGGCCGCGCGACAACGGCCTGCGCATCGACCATTTCCTGCTGTCGCCGCAGGCCGCCGACCGTCTGGCCGGCTGCACCATCGACCGCGGACCGCGCGGCTTAGAAAAGGCGTCGGACCACACCGCGGTCATCCTGGAACTGCGCGACGTGTGACCGCGCCCGTGGAATCTGCGTAACAACAGCATTTTGTTAAAACTCTCGCTTCTAAGATGACTGCGCGGCCGGCATGACAACCGGCCGCCACGGTCACAGTGGGAGCGTAGGGCGGCATGGCGTGGGGGCGCGACAACGGCCGGGAAGAAGTAAAGGGGCTGCTGGCGGCGCTTGAACGTCAGGCGACCGAGGCATCGCGGCTTGCGGAACGGGCCCAGCGCGACATGGGCGACGACCGTTTCGCCTCCTTCCTCGACTTCCGCCGCAAGGTGGAGGAAATCCGCGCCCTGTTCGCCCTGACCGAGGAGCGCCTGCAGGGCGTCGACGAGTCGCGCCTGACCGATCTGCGCGCCGAGTTCGAACGGATGGACCTGCTGTTGACCCGCATGCTGGTGCGGGCGATGCGCAATTACTTCTCCGGCATGCGCCAGGATCAGGTTCTGCCGATCGGCGCGCGCGAGCTGTTCGAACCGGAACTGCGCAGTATCGACCAGACCCGCACCCGCCTGCTGAGCCCCCGCTACGCCGACCGCGTGGCGCCGGAGGTTCTGGAGGATCTGGACGCCACCGCCGACCTGATTCGCAGGACCATCGCCCGCGCCCCCAGCCTGCCCGACTTCTCCGACAGCCCCAGCCCACCCAAACCGACCCGCCGCCTGCGCACGCTGGGCCGCCCCATTCGCAACTGATGGGCCGCAACTGACGGGCAAATCGCAGCAGACTGCGCGCGACACTTGACCCACCGCGACGCATTCGCTACTCCCGTGGGCCTGGGGAAGAGTGGCCGAGTGGTTTAAGGCAACGGTCTTGAAAACCGTCGTAGGTGTAAGCCTACCGTGGGTTCGAATCCCACCTCTTCCGCCATGCCAACCGAAACAGGAGCGGTTTTGAAGCAGTGCTTTGCCTTTAAAGCAAACTTAACTGCTGTATATGATCCAAACGAATCACCCCGTTGATAAGCCAACGGTCCGGGTAAACCGAATGTGTTCCCATGGCTAGAAGCATGCCTTTAAGAGGGTAGTCTTCGCCAAAGGTCTTCTGCATCATTTCGAGAGCCGCCTTCTCGCCATATTCTCTCGACCATCGGTAAAAAGTGGCTTCAATTTCCCAATCTTGACACGTTCCCTCACGATCTCCATCGTCAGTTTTATACCGGTATTTAAACCGATAAGGGCACGGTTCGTATGGAATCAAATTTTTGCTATTAAACATGTCCCTCTGAGCCCGCAGACTTTCAAATTTCGCCTTTTCTGTTAGAAATTCATCAATAGTCTTCTTTTGGTACCGGAAGTCACGTACTTCGACTTTTAAAAGGGCAAGACTGCGGCCCGCCTCCCGCTCGCGATCTAAACTGGTAACGATTGCTCGATCCAAAAAGCTTTGCCGTTCAGACTGCTTCAAGCTACCAACAATAGACAAAGTATCTTGATCAACTCTACGTGACTCTAAACGACGATCATCATTCGGAAGCCGCCAACGAAAGCGAATTCGATCCCAACGCGAAAACTTTTTACCTTGATCTAAATACCTAAATGAGACCGGATAAAGTCTTAGCCACTTTCCATAGACATCCAAAGCCGCGCAACAAACTGTCTCGCCATGTTTGAGGCCCACCTGTGGCGCGGCTTTTATTAAAACAATCGCCTCTGCTTCCCCTGACTTTAAATCACTTTCCACCATTAGCTGTCCCCAGAATTGGGCTCGGCTGCTATTTTCCCTGCGGCACTCCGATGTGCCTCAAGGTGAATGCCCCGAGCTTCCTCATCTCACCCGCCACAATGTTACGGTGGCAAAAACGGTGATCCCGCTCGTAGCATAGTAGGCAAGAGACGCTATCACTTGCAATCTTGATCGCTTCACTCAACGCACTCTGCGCGCCGAGCGTGCTGAGGTGCGTCGAAAAGATCGTATGGAACTGTTCATAACGGCCGGCTCTCGCCGCCTCCCGCCCCTCTTTCGGATCGCCGAGGGGACGTAGGTGAACATATGTCAGCCCCTGGTCCACACAGTGTTGCGACAACGATGACTTTGAAAAACCGCGACGACGCGACACGGGGATATCCCGAATATCGATAACAGTCTGGACGCCAACCTTAAGCAAGGTAGCTATGAAGTCATCTACGACCGCACCCTCATAGCCGATCGTAAACAATGTATTAGCTGTCACTTGCCCCACCATATTTGCCAGATGCGCTTCATCGCCACTTCCGCGCCTATACGCACGACGCCGAAGCCGGAAATTTACCGAAATGGGTTTTTAGAGCAATATGGGAGTCTGAGGGTATCGTTTTCCGCCTATGGATCAACAAGGCACAGATGTGGAGGGAATCAGAAGAATGAGCGCGCCGTTGTAACACCAGAGCAAACGTGCCCTGTTCGGTTCGGCCATAAACTGGAAGCGCCCAGCAGATAATTCGAAACCCCAACAATCGTTGAAGCCTCGGATCAGCGCACCCCCAAACCGCATACCATCATATGACCCCCACCCTTTTGCGCCTCCCCGGTTGCTCTGCTAGCGTCCCGTTCGAGACAGGGGGAGGAGCGAACGATGGGACTGATCAGCTTTCTGAAGAAGACCGCCGCCGGCCATACCGACCGGCAGAAGCAGGCGCGCTACGACCGGGCGAACGCGCGAGCCAACGACTACATGGAAGTGGCGCAGTGGTATGCCGAGGAAGGCGACGGCAACCCACGGATTCTCCAGAACTATCAGGAACTTGCCGCACTGCCCTTCCGTCAGGGACATGCGGCGACGCTGGTCGGCTACCGCAACGACATCACCCGCAAGCTAGGGCACGCGGCCCATATCGGCACCAAGCAGAATCCATGGATCGCGGCCTTCCTGCGGCCGGATGATGGGACCGTCTATTGCGCCTATGTGCTGCTGCGCGACGACAACCAGCAGTTTGCGGTCATGAAGCCCTACTGGTTCCTGGCCGGCAACGAAACCGTGGCAGGGTTCAAGCGGCCCGTCTTCGGCATCGTCTGATCCGCCGCGCAAGGAGCACACCCCCATGCCCAACATCGCCGATCTGGTCGCGAATCCGGAAAGCTTCCTCAAGAACAACCTGATCTGGATCCAGTATCAGTCCTACCAGCCCAATTACCGCGTCGGCGGCGTCAAGAGCTTCACGCTCAGCGACGACGGCATGACCTGCACCCGCAAGGGGACCGGTATCATTTCCCAGTTCACCACCAAGAATGCCGATGTCTGGTCGGTGCGGTACGACCAGGGCAACCAGCCGGGAAGCTGGAAAGCCTACTGGCTGCCCTACGACCAGGATTTCAAGCATCTCGTCGTGCTGGAGGACGAGGCCGACGTGATGTTCACACCGACGATGGACGGCTGCTCCTTCGGCTTCAGCGACCATGGCGGCGGCACCTTCTCCGCCTCGCACGGCAATCTGCAGACCGCTCAGGGACGAATCGACGAGGCCGGGCTGCGCCAGGGCATGCGCATGCACGCCACCACCCTGCACAAGTCGCAATACATGAATGTGCCGGGCACCGATGCGGTGAAGGTCACGCTGGTGGGCGTGCGCAACGGCAAGAAATGGCGCTTCTTCTATCAGCAATACATCGACCAGATGGGCGCCTTCACCCTGCTGAAGGTCGCTCAGGTCAAGCGGTAGAAAATCCCGCCGGGCATCCTCCGGCTCCACCCCCATTCCCACTCAAGACAGCCCGCCGCCGCCTTGCTACAGTCCTTGTCCCTCGGACCTGTCCCGAACGGCTTGTTCCGCAAGACAGACACAGACCAGAGACAAGGCACATGGACAAAGGCACGCCGAAGGCCATCCGGCTTCAGGACTATCGCCCGCCGGCGCATCTGATCGACACGGTCGACCTGTTCGTCGACCTGGGGGAGGATGTCACCACCGTCCGCACGGTGCTGGCGATCCGCCGCAACCCAGACCGTCCGGAGGCGGCGACGGAGCCGCTGTCGCTCGACGGGCAGAGGCTGGATCTGGTGTCGGTGGCGCTGGACGGGCGGACGCTGGGGCCGGACGAGTTCACCGTCACGCCCGATCACCTGATCGTGCTGGAAGTGCCGGACAGCTACACGCTGGAGACCATCGTCCGCATCAAGCCGCAGGAGAACACCGCGCTGGAAGGGCTCTACAAGTCCTCCGGCAACTTCTGCACCCAGTGCGAGGCGGAAGGCTTCCGCAAGATCACCTATTTCATCGACCGGCCGGACGTGATGGCGCGCTACAGCACCACCATCACCGCGGACAAGGCGCGCTACCCGGTGCTGCTGTCCAACGGCAACCTCGCCGCGTCGGGAGATCTGGAGGGCGGGCGCCACTGGGCGCGCTGGGAGGATCCCTTCCCCAAGCCCTGCTACCTGTTCGCGCTGGTCGCCGGCAGCCTCGTCCATGGCGAGGACCGGTTCCGCACCGCCTCGGGCCGTGACGTCACCCTGCGCATCTATGTGGAACCGGGGAACGAGGACAAGATCGACCACGCCATGCGCTCGCTGATCAAGTCGATGCGCTGGGATGAAGAGGTCTATGGCCTGGAATACGACCTGGACATCTTCAACATCGTCGCGGTCGGCGACTTCAACATGGGGGCGATGGAAAACAAGTCGCTCAACGTCTTCAACACCAAATACATCCTGGCCAAGCCGGAAACCGCGACCGACACCGATTTCCTCAACATCGAGGCGGTGGTCGCGCACGAGTATTTCCACAACTGGACCGGCAACCGCGTCACCTGCCGCGACTGGTTCCAGCTGTCGCTGAAGGAAGGGCTGACCGTCTTCCGCGACCAGGAATTCTCGTCAGACATGCATTCCCGCGCGGTGAAGCGCATCGCCGATGTCCAGGGCCTGCGCACCGTGCAGTTCCAGGAGGATGCCGGCGCCATGGCCCATCCGGTGCGCCCGGACAGCTATGTCGAGATCAACAACTTCTACACCCCCACCGTCTACAACAAGGGTGCGGAAGTCATCCGCATGATCCACACCCTGCTGGGAGCGGAGAAGTACCGCAAGGGCACCGATCTGTATTTCCAGCGTCATGACGGTCAGGCGGTCACCTGCGACGATTTCGTCGCGGCCATGGCCGATGCCAGCGGCGTCGACCTGACCCAGTTCCAACTGTGGTACCGGCAGGCCGGCACGCCGGAGCTGGACATCGCCGGCAGCCATGACACGGCGGCCAAGACCTTCACCCTGACGGTCAAGCAGACGGTCCCGCCGACGCCGGGCCAGCCGACCAAGCAGCCGATGCACATCCCGCTGGTGGTCGGCCTGCTCGGCCCCGACGGGCAGGACCTGCCCCTGCGTCTTGATGGCGAGGAGGCGGCGGACGGCACCAGCCGCATCCTGCACGTCACGGCGGAAAGCCAGAGCTTCACCTTCCACGACATCCCGGCCCGGCCGGTGCCGTCGCTGCTGCGCGGCTTCTCCGCCCCGGTGAAGCTGAAGACCGACCTGACCGACGACGACCTGACCTTCCTGATGGCGCACGACAGCGACGCCTTCAATCGGTGGGAGGCCGGGCAGATCCTGGGCACCCGCATCCTGCTGAACCTCGTCGCCGACCGGCAGGCCGGGCGCGATCCGGTGCTGCCGGAGGGCTATGCGGACGCCTTCGCCCGGATCCTGGCCGATGCCGGCCGCGACCCGGCCTTCGCCGCGCAGGCGCTGGTTCTGCCGACGGAGGCCTATCTCGGCACCCAGATGGCGGTGGTCGATCCCGATGCCATCCACACGGTGCGGGAATTCGCGCGCAAGACGCTGGCCGGCCGCCTGCGGGCGCAGTTCCTCGACCTCTACCGCCGCAACAGCAGCCAGGAGCCCTTCTCCGTCGATGCCGATGCGATCGGCAAGCGGGCGCTGAAGAACCTCTGCCTCGCCTACCTGATGGCGCTGGAGGATTCGGAGGCGCTGGAGCTGTGCCTGACCCAATACCGCAGTGCCAAGGGCATGACCGACGAGATCGCGGCGCTGCAGTTCCTGTCAAACGCCACCTCGCCGGAAGGCGACAAGGCGCTGGCGGACTTCTACGAGCGCTGGAAGGGCGAGGCGCTGGTGGTCGACAAGTGGTTCAGCGTGCAGGCGATGTCGCACCGCGCCGACACGCTGGACCGGGTGACGGCCCTGCTCGGCCACCACGCGTTCGAGATCCGGAACCCCAACAAGGTCTATGCGCTGATCGGCGGTTTCGCCAACGGCAACCCGGTCCGCTTCCACGACCGGAGTGGAGCCGGATACCGCTTCCTCGCCGATCAGGTGCTTCGCCTCGACCCGATGAATCCGCAGGTTGCGGCCCGTCTGATGGGCCCCTTCTCCCGCCTGCGGCGCTATGACGCGGCCCGTCAGGCCGTGATGAAGGCCGAATTGGAACGGATCGTCGCCACTGCGGGTCTGTCGCCCGACGTCTACGAGGTGGCGAGCAAGAGTTTGGCCGCTGCCGGCTGAGACTCGGCACCAAAGGACCGGACGCATATACACAAAGGGCCGGAGGCTATGCCTCCGGCCCTTTTCGCCGTCCGCGGCTCCCGGCTGGGCCGGGATGCGCGGTCTTACTTCTGCTCGGCCAGGAAGGCGATCAGGTCGGCACGCTTGGCGTCGTCCTTCAGGCCGGCGAAGGCCATGGTGCCGCCCGGGACGATTTCCTTCGGGGCCTTGATGTAGGCGTCCAGGTTCTCAGCGGTCCAGGTCAGGCCGCCGGCGGCCTTTTCCTTCATCGGGCCCGAATACTTGAAACCATCGACCGCGGCGGCCGGACGGCCGACGACGCCGTGCAGCGACGGACCGACCTTGTTCTTGCCCTGCTCGGTGGTGTGGCAGGCCATGCAAACCTTGAAGACATCCTTGCCGGCGGCGGCATCGGCGGCCTGCGCGGCACCGGCACCCGTCACGATCGCGGCCAGGGTGGCTACGCCCATCAACAGCTTCTTCATACTTCGGCTTCCCTTCCGATGGATCGACCGGCCGACGGCGCCGACCGGAATCGCGCGGCAGCATACACATTCCAGGGGTACGTCAAACCCCTTTGATATGGCCGTACGACCAATGAACAATCTGTCACACTAGTGAATCAAAGCAAGCGACGCGAGCAGCACCACAACCAAAAGCAGTGCAGCCCACGGAACGTAGAAACCGCCGCTTCCACCGCCGATCGCACCCCCGATCCGGTTGCCAAGCCCACTGCCGAGCCCGGCCGGCAGAGGCAGCGGGATCTCCGGCGGCGGCTCCGCCATGCGGGTGGCGGGTTTCGACGCGGAGGTCGCGGCCGTTGTCGTGGTGTCGGAGTAGACGGCCGGCCGGACGGCCGGTTTGGCGCCAACCGGTTCGGCTGCGACCGTGGGCGTCACCGCCGGAGCCGCTTCGGCCGGCGCCGGTCCGACGATCTGGGTGAAGCGGGCGAAGAACTCCTCCGCCATCTTGCGGGCGGTGGCGTCGACCAGCCGCGATCCGATCTGCGCCAGCTTGCCGCCGACCTGGGCCTTGGCGGTGTAGGTCAGCAGGGTGGCCCCGCCGTCGTCGGACAGCGTCACGGTGGCGCCGCCCTTGCCGAAACCGGCGGCTCCGCCCGATCCCTCGCCGGAGATGGTGTAGCCATTGGGCGGGTCGAGGTCCGACAGCGTGACCTTGCCGGCGAATTTGGCGCTGACCGGACCGACCTTGGCGACGACCTTGGCGGTCATCTCGGTGTCGGACTGCCGGACCACCTCCTCGCAGCCGGGGATGCACTGGCGCAGGATGTCGGGATCGTTCAGCGCCGCCCACACCGCCTCGCGGTTGGCCTCGATCCGGTGGCTTCCGCTCAT
The DNA here is from genome assembly GCF_031455875.1 of Azospirillum sp. BE72. Taxonomy (NCBI): domain Bacteria; kingdom Pseudomonadati; phylum Pseudomonadota; class Alphaproteobacteria; order Rhodospirillales; family Azospirillaceae; genus Azospirillum; species Azospirillum sp. BE72. The sequence continues at coordinate 27,861 of NZ_JAVDTO010000015.1, forward strand.
ATCCATGGTTCGTGGTTCCTCCAACCCTATGCCAACCCTGATGCGGCCCTTTGCGGCCGTCGGTCCCCGGCCATGGCCGGAGTTTCCGGGGCCGGGGTTCATGTCGAGAATACGGGATCGGACGGCGCCGCGACAGCCCCGACCGCCTCGTCTCTAAGTCTTATGGGCGCGAAGCCTCGCCGCGACATGCCGTCAGCCGCGCGGCGCCATGCAGTTGCTGACGATCGGCGTGCAGGCCGACAGCGAGGCGCCCGCGGGGTAGCTGACCTGCTCCACCGTGCCGCGCGGGCCGACCACCACCGTCGCCTCGCATCCGGACGTGGTGCTGCCGCCGACCGGCACCCCGAAGCCGAGGCCGAGCCCCACGCCGCCGCTGCCGCCGAAGCTGCCGGCGCCGATGCCGATGCTGCTGCCGGGGCTGTAGGCGGCCGTCGGGCGCGCCACATAGGTGTAGTATTCCCGGCCCGACGCCATCGCCTGACGGTCCGGCACGCCGGCGCAGGCCAGCAGATCGGCCTTCGGCATGCCGATCATGGCGGTCTGGGCGCGCCGCGCCACTTCGGGATCGGGGCCGGTGGCGCAGCCCGCAAGGATGGCGGCCGTGCCGCCGAGAAGGATCACCGCAGCGCCCATGCTCCGTACGCGGCCCATGTCTCGTCCTCCACCAGGATATCGTGTCATTGCCGGGTTCATCTCAACCGGTTGATATGATGCTGAAACCCCGCCGCCGCCCGTCCGTTCCCCGAAGGAGCGGACGCCCCCCGCATGACGGGCGGCATGACGGGCGGGCGGAGATTTGCTAGGAGTTCCGCCACCCGCCCATCCCAGCACATCAGGACCGCCGACGCCATGGCCGAGCTTACGCCTACCTCCTCCTCTCCCGTCACCGTCCATCTGGCGCTGGGCGGCAACATGGGCGACCGCGCCGCCAATCTGGCCGAGGCGATCCGTCGGCTGGGCGAGGCGGTGGAGATCGATGCGCAGTCGGCGCTCTACGAGACGGCGCCGATGTACGTGACGGACCAGCCGGCCTTCCTCAACATGGCGGTGCGCGGCACCACGCAATTGGACCCTCAGGCGCTGCTGCGTTTCCTCAAGGGGATCGAATCGACGCTGGGCCGCGATCAGGGCGGGCTTCGCTTCGGACCGCGTCCCATCGATATCGACATCCTGCTCTATGCCGACCGGGTGCTGAGTGAACCGGACCTGGAAATCCCCCACCCCCGCATGGCGGAGCGCGCCTTCGTCCTCTGCCCGCTGGCGGACATCGCCGCCGACGTCCTGCATCCGGTGCTGAACCGCCGCATCGATGCGCTGCGCGACGAGGTGCCGGGGCGCGAGACCGTGCTGCGGATCGCCGAAGGGCTCTGATCCAAGGGAAACCTGCCCCTCCGCCGCCGACCGAGTGCGGTGGCAAGCGGCGGCGGCACCGCTTATAGTGCCGGCCTGAATGCAATGCCGGTGGCGGGCCGCCGGCCGGGAGAGTGTGTTGTCGGACGATAGCGCAAAACGGGCCGTCATGGTCCAGCCGGGCGGCGCGCCGCTCACCTACACCATCCTGGTGCGCGGCTTCGCCGCGCCGGTCGCCATCGCCGGCCGCGCCGACCGGCCGCTGGTGTCCTTCGACCTGACGCTGACCGTCACCCATCCCGGCCCCGGCTTTCCCGACGACATCGCCGCCGTGATGTCTTACGAGGACATCGTCGAAGACTTGCGCCGTCTTTGTGCCGAATCCGATATACCCGGTCCGGACTATCTGGCCGACCGCGCCGCGGAGCTTTGCCTGTCCCATGCGAAAGTCCGCCGGGTCCAGGCGGATGTTACGATTCCCGCACCCGACTCCGGCGGCCCCTCCGCCGGGGCAAGCCTGACGCGGGACCGTCCGGGACAGGGGTGAACAGTAACGCCGATGGTCCGCCGACCGGTGGCGGCGCCAACCATTACTGACTCACGGAAAGATATAGCGCTGATTGACAAAAGGACGGGTGACAATACCACTCCGGCTGCGGTATGGTCGCCATATTGTATTTTCAACGCACAATCCGGATCAAAGGGGCTATATCCCCGGCGGCCATCCGGATGCCGAAAGCCGAGACGAGCGCGCAGCAGGGATTAGGCCAATCGCCATTGCCGGCTTCGACCGTCCGCCGATCCCCCTTCCGGGACGGCCACGGTGATCGGAAGCCGGACCAAAAGGGAGGGACGCATGGACCGGAACACGACGCCGACCCTTTCCGAATTGCTTGCGGATCCGATCGTGATCGCCGTGATGGCGCGCGATGGGATCAGCCCCGACAGCATCCAGCAGCTGTTCGAACGCCTTCGTCGGAGCCGACGAGTACAGGAGCAGCGGCTCGCCGCCTGACCCTGCCTCTTCCTGACCCAACCGCCTGACGATCGCGCAGGCGAAGGGCAGGCAGGCGAAGAGCAAGGCGGCCTTCCCGCCCCTCGGCCCCTGTCGGCCCCTGTCGGATGGAACCGGTCACTGGCCGCCCGGCCAGAACATGTCGGCTGGATCCCTTTCCAAACAATCTCGGCCATCCGACAGGTCCCTCCCAGCAGGGATCACCCCTAACGCAAAGCGCCGCCGAACCGGCATGAAGTCCGGTCCGGCGGCGCTTTGCGTTTCTGCATATGGACGACGGACCGCATGATGGCCGGCTCAGCAGCTTACACGCGGAGTTCCCTGGATCCCCGACTTCGCGGGGAAGACGATGGAAAAGTGACGCCCAAAAGCCTGCCGCGCTCAGCCCTCCAGAACGGAGCGCATGCTCGCCATGGCGCAAGGCTCCTCACTCGGCCGGATGGGCGGGCGGATGGGCCGCGCCATGCGCTACGCCCACTCCTTCCCCCTCATCCTGCATCGGCCTCTTGCGGGCAAGATAACTGTAGACCGTCGGCACGACGAACAGGGTCAGCAGCGTGCCCAGCGTCATGCCGCCGACGATCACGGCGCCGATGGCCTGCCGGCTTTCCGCGCCCGCGCCCTCGGCATAGGCCAGCGGCAGGGCCCCCAGCACCATGGCGCCGGTGGTCATCAGGATCGGGCGCAGGCGCAGGACGGCCGCCTCCTCCACCGCCTTGCGGATGTCGGTGCCGGCGCGCTGGAGCTGGTTGGCGAACTCCACGATCAGGATGCCGTGCTTGGTGATCAGGCCGACCAGGGTGACGAGGCCGATCTGGCTGTAGACGTTCATGGTCCCGCCGCTCATCTGCAGCGCCGCCAGCGCGCCGGTCATCGACAGCGGCACGGTCAGCATGATGACGAAGGGGTCGATGAAGCTCTCGAACTGCGCGGCCAGCACCAGATAGATGAAGGCCAGCGCCAGCACGAAAACGAAATAGAGCCCGGTCGCCGATTCGCGGAACTCGCGGCTCTGCCCGGCATAGTCGGTCTGGGCGGTGGCCGGCAGCACCTTGTTCGCCGCCGCCTGCATCACCCCCAGCGCCTCGCCCAGCGAGGTCCCCGGCGCCAGCGTGGCGGTGATCGTGGCGGAGCGCAGCTTGTTGAAGTGGTTCAGCTCCTTCGGCGCGACCCGCTCCTCGACCTTCACCAGATTGGCGAGCGAGATCATCTGCCCGGCTCCCCCGGTGGCGCTGGTGCCGCCGCGGACATAGATGCCGGCGATGTCGTCCGGGTTGCGGCGGTCGATGTTGGCGACCTGGACGATCACGTCATACTGCTTGCCGTCCTTCTTGAAGCGCGTCACCTGCCGGCCGCCCAGCAGGGTTTCCAGCGTGCGGCCCACGGTATCGACGTCCACACCCAGGTCGGCCGCCTTGTCGCGGTCCAGCGACACCTTCAGTTCCGGTTTGTTCAGCTTCAGATCGGTGTCGAGGTTGACCAGTCCGGGAAAGTTGCGGGCCTCCGCCATCATGGCGTTGACCATCGCCTGCAGTTCCTCGAAGGGCAGAGAGGTCTGGATGACGAAGTTCACCGGCTTCTCGGTCGGGCTCTGGCCCAGCGACGGCGGGTTGGTGACGAAGCCCATGATGCCGGGGATGCCGAACATCTTGGGGAACAGCTGGGCGGTGATCGCCTGCTGCTTCACGTCGCGCAGATCCCAGTCGATCAGGCGGACAAAGGCGATGCCCTGGTTGACCACGGGAAATCCGACGACGACGAAGAACTTCTCCAGCACCGGGATTTGCCGGAACAGTGCCTCCATCTGCTGGGCATAGCCCATGGTGTAGTCCAGCGTGGAGCCTTCCGGCGCGATGGCGATGCCGACGATGGTGCCGCGGTCCTCCACCGGCGCCAACTCCGACTTCAGCCCGGTGAACAGGCCATAGCTCGCCGCCGCGACGCCGAAGCCGATCAGCAGCACCAGCGGCCGCGCCCGCAGCGACAGGCGCAGCAGGCTGCGGTAGCCGTTGGTCATCCCCTCCAGAAAGCGTTCGATGGCGCGGTAGAGGATGCCGTGCTTGGTCTCGTGCTTCAGCAGCTTGGAGCACATCATCGGCGACAGGGTCAGCGCCACGAAGCCCGACACGATGACCGCACCGGCCAGCGTCAGCGCGAATTCGGTGAACAGCCGCCCGGTCCGGCCGGTCATGAAGCCGATGGGCGCATAGACCGCCGCCAGCGTGATCGTCATGGCGATGACGGCGAAGCCGATCTCGCGCGACCCCTTCAGCGCCGCCTGGAAGGGGGGCATCCCCTCCTCCACATAGCGGAAGATGTTCTCCAGCATGACGATGGCGTCGTCGACGACGAGGCCGATGGCCAGCACCATCGACAGCAGGGTCAGCGTGTTGATGGAGAAGCCGAAGGCGTACATCAGGGCGAAGCCGCCGATCAGCGACACCGGGATTGTCACCAGCGGCACCAGCGTCGCCCGCAGCGAGCGCAGGAAGAAGAAGATCACCAGAACGACCAGGATGATCGCTTCGAAGATGGTGTGGAACACCGCATCGATCGACTTGGCGATGAAGACGGAGCTGTCGTAACCGACATCCACCCCCATGCCGTCGGGCACCGCGGCGCGGATCTTCGGCAGCGCGTCGTTGACCGCCTTCGACACGTCCAGCGGGTTGGCGGTGGATTGCTTCACCACGCCGATGGCGACGGCGCCGCGGCCGTTGAAGCGGGCGCTGACCCGCTCGTCCAGCGCCCCCAGCTCCGCCCGGCCGACATCGCGCAGGCGGACCAGATAGCCCGAATCGTCGCGCAGGATGATGTTCTCGAACTCGGCCGGGCTGCGCAGGTCGGTTTCCGAAACCACGGTGAACTCGCGCGCCACGCTTTCCACGCGGCCGGCCGGGATTTCGACATTCTGCCGGCGCAGAGCGTTCTCGACATCCTGCGGCGTCACCCGGTAGGCGGCCATCCGCTGCGGGTCGAGCCACAGCCGCATGGCGAAGCGGCGCTCGCCGAAGATGCGGACCTGGGCGACGCCGGGCAGGTTCTGCAACCGGTCCTTGACGTAGCGGTCGGCAAAATCCGTCACCTCCAGCGGCGAATGCCGGTCGGAGGAGAAGGCGAGATAGATGATCGGCTGGGCGTCGGCCTCCACCTTGGCGATGACCGGCTCGTCGATCTCAGACGGCAGGGCGGCGCGGACGCGGCCCACCCGGTCACGCACGTCGCTGGCGGCGACATCGACATTGCGGTCCAGCCGGAAGCGCAGGGTGATCTGCGATTTCTCCGCCCGGCTGATCGAGGACATCACGTCGATGCCCTCGATCCCGGCGAGGCTGTCCTCCAGCGTCTGCGTCACCTGGCTTTCGATGATCTGGGCCGAGGCGCCCTTGTAGGTCGTCTCCACCGTGACGACCGGCTCGTCGATCTTGGGATATTCGCGCACTGACAGGCGCTGGTACGACACGATGCCGATCAGCATCAGGGCGAGGCTCATCACCGTCGCCAGCACCGGGCGGCGGATCGAGATGTCTGAGAGGACCATCGCCTCAGCTCCCCGTCGACTTGTTGGCCGCCGGCTTGGCCGGCACCACGGCGACGGCCGCGCCGTCGCGGATCTTCAGCTGGCCGGCGGTCACCACCATGTCGCCGGGGGCGAGCCCCTTGGCGATCTCCACCTCCGCATTGCGGCGCTCGCCCAGCACGACCCTGGTCTGGGCCACCTTGCCGTCCACCACCTTGAAGACGAACTGGTCCTTGCCGAAGGCGACGATGGCCTGTTCCGGCACCAGCACGGCGTCGGGAACGGTGGTCAGCGTCAGCGACACGCGGGCGAACAGGCCGGGACGCAGCGCGCCGTCGGGATTCGGCACGCGAGCGCGGATCGCCAGCGCGCGGCCGTTCACGTCCACCAGCGGGTCGATGGCATAGACGGTGCCGTCGAAGCCGCGCCCGCCGAAGGCATCCACCGCCACCTTCACCGTCTGGCCGACCTTCACCGCCGGCAGGAACATCTCTGGCACGCGGAAATCCAGCTTCAGCGTATCGATGTCCTCCAGGTTCACGATGTCCTTGCCGGCCTGGACGAAGTCGCCGACCGACACCTTGCGCAGGCCCAGCACCCCATCGAAGGGCGCGGTGATCACCTGCTTGTCGAGCTGCGCCTTGGCCAGCTGCACCGCCGCCTCGTCGGCCAGCAGCTTGGCGGAGGCCTGTTCGCGGTTGCGCAGGGGGCCGGTGTTCTGGCGGACCAGCTGGTCGGCGCGCGACAGCTCGGCGCGGGAGAAGGCGATGCTCGCCTGGGCCTGGGCCAGCGTGGCGCGGGCGATGGCGTCGTCCAGCCGGACCAGCACGCTGCCCTTTGCGACGCGCTGCCCCTCCTTGAAGGCGATCTCGCTGATGCGGCCGGCGATCTCCGGCCGGATCACCACCGATTCATTGGACAGCAGCGATCCGACTGCGGTGACGGTCCGCTCCACCGTGCCGATGCGCACGGGGACGGCCTCCACCGGCATCGGCGGTGCGCCGCCCGGCGGCTTGCCTCCCCCCGATGCACCGCCGGCGGCCGGCGCACCGCCGGACACCGCGCCGTTCACCATCGCAGTCAGCCCGGCGACGCTGCCGCCCTGCTTCACGAAGTACCAGTAGGCCCCACCGGCGAGAGTCGCCAGGACGAGAAGAGCAGCGATGCGAAGCGTGTGGCGCATGGGACCGGGACCCGGACGAGTTTCACCTTGCCGCAGCGCAACCGAAAAGCGCGCGAGGCAAACTGAACTATATCGTTCAGTTCACATCCGATGTCGAGAAGGTTCAACGATCCGAACCGTCCGCCGGACCGTTTATGGCCGCCACATCCCGACGGTCGGCATTGTCAAGCCTGCCCGCCCGCATCGGGACCGTCCGTCCGCCGCACAGCGTCACCCACAGATCGGCGGGATCGCCGGCCGCCACCGCTCCGCCATCGTCCATCCGGCGGACCTCGCCGCCCTCAAGGTCCAGCCCCGGCGCGCAGCAGGGCGACTCGCCGGCCGGAACCAGCGCCCGGACACGTCCATCTTCGATCCTGATGTCGCGCAGGGCGTCATGAACCAACGCGTTCTTCAGCCAGAATTTGCCACTGGCGGGAATGCGGGCGAGGCAGCAGGTCGGGGCGCTCATGGGGTTTACCCCTTGTCCGGTCCGGCGGTGTGCGACGCACCAAGGCTGACACAAAATGGTAAAGCAAAACCAGCGGGAGCTTGGCGATTAAGGGTTTACCCCCTCTCCCAACGCCAGGAACTCCTGGAAATTGGCGCAGCGTCCTGCCCTGAAGGCGGCCTCGTATGCCGCGTTTCGGGCGCGCTTGGCGGCGATGGCTTGCATGAACCGGCGGCGCAGTGCCTCGTCCCGGATGCCCAGCCCGTCGCCGGCCAGCCGGTCCAGCACATGGCGGTAGCAACGCTCCGCCCGCTCTCCGCTGTCGGCGGAGAAAGTGATGGATCCGGCGCGCTGGCGGTATTCGTAGAAAGGCGTCGCCACCAGCGGCACCGGACCAGCGGCGTCGAGCACCCGGACATTGAACACCACGTCGTCGCAGAAATTCACATCCTCGTCCCAAGCCGGCACCAGATCGCGCCGCACCACCGGGAACATCGGCACGGAGGTCGCCAGGAACCCCTCGCCATCCAGCCGCGCCGGGGCCTGACCCTCCTCGTACAGGCGCAGCAGCGGCGAATCGTCCTCGTCGCGCACCACGGCGACATTGTCGAAGGCCGCACCTTGGGCGAGAGCCAGCGGCGCCAGGGCGGAAAGGCGTCCGGGGCGGAACCGGTCGTCGGCGTCCAGCGGCGCCACCAGCGCCAGCCGCGCCACCGCCAGCCCGGCATTGCGGGCGGCGGGCGCCCCGGCGCCCACCCGGCCGGTGCCGGTAAAAATCAGCCGCGGATCGTCGATCCCGGCGGCCTGCAGGGTCGGGCGGTAGTCGGTACCGTCGTCGCTGACGACCACCGCCTCCCAAGCCGTCCAATCCTGGTCCAGCAGGCTTTGCACCGCCCGGACGATGGTGTCGTGGGCGCGGTGGGCGGCGATGATCACCGAAACGCCCGTCGAACCGTCGTCGAGCCAGCCCTGCCCCGTTCCAGTTCCGTGCATTCCGCCGCCCCCGCTCCTGCCCGGGCGATTTTGGCTGCGGGCGGCAAAGGGCGTCAATGCCCCAGCCGGGATTTCGAACCGCCTCTTACCTGCCCCACTGCCGCGTGGTAGGAATGGGCGTCGTGCCTGCGACCTTGGAGGACACCCTCGTGTTCGGCGAGTTGAACAGTGGAACAGGGCCGGAAAACCGTTGCACGGCGTTTCAAACGTTCCATCCGGCCGCGGCTCCGCCCATCGATTTTGCCCCGCCGGACGTTGAACATGAAGCCCGGACGGGCTATGTGGTGAAGCAGGCAAGGCGCATGCGGCAGCGGGACAGCAGTCGGGGCACCCCTCCGGCAGCGCATCCCGGTCCCGATACCCCGCTTCCGATACCAGGGAGAAGAACATCAATGGCGCAGGTCGGATACACCCGGTTCGACGACGAACCTGAAAAGGAACCGGACGAGAAGTCGAAGGAAAGCGCCCAGCCGCAGTTCGCCGCCGTGCAGCAGAGCCTGTTCAAGGCGCGCACGGTCCTGATCTTCGGTCAGATCGACATGAAGCTGGCGCAGGTCGTCTCGGCCCAGCTGCTGGCGCTAGCCCATGAGAACGACGACGACATCACCGTCGTGGTCAACTCGCCGGGCGGCCACGTCGAGGCGGGCGACACCATCCACGACATGATCCGCTTCATCAAGCCGCGGGTGAAGATGCTGGGCACGGGCTGGGTCGCCAGCGCCGGTTGCCACATCTATCTGGCGGCGAAGAAGGAAGACCGGTTCTGCCTGCCGAACACCCGCTTCCTGATCCACCAGCCGCTGGGCGGAACGGGCGGCCGGGCGACGGACATCGCCATCGAGGCGAAGGAAATCATCCGCATGCGCGAGCGTCTGAACAAAATCATCGCGCGTGAGACCGGGCAGCCTTTCGAAAAGGTCGCCAAGGACACGGACCGGAACTACTGGATGCAAGCCGACGAGGCCAAGGAATACGGCATCGTCACCCATGTCATCGACACGATGGACGAGCTGAAGTAACCGTTCGTTCCGGCGGACATTGAAAAGGGGCTTTCCTCCGGCGGGAGGAAAGCCCCTTTTCTTTTATCAGTGCGTTAATCGGCAAGAGCTTTGAAAAGCCGGCCTTCAGACCGAAACGTCCAGCAGCGATCCGCGCTTGCGATACCCTTGCCCGTTCACCTGGGCGGTCAGCGCATTGGCGACGGTGTCCACCGACTGGTTGCCCTGGGTGGCGGTGCGCGTCTCGCGCGTCTGGTCGGCCTTGCCGGCCGCCTGCGGAGCGGCGATGGTCTGGGTACGGACCGGCGGCGCCGTCTGCTGCGCCGCCTGCACCGCCGGAGACATCGCGATCTGCACCGCGGGTGTCTGCGGGTTTGGCTTCAGCGTCTGGAAAGACGGTATGGCCGGGTTGAATTGCATATAAGAAATATGCGCTCACCCGGCGCAGGATTCAAGAAGCCCAGCCGTAGCTTTCCCCCGGCCTCAGGGCGTTTCCGGGACGACGGCGGCCGACGGTGACGGCGATGCCGGGACCGCGGCCCCCTTCGCCGGCAGCTGGCGGGTCCGCCGGCGCTCCAGCACCACCGCCAGCGCAAGCAGCAGGGCGATGCCGCCCAGATTGACCGCCAGCACCATCACCAACCCCTTCCCCGCCATCAACAGCGCGGTTCCGGTGATGGACAGCACGACCCCGACGCAGAAGACCGGCAGCGAGTGCCGCCCGCAGGCGGTCAGCAGCCGCGCGGGCGCCGAGCGCAGCCATGCCGCATCCCGCGGCACCAGCAGCGCCGCCGCGCAGGCGAGCGCCAGGAAATGCAGAAGCCGCATCGGGCCCAGCGTGTCCTTGTCCGCCAAGGGGATCGTCTGCTCCGGTAGCCAGCCATGCAGCCCTGCCGGAACCAGCGCCCGGCCGAGGTCGGAGGCCGCCCCCTTCCACAGCGCCATGCCCACCACCACCGCCAGCGCCGCCGCCAGCAGCCAGGGAGAGCGCGGAAGGGTGATCCGGCCGCTTCGCACCACCAGCGCAAGGCTGGTGCCCAGGAAGAACACGCACTGCCACGCCAGCGGGCTGAAGTTCCAGCTTCCCTCCCACAGGTTGGGCGGCATCAGGCCGGGCGCCCCCTGGGCGAGCAGATAGAGCACCACCGACCCCACCACCGCCGTCATGCCAAAGCGGGCGTAGGACCACAGGAACAGCGGCGCCGCCGCCACCAGCAGGATGTAGAGCGCCAGGATGTCGAGCGCGAAGGGCAGATACATCAGCACCAGATGCCACGCCATCGCCATGACCGGGCTGTCGAACAGCGGCGCGAAGCTCTGCAGCCGGTTGGAGGCCTCCATCGGCAGATCGCCGACATGAACCGCCAGCGCCACCACCAGCGCGCTGACCAGCATGGTGGCGATGTTGGCCGCCCACAGCTGGCGGCAGCGGCCGAGCGCCTTGCGCTGGCAGGCCGCGAACCCGCGTTCCGCCAGCACCGGGCCATAGGCCAGGGCGATGGCATAGCCCGAGATGAAGACGAAGATCTCCGCCGAATCGGATGGGCCGAACCGGCCGGGCGTCACCTTGGCCAGCGGATTTCCGCCCACATGGTTGATGAAGATGATCAGAAGGGCCACGCCCTTGAACAGATCGAGCCGGACGTCGCGAGCCTGACGTTGCTGCATGCGGCTGTGCCTCTCCTGCTGTCGCGGGGCTTCCTGCCGGGGAATTGGCCGGGCAGGACTGGCCGCTCGCCACCTTCGGCAAGGGCGCACGAATCGCGGCGGTGCAGGACCACTGCCGGTCCGGCATCACCACGGGGGACTTAGTCCACCATGGCCATTTTCACCGGCCGGGTGTCCAACGCGATGGGGGGATCCTTCCATCGCGGCGCGGGAGGGGAAAAGCGTTACGCCCTTCTCGCGGCGGCTGCGGAAACCAACCCGGAATCGGGTGAACCCGAAAGGGCAGGAACCCGCCCATGGCGGCTTTGTTAGGGATGCGGGGCCAAATCCAATCAGAAACCACCAGACAGAAACCGGGGACATCAGCCCATGACCGCCGATCCGAACGATCCGATGCCGCACCCGATGCCGATGTCCGATGTCAGGCGCGGCCCTGGCCGGACCCTGCTGTTGGGCGGGTTCAGCCTGGGATTCGCACTGGGCGGCTTCTTCGACGGCATCCTGCTGCACCAGATCCTGCAATGGCACCACCTGCTCTCAGGCCTCGCCGATCCGGCCTTCGCCGACATCGGGGTCCAGGTCCTGGCGGATGGACTTTTCCATGCGCTGATGTATGTGATCGCCGCGGTGGGGCTGTGGCAGCTGTGGCGCGGGCACCGGGGGCTTGCCGAGGTCGGCGGGCGCCGGCTGATGGGCTGGGCGCTGGTCGGCTTCGGGGTCTGGCACATGCTGGACGGGCTGATGTCGCACTGGCTCCTGGGCCTTCACCGCATCCGCATGGACGTGGAGAACAAGCTGTTCTGGGACCTGCTGTGGTTCTTCGCCTTCGGCGTCGCCGTCGCTGCCGCCGGCTGGTGGCTGGGGCGAACCGGCAGCGGACATTCCGGCGGCGGAGGCTTGCGCCGCGCCGCCGCACCGCTCTTGCTGGCACTGACGGCCGGAGTCGCCGGGGCGGTCGCCGCCCTGCCGCCGCCGGGCGGGACCGCCACGCTGGTGCTGTTCCGTCCCGGCACCGCACCGGCCGAGGCGCTCACCGCCCTCGCCTCCGTGGATGGCCTCACCGTGTGGAGCGATCCCAGCGGGCAGCTCTGGGCCATCGACCTGCCGGAGGGCGGCAGCGCGCTCGACCTTTACCGCAAGGGCGCGCTGCTGGTCAGCAACGGCGTGGTGCCCGCCGGGTGCCTGGACTGGTTCAGGCCGGCACCCCGCCCGTCCGTCTCGACCGCCCTTTGACCGGCTTGCGGGCGGCAGGCCGCTGCGTCGCCTGGGCGGCCCGTCCGGCCAGCACCGCCTTGCGGACGGTCTGCATCGCCGCCGCCTCGATCTGTCCGATGCGCTGGCGCGACAGGTTGAATCGCCGGCTGAGTTCGTCGGCGGTCACCGGCTCGTCCAGCAGGCGGCGCGCGATCAGGATCTGACGGTCGCGTTCGTTCAGCTTTTCCAGACCCAGCGCGATCAGGCGCTTGTGTTGGATACGCTCCTCCGTCTCCGCAAGCGCCGTCTCCTGGTCGGCGCGGTCGTCGGCCAGCAGGTCCTGCCACTCCATTTCGCCCTCCTCGCCCACCGTGGCGTTCAGCGAGCGGTCGGCGGTGAGGCGGCGGTTCATCTCCACCACGTCGCGTTCCGGAAGGTCCAATTCGATCGCGATGGCCGCCGCCGCCTCGGGCGACAGGTCGCCGCTGTCCAGTTCCTTCAGCTTGGCCTTCAGGTGGCGCAGGCCGAAGAACAGGGTGCGGTGCGCGGTGGTGGTGCCGATCTTCACCAGCGACCAGTTCTGCAGAACATGGTTCTGGATCGCCGCGCGGATCCACCAGTGGGCATAGGTGGAGAAGCGGAAGCCCTTGTCGGGATCGAACTTCCGCGCGGCGCGCATCAGCCCGATGTTGCCCTCCGCCACCAGATCGGACAGCGGGAGCCCATAGCGCTGGAATCGCTTGGCGACGCCGACGACCAGACGCAGGTGTCCGCCGATCAGCCGGTCCAGCGCCTCGGCATCGTCATGGTCGCGCCAGCGGCGGGCAAGCTCCCGCTCCTCCTCGGCAGCGAGGACTTCGTAGCGGCGCATGTCCTTCAGGAAGAGGGTCAGCGGTTCGGCCGACCGGGTTTCGGGAAGCGGTTGGTTCTTGTTCGGCATGGAAAACTCCCTGCCCCGACCGCCCATCGCTCTGCAAGGCCGCCGCCCGCCCTCCCGGTCAGCCGCAGACCGGGCAGGGAACAGGTCGGTCGGCGTCTGGCCCGGAGCCGGCCGCCATCGCGCCGATGCGCGGGGAAGCGTCGCACAAAGGACGCCACTTTCAAGGATGTCGGGGACCATGCTGATGTGGGTTCTTATGCAAACGAATCAAGGCCCCGGCAGTCCTTCGGCATCCCTCTACCCCTCCGTCGCCGGGCGCACGCGCGCCTCGGCCGGGCGGCGGCGCAGCCGTTCGGTCAGGCGCTGGAAGGCGACGAACAGCACCGGCACGAAGATGATGCCGATCACCGTCGCCGCCACCATGCCGCCGAACACGGTGGTGCCGATCGACCGCCGGCTGGCCGCCCCGGCGCCGGTGGCGACCAGCAGCGGGACCGTGCCCAGGATGAAGGCCAGCGCCGTCATCAGCACGGCGCGAAAGCGCTGGCGGGCGCCGGCCACCGCGGCATCGACGATGGACCGGCCGTCGGCCCGCTGCTCGCGCGCGAACTCGACGATCAGGATGGCGTTCTTCGCCGCCAGACCGACCAGCAGAACCAGCCCGATCTGCGCATAGACGTCGTTCGGAATCCCCGTGACCCAAAGCCCGACGCCGGCCCCCAGCACGGCGACCGCCACCGACAGCAGCACCGCCAGCGGCACCAGCCAGTCCTCGTACTGCGCCACCAGGAACAGGTAGCCGAACAGAAGGGCAAGGCCGAACACCATCAGGCCCTGGTTGCCGACCTGGCTCTCCTGATAGGACAGGCCGGTCCATTCGGTGGCGTAGCCCTGCGGCAGCGTGTTCTGCGCCACCCCCTGCATCCCGATCAGCGCCTGGCCGGTGCTGATCCCGGCCGCCGGCTGGCCATTGACCGAGGCGGACATGAACTGGTTGTAGCGGGTGATGCTGTCGGGAGCCAGGGTGGTGCGCACCGACACGAGGCTGCGCAGCGGGACCATGTCGCCGGTCTGGCTGCGGACATAGAGCTGGTCGATCTGCTTCACCTGATCGCGATAGCCCGCGGCGTCCTGCACCTTCACCTGAAAGACACGGCCGTACAGGTTGAAATCATTGACGTAGCTGGCACCGAGATGGGCCTGCAACGTCGTGAAGATGTCGGCCGGAGAGACCCCCAGCAGCGAGGCGCGGGTGCGGTCCACGTCCAGATACAGGTGCGGCACCTCCGCGCTGTAGGTGCTGAACACCGCCTGCAGGTTGGCGTCCTGATTGGCGGCGACCAGCAGGCCGCGCAGAACGGCGCCCAATTCCTGCGGGGTCTGGCCGCCGGTGGCGAGCACGCGCAGATCGAAGCCGCCGGTGGCGCCCAGCCCGGGGATGGAGGGCGGGTTGAAGGCAGTCACCGTCGCCTGCGGCATCGCGCCGAAGCGCGGGCGCAGACTGCCCAGGATGGCGTCGACGGTCTGGTCGCTGCCCCGCTCCGCCCAGGGCTTGAGCGCGACGATGACGAGGCCGACGTTGGAGCCCTGGCCGCTGAGGATGCTGAAGCCGGAGATGGCGATGACGTCGGCGACGCCCGGCTCCTGCTTGATGGTTTCGCTGATGTTGTCCATCACGGTCTGGGTGCGGGTGACGGACGCGGCGCTGGGAAGCTGTACGTTGACGAAGGAATAGCCCTGGTCCTCCGCCGGCAGGAAGGCGGTGGGCAAGGCCCGCAGCAGGGCGAAGGCGCCGGCGGTGATCGCCACGAACAGCAACAGCCCGACGATCAGCCGCCGCCCCAGCCCATGGACCAGCCGGCCATAGCCGTCGCGCACCCGGTCCAGCCCGCCATTGAAGGCCGCCAGCGGCCGCCAGGGTGCTGTCGGCGGACGCAGCAGCAGGCCGCAAAGCGCCGGGCTGAGCGTCAGCGAATTGATGCCGGAGATGATGAAGGACGCTGCGATGGTGACGGCGAACTGGCGGTAGAGTTGGCCGGTGATGCCCGGCAGGAAGGCCACTGGCACGAACACCGCCGCCAGCACCAGGGTGGAGGCGACGATGGCGCCGCTGACCTGCCCCATCGCCCTGGCCGACGCGTCCCTTGCCGAAAGCTTTGGATGCTCCTCCATGACACGGCGGACATTCTCCACAACCACGATGGCGTCGTCGACGACGAGCCCGATGGCGAGGATCAGCGCGAACAGCGTGATGGTGTTGGCGCTGTAGCCCAGAACCAGCAGCACGGCGAAGACGCCGATGATCGACACCGGGATCGCCAGGGTTGGGATCAGCGTCGCCCGCCAGTCCTGCAGGAAGACGTAGATGACCGCCACCACCAGCAGGAAGGTGATGCCCAGCGTCAGCACAATCTCTTCGATGGTTGCGGTGACGAAGATGGTGGTGTTGAAGACGACCGCGTATTCCAGCCCCTCGGGGAAGCGCTGCGACAGCCGCTGCAGTTCCGCCTGCACCGAGTTGGCGACGTCCAGCGCATTGGCGCCCGGCGACTGGTAGACGACCAGCGTCGCCGCGGGCGCGCCGTTCAGCTTGGACGAGGAGGTGTAGGACTGCGCCCCCAACTCCACCCGCGCCACGTCGCCGACGCGGACGATGCCGCCATTCTCGTTGCTGCGGATGATGATGTTGGCGAATTCCTGCGGATCGTTAAGGCGACCGCGAGCGATGATGGTCAACTGTTGCTGCTGGTCGCCGCCGATGGGCGGCGCTCCGATCTGGCCGGCGGGCGCCTGGACATTCTGATTCTGAATGGCGCCGACCACGTCCGTCGCGGTGATGCCCAGCGCCGTCATGCGGTCCGGATTCATCCAGATGCGCATGCTGTAATCCAGCGCGCCCAGCACCTGCGCGTCGCCGACACCGGGAACGCGGGCGATGGAATCGCGCAGGTTCAGGCTGGCATAGTTGGAGATGAAGATCGGGTCGAAGGTGCCGCTGGGCGAATAGACGTTCACCGCCATCAGCATGTTGGGCGACTGCCGGCGCACGGTGACGCCCTGGCGTGTCACTTCCGATGGCAAGCTCGCGGTGGCGAGCGACATGCGGTTCTGCACGTTCACCGCGGCGATGTCGGGATCGGTGCTGGGAGCGAAGGTGATGGTCAGCGAATAGCTGCCGGTGTCGGTGCTGGTGGAGGACATGTAGAGCATGCCCTCCACGCCGTTCACCTGCGATTCGATGGGGGCGGCGACGCTGTCGGCCACCACCTGGGCATTGGCGCCGGGATAGGTCGCCGACACCTGGACGGTGGGCGGGGTGATCGACGGATATTGCGCGACCGGGATGGCGGTCAGCGCCAGGAAGCCGGCGATCAGGGTGACGACCGCAATGACGATTGCCAGATTCGGGCGGCGGATGAAGAGCGCGGAGAACATCGCCTCACTCCTTCGCCGCGCCGGAGCCGGCACCGTTCGCCGGAGCGGCACCGCTGCTGCCGGCCGCACCCGCGGGGCCGGTTCCGATTGGAGCGACCCCCGCCTGCGTGCTTTCGGTCATCTGCTCCGCCGGGGTGGGCTGCACGACCATGCCCGGCCGCACCTTCTGCGCGCCGCCGACCACCACGGTCTCGCCGGCGGTCAGGCCCTTTTCCACCACCAGCAACTGGTCCACCTGCGCGCCGGTCTGCACCGGGCGGCGCTGCACCCTGTTCTGGTCGTCGAGCACCAGCACGTAGCTGCCCTGCTGGTCCTGCTGGATGGAGGCGACGGGCACCACCGGCCGCTGCTCCGGCTGGTCGCGGCGGAGCTGCACCGTCACATACTGGCCCGGCAGGAGAAGACGCTGCGGGTTGGCGAAGGTGGCGCGGATGCTGACGGTGCCGGTCTGCGGATCGACGCGGTTGTTGGCGAACTCGACCTGGCCCTGTTCGGCGTACTCGCTGCCGTCGGGCAGGATCAGCGTCGGCACGTATTTCTCCGCCGCCGCCTGGGCCGGCCGGCGCACGTCGAACCGGCGCTGGAAGGCCAGCATGTCGCGGTCGGCGACCGAGAAGACGACGCGGATGGGGTCGAGCTGCACCACCGTCGCCAACACGCCGGTGGACGGGTTGACGAGGTTGCCCTGGGTCACCGCCGTGGCGCCGATGCGGCCGTCCACCGGGCTGGAGATGCGGGTGTAGCCGAGATTGATCTCCGCCGTGCGGACCTGCGCCTGGTTCATCATCACGTCCGCCTGGGCGGCGTCGCGGTCGGCCAGCGCCTGATCCAGCTGCGCCTGCGAGACGTTACCCCGCTGCCGCAGTTCGTCGGCGCGGCTGTAGGCCCGCTCCGCCTCGCGCAGCTTGGCCTCTGCACTGGCGAGCTGCGCCTTGGCACTGTCCAGAGCCGCTTGGTACGGCGCCGGCTCGATCACATAGAGCAGGTCGCCCTCATGGACGTCCTGCCCCTCCTGGAAGGCAACCTGCTCCACGGTTCCCTCGATCCGCGGCCTCGCGTCGAAGGAGCGGATCGCCTCGATCCGACCGATGAACTCCGTCACCGGGGCCACGTCGCGGTTCTGCACCGGCACGGTTGTCACCGCAGGCGGCGGCGCATTCCGGCCGGCGCCCGGCTGTCCCTGCCCCTTCGCGGGTCCGGCGGCGAGCAGCCCCGCCAGCATCGCCGCACAGAAGGCGGGAAGGACGCGGGCGCGGCAGGGATGGACGGAGGGCATCACGGTCTCCGGCAACAGTTCCGATTGGCCCGTATCCGAGTGGATGTCCGATCGGCCATGCGCGGAACAACATCCCAGCGGGCTTTCTGCTCCCTCCCATTACGGTCAATCGGGCTGAAACGTCGCCTTATCGGGAACATCCCGCCGTCCGGGTCATTGGACAGGACGGAGAGATCCCGGATTCCGCGAGGCCACGCCATGCCGACAGACGCCCTTCCCTTCGTCCCCTATTGCGGCGCCCCGCCGGTGCCGGGGAGCTTGTCGATGGCCTGGAACACCGATCCATGGCTGTTGGCCGTCTTCGTCCTGGCGGCGGCCGGGCTGGCGACGGTGACGCGCCGGACGCAGGCGGCAGGCGGCGTTTCGGGGCACCGGCCCTGGTGCCTCGCCGCCGGCTGGCTGGTGCTGGGCATCGCCTTCGTCTCTCCCCTGTGCAACCTCACCTCCGCCCTGTTCTCCGCCCGCGTCGCCCAGCATCTGCTGACCGTGCAGGTCGCGGCCCCGCTGTTCGTGCTCGGCTGGCCGGCCGGGGCGGTGCGCTGGCCGGGCTGGCTTCGGACCGCGGTCAGGCCGCTGGAGCGGCCTGAACTGGCCTGGGGCCTGTTCGGCATCACGCTGTGGGTCTGGCACCTGCCGGGCCCCTACATGGCGGCGCTGGCGAACGACGCGGTGCTGTGGCTGATGCACGGCACCCTGCTCGCCGGAGCGGTGGCGGCATGGCGGAGCGTGCTGGCGCCGGCCGGGAACGCCATGCGCCTGCGCGGGCTGCTGGCGGCCTTCGGGACCTCGGTCCATCTGGCGATGCTGGCGGGGCTGCTGATCTTCGCCGGGACGCCGCTGTTCCCCTACCACCTGACCACCACCGCGGCCTGGGGCCTGTCGCCGCTGGCCGACCAGCAGCTCGGCGGGCTGATCATGGGGGTGGTCGGGTCGCTGGCCTATGTCGCGCTGGTGCTGGCCGGTGCGGCGCGCTGGCTGCGGCAGAGCGCTGATGATCGGATTTGGGACGATCGCATCAAGGACGGCCGGTTCTCCGGCGGAAAGGCCGGGTGAGGGCATGCGGCGCATCCTGACGACCCTCGCCCTGGCGGCGGTGGCGGCCGGCATCGGCGGGCTGCTGTTCGCATGGTCCGGCCTCTACAGCGTCGCGGCGACCAAGGAGCACTGGACACCCGTCGAGATGTTCTTCGAGATGGCGATGCGCAGCTCGGTCGAAACGCACGCCGCCTTCGTCGAGGATTCGCCCGACCTGGACGACCCGGCGCTGATCCGCCGCGGCGCCGGCCACTATGAGAATGGCTGTGCGCCCTGCCACGGCGCGCCCGACGCGCCGCGCAACCCGATCTCCCGCCACATGATGCCGGAGCCGCCCTATCTGCCAAGCCAGTTGGCGGACTGGAAGCCGCAGGAGCTGTACTGGATCACGCTGAACGGCATCAAATATGCCGGGATGCCGGCCTGGCCGGCACAGCAGCGCAAGGACGAGCCCTGGGCGGTTACCGCCTTTCTCCTGCGGCTCAAAGGGATGAGCGCGGAAGAATACCGCAGCCTCGCTTTCGGCGGGACCCAGCCGGACGGGCGCACCCATGTGGCTGATCTGACCGGCCCCGTCAGCGGCCCGGAAACCGCCCGTCTGGGGGAGACGCTGCAGGACTGCGCCCGCTGCCACGGCCGGGATGGCAATGGCGGGGCCGACGGCGCCTTCCCGCGGCTCGCCGGGCAGTCGGCGGACTACCTGTTCGAGACGCTGCGCGCCTATGCCCAGGGCAATCGGTTCAGCGGCATCATGCAGCCCGTCGCCGCCGGTCTGGACGAGGAGGCCATCCGCGGGCTGGCCGACCATTACGCCGCGCAAAAGCCTGCAACACCAACGCCTGCAGCCGGAGAATCCGATCCGAAACTGCAGGAACTTGGCCGGCGGATCGCGGAGTCCGGCGATCCGGGACGCGGCGTCGCCGCCTGCTCCGGCTGTCACGAAGGGGCGGGCGACAGCCGCCATGCGCGCGACCCGCGCTATCCCACGCTGGACGGCCTGCATGCCTCCTACATCGCCGGGCAGCTGCGGCTGTGGCGCGACGAGGCGCGCGGCAACACGGCGCTGTCCCGCATCATGGAGGCCGCGGTCCGCCGACTGACCGACGAACAGATCGATGCAGTCGCCGAGTATTACTCCCGCCGCGCTCACGGTGACGCCATGGTGAAGGGCGATGACGGAAAATCCTGATACGATGCCAGGGAACAAGAAGGCCCGCTGTTGATTGTTCATCACATGACCCAGCTGTCGCTTGCCGTGCGGCAGGACAGTACAGGCCGCACCGGGCGGCGGGTCGCCAACATCGAAGCGTAATCGAGAAGGATGGCAACCATGCGTGGGATTTCGAAGATCGTCATGACCGCCACGGCAGCCGGCGCCCTGTTCGCGCTCAGCGCCTGCGGCAGCACGGAAACCTCGCGGACGGCGACCGGCGCGGGCAGCGGTGCCGTGGCCGGCGCCGTGGTCGGCGGCCCGGTCGGTGCGGTGGTCGGTGGCGTCGGCGGCGCCGTTGCCGGCAACAGCATGGACGAGAGCCTGAGCAAGAAGACCGACCGCGTGACCGACCGTGCGACCAAGGAGGTCCGGGAAGAGACGTCGGGCAGCGGCTCCGACCGTTCGTCGGCCCGCCGCTCCGGCAGCATGACGTCCAGCAATCTCAGCAGCGAGCAGGTGCGCGAGATCCAGCAGGCGCTGAACGACCGCACCGACGGCCGCGACATCGCCGTGGACGGCATGTGGGGCGCCAACACTCGCCGCGCCCTGATGCAGTTCCAGCGCGAGAACGGCCTGCGCGCCACCGGCCGCGCCGACGAGCAGACCATGGCCGCGCTGAACCTGAGCGGCAGCACCAGCAACACCGGCACCGCCGGCGGCACGGGCACGACCGGCAACACGGGCACCGGCACGACGGGGACCACGGGTACGACGGGCACCACCGGCACCGTGCCGAGCGATACCCCGCAGAACCAGAGCACCCCGCAGGGCTCCATGGGCCAGACCGGCACCCAGCAGTAACTCCAGCGGCCAGGGTCTTCTGAAGCCGCAACGCCGGTTTCGAGACATCCGCGGCGGCCCCTCCGGCCGCCGCCGGTGCCTCGAAGCCGGCGAAGCCTTTTTCAGGGTTTCGGCATCACCCGCAGGCCGGCACCAACAGGGCCGGCAGACCGACCCACAGGATGGCGACCAGAGCCGAGCCCGCCCCGGCAACCACGAACCAGCGGGCGAAGCGGCGCGGGTCGGCGGAGGCGACATGCCCGGCCGGCCCGGTCCCGCGCAGCGCCATCACCAGCAGGATCGCTACCCAGGCCATCGCGAGGACCGTCGCGGCGGCGACCAATGTCGCAGACATCGGATAGCCGAACAGCATCGCCCCGTCCGGTGCCCGCGCGCAAACCGCGCCGTTGATGGCATAGACCAGGCCGAAATGCCCGGCCCAGATCAGGAAGGGCGCCAGCATCGCGCCGAAGGTAACGGGAAAGCTGCGGCCCGACATGACGCCCCCTCTCAAATCGCCAGACGTGGGAACAGGTGCAGGAGCAGCAGGGCGATCGTCCCCTGCGCCGCGCTGTACCAGCCCATCAGCAGGGTGTTGTCGAAGGTCACCCGCCGCTCCGCATGCAGAAGCCCGGCGGCAGAGCGGGCGAGCGTGTAGCCCAGCATCAGCGTCATCACCGCCACATGGAAGGCCTGCCACGCCACCAGCATGTAGGTGATGGCGCCATAGGCGCTGGCCGCACCGACGAGGCCGGTCCCGATCTGGGCATTGGCGTCCAGCAGGATGCCGCCGACCATCGCCGCCCAGGCCAGGATCAGCCCGATGCGGACGCGGCCGTGCCGGTTGCGGTCGACCGCCCTGCGCGCCCATCCGATTGCCAGCGCCGACAGTCCCCACAGCGCAAGCCCGCCGGCCAGCCAGGGCAGTCCCGGCAGCCCGTCTCCGCCCACCGGCCAGACGTCCGGGCTGACCGTCCACAGGAACAGGTAGGTGAAGATCAGGCAGGCGAAGGCGGTGCCGTCCACCAGCAGGAGGACCACCACGCCCCACCAGGAATGGTTCTTCGGCCCCTGGATGTAGACCGGCACGCGCCAGCCGCCGCCGACATCCTGCGGCGGGTGGTCGGCACCGGTGTCGAGGCCCCACAGCCACCAGATCACCATGGCGATGGCCAGCACCGCCGGGATCAGCGAGGGATAATACCACTGCACGGTCAGGCACAGGAAATGCGCGGCCGTGAACAGCCCGGCCAGGAACGGACCCCAATGCGGACCCGGCAGCGGCATCAGATATTGCGGCTTGGCCTCGATCGGGCTGGTGACGATGGTCTCGCGCCGGCCGGTCGGGGCGCCGGGCAGGAAATGGGCACCCTCGCGCACCTCGCACGGCAGGTCCGGCTTGTCCCACAGGGGATAGAGGCTGGTGACGTGCGGGATGCTGCGGGTGGCGTAGAGCTCGTTCGGCAGCCATTCCAGCGTGCCGGCGTTCCACGGGTTGTCGGACGCCTTCTCCCCGCCGCCGAAGGCGCTGCGCGCAATGTCGATCAGCACCAGCAGCACGCCCA
The DNA here is from genome assembly GCF_031455875.1 of Azospirillum sp. BE72. Lineage (NCBI taxonomy): Bacteria > Pseudomonadati > Pseudomonadota > Alphaproteobacteria > Rhodospirillales > Azospirillaceae > Azospirillum > Azospirillum sp. BE72. Next base: position 50,396 of record NZ_JAVDTO010000015.1, read on the forward strand.
AGGCCAGCACGAAGGAGCCCACCGTGGAGATCATGTTCAGCAGGTTCCAGCCGAGATCGCCGGGATAGGTGTAGACCCGCCGCGGCATGCCCAGCAGGCCGCTGATGTGCATGGGGAAGAAGGCGACGTTGAAACCGATGAACATCAGCCAGAAGGCCCAGCGCCCCAGCCGCTCCGACAGCAGCCGGCCGTTCAGCGTCGGCCACCAATGGTACAGCCCGGCGAAGACCGGGAACACCATGCCGCCGATCAGCACGTAATGCAGGTGCGCGACGATGAAGTAGCTGTCATGGGCCTGCCAGTCGAAGGGCACCACCGCCACCATCACGCCGGTCAGCCCGCCCAGCACGAAGATGAACAGGAAGCCGAACAGGAAATGGGTGGCGACCGTCCATTGCACCCGCCCCGCCCCCAGCGTGGCGATCCAGGCGAACACCTGGATGCCGCTCGGCACCGCCACCGCCATGCTGGCGGCGGAAAAGAAGCTGAGCGACAGCGACGGGATGCCGGTGGCGAACATGTGGTGGACCCACAGGCCGAAGCTGAAGAACCCGGTGCCGACCAGCGCCAGCACCACCCAGTCATGCCCGACCAGCGGCCGGCGGGCCAGCGTCGGCACCATCATCGACACCAAACCGGCCGCCGGCAGGAAGATGATGTAGACCTCCGGATGGCCGAAGAACCAGAACAGATGCTGCCACAGCAGCGGATCGCCGCCCCGCTCGGCGATGAAGAAGGGCCAGTGGAAGGCGCGCTCGATCTCCAGCAGGGCGGTGGCGACGATGACGGCAGGGAAGGCGAAGATGATCATCCCCGCCATCACCAGCATCGACCAGGCATAGATCGGCAGCTTGTCCAGCGTCATGCCCGGCGGGCGGGTGCGCAGGATGCCGACCACGATCTCGATGGCGCCGGCGATGGCCGAGATCTCGATGAAGCCGATGCCGAGCAGCCAGAAATCGGCGTTGATGCCGGGCGAATGCTCGTAGCTGGTCAGCGGCGGATACATGAACCAGCCGCCGTCGGGCGCCGCGTCGAAGATCAGCGAGCAGAAGAAGGAGATGCCGCCGAAGAAATAGGCCCAGAAGGCGAAGGCCGACAGCCGGGGAAAGGGCAGGTCGCGCGCCGCCAGCATGGAGGGAAGCAGGAAGACGCCGATGGCCTCGACGATCGGCACGGCGAACAGGAACATCATTCCGGTGCCGTGAACCGTGAAGAACTGGTTGTAGGTGCCGTGGTCGAGCAGGTCGTTTCCGGGCATCGCCAATTGCAGCCGCATCACCAGCGCCAGCACCCCGGAGATCAGGAAGAACAGCAGCGCGGTGCCGATGTACCAGACGCCGACCTTGGTATTGTTCACCGCGGTGAGGCGGGCGATTCCCTGCGGAAGACGCCAGAGGCGGCGCAGCTCCTCCTCCTCCCCCGGCGGCCGGGGCATGGGGCTGGGAGTCGGCCGGCCGCCGGTGAACTCGTCGCGGGGCTCGTCGGTGCGCAGCGTCATTTCAGGCTCTCCAGCCAGGCGGCCATGGCATGCAGGGTCTCGCCGTCGGTCACGTCGAAGGACGGCATGCGGTTCTCGGGCTTGATGTGCTGGGCGCCGGCGATCCAGGCGGCGATGGTCTCCACCCGCGTCGGCAGCGTCCCGGCGGCGAGCGAGGCGCGGGCGCCGATGCGGCTGAGGTCCGGCCCGACCAGCCCGTCCGCCTCCGTGCCGCGCACCGCATGGCAGGAATGGCAACCGAGCGCGAAGAAGGCATCGCGGCCGCGCACCAGCTCCGGCGTCGGCGGTTCCGGCACCGGGCGGCGCTGTGCCGCCATCCAGGCGTCGAACTCGTCCGGAGGCAGGACACGGACGTCGAAGGCCATCAGGGCGTGCTGCGCCCCGCAATATTCGGCGCATTGGCCGCGGTAGAGCCCCGGCCGCTGCGCCACCAGCGGCAGGCGGTTCACATGGCCGGGGATCATGTCGATCTTGCCGGCGAGGCTGGGTACCCAGAAGCTGTGGATCACGTCGGCGCTGGCGACCCGCAACTCCACCGGCCGGCCGGCCGGCAGCACGATCTCGTTGGCGGCGCGCAGCGGCTCCTGCCCCGGCAGGAGGTAGCGGACGTCCCACCACCACATCAGCCCGGTGACCTCGACCACGAAGGCGGGTTCCGGCGCCAGCGTCGCCAGCCGGCGGGCCAGCGCGAATTCATGCAGCTGGAGTGCTGTCAGCGTGACGACCGGGAACAGGATGCCGCCGCCGATCACCCAGGCGCGGCGGCCGGGAAACCGCTCCGGCCGGACGAAGGCGGCATAGAGCGCCAGCGCCATCACCGCCAGGAAGATCGCGGCCCCGCCGATGAACAGGATCCAGCTGGTGACCAGAATCTCCTGCGCGCTGACGCCGGCCGCATCCAGCGCCGACTGCCTCCCCTCGCACCCGGCAAGCGCCAGAACCACGGCCGGCAAGACCGGCCGCAGAGGATTTCGCGCTGTTCGCCGGCCCGGCCAGTCCATGCCTCCTCCTCTCCCCGCTCTTCGACAACAGCGCCTTGCTTTCGCGAGCAGCAACAGCCCCTCTCCCCTTGCGGGAGAGGGGTATTCGACACGGAACATCGCCGCTCGGATCCGAAATGCGATTGGCCCCGCACCCCATGGTCCCACCAGGGTCAACACAGCAGAGGCTCGGCGGTTTCCTCGGCACCTCATCTTCCTTCGGAGAACCCGGAAACCTGTGCGTGGCCGTAAGCGTTGACCCTGGGAAGCGGGCCGCGACGACCGTGCGGCGGGGTTTGGGAGACGATGCATGACCGCCGATACCGGCCACTCGGATGCCGCTACACCGGAAAGGCCCGTCTACGAGGACCATCGGTCCTTTCTGGTCGGGTTGGCACGCGCCTTCGCCGGGGCGCTGATCTTCTCGCTGCCGATGCTGATGACGATGGAGATGTGGTGGATCGGCTTCACCATGACGCCCTGGCGGCTGGTGCTGCTGCTGGTCCTGCTGATCCCGCTGCTGATCGGCCTGTCGGTGGTCAGCGGCTTCAAGGTCAACGCCAGCCTGCGCGACGACATCGCCGACGCCTTCGTCGCCATCGCGGTGGCGGTGGCGATGTCGGCCGTCATCCTCGGCATCTTCAAGGTCCTGTCCTTCGACATGCCCGCGCGCGAGGTGATCGGCAAGATCGCGCTGCAGAGCTTCCCCGCCGCCATCGGCGCCATGCTGGCCCGCGACCAGTTGGGCGAGAAGACGGCCGAGAGCACGCAGCGCCAGGACTCCATGACATACGGGCAGGAACTGTTCCTGATGGGAGTCGGCGCGCTCTTCCTCGGCCTCAACGTCGCCCCGACGGAGGAGATGGTCCTGCTGTCCTACATGATGGATCCGTGGCGGGAAATTGCGCTGCTGCTGCTGTCGCTCGTGCTGATGCACGCCTTCGTCTATGCGGTGGAGCTGCCCGGCGGGTCGAAGCCGCCCGGCGGCGTGGGATTCTGGAGCCTGTTCCTGCGCTTCACCGTCGTCGGCTACGTCATCGTGCTGGCGATCTGCCTCTACCTGCTGTGGACCTTCGGCCGGACCGACGGCACCGGGCTGGCCGAGATCATCAGCGCCACCGTCGTCCTGGGCTTCCCCTGCGCCATCGGCGCGGCGGCCGCCCGCCTGATCCTGTGACCGGAAGGAAGGGCACACCCACCATGACCCCACAAGGCGGACCGGCACCCCGGCGCAAGGACGCCGCGACGGAACGGACCCGACCTCCGCCGCAGCCGGCGGATCGGAAGACGGGCAGGAGCGAGACGGAGCGGGCGGTGCCGACCTCCCCCCTGGAATGGGTGGCGGCGGGCATCGGCGCCCTGTTGATCGCCGCGATGATCGTCTACATGGTGCAGTACGGCCTGCGGGAGCACGGCGAGGTGCCCGGCAGGATCGACATCACCGTTGTGGAAACCCAGGCCGGCGGCCATGGCCACACCGTGCGCTTCCAGATCCGCAACCGCACCACCGCCACCGCCGCCACCCTGCGCGTGCGCGGGGAGCTGCGGTCCGGCGACCGCGTCGTCGAGGCGGCTGAGGCCGAATTCGACTATCTCCCGCCCTATTCGGAACGCTTCGGCGGCCTGATCTTCCAGCAGGACCCCGCCCGCTTCGAGCTGCGCATCGTTCCCACCAGCTACAGCGAGCCGTAGCGGCCCCTGCCTGCCCCATCGGCCCAGTCATGTCCGCCCAGCCATGTCCGTCCGAATGATCGACAGCGACGCCCGTCATGGTTAAATAGCCGCTCTTCAACCAGCGGCACCGTCCATACCGGGCGCGGTGCCGACGCAGGGCGGGACAGGACGGCCATGGACAAGCTTCACGCGATGCGCGTCTTCGTTCGGGTTGTGGAGGCAAACAGCTTCACCAAGGCGGCCGACACGCTGGGCCTGCCGCGCGCCTCGGTCACCACCACCATCCAGAACCTGGAGGCGTCGCTGGGCGTCCGGCTTCTGCAGCGGACGACCCGCAAGCTGAACCTGACGCTGGACGGCGCCGCCTATCTGGAAGGCGCCACCCGCATCCTGCAGGAGTTGGAGGAAGTCGAGTCCTCCTTCACCAGCGCGCGCAAGTCGCCGCGCGGCCGGCTGCGCGTGGACATGCCGGGCTCCATCGGCCGGCTGGTCATCATCCCGGCGATCCACGAGTTCCACAGCGCCTATCCCGACATCGAATTGATGCTGGGGCTCAGCGACCGGCCCATCGACCTGATCCAGGAGGGGGTGGACTGCGTGCTGCGCGTCGGCGAGCTTCAGGATTCCAGCCTGATCGCCCGCCGGGTCGGCGCCTTCCGGTCGGTGACCTGCGCCAGCCCGTCCTACCTCGCCGCCCACGGCACGCCGAATACGCTGGACGAGCTGCAAAGCCATGTCGCCGTCAAATACTTCACCCGGACCGGCAAGGTCCACGAGCCCAGCTTCGAGCGCGACGGGGTGGAGCGCGAGGTGAAGATGGCCGGCACCGTCTCGGTCAATGACGCCGACGCCTACGTCACCTGCGGGGTGGAAGGGCTTGGCATCATCCAGCCCGCCCGCTTCATGGCCCTGCCCCACCTGCGCAGCGGCGCCCTGGTGGAGATTCTGCCGGACTGGCGCCCCGCCCTGATGCCGATCTCCGCCCTCTATCCGCAGAACCGCCACCTGTCGCCCAAGGTGCGGGTCTTCGTCGATTGGGTGGCGGAGATCTTCGAACGCTGCCCGCTGATGCAGGGGGAGGATGTGCCGATCGACGCCTGCCGCGGCGAGGCCCACCGGCCCAAGATGCCGGAGAAGGCGCAGAAACTGCCGGTCGCCGTGGATTCCATCGCCATGGACCAGGAAGGGGCCTGCCTCTGCGTCGTGTGAGCCGGGCGCGTCCCGATTTCTCATGTCACTTCTAACCCCTTCTCCCTTGCGCTAAGGTGCCCGCGCTTTTCGGGCGAGGGGGATGAGATGGAAGGTTTTGGTGGCGCGCCGTCGGATGCGCGGCATCTGGAAATCGACGAGCGTCTGAGGAACGCGCCTCTTCTGGAAGGCTTCTCGGACGAGAACATCCGGCAACTGGCCGCCATCATGGATGGCCCCCGCAAGATCCCCCGGGGCCAGCTTCTGTTCGAAGAGGGCGATCCTGGCGACGCGCTCTTCTTCATCCTCTCCGGCAGCTTCGAGGTCCTGAAGCGCGAGGAGGGCACCGACGTCCGCCATCGCCTCGCCCTGCTGACGGCGGGCCAGTCCATCGGCGAGGTGTCGCTGCTCGACAGCGGTCCGCGCTCCGGCGCCGTCCGCGCCGCCGAAGACAGCGAGGTCATCGCCGTTCCGCTCGCCCGCCTGCGCGAGCATCCCGACAGCCGGCTCGGCGTCGACAGCCGTCTCAAGATCAATCTGGCCTATGAACTGGCCGCACGTCTGCGCCGCACCAACGAGGTGACGGTCCAGACCCTGCGCCGCCAGCTGAACGAGGCCGAGAACCGCGTGGAGATGAGCAAGTTCATCTTCCGCCTTCTCGTCGGCCTCTGCTTCTACATGTTCGCCTTGGGCGTCACCACGGCGCTCAGCAAGGTGGTTCCCGACACCTCCCTCATCAGCCTGCCGATCCTGACCGCCTTCGCCTTCGGCGTGTACCGAACCGTAAAGACCAGCCCCTGGCCGCCCAGCGCCTATGGTTTCACCCTGAAGAACTGGCGGCGCAACGCGCTGGAAGGCGTGGTGCTGTCCATCCCCGTCGCCCTGCTGATCGTCATGCTGAAATGGATCGGCGTGACGATGATCCCATCCCTGCAGGGGCAGCCGGTGTTCGATTTCGCGCGGTCCACCGGGCTGTCTCTGGGCGAAATCCTTCTCTACGGCAGCGCCTATTGCGCCTTCACACCGATCCAGGAAACCATCGCCCGCGGCACCCAGGCGTCCTTCCAGCTTTTCCTGACGAGCAAATACAAGACGGCGGAAGCCATCGTCCTGTCCAACATGCTGTTCAGCGCCACCCACCTGCATGTTTCCATCGCGCTCGCGCTCGCGGTGTTCCCCATCGGCCTCTATTGGGGCTGGATCTTCGCCCGCCAGGGATCGCTGGTCGGCAGCAGCGTGTCCCACGCCATCCTCGGCGTCTTCGGCCTGATGATCGTCGGCATTCCCATCTACTGAGTTCGGAACCAGCCGGCCAGGGCAGACAGCCACGGGTCGGCGTCCTCCGCCCCCTCGCCCATCGCCATGCGGCGGGCGAGACCGGCGAGCGGACGGTCGCTTGGGATCGCGTTCAACACCGCCTGCAGGGTCGCCGCGCGGGGCAGGCCGAGCCCTTGCGTGGATGCGATCGCCCTCGCCGCCTCTTCGAAGTCCGGGCGCGGTTCGTTGGGCACTTCGTCGGAAAGCGCCGCTCCGGTCCCGTTGATGGCGTCGAGGACGGCCCTCTTGCGCTCCGCCAGGGGCAGGCTCGCCAGGTCTTCCGGCCACAGCGGGGCGCCGATATGGATGTCCTGACGGGCGAAGCCCAGCGGGAAGTCCAGCCGCTCCGGCGCAGATTCCACCGGCAGGGCACCGGCGAAGCGGACCGGCACGATGGGAACCTCCAGCCTCGCCGCCAGATCCAGGAATACCCCGGACAGGCGGGACACCGGCGTCCGGCAGGACAGCGACCGCGTGCCCTCCGCATGGACCATGATCGACATGCCGTGGTGCTTCACCGCCTCGCGCGCCTGCTCCATCAGCCCCAGCATGGCCGCCGGATCCTCCCGGTCGAACAACATCATCATCTGCGGCAGGCGAAGCCCCGGAGCGCTGCCGGACAAGGCCAGCAGGCTGCCCAGCCAAGTGTTGCGATGCTCCGCCTTGGCGACCGTCAGGATCGGCCGGCCGGTCAGGGCGGCGGCCACCAGCGTGAAGGTCAGCGATTCCACTGCCACCTGATGGTTGCCGAGGAACAGCGCGCCGCGGTCGCGGATGCGGGCGAGCTCGTCCAGCTCCGTCACGCGAACCTGGCCGACGAACTCGCCGGCCAGCGCCAGGAACAGGTCCTCCACCGGCCAGTCGGCGGTCCCCAGATGGGAACGCCAGAAGGCCTTGAGCGGCGCGACGTCGGGAGCGGCGGGGACCGTGCCGGTCACCACCCAGTCGGTGCCGTCGCGCGTGACCGAAAGCGGAACCGGGTTGAGCGGCGCACCGGTGCAGCGGGCGACATCGCCCTCGACCGTCACCACCCCCGGATGGACGCCGAGCTGCGCCGCCGCATGTTCCTTTGCGGCAATGGCGCGGGCCATGTCGGAGGGGTTTCCCGACACGCCATAGAGGCTTTCCAGGGTCCCCGGCAGCCAGTTGCTCGCCGCCACCTCGCGGGCGCTCAGCCGGGTGACTCCGTTCTCCGCCCGCGACAGGCGCACGCCGGGTGCCGCCTTGCGGTCGCGCAGGAACGCCTGTCGCGCCGGGGCGGGAGCCTTGCCGAGCGCGCCCTTGGGGAACAGCACGTCGGCAAGCTCCATCTCGGCCCAGACCCGTCCATCGGCGATCCATTGCAGGCGGGACCGGGCGCGCCCCTGCGGGTCCAGGGGAAGGGCACGCACCTCGATGCGGACCGTGCCGTCGCGCGGGGTCGGGCCGAAGAAACTCAGCCGCTCGATGGCGCTGGGATAGGCGAGCATCCCCGCCGCCCTGTCCCCCCACCAGAGTTCGGGGGCATGGCGGGGGGTGGCATGGAGACCGGCATCGAGCAGCGCTGGACCGATCGGCCCCGGAACCCGCGCCGCCTTGGCCGCGTCCAGATCGGCGGACGCGCCGCCGGAACCGGTTCGCAAGCCGCTCAGAATCTGGAAGGCCGGGCCGTGGAACAGCTCCGCCGCGGCATAGGGGCATGGCGAGGGCCGGGCATCCTCCAGGGGGGCGAAGGGCTGCGGCGGGGCCAGCCATGCGTCCGCCCGCACCACCCGGCCGGTCGCCAGGATGCTGCCGCCGTCCCGCAGAGTGACGCGCCCATCGGGTTCCACCTCCGGAACCAGCGTCACCGGCACCGTCGCCCAGCGCTGCACCCTGACATCCTCCAAGGCGGCGATGCATTTCCCATGAGCCGCCGCCGCCATGATGTCGGCGAGACAGGTCAGCGGGACCGCGGCTGCGGAATGGGTGGGGCGATGGTCGCCCAGCCAGGGAGCGCTGTCCAAATCCAGACGGATGCCGCCGTTGCCGCCATCGCCGGGCACCAGACGCGCCGCCAGCCCGTCCACCTCGTAGATGCGCAGATCGTCGGCCCACAGGCTGCCGCGGGCGACGGCCAGGATGCCGCGCTCGTCGCGCTCGATCCGCACAATCTCGATTTCCGTGGTGACGGTCCGGTTGGTGGGGACGACCTGACCGCGATACTTCCAGCGCAGCGTCTGGTCCAGCGCCGCCCCTTCGAAGCGCGGCGCCGGCAATTCGCTGTCCAGCCCCGCCAGAATCATGGCGCGCTCCAGCAATTGCAGCAGCGCCTCGACCCCCAGCGAGCCGGGCTGAACCGGGTCCTGGAAGAAATGGGCCTTGAAGTACCAGGATTCCGGATCGACCACCTGCCGGCCGCGGATCAGCCCCAGCCCGCCGGCTCCGCCCTGCGGCCACCAGCCGGTGACCTCGTCCACCATGCTCAGCATGCCGTCCGCCAGCCTCGTGCGGCGCGGCTCCACGACGGATGTGGCGGGGGGAATCCCCCGCGCATCGTCGTCCGGCAGTGGCGGCAGGCCGTTCTGCTTCGCCAGCGCGGCGGATGCGAAGAAGCCGAAGGAGGTTTCCAATTCCATCAGCGGCCGGTCGTCGACCCAGGCCCGGACCTTGAAGGAGATCAGGGTGATGCCGCCGGCGCGGGAGAAGCGGGACAGCGTCGCCTCGGTGCGGATGCGGGTATCGGTGGGCGTCACCTCGGCCATCACGCGGGCGGCGTCGCCGTCCAGGTTGCGGATCGCCAGATCCTCAGTGGAGGCGAGCGCGAAACCCATATAGGAGGCCAGCCAGCCGCAGGGCTGCAGCAGCACCTCCATCAGCACGCAGAAGGGCATGACCGGCGCGGCGTTCCGGGCGAAATACCACGCCTCCGGTTCCACCGCGTAATCGACGAGGAGCGTACCGCCGACGGTCGGCTCCCCGGCCGGGCAGTTCACCGAGACCACGCTGGTCATGAAGTGATAGGGCAGCCCCGGCAGGCGCGGCACCCGCCCGGCATCGAAGCGGGCATACATGCTGCCGAAGGCCAGCGACGGCGCCCCCCAGGCGCAGGCCAGCAGCGCCTCGTAATCGCCGCGCACATCGCCGCGGGTACCGACGATGCGCGGCGCCTCCAGCAGCGCCGGCAGGGTATGACCCCCGTGGCCCAGCGGCCAGTCGGGCACCATCCGCACGGCGAAGGCGCGGCAGTGGAAAACCTTGAAGCCATCGGCACTGCACAGAAGCGCGGCACGGACGATGGGCGTCGGCCCGTCCTCGATCTCCTCGACGAAGACCTCGTAGACCAGATGATGGGCGTCGTCGGGGATCACCTGCCCGCGGCAGACGAAGCGGGCGGGCTCGTCCGGCACCGGCTCGAACCGCCAGGAATCGCGCCCGATGGTGAAGCCGCCGGCCGCCATGAAGGTCGCCACCGCCTGCACCGCGCCCTCGGCCATCAGCGTGCCGGGCATGCAGGGATCGTTCTTGAAATGGCCGGCATAGAACCAGGCGTCGGCCGGGACATGGCTTTCCGCCCGCAGATATCCCCGGCCCCAGGGGCCGCCCTGCGGTTCGAAGGCGCTCACGCTGTCGATCAGGCGCATGCGCCCCTGCGGGATCGCCGGGGTGCGCTGGTGGCTGCCGGCCAGTTCGAACCCCTCGCCGAAGCAGGCGAAGGCCCGGCCGGCGGTCCAGAGGTCTAGCTGTTCGGCGGTGAAGGCGCGGTGGCGCGACGGGCAGGGCAGCGGGTCCAGGCGCGCGCCGTCCTTGGGTCGGTCCTCCTCGGCGCTCCACAACACGCCACCGGAGTTGGCCAGCTCATGGTCGGTGAAGAAGCCGGCCTGCCCGTTGCGGACCGACAGCACCAGCCGGTCGCCGATGCGGCAGTCGTAATGGAAGAAGAACAGCCCGACCTCGCCCATGCGGGCATGACCGTCGATGTGGATGTCGTAGCGCAGGGTATCGCCGACCCGCGGCAGGCCGCCCTCATGGTAGGTCATCTCGCAGCCGAGCAGGCGGTAGACGCGCTCCCCCCTGTTGCGGAAATCGGCGCCCAGCCAGGAGACCAGCAGCAGGTCGGCCTGCCCGGATTCGATGGCGAGCCCCACCGGCATGCGGTCGTTGTGCAGATACCAGCTGTCGGGCGTGACGTCCGTCTCCGTGACGATGGAGCCCAGCCCCATGCCGCCCGGTTCGCCGGTGATGGAGATGACGCGGTCCACCAGCAGCAGCGGCGGCTCCGGCATACGGACCTGACGCGCGTAGCCGTCCTGCTGCGCGAACAGCGGACCAAAGATGTCGGACACCTTGCCGGACGCCAGGATTTCCAGCTGGGCGCGGTCCCAGAGCGGACGGTCCGGCAGGGACAATCCCCTCTCCCCCCCGGGGAGAGGGTTAGGGTGAGGGGGTTCCGCAGTGTTCGTTACCCGAGAATCCACTCCATGCATCCCCCTCACCCCGATCCTCTCCCCGGGGGGGAGAGGGAGAGTGGACAGCGTCGGCACCCCGAAACCCTGCAGGTAGGTCCGGTGCAGATCCGACGCGGTCTTCAGGTAGCCGGTGTGAAGCTCCGCCGTACGGGCGAGGATGCGGGCGATTGGACTGTCGGCCGTGGGGACTGCAAGAATCGGCTCAGGCTCAGGCTCAGGCGCCTCATCCAGGGGGCGGCGGGCGGCCAGATCGGGGGGCGGCAGGTCGGCGACCGGCGGCAGGGGCGGTGCGGGGGGCATCGGCTGTCCGAGAACGACCGCGACGGGCGCGGCATGGGCGGCGAAGGTCAGGGGCTGGGCTGGCGGCGCTGCGGTCCGGCGCTCCAGGCGGCGGGCGACTTCGGCCATGGCCGGCTCCTGCCCGGCGGCGAACAGCGCGGCCGCCACATGGGCGAGCTGTTCCAGCGGCGCACGGCCGGGGTGGTCCAGGCTGACCGCCAGATGCTCGCGGCCGGCCAACGTGGCGGCGATGGAGCGGGTCAGGGCGTTGCGCGGACCATGCTCGACGAAGATCCGCAGCCCGTCGTCATGGGCGCGGCGGATCGTGCGGGGGAAGTCCACCCGTTCCAGCGCCTGACGGGTCAGTGCCTCGGCGCACAGCTCGACCGACGGCCGGTAGGCTTGGCCGAAGGCGTTGGCATAGACGGCGATGCGCTCGGGCGGCGTGGTTTCGCGGCTGTGGATCCGGCGCCAGACCGGCGCGCAGGGCGCCATCTCCGCGCAATGCACCACCATGTCCTGGCCCAGCGGCAGGGCGCGGTGCGCCCCGATGCGGGCAATCGCCTGGCGGCAGGAATCGGCATCGCCGCCGATCACGCAATCCTGCGGCGCGTTGACGATGGTGATCGACACGCGGGGCAGGCCGGCCAACGCCGCCTCCACCTCCCCGATCGGGGCCAGCAGGCGCCAGTTGCGCCAGTCTGCGGCCCCCGCCTGCCCCCAGGATTGCGCGGCCGCAAGGCAGTCGCCGGTCAGATGGCGGCCGTAGATGCCCGACGCGTCAATCTCCGCGAACATGGCGCCCATGTCCGACCACACGCCCGCGGCGAACAGCGCGTTGGTCTCGCCGGAGGACAGCCCCATCACGGCCGCAGGCCGCAGGCCGAGGACGGCCCGGCTCACCTCCGCATGGGTCTGGCAGATCAGGGCGCAGGTCTGCAGCTGCACCATGGCGTCGAGCGCTTCCGCCGACCCGTAGAGCCGATCCGCCGCATGGGCGAGGATGGGAAAGCGCGCAGTCACGCTCCGGCCTACATCGGGCATCGACAGGAAAAGCTCGCGCCCCATCCCCTCATAGGCCGCCGCGGCCCCGGTGAAGACCAGCGCCAGCCCGCCACCGAGCGGCCGCTCGCCGAAATGGATGCCGTCGGGGGCAGCCTCGCGTCCCTCGGCAACGGTCAACGCGCGGGAGAGGGTGTCGGCCTCCTTGCCGGCCGGACAGGCAAAGGCCAGCCGCACCGGACCCTGCCCGCCATCCTCGCCGCGCCGGATGCGCGCGCACAGCTCCGCCCGGTCGGCGGCGGCGAACCAGCGCAGGCGTGTGGCCGGCGGCGGGACGGCCGGCTCGGCAATGCTTCCGCTTTCGACCAGAAGGCCGTCGGCCGCGCCGCCCAGCGCCTCGACGCTCACGCGGGCGCGCAGGCGACCGGCATCCAGCCAGGGCTGGGCGGCGCCGTCACCGTGCTTCATGCGCCCGCGGCAAGCGACGACGGCGGCGGCCACATGCAGCAGGCCCGACGCCGCATGGGCATGGCCGAAGCGGCGGGTGACGGGGCTCGCCCCCGAATTCGCCCCTTGCGGCCCGACGATGGTGAACTCGGCTTCGGCGGCGGACGACAGGTCGAGGATGGCGTGGATCGGCTCGCCGGCTGCCTCGGCGCACTCCACCCGGCGCAGCACCAGGACGACGGCGGCGTCGCCGGGCGTGTCGAGACCGGGGCGCAGGACGGCCAGCGCGCTCCGGTGCACCGGCTCGCAGGACAGGTCGACCGCGCCGACGACCGCCGCGTCCAGCTCGCCCGTCACCAGGGCGCGGGCGGCGATGCGCAGCCCGGCAAGCCCGGACAACTCTTCCGCCGACACCGAATAGCTGGGGCCGCGCCAGTCGAACTGGGCGTTGAAGCGGTTGGCGACGATGTTGGGCATGGTGCCGATGACGCCCGCCGCGTTCAGCGGCGGACCGAGATCCACGCTGGCGTCGGGACCGCAGAGGTCGGCCAGCCGCACGCCAAGGCCGCGCCGCGCCACCTCGGCGTCGCAGCCCATGCCCATCAGCACGCCGGTGGTGGCCGCCGGCAGGGCCGGCGCATCGGCGACGGCGCGGGCCACCGCCTTCATCGCCAGCAACTGCTGCGGCAGGGCATGCAGCAGGTCGGCGGGCGGGACGCGGGTGGCGGCAAGATCCAGCGTGATGCTGTCCAGGGCGCACGGGGCATTTCCCGAAGGAGGTGCGGCCAAGGCCGCGGCGAAGTCATCGGCAGCGGTGACGACGGAAAGGCCGACGACCGCCACGCGCAGCGGCGGCGGGGGAACGACAACCGGAACGGACACGGTGGCGGGGTGCCACTCCTCCAGCACCAGATGCGCGTTGTTGCCGCCGAAGCCGAAGGCGCTGATGCCGGCGCGGCGCGGCCCTTCCGCGTCCCACGGCTCCGCCCGGTCCAGCAGGCGGAAGGGCGAGGCATGGATGCCGTCCAGCGGCGCCGCATCGGCATGCAGGGTCGGCGGGCGGATGCCGGCCGCCATCGCCTGGATCACCTTGACCATGCCGGCCAGACCAGCGGCGGCGATCAGATGGCCCAGGTTGGACTTCAGCGACCCGATCGGCACATCCCTCAGGCCGGCGAAGACCCGGCCCATGCTGGCGATTTCGGTGGCATCGCCCAACGCCGTCCCGGTGGCGTGGCATTCCACCAGCGACACCGCCTCCGGCCCGAAACCCGCCTGGGCATAGGCCGCGGCCATGGCGCGCTCCTGCCCACCGGCGTCGGGAACGAGGAAGCCGCGGCTGCGCCCGTCGTTGGACAGGCCGATGCCGCGGATGACGCCGAGGATGCGGTTGCCGTCGCGCACCGCGTCGTCCAGCCGCTTCAGCACCACGCAGGCCGCCCCCTCGGCGGGGATCAGTCCATCGGCCTCGCGGTGGAAGGGCCGGCTGCGGCCGGTGGGGCTGAGCGCGTTGAGCGCGGTGAAGCCCATATGGAGGAACAGGTCGTCGCCACGGTTGACGCCCGCCGCGACCATCAGGTCGGCGTGACCGTCATGGAGCTGGTCGCAGGCCAGCTTGACGGCATAGAGCGAGGACGCGCAGGCGGCATCCAGGCAGAAGGCCGCCCCCTGCAGGCCAAGGGCGCGGGCGGCCAGCTGCGCCGGCAGGCCTGACGAGAAACGGTTGGCCGGCTTCGGTCCCTCCCAGTCCAGCCAGACCGCCTCGGCGTAGGCGCTGAGGCTGGCGGTCGGGTAGGACAGGTTGCCGGCAATCAGGCCGCAGCGCCCGCGCGGGGCGACGTCCAGCCCGGCTTCGCGCAGCGCCTCGCGTCCGCTGTGGACCAGCCAGAGCACCAACGGATCGAGCCCGGCCAACTCCGCCGCCGGGCAGGCGAAGCCGTTGGGATCGAAGATGGCGTCGAAGCCCTGCACATAGCCGCCGCGGTCGGTCGCCGAGCGTTCGGGCGCCTGGGGCGACAGCGCCTTTGCGGTATCGACGCGCCAGACGCCCGGCGGTACCGGACGCAGCAAATCCCGCCCCTCGACGACGGCCCGCCAAAGATCGGCCGGGCCGAGGGCGCCCGGCAGCACGCAGCCGTGACCGATGATGGCGATGGGCGGGAACTGGCTCATGCCTGACGCCCGATGCAGGAGACGACCACATCGCCGGCCGGCGGCTGGGCCAGTTCGCGCAGCATGAAGTCGGCGCCGTCGGCCGGCGCGATCAACTCGACCGACATGCGGCGGAAATGCTGCTTCAGTGCCGGCCCGACCATTCCGCCGTCCCACGGTCCCCAGGCGATGGCCTTGACCGTGCAGCCCGGCCGGTGCGCCGCCTCCGCCCGCGCCACGGCGTTCAGCACGCCGTTGGCCATGGCGTAGTCGCATTGCCCGGCATTGCCGTGCAGCGATGCGATGGAGGAGAACAGGCAGATGACGCGCAGCGGATCCTCGCGGGTGGCAGCCAGAAGATTGGCGATTCCCTCCACCTTGGTGCCGAAGACGGCGTCGAACTGGTCGCGCGTCTTGTCGCCGATGCGCTTGTCGGCCAGCACGCCGGCGCCATGGACGATGCCGGAAATCGGCCCGGCCTCGGCACGGACCGCCGCCAGCGCCTGCGCGACCGACGCCGCGTCGCGCACGTCGGCGCGGCAGTAGTGGACGCGGGCGCCGGCCGCTTCCAGCCGGCGGATGGTGGAACGGGCCTCGTTGGCGGACAGGATGGCCTTGACCATCGCCTCGATCTCGCGCGGCTGCCTGCCGGCGCCGGGGCCGGCGATCACCGCCCGGCGGACGGCGGTCTCATCCGCATCCTCGGGCATGCCCGGCAGAACCGGTGCCGCGCCGGGGTCGCTGCGCCCCAGGATGACCAAGGTGGGACGGATGCGGCGGGACAGCTGCTCCAGCGCCACGGCGGTCACGCCGCGGGCACCGCCGGAGACGACGATCACCGCGCCTTGGTCCAGCGGCAGCGGGCCGTCGACCGCCTCCCCGTCGCGCAGTGTCCGCACGAGGCGCTTGCCGTCGGCCGCCAGCCGGACCTCCGCATCGCCGTCGCCGGTGGCGATCTCGGCGGCGAGCGCGCGGGCGAGTTCGGCGGCGGAGCGGTCGCCCGGCTCCAGATCGATAGCCTTCACCCGCGCCGCCGGCCATTCATGCGCCGCCGTCAGGACGAGGCCGCCAAGCCCCAGCCACGCCTCGCCGCCCTTCTCGACGGTGACGAAGGCCCCGCCGGTCTTGCCCAAGCGGGCGTCGGCGGCCTTCGCCACGGCGAGCGCCCGCCAATGCAGGTCGGCGGCCGAAGCGGCATCGGCGCCGTCGAGCCCGGCCAAGAACAGCACCGCGTCATCCTGCTCGCCCGGCAGGTCGGCAATCCGGGCGGCAATGCCCTTGGCCGACAGCAGCGCCACCAGTTCGGCGGCGACACCCGACGAATCCGGCACGACGGCGACACTGGTCAGGCCGCGCAGCATGTCGGCACCGCCCGCTTTCCGCTCTTCCAGGACGGAGCACGTGCGGAGCGTGCCGGCCGATAACGCAGGCAAGGCCTGGGTCTGGGGCGTCTGCTGGGCGGCCGGGGCGTCGCCCTCGATCCGGGCGATCACCGCGCCCACCGTCTTGAGCGCGGTCAATTCGCGCATCTCGACCGATGCCAGTTCCGGCAGGCGTTCGACCAGGGCCGAGAAGATCTCGACCTGCTTGATGGAATCGATGCCCAGACCGGCCTCTAATTCCATTTCAGGGCTCAGCATCTCGATGGGATAGCCGGTCTTCTCGGCCACCAGCCCCATGAACAACGTGCCGACGTCGACCGACGGAGCCACCGCCGCCACCACGGGCGCCTGGACGGGTGCCGGTGCGGGTGCCGGTGCGGGGGCGCTGCCACTGCGGCTGTCGGCCATGGCGAGGATCTGGCCGATGGTCTTCAGCGCGTTCAGTTCGCGCATGTCGGCGTCGCCCAGCGCCGGAATGCGCTCCTGCAGGGTCGAGAAGATCTCCACCTGCTTGATGGAATCGATGCCCAGACCGGCCTCAAGCTCCATGTCCGCCGTCAGCATGTCCACCGGGTAGCCGGTCTTGTCGGCAATCACCGCCAGCACGATGTCCCGGGCGTTGACCGCGGGCGGAGCGGCAACGGGCGCGGCGGGTGCCGTCACCGGCTGGGGCTTGGCCTGAACAGGTTCCACCCTGGCCGGAGCGAAATGCTGCGGCGCTGCGGTGACGGGCGTCTGCCTCTGTGCTGGCATCACCGGTGGTGCCGGCGGCACCGGCGCCAAGGCCGGTATGGCAACGGGCGCCGGCATGCTCGGCGCCATGGTCGGCGCCATTGGGGCGGCGGGTGCTGCCGCCGGCCATGCCGGGACACCGCTGAGGCTCTGGATCGCCTGACCGGCGACCGCCAGGAAAGCCTGATGGCTTTCGGCGATGGCGCGCTGGAAGGCGGCGTGGGCGTCGGCGACATGGTGATAGATCGTCTCAACCGGCGCGGTCGCGACGGGAATGGGCGCCGGCTGCGGAGCGGGAGAGTTCGTGACCATGATCGGAGCTTCTTCGATGGACGGGGAGTGGACCGGGGCAGATTTAGCCGGTGCCAGGGGAGTCGGCGCGGACGACGCAACGGCGGGGCGCGGCGGGTTGGGCTTCGGCAATGCTGCGGCCCCGCCCGGCGGCGGGTAGATCTTGCCGAAATTGGCGCCGCTGATCCGGACGGCGGCGGGCGATGCGGGCTTGGGCTTACGCTCTTCGGTGAAGCCGGCCCACAGCGCTTGGAAATCGACGGGCACGCCATGCACCGCCAGCGCGCCCAACCCCTCCAGCAGGCAGGCGACGCCGTTGGAGCCGCGCCGGTCCAGGGCCACGGCCAGATGCGGACGGTCGCCCAGGCACTGCGCCACCAGACCGCTCAACACCGCACCCGGCCCGACCTCAACGAAGGTCCGGACGCCGTCGGCATAGAGCATCTCGACCGTCTCGCGGAAGCGGACCGTGCCGGCGATCTGCCCGGCCAGCAGGTCGCGGACCTCGGCAGCGCCATAGGGTGCAGCGGTGAGGTTGGCGTAGACCGGGACCGTGAGAGAGCCGAACTCCATGCCGTCGAGGACACTGCGGAAGGTCTCTGCGGCCTGCGCGACCACCGGCGAATGGAAGGCGCTGGCGACCTTCAGCCGGACCACCCGCAGCCCCTCGGCCTCCAGCCGCGCCGCCGCAGAGTCGACCGCCGCGCGCACACCGGACAGGACCACCTGCTCCGGACCGTTGTCGTTGGCCAGCACCACGTCCAGCCCCTGCAGAAGCGGCTCCACCCGCTCGCGTCCGGCGGCAACCGCGATCATGGCGCCGGCGCTGCCGGACGCGGCATCCTCCATGCAGCGGGCGCGCTCTGCGGCCAGAGACAGCGCGGTGTCGCGGTCGATGGCACCGGCAGCGCACAGCGCCGTGATCTCGCCGAAGGAATGGCCGGCCACGGCGTCGGCGCGGACGCCGGCCCGCTCCAGCACCGCCAGCAGGGCGAGGCTCGCTGTGCCGATGGCGGGCTGGGCGTGGATCATTCGGGTGAGGGTCGCTTCCTGCGCCTCCCCCTCCTCACCAGTGAAGGCGGGCGGCGGGAAGACCACGCGATGCAGCGGCGGCTGGCCCGAGGCCGCCGGAAGGGCCGCTTGGCGGTCCCATACGGCGCGGGCCTCGTCGAAGGCGACGGCCAGATCGGCGCCCATGCTCACATACTGGCTGCCCTGGCCGGGGAACAGGAAGGCGACCTTGCCGCCGCCGCCCTCGCCCCCACCCTCGTCCACCGCCAGATGGATGCCGGGAGCGCTGAAGGCGCCAGTCTGCTTGAGCGCGGTCGCCAGTCGCGCTTCGAACTGCCGGGCATCGGCGGCGACGATGGCGAGGCGGTGGCGCGACCGTGGATCGAAGGCGATCTGGCTGTCGCGGGCGACCGCCTCCAGCCCCTCCGTCTCCACGCGGGTAGCGAGGGCGCGCGCCGCGTCGGCCAGGGCACGCGCATCGGCGCCCCCCACCAGCAGCAGCGCACCGCCCGCCCACAGGCGGGACGCGGCTCGCGGCCCGGTATATTCCTCCAGCGCCACGTGATAGTTGCTGCCGCCGAAGCCGAAGGAGCTGACGGAGGCGCGGCGGGGACGGTCCGCCTTCACCCAGGGCCGGGCGCGGGTGTTCAGGTAGAAGGGGCTGCTTTCCAGATTCAGCCGGCTGTCGGGCCGCTCGACCTTGATAGTGGGCGGCAGGACCTTCTGATGCAGCGACAGTGCTGCCTTCAGCAACCCGGCGGAACCGGCGGCGGCCTTGGTGTGGCCGATCTGCGATTTGATCGAGCCGATGGCGCACCAGGCTCCGGACTCCGCGTCGGCTTCCCGGAACACCTGGGTCAGCGCGGTGAATTCGGCGAGATCGCCGGCTCGGGTGCCGGTGCCGTGGGCCTCGACCAGCTCGACGCTGCGCGGGTCATGGCCGGCATCGGCATAGGCGCGGCGCAAGGCCACCGCCTGCCCTTCCGGACGCGGGGCATAGACGCTGGTGGCGCGCCCGTCGGACGACGAGCCGATCCCGCGGATGACGGCGTAGATACGGTTGCCGTCGCGCTCGGCATCCTCCAGCCGGCGCAGGGCGAACAGGCCCAGCCCCTCGCCGACGATGGTGCCGTCCGACGCGTCGGAGAAGGGACGGCAATCGCCGCTCTTGGACAGGGCCGGCGTCTTGCTGAAGCACATGTACATGAAGATGTCGTTCAGGGCGTCGACGCCGCCGCTGATGACCATATCCGAATGGCCAAGCTCCAGCTCGTTCATCGCCATCAGCAGCGCCGACAGCGAACTGGCGCAGGCGGCATCCACCACGCAGTTGGTGCCGCCGAGGTCGAGCCGGTTGGCGATGCGCCCCGCCACCACATTGCCGAGCACGCCGGGGAAGCTGCTCTCCTGCCATTCCACATACTGCGACGAGATGCGGTCGCAGATGGCCGTCACCTCATCCTCCGGCAGGCCAGCCTCGCGCAGGGCCTTGACCCAGACCGGCCGCTGCAGCCGCGCGCCCATGGTCCCCACCAGTTCGGTGGCGGACGCCACGCCCAGGACGATGCTGGTCCGGCTGCGGTCGATGTCGCGGAACTGCGTGCGGCAGGCCTCGTCCAACGTCTCCTTGGCGACGATCAGCGCCAGCAGCTGCGCGGTGTCGGTGGCGCTCAGCGCCTGCGGCGGGATGCCGAACTCCAGCGGATCCAGCGTGGCCGGCGGCAGGAAGGCGCCGCGGCGGCAATAGGTCTTGTCCCGCGCCGTGGGGTCGGGATCGTAGAAATCCTCCACCAGCCAATGGGTGGCGGGCACGTCGCCGATGCAATCCCGGCCGGCGAGGATGTCGCGCCAAAAGCCGTGAGTGGTGCCGGAACCCGGAAACATGGCGCCGATGCCGACGATCGCGATGGGGTGGCGGTTCTTCAAGGCGGTCTCGGAGGTTCGGAGGGGGGATTGGGGCGGAAGCGTGCTGATTAGGCTGGATCAGGCGAGCCGGCGCGGCACCCAGGTGAAGGCTGCGGCCGGCACCGGCAGGCCCGCGCTGCGCATCTGCTGGGCGCGGGTCACCACGGCGGCCCCTTCCAGCAGGTTGCGGGCAATCTGTTCGACCGTGCGTTTGTCCGCCGCCTCCAGGAAGCTGCCCTTCACCCAGTCGTTGAAGGCGCCCATCGCCGGGCCGCACCAGACTTGGAAGTCGTGGCGCCGCGCGCCCTCGTCCTGCGTCGGCCAGCGGGCGGCGTTGAACAGGTACCAGCGGAAGACCAGCGCCATGCGGTGGCGGGGATCGGCCTCGGCGCGCGCCAGTTCCGCGGGGTCGCGGACGGCGAAATGCTCGCTCGTCTGGCGCCAGATCTCCTCGAGCGGGGCCTGGAAGACATCCCGTTCAAGGGTCGCGCGCTCTGCCGCGGGAAGGTCGTCGAGGCCGGAATGGCGGCAGTACAGCTCGTACAGCCGCTGGGCGCGAAACGGGAACATGGTGCCCCGCTTCATCACCTGGACCTTCACGCCCATCTCGAACATGTCGGCGGCGGGCGCCATGGTGACGTCGGTGCTGGACAGGTCGGCCAGCATGCGGCGGACCGACAGCGGCTGCCCCGCCTCCGCCGCCGACTGGTTCACCGAACCGATGACGACATAGGCCGCGCCCATGGCGAAGGCGCCGGCCAGCGCGGCGGGGGTCCCCAGCCCGCCGGCGGCACCCACGCGAATGTTGCGGTCGTAACCGTGGCCGGCGACCAGTTCGTCGCGCAGCCGCTGGATGATCGGGAACAGGACGGTGAGCGGGCGATTGTCGGTGTGGCCGCCGGAATCCGCCTCCACCGTGATGTCCTCGGCCACCGGAATGGCGGCGGCAAGTTCGGCCTCGTCGGCGGTGAGGATGCCCCGCGCCACCAGATCGGCCAGCATGCGTTGCGGCGCCGGGGCCATGAATTGGCGAGCAACCTCGGCCCGCGAGACCTTGGCGAAGATGTGGGTCAGGCGGCGGACCGCGCCGGTGGCCGGATCGCGGCTCAACCCCTTGGCGGCCAGTTCCACCACCGACGGGGTCAGCGCCATGAAGGCGGAGGCCGAGACGCGCCGCACCCCCTGCTGCTGGAACAGGCGGCAGATCGCGGTTTCCAGGGCGGGATCGTTGGGACTGTGGATCAGGTTGGCGCCCCAGCCCGACGCCTGCGGCCCAAGCGCCGCGCGGATTTCGGCAATGCCCTCCTGCACCCGCTGCGGCGACAGGCCGGCGCTGCCATAGAAGCCGAGCAGGCCGGCACGGGCAGCAGCGACCGCCATGGCCGGCGTGGCGATGCCCCGCGCCATCTCCCCCGCCACATAGGCGAAACGGCAGCCGTGGGCTTCCTGGAAACCGCGATCACCCAGCCACTCCGGATAAAACGGCGGCAGGGTGGCGATGGGCTCAAGCCCCTCCGCGATGAAATCCGGAGGACGTGTCGAAGCCCCAAGACGGCCTTCCCGGTTCCTGACGATGTAAAGCGGCTCCCGAATCCTCTGGGCCATTTCCAGAAGCGGAGACGGATCGAAGCCAGCCGTCGCCGATGTAAGCGGCGGCACCGCCGTCTCCCGGTAATTCATGTCCACATCGACACCCGAATATTGCCTTTACCCATCCCCCAGGGCGGGAGATCCGAACATGAGCCTTCCGAGCCGTCGTCCCCACACCCGGTACGGCATCAGGGAGCCCTAATCAAAGAACTCCCCATCAGAAGTTTTATTACTTACCACTCTTGAGGTGTGGCAAGCATGAATTGGGTTTCATGAAGGGTAAAGTTTATTTCACCCTGGAAATATCTTTACCCGCTTTAAACAATTCCATCGAAGCGTCGCGGCTGCCGGAGGGCGGACAAAGCTTGGTGCGTATTTGGAAAGCCGCTCCGCACAGGCTTGGATTGTGAAACACCACAACCATATGGCTGGGCATGGAGCCGACACCCCGACCCGCGCCGGACCGGCGCACCATCCTCGCCGCCGCGGCTGCCGCCTCCGTCGGCTTTCTGCTGCCACGCCCCGTCCACGCCGCGACTGCCGGGATGCCTGCCGCCGGCAAGTCGCTGAATCAGGCACTGCTGACCCGCGCGCTCGACCGGGCCGCGACTCTGGATCAGCTCCACGCGCTGGTGATCGGACGGCACGGCACCGTGGTGGCCGCGGAGGCCTTCCGGGGACCGCCTGTCAAACGCGCGGTGAACGTCAAATCGGTGTCCAAGACCATCGTCGCCTCTCTGGCCGGCATCGCGCTCGACCGTGGCCTGCTGGGCGGTGTCGATGCGACGCTCCGCGAGGTGGCGCCGGGGCTGATCCCCAAGAGCGCGGATCCGCGGGTGGGTGGAATCACCATAGCGCAGCTTCTCACCATGCAGGCCGGGCTTGAGCCGACCTCCGGGCCGGGTTACGGCCGCTGGATCGAAAGCCGGAACTGGGTCGCCGATGCGCTCGGCCGTCCCTTCGTCGCCGAGCCGGGCGAGCGGATGATCTATTCGACCGGCAGCTATCACGTGCTGGGCGCGGTGCTGGCCCGCGTCTCCGGACGCAGCCTGCTGGACTTGGCGCGGGATTGGCTGGGCCGGCCGCTCGGCATCGAACTGGCGGGCTGGACGCGCGATCCGCAGGGCTTCTATCTGGGCGGCAACAACATGGTGCTGTCGCCGCTGGACCTGTTCCGCTTCGGCGAGATGTGGAGCCGCGGCGGTGCCTGGAACGGGCACCCGGTGGTCAGCGCGGCCTGGGCGCAGGAATCCTGGGTGCCGCGCACCCGCTCACCCTATTCCGGCGACGCCTACGGCTATGGCTGGTTCCTGGCGGAATCGAGCGGCCATCGCATCGCCTATGCCCGCGGCTATGGCGGGCAGATGCTGTATCTGGTGCCGTCGCTCGGGCTGACCGTCGTCGTCACCTCCGATCCCGCCCGGCCGGCGCGGTCCGACGGCTATGTCGGCGAATTGGGCGCACTGCTGACCGGCCACATCATGCCTGCGGCAGAGCAGGCCTGACCGGCGCCGCCCTGCCCCCTGGAAGAAGGACCGGCGACATGCGGACCGACGACCCATTCGACCTCCAGCGCTTTCTGAGCGCGCAGGAGCCTGTCTTCGCAACCGTGCTCGACGAGTTGCGGAGCGGGCGCAAGCGCAGTCATTGGATGTGGTTCGTATTCCCGCAGTTGCGCGGGCTCGGCCGCTCCGCCACCGCCGAGTTCTACGGCATTGCCTCCCTCGACGAGGCGAAGGCATATCTGGCCCATCCCACGCTCGGGCCCCGGCTGGAACAGGCGACGCGCGCTGTGCTGGGGGTGCAGGGACGGACGCTGCACGAGATATTCGGCTCGCCCGACGACATGAAGTTCCGGTCCTCCATGACGCTCTTCGCGCTGGCCGACGGACATGCGGATTCGCCGTACCATGAGGCGCTGGACCGCCGGTGCGACGGCCGGATGGACGATGCGACTGTGACGCTGGTGGGAGCACTGGCGGCAGCGCCGCCCCCTCCCCCACGCAGGTGAGGGCCCCACGCAGGTGAGGGAAGGGACGGGAACCGTGCTTCAGGCCACTTGCCCTCAAGCCGCCTGATTCATCTGTTGGACGCGTTGCGGGTCGAGCTTCAGCCGGGACGCGAGATATTGCAGGTAGGAGCGCTCCGCTTCCGACTGCTCGTTCACCGCCATCCGCGAGGCCAGGTAGACCTGCTCCGCCGTCTGCTGATCCTTCACGGACTGGAGCAGCGAGTCCAGCGGCTGGGGCCGGTCGAGTTCCTGTTCGACGATGCGCCGTTCCTCCGCTCCGGCGCCGGCTTCGTCCAGGGTGTCCAGGATGTGCCGGCGCTCGTCCGGCGTGATCTCCCCATCGGCATTGGCCGCGGCGATCATCGCGCGGATCAGCAGCAGCGCCTGCTGGTCCTCCATGGCGACGGCCGGGTAGGCGCCGTCGTCACGGTCTTCGGCCTGCGGCGCACTGCGGGTCTGGAACACCTGTGACAGGCGGTCGGACAACGATCCACCCCCTTGGCCGCTGCCTTGTCCACTCGCCTGAGTGCTTCCGGAAGACCCCGTGGAACCGGCGGCACCGCCGCCGAACAGGCCGCCCAGGATACCGCCGGCATCGCCCCACGGGCTGCCTCCCGGCCGGGCGGCGGGTTGCGCGCCTTGGCCCGCAGCACCCGTCTGGTTCCGCTGGCGCTCCTGGAAGGCCTTGAAGGCCAGGTAGCCCAGCGCCCCCAGCCCGGCGACCGACCCGACGCCCATGCCGCGGTTCCCGGATGCGGCACCGAAGCCGCCACCCGGCGCACCGGCCCCGAAGCCGCTGTTGCCGAGCACGGACCCCATGGCGTTCATGCCGCCGTGGCTGCGCCCTCCCATCCCGGTCGCCAGCATGGTGCCGAGGATACGTTGCAGATCGGCCATTTCGCTCTCCCACTCGAATTCCGTCGATGGACCGTCAACAGCACAAGCGGCATTCCGTTCGGGCGGCGGGCTGAAGTTGAAATGCCAAAAATTCCGCACCACGAACTTTTCACTCCGGCATGCGGCATTGCAGGGGACCGGATGCGACCATGGCTGTTACCCAGTCCGACCACAGGGAGACAGACATGGCCAAAGCCAACATCAACGATCGGTCGAGCATCGAACGCATCTACGACCGCCATACCTTCGAACAGGACGCGGCGTCGAACGCGCGCAGCAAGGCGACGGTCGTCCACGGCGTGAAGATCCTCTCCGCCCCCGATGCCGCCGGACAAGTCGAGATCTCCCGCGCTTCGCACCATGTGGCGGAAGGGAACCCCGAAGGGGACACTATCTTCGTCCCCGCCTTCAGCCTTCACGACTCCACCGCCGCCGACGGCAACACCTATGCCGGCTCGGCTGCGCCGGTGGGAAACAGTTCGGGCGAAGCCGCCGACGAATACCGGAGCTTCATCGACGACGTCCTGGAAGCCGCC
Organism: Azospirillum sp. BE72; assembly: GCF_031455875.1. Lineage (NCBI taxonomy): Bacteria > Pseudomonadati > Pseudomonadota > Alphaproteobacteria > Rhodospirillales > Azospirillaceae > Azospirillum > Azospirillum sp. BE72. Next base: position 75,717 of record NZ_JAVDTO010000015.1, read on the forward strand.
AGAAACGGACACTTCAAATCCGACATCGGCCGCGGCGAGGAGCGGCTGAAGGGTTTTCACGGCGGGTGACCGGCTATCCGGCAGGCGGCGCAGGGCGTCATCGCCTGCCGGTGCCCTAGAAGCGCCAATAGAGGGGCTAATCCCGCCCCCACAGCCCGCGTTCGCCCAAATCCTCGCCGCGCTGGCGCTCCAGCGCCTGCGAATAGCGGCGCAACGCGAAGGATTCCGTCACATAGCCGATGATGCGCCGGTCGGTGGGGGAGGACAGGACCGGCAGCGCCTCCACCTCCGCCGTGCCGAAACGGTTCAGCACGGTGCGGGCGTCGTCGCCGGGCATCAGCACGGCATCCGCCTTGCTGGCGAGCGTGCCGACGCGGGTTTCGGTGGCCTCCGCATCCTGGTCGGGGTCATGGATCTGCGACATGTCGATCAGTCCGGCATATCTGCCGGATTCGTCGACCGCGAACACCGTCTTGGTGGAGCCCAACGGGTAGAGGCGGCGCAGCGCTTCCACCGTCAGGGTGGCGGGCACCGTCTTGGCGTCGCGCCGCATCAGCCGGAATGCCGTGAGTTCCGACAGCCAGCCGATGTCGTAGGCGCCGCGGATCGGCACACCGCGCAGGTGAAAGCGCCATGTGGCGAAGGAGTAGCCGAAAGCCTGCCGCACCACGGTGGTGGACAGCACCACCCCGATCAGCACGCCCGAGGCTGCCCATAAATCCTGCGTCGTCTCCAGCACCAGCAGCACCATGGTGACCGGCGCGCCGACGACGCCCGCGGCGACCGACCCCATCCCGACCAGCAGCAGAAGCCCGCCGTCGATCCCCAGCCCCGGCAGGAAGCTTGCCGTGGCGATGCTCAACAGGCCGCCGAACAGCCCGCCGATGAACAGGGAGGCGCTGAACAGGCCGCCGCGGAATCCCGAGCCCAGCGACACGGCCGACGCCAGGATCTTCGCCACCAGCGTCAGGGCCAGCGCCAGCGCGCCGCCCGCCAGTTCCGGCGGCACGGCGCCGGGACCGCTGCCCATCACTGCCGGCACCGCCAGCGCCAGCCCGCCGACCATCAGCCCGCCCACCGCCGGACGCATCCAGCGCGGGACCGGCAGGCGCTTGAACCCACGCTCCGCCACCGTCACCGCCTGCATGGCGAGGATGCTGAGCCAGCCGGCCAGGAAGCCGACCACGCCGCAGGCGGCATAATCCCAGCCGGCGATCTCCACCGGCCGGCCGAGCGCCAGCGGCGCCTCGCCGCCGGTCAGCAGGGCCGATGCCGCCACCCCCAGCGCCGCCGCTGCCCCGACCGGGGCCAGCACCGCCAGAGTATAGCCGCCCAGCACCAGTTCGAAGGCATAGAAGGCCCCGGCCAGCGGCGCGTGGTAGGCGGCGGCAATGGCCGCCGCCGCCCCGCAGCCGACCATCGTGCGCAGATCGGCCCGCCGCAGCCGCAGCCGCTGCCCGAGGGAGGAGGCGAGACCGGCGCCCGCCTGGGTATAGGCCGCCTCCATGCCCACCGATGCGCCGGATGCGTTGGACAGCGCGGTCGTCACCGTCAGGCGCAGGCTGTCGATCAGCGACATCTTGCCGCCGTAGAGCGCGTTCGCCTCCACCGCGTCGACGATGTCGTTGGGCCGCCAGCGCCGCACCAGCGTCGACAGGATGCCCAGCAGCAGCCCGCCCGCCACCGGCACGCCCAGCGTCCGCAGCAGGTCGGGCACGCCCTGCCCCAGCTTCTCCCCCTCCGGCAGGTCGAAGGCCAGCGCCTGCAGAAGCAGGACAGCCTCGTGCAGCGATCCCACCGCCAGCCCGACCGCGCCGCCGACAAGGCCGGCAAGCACCACCACGGCCAGCGCGCTGTTGCGTACGCTCCAACGGTCGGACAAGGTGGTCGCGGCCGACGCGTCGAGCACTGCATAAGGGTCGCTGCCGGCGCGGGCGTTTTCGCCCACGCCGTCGATGGAAGTGGAATTGTCCGGCATGATCACGCTGACTGAAGGCCCATCCGTCCTTGGACAATGAGCCGGACGGGCGTGTGTTCCGTCAGGACTTGCCCGGCTGCGGTTTCGCCTGCGGTTTCACCGTCGGCGGAGCGGATCCCGCCTGCGATGCGGCGGGCGCAGCAGCGGAGGGAGCAGGCTCGGCAACCGGGGGAACTGCCGGCGGAGTGGCGGGCGGAGTGGCGGGCACGGCATCAGTCGGCGCTGTGGCCGGCGCTGTGGCCGGCGCTGTGGCCGGCGCGGTGCCGGCACGGCGCAGAACATGGGTGAGGTTGTCGCGCACCTTCTCGGCCAGCGCCACGTCCGGTTCGGCCGCCTCGTGGAAGATCACGGTGAACAGGCGGCGCTGCGACAGCAGGAAGTTCAGCGTGACATGCAGCTTGCCCTGGGGCATGGCGCAATCGACCGAACCGGTGCGCAGCCACACCGATCCGGCCTGTTCGGACGGGTTCAGGCTGACGGTCGGGGTGCCTTCGCACCGCTGCTTCATCGCGTCGGCGAAGCCGTCCGACAGTTCGTCGATCCGGGCGTCCTCACCCACCGCGCGTTCCCGGATCCCGCCGACGATGGGACCGAAGCGCCAGGCGACGTCCGCCGGGCGGCGCTCCTGCGGGATCTTGTCCATCGGGACCAGTTCGGCGTCATGCACGCCGGCTGCGGTCAGCAGGCTGTCCAGCCCTTCCGGCAGGCGGTTCTTCTTCTCCGCCGGGCGGCCGGCGGCGACCTTGATCGGCGGAACGCTGCCTCCCTTGTCGACGCAGGTCTTCAGGTCGCCCAGCACCTTCTTGGTGCCGGACAGCTTGAAGGCGATGCGGTCGGTGGCCGACGACACCACCAGTTCGCTGCCGCCCATCAGGGCGTTGACCAGTTCCTCGTCCTTGCCGTTGGAGACCACCAGCATGTCCGGCTGCGAAGCGATGGCGACCCGTTCGCGCTTCAGCTTCCTGTCCACCTCGATGGTGACCGGCCATTCGCCGCCCTTGGGCAGGTCGGCGCCGGGGATGCCGATGCCGATGTTGGTCTCCCCCTTCGGGCTGCGGGCGAACATCAGCACATGGCCGGAGGTGAATTCCCCCTCCGCCACGCAATAGGCGAAGCTGCCGTCCTTCTTCTTGGCGGCGCCGCCGTCCCAGCTCTCGATCAATTCGCCCGGCCCATCGGGCTTGGCCGGCGCCGCGGCACCCTGTTTTTCACCGGGCTTTTCACCCGGCTTGACGTCCTGCGCCGGAGCGCCCGGAGTCACGATTTCGGCCTCGGGCACCGGCAGGCCGTAATAAACTGCGGGGGGAATGCTCGGCTCGACCGGCACCAGTTCGGCCATCGCCGGCGCCGACGCCACACCCAGCAGGAGAAGCGCGGACAGCGAAGCGGCGGAGCGGGCGGTCATGACGAGGTAATCCATAGATGGTTGTGGCGGCGAAGCTATCCGCGCCCGCCCCCATCCGCAAGCCCAACCGCCCATCCTGTTGCAGGAGGCAGACACCTGTTGCACAGGACACGCAGAGGATTTGTGCTAAACGCCGAAGAAGGCCTCGCGCAGCACCTCTTCCGACAGCGACGCCACCGGCCCGTCCCCCACCACGCGGCCCAGCCGCAGCAGGACCGCGCGCGGGGCGACCGTCAGGGCGCGCGCCGCACTCTGTTCGGCCAGCAACACGGCGGTGCCGGTGGCGGCGATGCGGCCGACCGCGGCGAAGACCTCGTCCGCCAGCTTGGGCGACAGGCCGAGCGACGGTTCGTCCAGCAGCAGCAGGCGCGGCCGACCCATCAGCGCGCGGCCGAGGCTCAGCATCTGCTGCTGGCCGCCGGACAGGCGCCAGGCGCTTTCCCCGCTCTTGCCCGCGAGGTCGGGAAACAGGGCGAAGACACGCTCGACATCCAGCGCGCGGTCGCGGTTGTCGGGCAGACCGGCGACCTCCAGATTGTCGCGGACGCTCATGCCGGGGAAGACGCGCCTCCCCTCCGGCACATAGCCGATGCCGCGCCGGACCCGCGCCTCCGTCGCCAGCGGGGAGAGGTCGCCGCCGTCGAAGCGCAGGTCTCCCTGTGCCGGCACGAGCCCGAGCAGCGCCTTCAGCAGCGTCGACTTCCCCGCCCCGTTGGCGCCGAGCAGCGCCACCGTCTCGCACGCCGCGACGGTCAGCGAAACCCCGTCGAGCGCCATCACCCCGCCATAGCCGGCAGTCAGGTCGCGGATGGAGAGCAGAGCACTCGCATGGCTTTCACTCATCGGGCCACCCCCGCCCGGCCCAGATAGGCTGTCGCCACCGTCGCATCCCGGCGCACTCCGTCGGCAGGGCCGTCATAGATTACCCGCCCGCGATCGAGGCACAGCACCCGCCCGGCCAGCGGCAGCAGGAAGCTCATGTCATGCTCCACCAGCAGGACCGCCATCCCCTCCCCCGCCAGGTCGCGCAGCAGCGCGGCCAGTTCCGCCTTCTCGCCGTCGGTCAGCCCGGCGGCCGGCTCGTCCAGCAGCAGGACCGCCGGCCGGCGGACCAGGGCGCGGGCCAGTTCCACCCGCCGCCGCAGCGCCGCCGGCAACCCGTCGCAGCCCTGCCCGGCAAGGTCGCCGACCCCCAGCCGGTCGAGCGCCCAGCGGGCATGCGCCTCCGCCGTCGCCGCGTCGGGATCGAAGGCAAGACGGGCGGCGGCCACCGCCTCCAGCACGCCGGCCCCTTCCGGCAGGATCGCCGCTTGAAAGCTGCGGGCAAGCCCGGCATGGGCCAGTCGGTCGGCGCGGGCGCCGGTGACGTCCCGGCTGCCGAGCCGCACCCGCCCGGCATCCGGGCGCTCCAGCCCCGACAACAGGTTGATGAGCGTGGTCTTGCCCGATCCGTTGGGGCCGATCAGCCCGGTGATTCTGCCCGGCCGCAACTCCAGAGACACGCAGTCCACCGCGCGCACGCCGCCGAAGGACTTGGCAAGCCCCTCTACCGTCAGCCCATCCGCCGGTGCGGGTGGCTGCGGCGGTTCGCGCGCCTCCGGCAGGGCACGGGCGGTGCGGCCGAACAGGCGTCCGGCTGCGCGGTCGAGCAGCCCGGTCAGACCGTCGGGTGCCAGCAGAACGGTCAGCAGCAGGGCCATTCCGTAGACGACCAGATAGCCGCGCTCCATGAAGCGGAACCATTCCGGCAGATGCAGCAGCAGCACCGCGCCCAGCACCGCGCCGGCCATCCGCCCCCGCCCGCCGACGATGGCGATGGTGAGGATAGAGACCATGACCGGGAACTCCAGCACCTCCGGCGAGACGACGCGCTGGGTGTGGACCGCCAACGCTCCGGCCGCTCCGGCGAACAGGGCGCTGATGCCGAAGGCGGTCAGCCGCATCCGCCCGACGTCGAGCCCCAGCGTTCCCGCCGCCAGTGGATCGTCGCGCAGCATGGTCAGCGACCGCCCGAGCCTCCCGCGCGCCAGCCGCCACCCCACCAGACCGCCGAGCGCCACCAGCCCCCAGACCAGCCCCGCCATCGGCAGTCCGCGCGGCACCGTCCAGCCGAACAGCACCACCGCCGGCACGCCGGCCAGCCCGTTGGAGCCTCCGGTCAGCTCCGGCAGGTTAACCGCCAGCAAATGCAGCACCTGCGCGATGCCCAGCGTGGCCAGGGCGAAATAGTGCGACTCCAGCCGCAGCACCGCCAGCCCGACCGGCAGCGCCAGCAGGAGCGGAACCAGCATCGACAGCGGAAAGGTCGCCTCGAAGCCCAACCCATAGCGGCTGCCGAGGATGCCGGTCACATAGGCGCCCACGCCGAAGAAGGCGCCCTGGGCGAGGGACAACGCGCCGCCGAGCCCGAAGACGATCTGGAATCCGAAGGTCGCCAGCGCATAGACACCGGCAACGGTCAGCACGCGCAGGCCATAGGGAGAGGCGAAGGCGAGCGCGTAGACCAGCAGGGCGAAGGCACCTGCAAGCAGCGCAAGATTTTCCACCCCGAAATAGTCCCCTCTGCCCTTGCGAGTGTTTTGCAATAGGGCTGGACTATGGACAGGTACGGTCGTTTTTGGGCCAGAACAGGACGGAAGTCCTGTCTTGGCTCTTGAGGTAGCCGGGCAAGAGTCCTTTTGGCGGGCTCTGGGGGCGGAAACAGGGGGGCGTGGCGGCATGCGGGCGCACTCCTCCCCTATGCCTGCGCCAGCCCGAGCAGCAAGCAGCGCAACGGCACCGGCGGGTAGCCCGGCGCGCCGGCATCCGAGCGACGGTCGCGCAACGGATCCAGCATCACCTCCAGCACCCCCCGGTCCACCGCCGCCGCGATCTGGTCCGGCACACCGGCAACCGGCACCCGCACCAGACTGTCCGCCAAGCTCAACTGACCGCACACACGGACCCGCATCCCTGCCCTCTCCCCAACCAACTCAGGAAGGGAATCACAAATGCCGCAGAACGACAATCGCGCAAAGCCCTCGCCCCGGAAGAGGGCGATATCCCATCACCCCAGACGCTTCGCAATCAGAGGTCCGCGCGCCGGCGCCGTATCCGTTACCGTGACCGACGCGCGCAGGCGGCGTTCGGCCTCATCGGCCTGCGCCTCCGTGCGGGCGTGCAGGATAGCCAGCGGCCGCTCACCCGGACCCACCGCGTCGCCCAGCCCGGCCACCTCGTCGAAGCCGACGGCGAAGTCGATGGCATCGGTGGTTTTGGTCCGGCCGCCGCCCAGCGCCACCACCGCCATGCCGACGCCGCGGGTGTCGATGGCGCCGATGAAGCCTGATCGCTCGGCGACGACCGGTCGGACGATGGGCGCGCGTTCCAGATGCCGGTCCGGCTGCTCCAGCAGGTCGGCCGGTCCGCCAAGCGCCTTCACCATGCGGGCGAAGCGTTCCGCCGCCTCGCCGCTGGCGATGGAGCGGTCGGCCATGGCCCGTCCAGCCGCAGCGTCCGGCGCCAGCCCGGCGAGCGCCAGCAATTCCGCCGCCAGCGCCGCCGTCACCTCGAAGAGCCGTGGTTCGGCCGGTTCGCCGCGCAGGATGGCGAGGCATTCGCGCATCTCCAGCGCATTGCCGGCGCTGCGACCCAGCACCTCGTTCATGTCGGTCAGCAGGGCGACCGCCGGCAGACCGGCACCTTTCGACACGGTGACGATGCTGTCCGCCAAGGCTTCCGCGTCTTCGAACCGCTGCATGAAGGCGCCGGTGCCGAACTTCACGTCCATCACCAGCGCGTCGAGCCCGGCCGCGAGCTTCTTCGACAGGATGGACGCGGTGATCAGGTCGAGCGATTCGACAGTCGCCGTCACGTCGCGGATGGCGTAGAGCCGCTTGTCGGCGGGGGCGATGTCGTCGGTGGCACCGATCACCGCGCAGCCGACCTCCTTCACCACCCGGCGCAGCAGCTCGTTGTCGGGCTTGGCGCGATAGCCGGGGATGCTCTCGAACTTGTCGAGCGTGCCGCCGGTGTGGCCCAGGCCGCGCCCGGACACCATCGGCACGAAACCGCCGCAGGCGGCTAGCATCGGCGCCAGGATCAGGCTGACCTTGTCGCCGACGCCCCCCGTGGAATGCTTGTCGATCACCGGGCCGGGCAGGCCCAGCGACCGCCATTCCATCACCGTGCCCGAATCGCGCATGGCGCGGGTCAGCGCCACCCGTTCGTCCAAGCTCATGCCGCGGAAGAAGACGGCCATGGCGAAGGCCGCGGCCTGGGATTCCGACACGCGGCCGTCGGTGATGCCGCGGACGAAGTCCTGGATGGTGGCGGCGTCGAGGGGCTGGCCGTCGCGCTTGGCGCGGACGATCTCCTGCGGAAGCATGCCTCAGTACCCTCCCGCCGGGGCCGGTTCGCGCTCGCCCTCGCGTTCGCCTTCCCGTCCGCTATGCCCGGCAGCGGCCAGCAGCGCGTCGAGCAGGCTGGAGGCGCCGAACCGGAAGGTCTGCGGCGTCGCCCAGCCGTCGCCCAGGATGTAGTCGGCCAGCGCCAGATAGCGCGCCGCCTCCGCCGCGTCGCGGATGCCGCCGGAGGCCTTGAAGCCGACGGTCTTGCCGGATTCATAGATGCTGTCGAGCATCACCGCCGCCGCCGGCAGGGTGGCGGCCGGCTGGGTCTTGCCGGTGGAGGTCTTGAGGAAATCGGCACCGGCGGCGATGGCGTCGCGCGCCGCCCAGGCCAGCAGGTCGGCGTCGGGAAAAGCCCCCGATTCCAGGATGACCTTCATCAGGGCCTTGTCGGCGCAGGCCTCGCGGCAGGCTTTCACGACGTTCATCGGCTGGGTGCGGGCGCCGTCGATGAAGGCCTTGTAGGGCAGCACCACGTCGATCTCGTCGGCCCCGTCGGCGATGGCGCGCCGGGTTTCCGCCGCCACCGACGATGCGTCCGCTTCGCCGGTGGGGAAATTCACCACGGTGGCGACCTTCACCGGCGTACCCTCCAGCGCCTTGCGGGCGGTGGGCACGAAGCGCGCCCAGACGCAGACCGCGGCGACCGGCCCCACGGGCGTGACGGCGCGTGCGCAGAGAGCCTCCACCACGCGGTCGGTGTCGTCACCGTTCAGGCTGGTGAGGTCGAGCATGCCCACGGCACGGCGCGCCAGATCGGCGTCGGACGGGGCGTTGACGCTGGAGTCGAGCGCGCTTTGCAGGTCGGCAGACAGTTTCATGACCGGGACCCGTCCTTTTCATGCAGGCGTTCGAGGAAACCGACCAGCAGGCGTTCCAGGTCGGCAGCTGCCGCCGATGCGGCGGTCAGGGTCTGGTGATGGTCGACCGGCCCGTCGCCGAGCCCGACGCCCAGATTGGTGACGACGGCGCAGCCGAGGACCCGCAGGCCGCAATGGCGCGCGACGATGCATTCCGGGACGGTGGACATGCCGACCGCGTCGGCGCCCAGCAGCTTCATCATCCGCACCTCGGCCGGCGTCTCGAAGGATGGGCCGGGATAGGCGGCATAGACGCCTTCCGCCAGATCGATGGCGAGCCCGGTGGCGACATCCTTCAGTAGGCCGCGAAGCTCCGGGTCCCAGGCGTCGGTCATGCTGGGAAAACGATCGCCGAAGGCCTCGTCGTTGGGGCCGGTCAGCGGGTTGGCGCCCAGCAGGTTCAGATGGTCGCTGATCGCCATCAGCCGGCCGGGCCCGACCTCCAGCCGCAGGGAACCGACGGCGGCGGTCAGAACCAGGGTGTCGCAGCCGGCCAGCTTCAGCGCCCGCACCGCGGTCTTCAGCGCGTCGAATCCATTGCCCTCATAGGCATGGACGCGGCCCTGCATGCAGGCGACCTCGACCCCGCCCAGCCGCCCGACCACCAGCCGCCCGGCATGGCCGGACACGCTGGGGATCGGGAAACCGGCGATGTCGGTGTAGGGAATGGCGACCCCATCGGCGATGCGGTCGGCGATCCCGCCCAGGCCGGAGCCCAGCACGATGCCGACCCGCGGCCGATGGCCGGAGGCACGGTGAAGGATGTCCGCGGCGGCGCGGGCTGCGGTCATGTCGGGAAACTCCGCTCAGAAGGCTAAATTGGTTGGGCCGAAGGATTCCGGCAACAGGGTCTCCAGCGGAAAGCTCCGCCGCAGCCCGGCCGGGTCGCAGATGTGGATCGGCGTCTCTGGTGTGGCGAATTCGCGGATGCGCTGGCGGCAGCCACCGCAGGGGGTGCAGATATCCTCGGCTCCCGCCTCGCCGCCCATCACGACAATGGCGCGGATGCGGCGGTCGCCCGCCGTGACCATGGCGCCGATGGCGCTCGATTCCGCGCATTGGCCCTGCGGATAGGCCGCGTTCTCCACATTGCAGCCGGCGAAGATACGCCCCGATTCGCCGAGGATGGCCGCACCCACCTTGAACTTGGAATAGGGGGCGTGGGCGTTCTCGCGCGCGGCGCGGGCCGCTTCGATCAGGCGTGCCAACTCGGGCATGTCGGTCATGGCCTCAGCGCTCCTTGACATAGGGGATGCCGCTCGCCTTTGGGGCGATGGCCTTGCCGACGAAGCCGGCCAGCAGCAGCACGGTCAGCACATAGGGAAGCATCTGGATGAACTGCACCGGAATGACGCCGATCACCGGCAGGACGACGCCTTGCAGGCGCACCTGCACCGCGTCGGTGAAGGCGAACAGCAGGCAGGCGAACAGGGTCGGTCCCGGCCGCCACTTGCCGAAGATCAGCGCCGCCAGCGCCAGATAGCCCTTGCCGGCGGTCATGTCGCGGACGAAGCCGGCGCCATGACCCGTGGACAGATAGGAGCCTGCCATCCCCGTCAGCACACCGGTGACGATCAGCGCCTGATAGCGCAGCTTCGCCACCGACAGGCCGGCGGTGTCGACCGCCGCCGGATTCTCGCCCACCGCCCGCAGGCGCAGCCCGAAACGGGAGCGGTAGAGCACCCAGTGGGTGGCGATCACCAGGACCAGCGTCACCCAGATCAGGATGTTGTTGCCGTTGAACAGTTCGCGGTAGATCGGCCCCAGAACGGGCACGCCTGCCAGCGCGTCTGCCTCCGGCAGCTCCACCGCGGGAATGCGCGCCTGGTTGGGCAGCAGCGGGGTCTGGCCGCCCTGCTGGAACCAGGCATAGGCCAATGTCGGCGCCAGCCCGGCGACCAGGATGTTGATCGCCATGCCCGACACCACCTGATTGCCGTTGTGGGTGATGCAGGCGAAGCCATGGACCATCGCCAGCGCCACGCCCGCGGCGATGCCGGCCAGCAGCCCGAGCCACGGATTGAGGGTGGCCGAGGCGACCGCTGCGGAGAAGAAGGCGCCGGCCAGCATCTTGCCTTCCAGCCCGATGTCGACCACGCCGGCCCGCTCGCAATACATCCCGGCGAAGGCGGCCAGCACCAGCGGAGTCGCCACCCGGATGGTGGCGCCCAGCAGTTGCAGCGCCAGAAGAAGCGCGTCCTCCATCGCTCAGCCCCTCCCCCCGGTGGCGGCATCTGCGGCCGTGGCGCCACCGCGGCGGCGGAACAGCGCCTCCACCTGCGGCTTGAACAGGTTTTCCATGGCACCGGCGAACAGGATGACCAGACCCTGGATGACCATCACCAGCTCGCGGTTGATCGTGGGGTATTCGAAGGACAGCTGGCCGCCGCCCTGCGCCAGAACCCCGAACAGCAGGGCCGCCAGAATGATCCCGACCGGATGGTTGCGTCCCATCAGCGCCACGGCGATGCCGACGAAGCCGACCCCGCCGGTGAAGTTCAGGATCACCCGGTGCTGCACGCCCAGGATCTCGTTCACGCCCACGAAGCCGGCCAGCGCGCCGGAAATCAGCATGGCGACGATGATGTTTCGCGCCGGCGAGATGCCGGCATAGACCGCCGCCCGCTCGTTCCGGCCCACCGTGCGCAGCTCGTAGCCCCAGCGGGTCCGGCGCAGGAACAGATGGAACAGAAAGCAGCAGGCCAGCGCCCACAGGAAGGACAGGTTCAGCGGCGAGGCCGGAATCGTGATGCCGATCCAGCCCAGCGCCCGGTCCATCGACGGCAGCCAGACGCCGGGGTCGAACTCGCGGGTCTCGGGCGACTGGCTGCCGGGGCGGATCAGCACGTCCACCAGCAGCCAGGTCATGATCGATGCGGCGATGAAGTTGAACATGATCGTCGTGATGACGATGTGGCTGCCACGCTTGGCCTGCAGCCAGGCCGGGATGAAGGCCCAGGCGGCGCCGAACAGGGCCGATGCCAGGATCGCCAGCAGCGCCACCACCGGCCAGGGCCAGCCGGTCAGCGCCAGCGCCACCAGCCCGGCGCCGAGCCCGCCCAGATAGGCCTGCCCCTCGCCGCCGATGTTGAACAGTCCGCAATGGAAGGCGATGGCAACCGCCAGCCCGGTGAAGATGTAGCTGGTGGTGTAATAGAGGGTGTAGCCGATGGCCTCCGGGTATCCCAGAGCCTCCGTCAGCAGCAGCGACAGCACGTCCACCGGGTTCTCGCCGATCGCCAGGATCACCACCCCCGACAGCACAAAGGCCGCGACGAGGTTGAGAACCGGCAGCAGCGCATACCCGACCCAGCCCGGCACGGCGCCCGGCTGACCCTTCCCCGACCCGCTCAGCAGCACCGGCGTCTCCTGGATTGCCCCTGCCGGGGATTCTTAACCGGCAACCCCGCCGCTGACCAAGCATTTCGTCACGCGGAAAAGCCAAGGGGCACGAGGACTTGGAAGCGTCACAAAAGTCTTGCCGCAGCGCAGCAATCTGGCATGCTTCTTACCCATATGAAAATTATGGTTATGGAGCTTGCCCGATGCCGCTCGACCTGCCGCAGACCTTCCGCCACCATGTCTTCTGCTGCGCCCAGCAGCGCCCGCCCGGCCATCCGCGCGGCAGCTGTGCGGCCAAGGGCGCCCATCCGCTGTGGCAGCGGCTGGACCAGAAAATCCAGGGCAAGGGCCTGACGGACGTGGGCATGGCGCTGACGGGCTGTCTCGGCTTCTGTTCCGCCGGTCCGCTGATGGTGGTGTATCCGGAGGGCATCTGGTATCGGCCGGAAACACCTGAGGATATCGACGAGATCGTCGAGTCGCATCTGGTCAACGATGCGCCGGTGGAGCGGCTGGTGATGGTTCTGACGCGGTGAGGGGAAGGCTTCGGCGAGGTTACACCCCCACCTATCCTCCCCCGCCCAGCGGGGGAGGATAGGTGGGGGTGTAACCCCCCTCCAAGATCCCACGCCTACCAGACCTGCGGTTGCGGCATTGGGACGCGGGCGGATTTGCCCATATCGTGGGCAACTCCCGCCATTGCCCGTCCGAACCGATCCAATGACCGACGCCGAAACCGCCGACCTGCTGCCTGTCGAGGCCGATTCGGTTCCCTATGCCGTCGGCTGCTTCCTCGGCGCGATCCTGCTTTTCGCGGCGATGGACACGCTGATCAAGTTCCTGACCGCCGGCTACCCGGTGCCGCAGCTGATGTTCGTGCGCTCCCTGGTCGCCTTCCTGCTGGTGGGCGGCTACACCCTGTGGCGGGGCGGCGGGATCGCGGCGATGCGGACGCAGCGGCCCTGGGGGCATGTCTGGCGCGCCTTCGCCGGGCTGATCTCCATGGGATGCTTCTTCTATGCGTTCCGGGAATTGCCGCTGGCCGACGTCTATGTGCTGAGCTTCGCCGGGCCGCTGTTCATCACCGCGCTGTCCGCCCCGCTGCTGGGGGAGCCGGTGGGCTGGCGGCGCTGGGCCGCGGTGGTGGTCGGGTTCGGCGGCGTGGTGGTGATGGCGCAGCCGTCGGCCGGAGCGCCGCTGGTGCCGGTGCTGGTCGGGCTGTGCGCCGCCCTGTTCTATGCGCTGGCCGCTCTCGCCGTACGCGGCCTGTCGCGGACGGAGACCAGCGCGTCGATCGTGCTCTATCTGCTGTTGACGACGACGGTGGTCAGCGGCGCGCTGACGGTTCCCGTCTGGACCGCGCCGACCGCCTCCGCACTGGGGCTGATGGCGCTCGTCGGCGCAATCGGCGCCGGGGCGCAGGTGCTGCTGACCCAGGCGTTCCGCCGCGCGCCGCCGGCCGTGGTGGCGCCCTTCGAATATACCGGCATGGTCTGGGCCAGCCTGTTCGGCTGGATGGTGTTCGGCGACCTGCCGACCGCGCCGGTGCTGCTTGGCGCCATGGTCATCATCGGCAGCGGGCTTTACATCCTGCATCGTGAAACCACGGCGGAGCGCCGCCGGCTGGGTTCTTGACAGGACGGGCCCGGCGGCGACACTCTCGCCGCCTGTTCACGGCTGGGGTGCCCGTGCAGACGCCTGATCGGCGGACGCGCGGGCTGAGACAACACCCATCGAACCTGATCCGGGTCATGCCGGCGAAGGGAGCCGACCGGAACCCGACGGATCGCCTGCAAATGCCCCGTCCCCTCCGCGTCGCTCCACTTGCCGGCGCGTGTTGAGGAGTTTTCGGTCATGCGGCGTGCGCTTCCCCTTCTGATCGGCCTGCTGGCCGCATCGTCCTGTCTGTCGTCCGCAGCCCGGGCCGACGACACGCTGTCCTTCCCGGTTCTTGTGCCGCTGACCGGCTTCCTGTCGCTGGAGGGAACCAGCCAGCGCAACGGCGCGGCCCTGGCGCTGAAGCAGACCCCCGCCGGCATCGCCATCGCCTCCGAAGTCGTCGACACCGGCACCTCGCCCGAGGCGGCGGTGACGGCGCTGGAACGTGCGGCAGGCAGCGGCACGGTCGGGGCGGTCGCCGCCAGCATGCTCGGCACCCAGATGCTGGCGATGCTGCCGCTGGCGCAGGAGCTGAAGCTGCCGCTGGTCACCGTGTCGGGCACCGCGTCGATCACCGAGCAGGGCAACCCCTGGGTCTTCCGCTTCTTCCCCGGCGATGCCGTGACCAAGGCCGCTCACGCCCGTTATGTGGTGGAGGAATTGGGCAAGCGGCAGCCCGCCGTCATCTACCAGACCACCGCCTACGGGCAGAGCGGCAAGACGCATCTCGACGCCGCCTTCAAGGCGCTGGGCGTCACGCCCGTCTTCGAGGAGGGGGTGGACCCTGCCGCCAAGGACCTGCTGCCGGTGCTGACCAAGGCGCTGGCCGCCAAGCCCGACGTGCTGGTGCTGCATCTGCACTCCGGCCCGACCGCGCTGCTGCTGCGGCAGGCGGCGTCCAGCGGGGTGGCGGTGCCCATCGTCGCCGGCTCCGCCATGCATCAGCCGAGCACCGCCGCCCTGCTGGAGCCGGCGGAGCTGAAGGGCGTCTGTGCCGAGACCGCGGCCTCGCCCATCTCGGGCGGTACGCCGGAGGTCAAGGCCTTCACCGACGCCTACCGCGCCGCCTTCGGCAAGGAGCCGGACGCCTTCGCGCTCGGCCAGTATGACGGAATGACCATGGTGCTGGAGGCGGCGAAGGCCGGCGCCCGGACGCCGGATGCCATCCGAAAAGCATTGTCTTCGGAGACCTTCAAAGGCCTCGCCATGACCTACAAGTCCGACGGCAAGGGCAACATGGCCCATTCCGCCGTCATCGTCTGCTATGACGGGACCAGCCGCGTGCCGGCGCTGGTGAAGCGCTACGACGACCCCGCGCTCGCGGCGAAGTGAGCGGATGGCGGCGCTTCAACTGCTGGTCAACGGGGTGGCGCTGGGGGCGGCCTATGCGCTGGTGGCGCTGGGATTCGTGCTGGTGCTGAATGCCACCTCGGCAGTGAATTTCGCCCAGGGCGATCTCGTGATGGCCGGCGGGCTGCTGGCGGTGGCGCTGGCGCCGCTGATCCCGCTGCCGGGCATCGCCCTGCTGCCGGTGGTGCTGGCGCTGATGGCGGGGCTGGGCCTGCTGCTGGCGCTGATGGCCTATCTGCCGCTGCGCCGCCGGCCGCCGGTATCGGTCTTCATCAGCACCATCGCAATCGGCATCATACTTCAGAACGGCGCCGCGATCCTGTTCGGGCCGGAGCCGCGCGCCGCACCGCCGCTGTTCGGCGACGACACGCTTTACATAGGCGGGCTGGCGGTTCCCGAGCAGTCGCTCGCCATCGTCGCGGTGGCGGCGCTGCTGATCGGTGCGCAGCAATGGGTGTTCGCCCGCACGCAGCTGGGACGCCGGCTGCGCGCAACGGCGCAGGACCCGGAAATGGCGCGGGCCTGTGGCGTGCCGGTCACCGCGATGATCCTGGTGACCTTCGCCATCGGGTCCGCTTGTGCCGGGGCGGCCGGCCTGCTGCTCGCCAACCGCTATTTCGTCACGCCGACCGCGGGTGGCGACCTGATCTTGAAGGCCTACATCGCGGTAACCATCGGGGGCTGGGGGTCGGTGCCGGGGGCTGTGGTGGGGGCGCTGCTGATCGCGCTGTTCGAGGTGGGGGTGTCGTCAGTGCTGTCCTACCCGGTGGCGCTGGGGGCGCTGTACCTGACGCTGCTGGCGATCCTGGTGTTGCGGCCGCAAGGCCTGTTCGGCGAAGCGGTGCGGCGCCGTGGCTGAGCGATCCTCGCCAGGCGTCCCCCCTCACCCCAACCCTCTTCCCTTGCGAGGGCTTTGCAATAGGCCTGGACTATGGGTGGGTGCGGTCGTTTTTGGGCCAGAACAGGATGGAAGTCCTGTCCTGGCCCGTGACATAGCCGGGCAACAGCCCTTTTGGCCGGCTCTGGGGAGCGGAAACAGGTGGGCGTGCCAGCATGCGGGCGCACCCGTCGCGGTCGTGACCTATCGCCGGAACAGGAACTCGCGGCCGACCTTTACGCGGCGTTCGCCGTCATATTCGATGATGTCGGCGGTCGCATAGGTCTCGGTCCAGCGTTCGG
This sequence comes from Azospirillum sp. BE72, assembly GCF_031455875.1. Classification (NCBI taxonomy): domain Bacteria; kingdom Pseudomonadati; phylum Pseudomonadota; class Alphaproteobacteria; order Rhodospirillales; family Azospirillaceae; genus Azospirillum; species Azospirillum sp. BE72. The sequence continues at coordinate 91,878 of NZ_JAVDTO010000015.1, forward strand.
GCAGGTAGCTGCCGGTGCCGATCACGTCCACCGGCGCGTTGGCCTCCGCCATCAGGCGGCACTTGGCCGGGCCGAAGCCGCTGCTGGCGACGATCTTCACCGCCGGGAAGCCGGCCTCGTCCAGCCGTTCGCGCACATAATGGATCGCAGCGGCCGACACGCCGGTGCCGATCAGGTAGCGCAGCTGGGTCTCGTCGCGATAGCCGCGGATGGCGTGCGGCGCATGGCGCTCCAGCACGGCATAGGAGCCGGGCGGATCCAGCCCCTCGACGAAACGCCCGCCGGAGGTGTCGAGCCGCAGCGCCAGCTTGCCCTGGGCGGCCAGCTGCGGAAAGCGGCGGCAGACCTCCAGCCCGTCGGTGATCTCGCGGCCGAAATAATCGACCAGCACGGTCAGGGACAGGTCGGGGAAGGTCTCATGGAACATCTCCGCCGCGCGCACGGTCGAACCGGCATAGCCGATCAGGGCGTGCGGCATGGTGCCCATGCCCTTCTCCTGCCCGAAATAGGAGGCTGTGGCGTCGGTGGCGTTGCCGATGAAGCCTTTGGCGCCGACCTTGCGCTTGGCCCGGTCCGACCCGACGGAGGCGGCATAGGCCATCATCTCCGCCATCTCCGTCCCGGCGCAGTGGCGGGCGTCCATGGCGAGGAAGGCGACCTTCGGCAGGTCGGCGCACATGGTGAAGGCGTTGTAGGCCGCGACGCTGGCGGGCCCCAGCTTCTGCAGGATGATCGTCTCGCAATCGACCAGATGGTAGAAGGAGCCGGTGACGTACATGATCGGCTCGCCGGCGCCGACCCATTTGCCCTCGGGGTAGTTCAGCTCGATCTGGAACGTCGTGTTGCGCTCGCGCGCCACCGCCTCCAGCCAGTCCACCGCCAGACGCGGGGCGCAGACCACCGGGCGCCGCATGAAGATGGCGTAGGTGACGGTCTTGTCGCCGAATTTGCCCACCGCTTCCCTGGTGCGGCGGAAATAGGTGTCCGTCCAGTCGGGAATCTGGGCGGAGGACGGGTTGAGGGCGGTCGGCCCTTTGCCGGCCATCCCGCTTCCCGCTGCCCGGCCGCCAACTGATCGGTTGTCGGTGTTGCTCATACCGGTAACCCTCGCCTTCCGCCCCTGTCCGCGCCTGTGTCCGCGCATGGCTTTGCGATGCTTCGTTCTGGATGGCCCGGCCGCCGGACAGGGCAGCCGGCCGGTTGTGTTGGAATCCCAGCATTATACGCCCCGGGCGGGCGGGGGAAGAGGCTTCCCATCCTGCCAACCCGGAACGGATGGCAGCATTGCATTTTCCGGTGAGATCTCCGGTGCCGACATCTCCTGCAAACAGATCGAATGCTCGTAAAATCACCGTGTAGAGGCTGCAGTCGTTGTCCTGCTTCACCTGTCGCATTCAGAGAAAAACCAGATCAAATACCGTTATTTGACCTACCACTTCCGCGCTTTTAAAGTCGTCGCACAGGCTTCGATCGCAACAGGGCGGCTGAACGGAATGGCGAAGATGACCGCGACCGCCGAATCGGCTCCGCCCGCCCTGCCCTCCTTCGAAGGGACGGGGAACCGGATCGTTCTGGCGCTGATCGGGCTGATGCTCGCCTTCGCCGGCGCCGGGGTCGGCGGCGCCCTGCTGCTCCGCCCGGTCCCCGCACAGGGCGCCTTCGCCGCTCCCCGAATCGGCATGGCACCAGCCCCCGCCGTCTACGCCGCCTTGCCCACCCTGACCCTGACCCTGAACGATGGCCGCCGCCTGCAGGAATTGCGGCTGCGCGCGGTGTTGGAGTTCGACCCGGCGACGCCGTTGGAAACGGTCATCCCCCACCTGCCGCGCATCGCCGACGCCATCAGCCGGCGCCTGCTGGAGGTCGATCCGGCCGAACTGCAGGGGGCCGACGGGCCGGCCTATGTCAAGGACGCGCTGCGCCACGTCGCCAACAAGACCATGCGGCCGCTGAAGCTTCGGCAAGTGCTGATCCAGGATATGCTGCTGCGCTGACGGCGCGCTTCCCAACGCCCCTTGCCTCCCCATATCCTGCCCGACCACATCAGCAGGCCCGCGACCGTTCGCGGGACGCGTTCGTGGGACAAGGGTCAAGTTGCGGAAGGAGACGGCCGTGGCCGAGTTCGATTTCGACCTCTTCACCATCGGGGCGGGGTCCGGGGGCGTCGCCGCAAGCCGGCGCGCCGCGTCCTACGGCGCGAAGGTCGCGATCTGCGAAGGCAGCCGCGTCGGCGGCACCTGCGTGATCCGCGGCTGCGTCCCGAAGAAGCTGCTGGTCTACGCCGCCCAGTTCCGCGACGGCTTCGAGGATTCCTGCGGCTATGGCTGGAGCTCCCACACGCCGGCCTTCGACTGGGAAACGCTGATCGCGCGCAAGGACCGCGAGATCGACCGGCTGAACGGCATCTACATCACCATGCTGAAGAATTCCGGCGTGACCCTGTACGAGGGATTCGGCCGGATCGTCGACCGCCATACGGTGGAGGTCGACGGCAAGCGCTACACCGCCCGCAACATCCTGATCGCCACCGGCGGCTGGCCGTCGCTGCCGCCGATCGAGGGGATCGAGCATGCCGCGACCTCCAACGAGGCGCTTCATCTCGAAAAGCTTCCTCATTCCGTGCTGATCATCGGCGGCGGCTACATCGCCGTGGAATTCGCCAGCATCTTCCGCGGGTTGGGCTCCGAAGTGACGCTGATGATCCGCGGCGACGATTTGCTGAACGGGTTCGACGACGACATCCGCGTCGCCCTGGCGCAGGAGATGCGCAAGCGCGGCATCAACATCGTCTCGCGCTGCAAGCCGGTGAAGCTGGAAAAGGGTGCGGGCGGCTATACCCTGACCGACCATATGGGCCGCGAGCATTCGGCAGGCTTGGTGATGGCCGCCACCGGCCGGCGCCCGAACACCAAGAATCTCGGCCTGGAAGAGGTCGGCATCACGCTGAACGAGGCAGGTGCGATTCCGGTCGACGACTGGTCGCGCACCAGCGTGGACAGCATCTATGCCATCGGCGACGTCACCGACCGCATGGCGCTGACCCCCATCGCCATCGCCGAGGGCCGCGCGCTGGCCGAGACGCTGTTCAACGACAACCCGATGCACATCGGCTACGACAACGTGCCGACCGCGGTGTTCTCGCTGCCGCCGCTCGGCACCGTCGGGCTGACGGAGATGCAGGCCCGCGCCAAATACCCGCAGGTCGACATCTACAAGGCCGGCTTCCGCCCGATGAAGCACACCCTGTCCGGCCGGGACGAACGGGTGTTGATGAAACTGGTGGTCGACGGCGAGAGCCAGCGCGTGCTCGGTTGCCACATGATGGGCATGGACGCGCCGGAAATGATGCAGCCGCTGGCCATCGCGCTGAACTGCGGCGCCACCAAGCGCGACTTCGACCGCACCATCGCGCTTCATCCTTCAACCTCGGAGGAATTCGTGCTGATGCGCGAGAAGGCGGAGCCGGAAAAGAAGATCTGAACTGCCGGGTGCCGCCCGCACTTGCAGCCTGAAATCCGCAGCAGGGCCATGGCCGGACTCTTCCGCCCGTGGCCCTGTTCGTTTCCACAGCGCAAGACCTCGAAAACCCTGGACCTCCCCCGATTGTAGTACCTACCATGGTGGTACGAACAATTTTTCCAGGGAACGGCTCCAAACATGCGCGGAATTTTTGCAGCGGCTGCTTGCGTTGCGGCACTCGCTTCGGTTGGTACTGCCCAGGCCCAGACCAAGATCGGCGTGTGGGACGTCAAGATCGACAAGGACTGCGCCATCAGCCAGGAATGGAAGACCGATTCCAAGGACACCGCCGCCATCGCCCTGGCTTATACCAACAAAGGCCAGGCAATGGTGCTGATCTTCAGCGACTCCAGCTGGAAGCTGAAGGAGAAGGAAGACCTCACCATCTCCCTCTCGGTCGATAAAAAGTGGAGCGACAACGTTCCGGGCGCAGCCATCGACAAGACGATGGCCGTCGTCGGCATCCCGGCCACCTCCAAGGCGATCGATGCCCTGATGAACGGCCGCGAACTCTACATGGAGATCGACGGCAAGAGCGACGACTACGCCTATACCTATTACCTTGACGACACCCGCAAGGCGATTTCTGCCCTGGAAGCCTGCCGGGCCCAGGCACAGTGAGTCCGTAGCGACGATGGCCGAGGGCGTCCACTCGGCAGAGCGCCGGCGTGGACGCCTCGCGCACCGACGGGGCAATCTGAACGGAAGGCAGTCATTACAGCCTCCGTTAGGATCCGTCCGTCATAGCACTCCAAAACAGGCATTTCTCCTGGAACGCTTCTAAAGATCCGCGGTTAAGGGCATGGGCGATACGGTCCGGTCCCGGTCGCGCCGATCCGCGGCCCCTGCAAAGCGGGCCAATTGATCCAGGAGGAGTCCCTCGCATGTTCATGCACAACAAAAAGCTCATGTACACGGTCCGCGTGTCGGAGCCGAATCCTGTGCTCGCCAGCCTGATGCTTGAGCAGTTCGGCGGCCCGCAGGGTGAACTCGCCGCGGCCATGCGCTACTTCACCCAGGGTCTGGCCGACGAAGATCCGGGCCGCAAGGACATGCTGATCGACATCGCGACCGAGGAACTGAGCCACCTCGAGGTGATCGGCTCCATCGTCGCCATGCTGACCAAGGGCGCCAAGGGCAAGCTGGCCGAGGGTGCGGAAGAGACCACCGACCTCTATGCCAACATCACCCAGGGCAACGGCAGCCACACCCTGTCGCTTCTGTATGGCGGTGGTCCGGCCCTGGTGAACTCGGCCGGGCAGCTGTGGACCGGCGGCTACATCGACAGCATCGGCGACCCGACGGCCGACCTGCGCTCCAACATCGCGGCGGAATCGCGCGCCAAGATCATCTACGAGCGCCTGATCAACGTCACCAACGATCCGGGCGTGAAGGATGCGCTGGGCTTCCTGATGACCCGCGAGATCGCCCACCAGAAGAGCTTCGAGAAGGCGCTGTACGCCATCGACAACAACTTCCCGCCGGGCAAGCTGCCGGGCAAGCCGGAATACACCGACAAGTACTACAACATGAGCCAGGGCGAAGGCGACATGCGCGGCCCCTGGAACCAGGGCGCCCAGTGGGAGTTCGTGGACGTCAAGATGGGCGACGCCCCGGTCAACGGCGGCGACGGCAACCCGACGGTCAAGCTGGCCGCCTCGGAGATGGCCGCGGTCAACGCCGTGGCCGCCCGCACTATGTCCAAGCCGGACGCCGATCCGATGACCGGTGCCGACCTTGGCGCCGGGCCGGGCGCCGGCAAGACCAAGACCACCACCGGGGGCTGACAGCTCTCTCCGGCGATGCCGTCCCCGTCACTGTGCGGGGACGGCGGTCTCCTGGTCCCGGCGGTGGAGCCCCATCAGCCAGACCAGCAGGCACAGCGCCGGCAGGGCGCCCGCCATCGACAGCAGGAAGAAGCTGATCCAGTCCATCCGCTCCGCCAACCAGCCGGACGAGGCGCCGAACAGGTCGCCGCCCAGCTTGTAGAAGCTCGACAGCAGCGCGTATTGGGTCGCGGTGTAGGCGACGTTGCACAGCCCCGACAGGTAGGCGACGAAGGCCGCGGTGGCGATGCCGCCGCAGACATTGTCGATCACCACCGTCACCGCCAAAATCGACACGTCATGGCCGGTCCAGGCCAGCAGGACGTAGCCCAGGTTCGACACCATCTGCAGGATGCCGCCGATCATCAGGCCGCGCAGCACCCCGATTTTGCCGACCAGAAGCCCGCCCAGCAGTCCCCCGGCGATGGTCGCCCACAGGCCGAACAGCTTGCTGACCGTGGCGATCTCCGACTTCGTGAATCCCAGGCTGATGTAGAAGGTCGACGACATCTGGCCGGCCAGCACCTCCCCCAGCTTGTAGCTGGCGATGAAAGCCAGGATCAGCACCCAGGCCCGCCGCTCCATGAACTGCAGGAAGGGTGCCACCACCGCGCCATAGAGCCAGGCGAGCATAACCGCGCTGCGGCCCGACAGATGCGGCCGGCGCGCCAGCCACTCGGCGATCAGCGTTTCGCGGGCGCTGGGCGGCGGTTCCTTCGGTTCGCGGCACAGCAGGATGGTCGCCATCCCCACCAGAACCAGCGCCGCCATTGCCTCGTAGGCCGTGCGCCAGCCATAGGCCTCCGCGATGAAGAGGGCGCCCGCCCCCGCCGCCATCAGGCCGAAGCGATAGCCCAGCACCAGCACCGCGGCACCGGCGGCCTGCTGATGCTCCTCCAGAACCTCGACGCGGTAGGCATCGACGACGATGTCCTGGCTGGCGGAGCAGAAGGCGACCAGCACCGCGCACAGCGCGGTCCACCACAGATCCTGTCCGGGATCGGTGGTGCCCAGCCCCAGCAATGCCGCGATCAGCGCCGCCTGCGCCGTCAGCGCCCAGCCGCGCCGCCGGCCGAACAGCCGCGTCATCACCGGCAGCCTCATGCGGTCGATCAGCGGCGCCCAGAGGAATTTCAGCGCATAGGGCATGGTGACCAGCGCGAACAGGCCGATGTTGGTCCGGCTGACGCCTTCCTCGGTCAGCCAGACATTCAGCGTGGCTCCGGTCAGCGCGAACGGCAGCCCTTCGGCAAAGCCCAGGAACAGGATCGCCAGCACGCGCGGGTCGCGGTAGACCGACAGGGCCTGCCCCCAGGAGGACAGGCGACTTGCCCGCCAGGATGTCGCTTTCACCAAAAAAGGCTCCTCTCGGGCAATGATCGGGGGCATTGGTCGGGGGGTGGTCGGCTGCCCCGATGTATAAAGGGCGCAAGGCCCCGCCGCCAGCGGCGCCGACGCGAACTTCCTTTCATCTGAAATCACTCCCGGTGGCGGAGCATGGGGTGCCGCGGCACAGCATTGCCGGCAGGCGGGCCGAAACTGTGGAAAAGTTACCGCGAGTCGCGCTATAGAGTACCCCCCAACGGGATTCGCCGCCGGTCGTTCGCCGCCCGCCCGGCCCCCGTTCCGCAATCGTCAAGGAAGAGCAGGCGCGTCATGGTCGAGCGTTGGACACCCGCCAGTTGGAAGACGAAACCGGCGAAGCAGTTGCCGACTTATCCCGACCAGTCCAAGGTCGAGGCGGTCGAACAGCGTCTGTCCTCCTATCCGCCGCTTGTCTTCGCCGGCGAGGCCCGCAGGCTGAAGGCCAAGCTGGCCGAGGCCGCCGCCGGCCAGGCCTTCCTGCTGCAGGGCGGCGACTGTGCCGAGAGCTTCGCCGAATTCCACCCCAACAACATCCGCGACACCTTCCGCGTCCTGCTGCAGATGGCCGTGGTGCTGACCTTCGGCGCCTCGATCCCGGTCATCAAGGTCGGCCGCATGGCCGGCCAGTTCGCCAAGCCGCGTTCGGCCGACATGGAAGACATCGGCGGGGTGGAACTGCCGTCCTACCGCGGCGACATCATCAACGGCTTCGATTTCACCAGCGAGGCCCGCGTTCCAGATCCGGAGCGCATGATGCAGGCCTACACCCAGGCCGCCGCCACGCTGAACCTGCTGCGTGCCTTCGCCCAGGGCGGTTACGCCGACCTGCACAAGGTCCATCAGTGGACGCTGAGCTTCGTCGAGAAGTCGCCGGCCGGCGAGCATTTCCAGGAGCTGGCCACCCGACTGGACGAGGCGCTGGCCTTCATGGCCGCCTGCGGCATCACCGCGGAGACGACGCCGCAGATCCGCGAGACCGATTTCTTCACCAGCCACGAGGCGTTGCTGCTGCCGTTCGAGCAGGCGCTGACCCGCGTCGACAGCACCACCGGCGACTGGTACGACGTGTCGGCCCACATGCTGTGGATCGGCGACCGCACCCGCCAGCCCGACGGCGCCCATGTCGAGTTCCTGCGCGGGGTGAAGAACCCGATCGGCCTGAAATGCGGCCCGACCACCGACCCGGACGAGCTGATCCGCCTGATCGACATCCTGAACCCGACCAACGAGGCCGGGCGCCTGACGCTGATCGTGCGCATGGGCTCCGACAAGGTGGCGGAGAAGTTCCCGCCACTGCTCCGCAAGGTCCAGCGCGAAGGCCGCACGGTGGTGTGGTCCTGCGACCCGATGCACGGCAACACGGTGAAGTCGACCACCGGCTACAAGACCCGTCCGGTCGAGCGCGTGCTGGCCGAGGCGCGCGGGTTCTTCGAGGTGCATCAGGCCGAAGGCACCCATGCCGGCGGCGTGCATTTCGAGTTGACCGGCCAGGACGTGACGGAGTGCACCGGCGGCGCCCAGGCGATCACCGACCACAATCTGGCGCTGCGCTACCACACCGCCTGCGACCCGCGCCTGAACGCCAGCCAGTCGCTGGAACTGGCGTTCCTGCTGGCAGAAAAGCTGAAGGAAGGCCGACAGTCGCGCGACGCCCAGCGCCGCGCCGCCGTCGCGGCCGAGTGACGAGAGCTTCATGATTGGAGTGGGGTGGGCGTCCTCGCGGCGCCTGCCCCCGCCCTTTCCTACCGCACCACCATCCGGTCCAGCAGGATATCCTTCACCCGTACGCCGCGCAGTTCGCGGTCGAGCACACCCGCAATCGTGCTCTTCATCAGCATCGCCCCGTCGGCGCCGGTCAATTGCTGCGGGTCGATCTGGCGCATGCGGTCGGACAGTTGGTCGGAGATGCGGGGGACGTAGGGATCGGCGACCTTGCCGTCGACCGACGGGTCGATCTCCAGCAGAACCTTGACGTCGACCATCCGCGCGCCGCCACCGCCCAAGCCGAAGGTCATCATCGGCAGGGCGGCGTATTTCTTGCTGACCCCCGGCTGTGCCTGTGGCGCGGGTGCGCGGTTCTTGCTGGCCACCACGGCACCCGTGGTGCCGAGCGCCGCCAGCGCCAGCAGCAGGCCGGTCAGAACCAGCGGCATCAGGGACACCGTTTCCCCATGCCGGTTGCGACGGACGAGCCGCAAGATCGCCTTTCCGCCCCCAATCACGAGGGTCAAAAGTCCCATCGCCGATGATGCTAGGCCTGCAGCAAAGGCAGGTCAAATACCGATCGATCGGCCTGACGGACAATCAGCCCGTTCAGCCGGCCGGAACAACCGGAACATTGTCGATCAGGCGGGCCTTGCCCATCCAGGCCGCGGCGAGGAGCCGGGCAGGACGGGTGACGGCGGTCACCGGCTCCAGCGTTTCGGCATCGCGCAGTTCGACATAGTCGATGGTGCCGAAACCAGCCTCGGCGATCCGGCCGCGGATGCCGGTCAGGGCACCGTCGGCCTCGGCCCCGCGGGTCAGAGCCTCGGCCGCCGCGGTCAGAGCCCGGTGCAGTTCCGGCGCGCGGGCACGCTCGTCGGCGCTGAGATAGGCGTTGCGGGAGGACATGGCGAGCCCGTCGGCCTCGCGCACCGTCGGCAGCCCTTCGACGCGGACGGGGATGTCGAGATCGCGGGTGAAGCGGCGAATCACCATCAGCTGCTGATAGTCCTTTTCGCCGAACACCGCGACGTCCGGCAGGGCTTGCAGGAACAGCTTGGTCACCACCAGGGCGACGCCGCCGAACATCTGTGGCCGGAAGGCACCGCACAGCCCCTCCGCCGGGCCGCCGACCGAGATGGCGGTGGCAAAGCCTTCCGGATACATGGCGCGCACCGACGGGGCATAGAGCGCGTGACAGCCGGCCGACGCGAGCTTGGCGGAATCGCCGGCCTCGTCACGCGGGTAGCGGTCGAAATCCTCATGTGGGGCGAACTGGGTCGGGTTGACGAAGACGCTGGCGACCACCCGGTCGGCCAATTCCCGCCCGCGCCGCACGAGGCCCAGATGCCCGTCATGCAGTGCACCCATCGTCGGCACGAGGGCGACGGTCAGTCCCTCCGCGCGCCAAGCCGCGACCTGTGCTCGCAGATCCTCGACCGTCCTCAGGATCGGCAGGTCGCTGGAGGTCTGGGCGGCAGTCAACGTCATGGCGGCGATCCTTGCGCGTCGAATTCGCGCGCTGGATAACGCGTCGGACCGTTCCTGTCCAGAAAAGCTTTCCGTAAGACAGACTGTTGCCGAGGCGGCGGCGAAGGCACCGCCTCCCCCGCCGCGTCGACCCTGGGAAATCAGCGCTTGATGGTGATGCCGACCAGATAGGCCAGGTTCGCCCAGGCCAGCAGCGTGGCGAGCAGGGCGGTGAAGGACGGGACGAAAATCACCGAGCCGATGATGATGGCGAGGACCACGACGAGCAGGCCGACAGAGAGCAGAGCGATGCGGGTATCGTCCATGAGGTGAGGCTTTCCGAAGCGGGTGACAGGGAATGACCCAACCTACCGTATTGCAACGCAAACGGGGCTGATCTGCGTCAATCGACCGCGGATTCGGCAATTATATAAGAAATATATAATTCACGTTTTGGCGTGGTTCCCCTGCCTCCCGGAGCCGGCAGTGGCTTGGCCCCCGCCAGGATAGCCGGGAAAAGAAAAAGGCTCCGGACTCTCGTCCGAAGCCTTTTTGATGGTGGGCGCGACAGGGATTGAACCTGTGACCCTTCGCGTGTGAAGCGAATGCTCTCCCGCTGAGCTACGCGCCCGAACCTTGAAACTCTTTGCCCCGTTCCGTCCGGCCGTTCCGGCTGAATTTCCCGGGAGCGTCGCGACCGTCTTTCGTCGGCCCCGCCGCTGCGGTGGGCGGGTTTCTACGGCCTTCCCTGCCGGGTGTCAAGCATCAGATTCATCACCATCTTAAAAAAGATTTCGCCGCCAGCAGGAGCCCCGGACCGTGCCCCATCCCAGCCCTCTCCGCCTCCCCAACCGTTTCGGAACGGCCCTGCTGGCCGCCGGCCTGTCGCTCCCCCTGTTGCCACTCGCAGGACCGGCGGCCATGGCGGAGCCGCTGAAGGCGACCTACCGCGTGTTCGTCGGCGGCGTCACCGCGTTGGACGTGGATGCGACGCTGGACATGACGGGCGACCGCTACCGGATCGCGGTGTCGGCGGTGACGGGCGGCACCATTGGCCGCCTGTTCACCTGGAAGACGGAATCGGAGAGCGACGGCCGCCGCCAGGGCGACGATCTGAGGCCGGCCAGCCATCGGCAGTCCAGCCGGTTCCGGGGGGAGCCGCGCAACGTCACCCTGACCTACGGACCGCAGGGCGACGTGTCCGCCACCGTCACTCCCCCGCCGGAGACCGACGACCGCGAGCCGGTGCCGCCCGCCCTGCAGCGCGGCACGCTGGACCCGCTGTCCGCCGTGCTGGACCTGCTCTTCGCGGTGGGGGCGAGCGAACGCTGCGACCGGTCGCTGCCGGTGTTCGACGGGCGCCGCCGTTATGACATGCTGTTCGCCGAGGTGGGACGGCGGATCGTCGATCCGTCACGCTATTCGGTCTTCTCCGGCGTCGCGCAGCAATGCCGGGTCAGCTACAAGCCGGTGGCGGGATACGGCAGGTCCGGCCCCACCGGCCGGTTCTGGCAGCGGAGCAGCCCGGCGGACCGGCCGCCGGTGGATCTGTGGCTGGCTCCAGTCGCCGCCGGCTATCCGCCCCTGCCGGTGCGGCTGGAGACGGACAGCGATTTCGGCAGCGTGGTCGTCCACCTGACGGGCGTCACGCCGCCAGCGGCAGACCGCCGGACCGGGGCCTCACAGCCGCCGATCCGTTGACCGTTGCGGCGGGCGTGGTCCCGGCGGGCGAGCGGGTGTCGAGGATCAGGTCCGACGGCTGAATGCCGGCGCGCCGCATCGCTTCGCTCAACGCCCCCGCCGACGGCCAGAGAAGGCGGCCGTCCAATTCCAGCAGCGCGCCATCGAGAAGCGCCGCATAGCCGCCCAGTTTTCCCATATGAACGATCCGAGCCATGCGAGAGACCATGGTGGAGTTCCTTCCCATTGGGGACCGCCGTAGCGCGGCGCCGACTGCGGCACGACGTGCCGCCGCCCGGCCCGCACCCGGCAGGTTCTTGATTGCTTGTCTTGCCTGCCGGAAGCGGACAGCATCAGCAGCGTGGTACAGATGGCCAGAGAACCGGCTGTCACGGCATCGTCCTGCATCATGGCGCGCCCTCCCGGATCGACCCTAATACTGTAGGGGCTTTGCCACGCCCGTGGGCGGATCCTGAGGGATACCGCAGCTGTCCAAAAGGATAGTATCAGCGTATGCCTCGTTCCGTTGCACCCGCGGTCGCCGGGGTGAACGGACGGTCCGCAGCCTTCACGGAGTGTTTGGCGCATCGGCAAAGTGGTGCTGGACCGGCCGGCACCCACCCTCTCCACACGCATGTCCGCCTTGGGCCGATCCCGACCGAAGCGGCTATTTCCGCCGTCCGGTGCAGGACCACGCCATGGCCGGCGCGGCTATGACAGGCTGAAACAAAAGTTGACTTGGGCTTCCTTCGCGTGCTGTGGCACACCACTCTCGGAATTGCCGATGGTGCAGTGCGCACTCCGGAAGATGCGTCGCCCGCAGGAGCAGTGATGTCTTAACCTTTCCCGGCTCAAGTACGGCGCTTTCATCGCTGGGTTTCCCTCCACCCCTTCCCGTCCACACCCAAGGTTCGACCAGGAACACCACCATGGCCCATCGTCCGCTCGCCTGCGTGATCCTCGCCGCCGGCAAGGGCACGCGCATGAAATCCGATCTGCCCAAGGTTCTGCACCGGGTGGCCGGCCGGCCGATGGTCGGGCATGTGCTGGCCGCGGTGAAGACGCTCGACCCCGATCATGTCGTGGTGGTGGTCGGCCCCGGCATGGACAGCGTCGCCGCCGCCGTCGCCCCCTACCCCACCGCGGTCCAGCACGAGCAGCGCGGCACCGCCGACGCCGTGCGCGCCGCCTTCGGCCTGCTGGAGGGGTTCACCGGCGACGTCATCGTGCTGTACGGCGACACGCCGCTGGTCACGCCGGACACGCTGCGTGCCCTGGTGCAGGCGCGCCGGCAGGCCGCCGACCCGGCGGTGGTGGTGCTGGGCATGCGGCCCGACGATCCCGGCGCCTATGGCCGCCTGATCCTGAACGCCCGCGGCGGGCTGGAGAAGATCGTCGAGTATCTCGACGCCAGCGAGGAGGAGCGCGCGGTCACCCTGTGCAACGCCGGCCTGATGGCGTTCGACGGTGCGCGCATGTTCGACCTGATCGGCAGCGTCGGCAACGACAACGCCAAGTCCGAATACTACCTGACCGACGTGGTCCAGATCGCGCGCCGCGCCGGCATGGCCTGCGCAGTGGTGGAGGCCGCCCCGGCCGAGGTGGTCGGCGTCAATTCCCGCGCCGAGCTGGCGGAGGTGGAAAAGCTGCTGCAGCGCCGCCTGCGCAAGGCCGCGATGGACAACGGCGCCACGCTGATCGACCCCGACAGCACCTTCCTCAGCGTCGACACCAGGCTCGGCCGCGACGTGGTCGTCGGTCCCGGCTGTTTCTTCGGCGCCGGGGTGACGGTGGGCGACCGGGTGGAGATCAAGCCCTACTGCCATCTGGAGGGCGTGCGCATCGACAGCGGCGCCGTCATCGGCCCCTTCGCCCGACTGCGTCCGGGAGCGGAAATCGGTCCGGACGCCCACATCGGCAATTTCGTCGAGGTGAAGAACGCGGTGATTGAGGCCGGGGCCAAGGCCAATCACCTGACCTACATCGGCGATGCCCGTGTCGGCGCCAAGGCCAACATCGGCGCCGGCACCATCACCTGCAACTATGACGGATTTTCCAAGAGCCGGACCGAGATCGGCGCCGGAGCCTTTATCGGTTCGAACACCGCGCTGGTCGCACCGGTGGTCATCGGCGAAGGCGCCATCGTCGGCGCCGGCAGCGTGGTGACGATGGCGGTGGAGGCCGATGCCCTGGTGGTCGCCCGCGGCAGCCAGAAGGCTTACGCCGGCTGGGCACAGCGTTTCCGCGAACGGAAGCAAAACGAGAAAGCAAAAAAGGCGTAAGGTCGGTTCGGGTCCTCACTCTCCGGTCGGCATCTATTTTCAGGAGCATCAGGTCCATGTGCGGCATCATCGGCATCAACGGCATTCACGACGCGTCCCCCCGGCTGGTGGAGGGCCTGCGCCGGCTCGAATACCGCGGCTATGACAGCGCGGGCGTCGCCACCCTGGTGAACGGCCACATCGAGCGCCGCCGCGCCGAGGGCAAGCTGGCCAACCTGGACATGAAGCTGCGCGACCAGCCGCTGTCCGGCACGGTCGGTATCGGCCACACCCGCTGGGCCACCCACGGCGGCCCGACGGAGAACAATGCCCATCCGCATGCCACCAAGCGCGTTGCCGTCGTCCACAACGGCATCATCGAGAATTACCAGGAGCTGAAGGACGAGCTGACCGGCCACGGCTACGTCTTCGAAAGCGCCACCGACACCGAGGTGATCGTCCATCTCGTGACCTACTACCTGGACCAGCACGGCATGACGCCGGTCCAGGCGTCGGCCGCCGCCTTCAAGCGCTTCACCGGCGCCTTCGCCCTGGTGCTGATCTTCACCGGCGAGCATGAGCTGATGATCGGCGCCCGCCACGGCACACCGCTGGCCGTCGGCTATGGCGACGGCGAGATGTATCTGGCGTCGGACGCCTTCGCCCTGGCGCCGCTGACCAACCGCATCTGCTATCTGGAGGACGGCGACTGGGTCGAGGTCAGCCGCACCGCCGCCATCGTCCACGACGCCTCCGACGCGGTGGTGGAGCGTCCGGTGAAGACCACCGCGGTGTCCGGCGCCCTGATCGGCAAGGACGGCTACCGCCATTACATGCTCAAGGAAATCTACGAGCAGCCGCAGGTCATCGGCGACACGCTGAACGCCTACATCAACCCGGAAACCGGCACTTTCACCCTGCCGGACTTCCCGTTCGATCTGGCCGGCGCGTCCAAGCTGACCATCGTCGCCTGCGGCACCGCCTATTATGCCGGTTTCGTCGCAAAATACTGGTTCGAGACGCTGGCCCGCATCCCGGTCGAGGTCGACATCGCCTCGGAGTTCCGCTACCGCGAGGCGCCGCTGCCACCGGGCGGCATCGCGCTGTTCATCTCGCAGTCGGGCGAGACGCTGGATACGCTGGAGGCCCTGCGTTATTGCAAGCGCCAGGGCCAGAAGATCCTGTCGATCGTGAACGCGCCGGAAAGCACCATCGCGCGGGAATCCGACGCGGTGCTCTACACCATGGCGGGTCCGGAGATCGGCGTCGCCTCGACTAAGGCCTTCACCACCCAGCTGACCACGCTTGCCTGCCTTGCCGTGACTGTCGGCCGCGCCCGCGGCGCCATCGACCAGGAACGGATGCAGCAGATCGCCCACGCCCTGCGCGAGGTCCCGGCCCGTGCCGCCGACGTGCTGGCCCATGACGAGCGGCTGAAGGAACTGGCGCAGGAGGTATCTGAGGCTCGCGACGTGCTGTATCTCGGCCGCGGCGCCATGTATCCGCTGGCCCTGGAAGGCGCGCTGAAGCTGAAGGAGATCAGCTACATCCATGCCGAGGGTTATGCCGCCGGAGAACTGAAGCACGGTCCCATCGCCCTGATCGACGACAATGTGCCGGTGATCGTGCTGGTCCCGTCCGACGCGCTGTTCGAGAAGGTGGTGTCGAACGTGCAGGAGGTCTGCGCGCGGTCGGGCAAGGTCCTGCTGCTGGCCGACAAGAAGGGCATCGACAAGCTGAAGGACAAGGTTCGCTGGTCGGTGGAGCTCCCGGCCTGCGATCCGCTGGTCGCCCCGCTGCTGTATGCCATTCCGGTTCAGCTGCTTGCCTATCACACGGCAGTGCTGAAGGGGACGGACGTCGATCAGCCGCGGAATTTGGCAAAGTCGGTCACTGTCGAGTAAAGCAAAAAACGCTCAGCGTTGTATTTGTCGGCGGACGAACTGTCTGCCTATAAAAGATAGAGCGATGCCCGCTCTAGCGGAAGCGAATCTTCAATCGAGGATTGGCTTCCGGGGGAGCGGGCATGTCTCGGATTCACTTGCCCGGATAGAATGAAGAGCCTCCATCTATGGCCTGAGAGACCGGGAGGTTTGGCATGGATGCCGGGTATCGGCGCGGGCCGACGGAAGAGTTCAAGCGAAAAGCGGCTCGGCCGGTCGGCTGGTCGGCGGTAGACACCATGTACAAGGTGAAAACCCGATCCACTCGGCACATGCAACAAAGCGAATCAAAACGAAAAGGGCCTAGCCGCGGCAACGGCTAAGCCCTTGAATTCATGGCGGACCCGACGAGATTCGAACTCATGACCTCTGCCTTCGGAGGGCAGCGCTCTATCCAGCTGAGCTACGGGTCCATCGCTGGTGGAGGTGGAACATAGTCCAAGCCCTTCGGCGACGCAAACACTAAATTCAGCCTTTTTTCGACGACTCCACAACACCCCAACTCCGTCCATGGAAACGTTTCCATTCTTCATGAAACCGTTTTCCTGACGTCACGCGATTGCAACACGCCGCCGTCACTCTGCCCCACGCCGGATCGGCCGGCGCTGAAAGGACGGGTGTTCGATGGTGCGGGACGGGATGCGGTTCACCGATGGACAGACGCCGCGGGGCACCGCCCGCGCGGTGGAGCGCGTGGCGACGATCCGCGATGTGGCGGCGCGCGCCGGGGTGTCCATCGCCACCGTGTCGCGCGTTCTCAACGGCAGCGGAAACGCCACGCCGGAAACGATGGAGAAGGTCCGGACCGCCGCGTCAGACCTGTCCTTTCGCCCCAGCACCATCGGGCGCAGCCTGAAGGCGGCGCGCACGCGCACCGTCGGCGTGCTGGTGCCGTCGCTGACCAATCCCGTCTTCGCCGAGAGCGTCGCTGGCATCCAGGAGGCGGCGGCGGAGGCGGGCTACAGCGTCCTGATCGCTTCCACCGATTATGATCCGGGCAAGGAATCCCGCGCCATCGAAGGGCTGCTGTCCAATCGGGTGGAAGGGCTGGTGCTGACCGTCGCCGACGCCGACCGCAGCGGTTCGCTCGACACGCTGGACGAGGTGCGGCTGCCCTATGTCCTGGCCTACAACCAGCCTGAACGCCCATTCCGCGCCCATGTGTCGGTCGACAATGTCGCGGCCTCCCGTGCGGTGGTGGAGCGGATGGCGGTGCTCGGCCACCGGCGCATCGGCATGATCGCCGGGCGCTTCCGCCAATCAGACCGCTCGCGCCGGCGCCATGCCGGCTGGCAGGCGGCCCTGGCCGACGCCGGCCTGCCGCCGGGTCCGGTGGTGGAGGTGGATTTCAACGATCTGCGGCTGGCCCACCGGCTTGCCCCCCATCTGGAAGGGCCGGAGCGGCCGACCGCCCTCTTCGCCTCCAACGACATGCTGGCGCTCGCCACCATCCGCGCGCTGCGCGACCTCGGCCTGTCGGTGCCCGACGATATGTCGGTCTGCGGCTTCGACGGGATCGAGGTCGGCCGGCTGATGTCGCCCAGCCTCGCCACCCTGGTGCAGCCGGCCCGCGCCATGGGCGCCACCGCCTTCGAATGCCTGCGCACCGGCTTTTCCGGCGACCTGCAGGGCCGCGCCGTAATGCTGCCCTTTTCCTTGCGTCCGGGTGAATCGCTCGGCCCGGCGCCTTCCGAACCGATCCAAACGCTTCCCGAACGGAGATAGCCCGATCATGATGAAGCCGTTCCTGCCCAGCCGGTTCTTTCTGGGCGCCGCCCTCGGCGCTGTCTCGCTGGTTGCCGCCCTTTCCGCCACGGTCTCTCCCGCAGCCGCCGCGGAGCCGACCGCCATCTGCTACAATTGCCCGCCGGAATGGGCCGACTGGGCGTCGCAGTTGAAGGCGATCAAGGCCGATCTCGGCATCACCGTGCCGTTCGACAACAAGAACTCCGGCCAATCCCTCGCCGCCATGTTGGCGGAAAAGGACAAGCCGGTGGCCGATGTCGTCTATCTCGGCGGGCCGGTCGGCATCCAGGCCAAGGCGGCGGGTGTCGTCACCCCCTTCAAGCCGGCGGCCTGGGCCGAAATTCCCGACGGGATGAAGGACGCCGATGGCAACTGGTTCGCTATCCACAGCGGCACGCTGGGCTTCTTCGTCAACACCGAGGCGCTGGGCGGCAAGCCGGTGCCGCAGAGCTGGGCCGACCTGCTGAAGCCCGACTATTCGGGCATGGTCGGCTATCTCGACCCGACCAGCGCCGCCGTCGGCTATGTCGGCGCGGTGGCGGTCAATCTGGCGCTGGGCGGCGATTACGGCAGCTTCGACAAGGCCATCGGCTGGTTCAAGGACCTGCAGAAGAACCAGCCCATCGTCCCGAAGCAAACCTCCTACGCCCGCGTGCTGTCGGGCGAGATTCCGATCCTGATCGATTACGACTTCAACGCCTACCGTGCCAAATACACCGACAAGGCGCCGGTCGCCTTCGTCATCCCGAAGGAAGGCACCGTGTCGGTGCCCTATGTGATGGCGCTGGTCAAGAACGGCCCGAACCCGGAGAACGGCAAGAAGGTTCTGGATTACGTCCTGTCCGACAAGGGGCAGACCCTGTGGGCCAACGCCTTCATGCGCCCGGTCCGTGCCGAGGCGATGTCGCCGGAGACCGCGGCGAAGTTCCTGCCGGCCGCCGATTACGCCCGCGCCAAGCCGGTCGACCTCATCCGCATGGCCGAAGCGCAGAAGGGCTTCATGGACCGCTATCAGGCGGAGGTGAAGTGAGCGTCTGCGTGCAGGACGCTCCCCTCCCCCACCGGCCGGCGGCACGGCCGCCGGCCGGGCCGGGGTGGGCGGGCGAACCGCTGCGGCTGGCGGCCCTGCTCGCGCCGGCGGCGGCGGTGTTCGCGGCCTTCTTCCTGCTGCCGCTGGTCCGCCTGATCCTGATCGGGGCCGGCGGGGCGGAGGGCTGGTCCGCCTATCTCACCACGCTGATCGATCCCGGACATCTCGACAGTCTCCTGTCCACCCTGGCGCTGTCGGCCGGGGTGACCCTGGTGACGCTGGCGGTGTCGACCGTCGCCGGGCTGTTCCTGGTCCGCCATCACTTTCCCGGCCACGCCCTGCTGGTGGCGCTGCTGACCTTCCCGCTGGCCTTTCCCGGCGTGGTGATCGGCTTCATGGTCATCATGCTGGCCGGTCGCCAGGGGCTGATCGGCACGATCACCCAGGCGCTGACCGGGGGGAAGCTGGTCTTCGCCTATTCCATGGCCGGGCTGTTCCTGGGCTACGTCTATTTCTCGATCCCGCGCGTCATCCTGACGGTGATGGCGGCGGCGGAGAAGCTGGACCCGCGGCTGGAGGAGGCGGCTCGCTCGCTGGGGGCATCCCCCTGGCGGGTGGTGGCCGACGTCATCCTGCCGGCGCTGAAGCCGGCGCTGATCTCCGCCGGTGCCCTGTGCTTCGCGACCTCGATGGGCGCGTTCGGCACCGCCTTCACGCTCGCCACACGGATCAACGTGCTGCCGATGACGATCTATACGGAATTCACGCTCCAGGCGAACATCGCGGCGGCGGCGGCGCTCAGCGTCCTGCTCGGCATCATCACCTGGGCGGCGCTCGCGGTGGCGCGCAGCGTCGCCGGCACATCGGTTGCGGCGGCGGGGTGACGGCAATGCAGACAATGTCGAATCGCCGGGGCTGGGGGTTCTGGCTGCAACTGGGCTTCACCCTGCTGGTCTGCGCCCTGCTGACCGTGCCAATGGTGATGTCGATGCTGGCCGGGCTGACCGCCAACTATTTCGTCGGGCTGAAAAGTGGCCTGACCCTGCGCTGGGTACAGGAAGTGTTGCAGGTCTATTCCGGCACCATACTGCTGTCGTTGCAGATCGCCTTCGCCTGTCTCGCCTGCACGCTGGTGCTGGGGGTGCCGGCAGCCTATGTGCTGGCGCGCCGCCCCGGCCGGATCGCCCGGCTGGTGGAGGAACTGCTGATGATGCCGGTCGCCATCCCCGGCCTCGCCACCGCTTTGGCGCTGATCGTCACCTATGGCGGCGTGGGCGATTTGCGCAGCAGCTGGCTGTTCATCCTGATCGGCCATGTGCTGTTCACCCTGCCCTTCATGGTCCGCGCCGTGCTGGCGGTGATGGGCTCCATCGACCTGACGACGCTGGAGGAGGGGGCCGCCAGCCTGGGCGCCGGCTTCCTCCGCCGCTTCGCCACGGTGGTGCTGCCCAACTGCCGCTCCGGCATCCTGGCCGGATCGCTGATGGTGCTGACCCTGTCGGTGGGCGAGTTCAACCTGACCTGGCTGCTGCACACGCCGCTGACCAAGACGCTGCCGGTCGGGCTGGCCGACAGCTATGCCTCGCTGCGGATCGAGATCGGCAGCGCCTACACCCTCGTCTTCTTCATGATGATCGTGCCCAGCCTGATCCTGCTGCAGGGTCTGGCCAAGCGCGGCCGTCCGTCCGTTTGAGGCCACTCCCAGATGCCCGACAGCTTCCATCTCGATGCCGTGCCGATCCGCCTGGAGCACTGCGGCAAGACTTTCGCCGGCAGCGCCCGCGCGCTGGAGCCGCTGGACCTCACCATCCGCGGCGGCGAGACCATCGTCTTCCTGGGCCCCTCCGGCTGCGGCAAGACCACCACGCTGCGCATCATTGCCGGGCTGGAAAGCCCCGATCCCGGCGGCCGCGTGCTGTTCGGCGAGGAGGACGTGACCGCTCTGCCGATCGAGCGCCGCAATGTCGGCATGGTGTTCCAGAGCTACGCCCTGTTCCCCAACATGACGGTGGCGGAGAACGTCGCCTATGGCCTGAAGGTGCGCAAGCTGCCCCGGCCTGAGCGCGCCCGTCGGGTGGATGAGATGCTGGACCTGATGCATCTCGGCGAATTCGCCGGGCGGCGGATCGACCAGCTGTCCGGCGGCCAGCGGCAGCGGGTGGCGCTGGCCCGTGCCCTGGTGGTGCGGCCGCGCGTGCTGCTGTTGGACGAACCGCTGACGGCGCTGGATGCAAAGCTGCGCGACAGCCTGCGGCTGGAGATCGACCGGCTGCTGCGCAGTCTGGGCATCACCGCCGTCTATGTCACGCACGACCAGGGCGAGGCGATGGCGCTGGGCGACCGCATCGTGGTGATGGCCAAGGGGCGTGTGGCGCAGATCGGCACCCCGCGCGAGATCTATTACCAGCCGGCCGATGGCTTCGTCGCCGACTTCATCGGCACGATGAACCGGCTGGGCGGCACGGTACGGGGCGGGAGGCTGTCGATTGGAGCGGCGTCGCTGCCCTGGTCGGGACCGGACGGCGCGGTGGAGCTGCTGGTGCGGCCGGAGGATCTGACGCTCGCATCGGAGGCCGACGGGCATTTGGGCGGCAGCGTCGCCGCCGCGGTGTTCCTGGGCGACCGCACCCGTCTGGTGGTGGAGCCCACGGACGGGCCGGCGCTGACGGTGGACACCCTGGGGCGGAGCGAGTTGGGGCGCGGCGACCGGGTGTGGCTGCGCGTCGATCCGGCGAGGGTGCTGGCGGTTCCGTGAGTTCGGTCGTTGCGACGGTTGCCCCCACCCCAACCCTCCCCCGCCCAGCGGGGGAGGGTTGGGGTGGGGTCTAACGTTTCCAAATCAATCGCTTAAGCCCCCAAAAGGCCCCCCATGATCATCGTCCAGATCACCGACACCCACATCAAGCCCGAGGGTCGCCTCGCCTACCGCCGCGTCGACACCGCTCCGTTCCTGGAGCGTGCGGTCGCCGCCGTCCTGGCGCTCACCCCCCGCCCCGACCTGATCCTCGCCACCGGCGACCTCGTCGATGCCGGCCACGCCGAGGAGTACGAGCGCCTGCTCGCCCTGCTGCGCCCGCTCGACGTCCCGCTCTTCGCCGTGCCCGGCAACCATGACGAACGGGCCGGTCTTTCCGACGCCTTCCCCGACCTTGCGGCCCGCGTCGGCGACAGCCCATTCTTCCACTACACGGTGGAGGACTGGCCGGTTCGCCTGATCGCCATGGACACCGTGCTGCCCGGCTCCGGCTCCGGAGAGCTCTGTGCGGAACGCCTCGCCTGGCTGGATGCCCGCCTGTCCGAGCAGCCCGACCGGCCGACAATCGTCTTCCAGCACCATCCGCCCTTCGACACCGGCATCGGCCATATGGACCGGCTCGGCCTGAGCGGCGCCGACGCCATGGCCGCGGTGGTGCGCCGTCATCCGCAGGTGGAACGGGTGCTGTGCGGCCATCTGCACCGGCCGATCCAGGTGCGCTGGGCCGGCACCATCGCGTCGACCGCCCCATCCACTGCGCATCAGGTGGCGCTCGATTTGCGCGACGATGCGCCGTCCGCCTTCGTGATGGAGCCGCCGGGCTACCAGATACACATGTGGCGCGCCGACACCGGCGTGGTCAGCCACACCGCCGTGATCGGCGACTATGATGGCCCGTATCCCTTCTTCAAGGACGGAAAGCTGATCGATTAACTCGGGCTTTCGCCAGGCTGTCACGCGCCTGTCACGGGCTTCGCGTAAGACAGGGCTCCTCACCGCCGATCCCACGGAGACGACAGAGATGAAGGCGTTTCTCGCCACCCTCGCCACGGTCCTGACGCTGGCGCTGAGCCACACCGCCCAGGCGGACGGCGCCACCGGCAAGCTGGTGCTCTACACCTCGCAGCTGGAGCCGGACGCCCGCCAGACGGTGGAAGCCTTCAAGGCGAAGAACCCCGGCGTCGAGGTGGAGTGGGTCCGCAACGGCACCACCGAGCTGATGAACAAGCTGCGCGCCGAATTCGCCGCCGGTGCGCCGCAGCCCGACCTGCTGCTGATCGCCGACGCGGTGACGATGGAATCGCTGAAGGCGGACAAGCGGCTGCAGCCCTATGCCGGCGCCCCCGTTTCCGGCTATCGCCCCGGCACGCACGATGCGCAGGGCTACTGGTTCGGCACCAAGCTGATCACCACCGGCATCGTCTACAACACCGCCGCCCCGATGAAGCCGACCTCCTGGCAGGATCTGCTGAAGCCGGAGGCCAAGGGCAGCACGGTGATGCCGAGCCCACTCTATTCCGGTGCCGCCGCCATCCACATGGCGTCGATCAAGGCGCAGCCGTCGCTGGGCATGGCCTATTACGAGGCTCTGCAGCGTAACGCCGTCACTGCTGCCAAGGGCAACGGCGGCATCCTGAAGGACGTGGCCGGCGGGGCGAAGCTCTACGGCATGGTCGTCGATTACCTGCCGATCCGCGAACAGCTGAAGGGCGCGCCCGTCGCCTTCGTCTTCCCCAAGGAGGGCGTCAGCGCGGTCGGCGAGCCGGTGGCGATCCTCAGCACCGCGAAGAACCCGACGGCGGCCAAGGCCTTCATCGACTTCCTGCTGAGCCGCGACGGCCAGGACCTCGCGTCTCGCCAGGGCTTCCTGCCGGCGCTTCCGGGCGTCAATCCGCCGCCGGGCTTCCCCGATCCGGCGACCATCACCCTGCTGCCCTACGACCCGGCCAAGGCCCTGGCCGAGGACGAGGCGAACAAGCGCGCCTTCGCCGACCTGTTCGGCGGGTGAGGAGGTGAAGCAAAACGGAAAAGTCCCCTCTCCCCCCGGGGAGAGGGTTAGGGTGAGGGGGACGCATTGCGAGGACTTTCAAGAATCGCGCATCCCGGCCCTCCTGTGAAAATCCACGCTGTGCGTCCCCCTCACCCCGACCCTGTCCCCGGGGGGGAGAGGGGGATTGCCCCGGGTGGTTTGAGGGCGGGAAGAGGCATCCTCACCGCCCTCCCCGGCTGGCCGCTGCTGGTCGGGCTGCTCGTGCTGCTGCCGGTTCTGCGCCTGCTGTGGGAGGCCGGCGATCCGGCGGTGCTCGCGCGCGTGCTCGACTCCCCGGCCACCTGGCGGGCCACCGGCAACAGCATCGCCATCGCCGCCGGAGCCACTCTGGCGGCGGCGCTGATCGGCGGACCCTTCGCCCTGCTGATCGGGCTGACCGACCTGCGCGCCCGCACGGCGATGACCTTCGCCCTGATCCTGCCGCTGATGATTCCGCCGCAGATCGTGGCGATGGCCTGGACCCACCTCGCCGGGTCCGGCAGTCCGATCCTGAAGCCGCTGGGCCTCGCCCCGCCGGTCGGCACGCCGAACCCGGTGCAGTCGGCGATGGGCATGGTGCTGGTGATGGGGATCGAACATGCCCCGCTGGTCTTCCTCGCCCTGCGCGCAGCGCTCCGTGCCATCCCCGGCGACGTGCTGGAGGCGGCGCGGGCCTCCGGGGCCGGTCCCTGGCGCGCGGTGCGTGGCGTGGTGCTGCCGCTCTGCCTGCCGGGGCTGATCGCCGGGCTCGCCATGGCCTTCGTCGCGGCGCTGGGGAATTTCGGGGTTCCGGCGTTGCTGGGCGTGCCGGCCGGCATCCCGATGCTGCCAACGCTGATCTACCGGAGGCTCGCCGGCTTCGGTCCTTCAGCCCTGCCCGAGGTGGCGGTGCTGGCCGCGCTGATCGGCCTCATCGCCTGCCTGGGCATCGCCGCCCAGACCATCCTGCAATCGCGCATCGCCACCCGCCTGCCCGGCGGCGCCCGTCCGCTGGCGCCGCTGCCGCTCGGTGCAGCCCGCGCACCGGTCGAGACGATGGCCTGGGGCGTTCTTCTGCTGCTGGTGGCCGCCCCGCTGGTGGCGTTGCTGGCGACCAGCCTCGTCCGGGTCTATGGCCTGCCCATCGGTTTCGACACGCTGACGCTGGCCCATTACCGCGAGGTGCTGGCGCTCGATCAGGTCGGGCGCGCCTTCGCCAATTCGGTGCTGCTGTCGGGATCGGCCGCGTTGCTGCTCGCCCTGCTGGCGATCCCGCTGGCCCACACCATGGCACGGAGCGGTGGTGCCGGGCGGATTGCCCGCGCGGTCGGGGTGCTGGTGGAACTGCCGCATGCCGTGCCGGGGGTGGTGCTGGGCATCGGCTGCATTCTGCTGTTCCTGAAGCCGTTGCCGGGGCTTGGCTTCAGCCTGTACGGCACTCTGTGGATCATCCTGGCAGCCTATCTGGTCCGATTCCTGCCGCTGGCCTTGCGTCCCGTCCAGGCAGCCTGTTCAGCCCTCGACCCGACGGTGGAGGAAGCCGCACGCGCGCTCGGCGCCGGGCCGTTGCGCCGCCTGCTGACGGTGGTGGCGCCGCTGGTCGCGCCGGCGGCAGCGGCCGGCGGGTTGCTGGTCTTCCTGACCGCCTTCAACGAGCTGACCGTTTCCATTCTGCTGTGGTCGCAGGGGCGGGAAACGCTCGGCGTCGTCGTCTATGCGCTGGAGGAAGGCGGCAGCCCGACGCTGGGAGCCGCCCTGGGCGTCATCGCCATTCTGGTGGTGCTGGCGGCCATGATCGCCGCCGGAGCGCTGGGCCGCCGCCTGCCGCCGGGCGTGGTGCCCTGGCGGGAATAAACGTCTCAGGCCGGCAGCCCCGCCGCCTTGCGCACCGCCTCCAGCACGGACAGCACGTCGCGCGCCTGCTCCGCCGTCACCGGCGGAGGCGCGCCGTCGAGGATCGCCCCCGCCACCCCGCGGTAGAAGGCGGGATAGTCGCCGCGCAGCGTTTCCACCCGACGTTCGCTCCCGTCGGCCTGGACCAGCAGGGCGTGGTTCTGCGGATCGTCCAGGCCCCAGTCCGCTTCGGTCGGCTTGCGGCCGGCGCGCAGCGCCGCCTCCTGCCCGTCCATGCCATGCTTCAGGAAGCTGCCGCGGTCGCCATGAAGCTGGAAGCGCGGTCCCGGCCGGCAGACCACCGTTCCGCAATGGAGGATCGCCCGCATCGGCCCATACCCGAGCACGATGTGGAACCAGTCGTCGACCTGCGCATCCGGCCGCTGGGCCCCGACATCGGCGAGGATGCGGTCGGGCATGCCGAACAGGGTCAGCGCCTGATCGATCAGATGGGCGCCGAGGTCGAACAGCACCCCCGATCCGGCCAGGGTCTGCTCCCGCCAGCCCTGCTTGATCTGCGGCCGGAAGCGGTCGAAATGCGCCTCGTAGTGATAGGGGCGGCCGACCCCGCCGCTCTCCAGGCAGGCGCGCAGAGTGAGGAAGTCGTTGTCCCAGCGGCGGTTCTGGAAGACGGTCAGCAGCCGCCCCTGCCGCTCGGCAAGCGCGATCAGTTCGTCGGCCTCCGCCGCGGTGGTCGCCATCGGCTTGTCGATCACCACATGCTTGCCGGCCAGCAGCGCCTCGCGCGCCAAGGGGGCGTGGCTGGTGTTGGGGGTGGCGATCACCACCAGATCGATGTTTGGGTCGGCGATCACCGCCTCGACCGTCGTCGCCTCCGCCCCCGGCGCGCTGCGGCGGATGTCGTCGGTGCGCGAACTGGCGACCGCCTTCAATTGCAGGCGCGGCTCGCTCAGGATCAGCGGCGCGTGGAACACCGACCCGGCAAGGCCGAATCCCAGCAGACCGACCGACAGGCTCCTCATCGTCTCTCCCCTTCCCCAAGGCTGGCAACCGGCACAGCAGATGGGCGTCCGGCGGGGAGCGGCCAAGGGGCTATCGACCAGGGCCGGGCGACACCACCGACCCTGGCCGGCTCCTCCCTACGGAGTGATCGCCACCTTCAGCACGCCGTCGCGCTGGTGGCCGAACAGTTCGTATGCCTCCTCGATACGGTCCAGCGTGAAGCGGTGGGTGACCAGCGGCTTCAGATCCACCCGACCGGAGGCGACGACCGCCATCAGCCGGCGCATCCGCTCCTTGCCGCCGGGGCAGAGCGAGGTGACGATGGTGTGGTCGCCCAGCCCCGCCGCGAACGGCCCCAGCGGAATGCGCAGGTCGCCCGAATAGACGCCGAGGCTGGACAGCGTGCCGCCCGGCCGCAGGACGCGCAGCGCCGCCTCGAAGGTCGCCTGGGTGCCGAGCGCCTCGATGGCGACGTCGACGCCGCGGCCGTCGGTCAGCCGCATGATCTCCTCCACCGGATCAGCTTCGCGGAAGTTGACCACATGATCGGCGCCCATCCGCCGCGCCATCTCCATCCGCGCCGGCACGGCGTCGACGGCGATGATGGTGGTGGCGCCCTTCAGCTTGGCTCCGGCGGTGGCGCACAGCCCGATGGGACCTTGCGCGAACACCGCCACTGTGTCGCCGATGCGGATGTTGCCGCGCTCCGCCCCGGCGAAGCCGGTGGACATGATGTCGGGGCACATCAGCACTTCTTCATCCGTCAGATTGTCGGGGACGGGGGCGAGGTTGGTCATCGCGTCCGGCACCAGCAGATAGTCTGCTTGGCTACCATCGATGGTGTTGCCGAACCGCCAGCCGCCCAGCGGCTTCCAGCCATGCCTGGTGCCGGCGCCGTCCTGCGAATGACAGCCGCACAGGCAGGCATTGCTGTGGCCGCTGGGAGTGATCGCCCCGGCGATCACCCGCTGCCCCTCGCGATAGCCGCTGACGGCGGACCCCAGCTTCTCGATGGTGCCGACTGGTTCGTGCCCGATGGTCAAGCCGCGCGCGACCGGATATTCGCCCTTCAGGATGTGGATGTCGGTGCCGCAGATCGTCGTCGTGGTGATGCGGATCAGCGCGTCGAGCGGTCCGACGTCGGGGATCGGCTTGTCGTCCAGCACGATGCGGCCCGGTTCGACGAACACCGCCGCTTTCATCATGACCATGGCGTCCTCCCATTATGGTGGCCGCCGGTCGAGGGGCTGTTTGGCGTGACCTTCGCAAACGGCCCGCGGCCGGCGCTGTGCTTCACGCCCGCCAGTCTAGCGTAGCCGGGAGGACGCCGCGTTGATGCAGATTAAATATGGAGCGGAAGAGTGGGTTTCGATGCGTCGCCGCCCATCTTGATGCCCGCTGAAGCTCGATTAGATTTTGCCCGCGCCGGAGTGCCTCACGCTACAGGACCCCGGCATATTCGAAGACCGTGTCATGCATGTTGCTCTGCGGAGGATGTGTGCGATGCCAGCGACCAGACCCTTGCATTCCCCAATCGGCCGGACCGGAGAGTGCGAGCGCCCACGATAACGGCTGAACTCCGGCGCGCCCGACAGCAACAAATCACAAGAACATATCTTTGCCTGTGTCTGCGACGGCGGTCACGGGCACTCTGCGTTGCTCAATTCTCCAAATAAATCTGAAATCTATTCTCAAAAAATCTTCTTGACTGCATGATCGGTCTGAGTAAATTCCCGAACCGAAAGCGCGGCCCATTCGGGCGCTCTTGAGAAAGACCGACATTCGCTTAAGAAAAAGGAGTGTCACACCATGAAGTTCAAACCGCTTCACGACCGCGTTCTGGTCCGCCGCGTCGAATCCGACACCAAGACGAAGGGCGGCATCATCATCCCCGACACCGCCAAGGAAAAGCCGCAGGAGGGCGAGGTCATCGCCGTCGGTGCGGGCGCGCGGGACGAGGCCGGCAAGCTGGTGGCTCTCGACGTGAAGCCCGGCGACCGCGTGCTGTTCGGCAAATGGTCCGGCACCGAGGTGAAGATCGACGGCGAGGATCTCCTGATCATGAAGGAGAGCGACATCCTCGGCGTGATCGAGACTGCCGCCGAACCCGCCAAGAAGGCCGCGTGATAGGGGAGGAACAGGACCATGGCTGCAAAGGACGTGAAGTTCGGCTCCATCGCCCGCGACAAGATGCTGCGCGGCGTGGACATCCTGGCCGACGCCGTGAAGGTCACGCTGGGCCCGAAGGGCCGCAACGTGGTGATCGAGAAGTCGTTCAGCGCCCCGCGCATCACCAAGGACGGCGTGTCGGTCGCCAGGGAGATCGAGCTGGCCGACAAGTTCGAGAACATGGGCGCGCAGATGCTGCGCGAGGTGGCGTCGAAGACCGCCGATCTGGCCGGTGACGGCACCACCACCGCCACCGTGCTGGCCCAGGCCATCGTGCGGGAGGGCGCGAAGTCGGTTGCCGCCGGCATCAACCCGATGGACCTGAAGCGCGGCATCGACATGGCGGTCGACGCCGTGGTGACGGAGCTGAAGGCCCGCTCCAAGAAGGTGACCACCAACGAGGAGATCGCCCAGGTCGGCACCATCTCCGCCAACGGCGACCGCGAGATCGGCGACATGCTGGCCCGCGCGATGGAGAAGGTCGGCAACGAAGGCGTCATCACGGTCGAGGAGGCCAAGAGCCTGGAGACCGAGCTGGATGTCGTCGAGGGCATGCAGTTCGACCGCGGCTATACCTCGCCCTACTTCGTCACCAACGCCGACAAGATGCAGGTGGAACTGGATGACCCGTACATCCTGATCCACGACAAGAAGCTGTCCGGCATCCAGGCGATCGTCCCGGTCCTGGAAAAGGTCGTGCAGTCAGGCAAGCCGCTGCTGATCATCGCCGAGGAGGTCGAGGGCGAGGCGCTGGCGACCCTGGTGGTCAACCGCCTGCGCGGCGGCCTGAAGGTCGCGGCGGTGAAGGCCCCCGGCTTCGGCGACCGCCGCAAGGCCATGCTGGAGGACATCGCCATCCTGACCGGCGGCCAGGTGATCAGCGAGGATCTCGGCATCAAGCTGGACGGCGTCACCATCGACATGCTGGGCCGCGCCGGCAAGGTGGTGATCACCAAGGACAACACCACCATCGTCAACGGTGTCGGGTCGACGGACGACATCAAGGCCCGCTGCACCCAGATCCGCCAGCAGATCGAGGAGACGACCTCCGACTACGACCGCGAGAAGCTGCAGGAGCGGCTGGCCAAGCTGGCCGGCGGCGTCGCGGTGATCCGCGTCGGCGGCGCCACCGAGGTCGAGGTGAAGGAGCGCAAGGACCGCGTCGACGACGCCATGCACGCCACCCGCGCGGCGGTGGAGGAAGGCATCCTGCCCGGCGGCGGCGTGGCGCTCGCCCGTGCGGTTTCGGTGCTGGAGAGCGTCAAGCCGGCCAACGACGACCAGCGCGTCGGCGTGGAGATCGTGCGCCGGGCGCTGAGTGCGCCGGTGCGCCAGATCGCCGCCAATGCCGGTGTCGACGGCTCGATCATCGTCGGCAAGCTGCACGACAGCAAGGAGTACAGCGTCGGTTACGACGCGGCCAAGGGCGAATGGTGCGATCTGGTGAAGGCCGGCATCATCGACCCGGCCAAGGTGGTGCGCACCGCCCTGCAGGACGCGGCCTCCGTCGCCGGACTGCTGATCACCACCGAGGCGATGGTCGCCCAACTGCCGGAGAAGAAGCCTGCGGTTCCCGCCCCCGGCGCCGACATGGACTTCTGAGCCGGGTCTTTCCGACAGGCCTCCCAGCCGAACGGTTTCGGACTGGATGTTCCCTGAACGGGGTCGCGCCACATTGGCGCGGCCCCTTTTTTCTCAGTGGACGAATGACTTGCCCGGAACCGGCAGGGGGAATCGCAGGGTTGCCTTCACCCCCTCCTCCGGCAGCGGCTGGATGTCCAGACTGCCGCGCAGCTGCAGGGCCAGCTGCTGCATGATCTTGCCGCCCAGTCCGGTCCCCTGCGGCCGATCCGACAGGATGCCGACCCCATCGTCGCAGACGCGCAGCACGCAGTCCTTTCCCTCCTTGCGGAAGCTGAGGTCGATCCGGCCAGAGCGTCCGTCAGGAAAGGCGTATTTCAGTGCATTGGTGATCAGCTCGTTGGCGATGGTGCCGACCGCGATGGCAACGCCCATGTCCAGCACGACGTCCTCCACCTCGGCGTCGACCGCCACCGGCCGCACCCCGACCACGCCGAGCTGGAGATCCTCCACCAAGCTTTCCAGGAACTCCTTGGAATTGACGACGGTGACACCCTCGACACGGCGCAGACGGACATAGACCCGGGCCAGCACGCCGATACGCTCTATGGTGCCGCCGACGATCTCCTGCGGATTTTCCGACCGGTGGGCCGCCAGCATCAGCTGGGCGCAGATTTGCTGCAGATCGTTGCGGATGCGATGGTGGATCTCGTGCAGCATCAGCTCCTTTTCCTCGTTGACCGCCGACAGCTGGTCCCAGGATTGGCGGAGTTGCTTGTTCGCCCGATGCAGGGCATCCGCGACCGCGGCGATGCCGAACCCCAAGGCCATGTAGATCAGAAAGGCCAGTCTGTCGCCAGGATCCGCGATCCACAGCAAGCCTTCCGGCTTCATGAAAAACCAGGCCGAACACACCCCCGACAGGATCGTGGCCACGAACCCCGATCCGCGGTCGAACAGGATTGAAATCAGGAAGATGGTGGGAATGAAGACCAGAAATGGATATTTGAAAAGGAGCGGATCGAGCATATAGCGCACCAACGTCGTAAGCCCGACCAGCGCAAATGTAATCCCGTAGCGCGCCCAAGCGGAACGCGGCAAGCTGGACGACAGCCAGTGCAGAACCTTTTCCATACCGCGCGCACGATTCACGACGACAGGTCTCCGTACAGCAGGATCCAACCCATAACAGCTGAACTCTTCATACGGCCTGCGCCGACGTACGGATTGGGGTGACACCCTCAAGACGGGAGCCGGCGATCCGTCCGGAGGGATTCTTTCGGCGAGCGGATCTTGGCCGCCCCGCCGATACCCCCATCTGAAAGGCCTCACCGATCACCGGAGGATCTTGATGCGCAGCACCCTGACCCTGTCGGCCGCCCTTCTCGCCGCCCTCGCCGCCACCCCTGCCCTCGCCCAATCGGGCGCCGGACAGGTGGTCAAGACCGTCCAGACCAGCGCCGGCCCGGTGGCGGTCAGCCGGTTCGCCGATGGGTTGGAGCGGCCCTGGGGCATCGATTTCCTGCCGGACGGCCGGGCGCTGGTGACGGAAAAGCCGGGGCGGCTGCGCATCGTGGCGCGCGACGGCACTCTCTCCGCCCCACTCGGCGGCACGCCAAAGGTTCTGGTCCAGGGTCAGGGCGGGCTGATGGACGTGGCGGTCGATCCGCAATTCCCGCAGAACCGGACCATCTATCTCGCCTATGCTGAGGCCGGCGACAACGGCCTGTCCGGAACGGCGCTGGGGCGCGGCACGCTGACAGACCGTGGGATCGAGAATTTCCAGGTCATCTTCCGCCAGTCGCCCAAGATGGACGGCGGCCACCATTACGGCACCCGGATCGTCTTCTCGGGCGACGGCCAAATCTTCCTGACGCTGGGCGAACGCAACAAACTGAACCCGGCGCAGGACCGCAACGCCACGCTGGGCAAGGTGGTGCGCCTGAACCGCGACGGCTCGCCGCCCAAGGACAACCCCTTCGCCGGCGAAGGCAAGGTGGCGGCCAGCGTCTGGTCCTATGGCCACCGCAACATCGAGGCGGCGGCCATCGATCCGCGCACCGGCTCGCTGTGGATCGCGGAGATGGGACCGGCGGGCGGTGACGAGCTGAACCGGCCGGAAGCCGGCAAGAATTACGGCTGGCCGCTGGTCAGCTGGGGCAACCACTACGACGGCCGCGACATCCCCGATCCGCCGACCCGCAAGGAGTTCACCGACGCGGTCATCCACTGGACGCCAGTGATTTCGCCATCCGGCATGGCCTTCTACCAGGGCAGCCTGTTCCCCAGCTGGCAGGGCAGCGCCCTGATCGGCGGCCTGAGCGCCAGGGCGCTGGTGCGGGTCGCCATCGACGGCACCACCGCGAAGGAGGCGGAGCGCATTCCGCTCGACGCGCGCATCCGCGATGTGGCACAGGGTCCCGACGGCGCCCTCTATGTGATCACCGATGCTTCCGACGGCGCGGTCCTGCGGCTGGCGCCGGCGAAATAGCCTCCGAAGGATGGGGGCGCAAAGGACAGGGGCCGATGAGGATCCGCGACTACCGACCGTCAGACGCCCCGGTGCTGGCGCAGATCTACGCCCGTTCCGTCCGCGGCATCGGTCCGCGTTTCTACAATTCAGAGCAGGTGGAGGCCTGGGCGGCGCTGGCGCCGACGGTGGAGCGGGTGAGGGAAGCCTATGGCGATGGGCGGGTCGCCCTGGTCGCGGTGGACGACGACGACCAGCCGGTCGCCTTCAGCGACGTGGAGCCGGACGGCCACATCAATTTCCTCTACTGCGCGCCGGAGGCGGCCGGGCAGGGCACCATGTCGGCGTTGGTCGACCTGCTGGAGGACCGTGCCGCGGCATTGGGCTACCCCCGTCTTCATGTGGAGGCGAGCGAGGCCGCCCGCCCCTTTTTCCTGCGCCGCGGCTTCACGCTGCTGGCGCGCCGCGAGCTGCGGATCGGCGACGTGCCGATCCACAACTATGCGATGGAGAAGCGGTTGGGGAGGGGCCGAATTTAGGCGAAGCTAGACCCCCACCTAACCTCCCCCGCTGGGCGGGGGAGGGACTGCCGCCGAACTTTGGCAAAGCTCCTGTCCCCCTCCCCCGCCCAGCGGGGGAGGGTTGGGGTGGGGGCACGATGATAGAACGCCCCCCTTACCGTTCGATTTCCTTGTTCCAGCGCTGGTTCCAGTCCGGGCGCTTCTCGTTGATGACGTCCCAGTCGACCGTCACCGCGGTCTTCATGTAGCCCTGGAACTTGTTCATGTCGTCGGCGACGTCGGCCGGGGCCTTGACCGTGGTGTTGGACGGGATCTGCGCGCCGTACTGCAGGGCGGCCAACTGCGCTTCCGGACTCAGCAGATAGGCGGCGAGCTTCTGGGCGGCTTCGTTGTCCGGGTTCTTGGCGACGACGCATTCGCCGACCATCAGGACGACCGAGCCTTCCTTGGGCTGGACATACTCGACCGGAATGCCCTTTGCCTTCAGCGTGCCGACGCCGGTCGGGGTCAGCGGGAAGATCGCCGCTTCACCGGTCTGCACCATTTCCGCGATCTTGGCGGAGCTGGGGATGTATTCCAGCACGTTGGGACCGATGGTCTTGCGCCAGGTGGTGAAGCCCGGATCGACGTTGGTCTCGCTGCCGCCCTTGATGCGGTTGTACATCAGGAAGGCATGCAGGCCGAAGGAGCTGCTGGCGGCCGACTGGACGACGATCTTGCCCTTGTACTTGGCGTCGGCCAGATCCATCCAGCTGGTCGGCGGCGCCCAGCCCTTCTCCTCGAACATCGCCTTGTTATAGGCGAGGCCGGTCATGCCCATGTTGACGCCGACCGCCATGTCGCCCTTCATGCGCGAGGACGGATAGACCTGATCCAGCACCGGCGACGGTTCGATCTTCTGGCACAGGCCCATGCCGATGGCGCGGTACATCAGCCCGTCGTCCAGGAAGACGACGTGCATCTGCGGGTTGTCCTTCTGCGCCTGCAGCTTCGCCAGAATGTCCGACGAGGTGCCGGGGACGACCACCACCTTGATGCCGGTCGCCTTCTCGAAGGCGGGGAAGACATGCTCGGTGTAGGTCTTCTCCATCGTGCCGCCGTTCATGCCGATATAGACCGTCTTGGTCTGCGCGGCAGCGGGGGTGGAGAGGGCTGCGGCCGCCGTGATGGCAACCGTGGCGAGACCGGTGAGCGACAGGGAACGCAAGGTGGGCATGCAGTCCTCCAATGGGCCAAGGGGTGAGGTCTTAAGCGGTCGGTTGAAAGCGGTCGATGCGGAAAGGGTCCAGCGGCATCGCGGTCTCGCCGGTCGTGACCAGCTCGGCCAGCGTCTGACCGACGCCGGGGCCGATCTGGAACCCGGCGCCGGAGAAGCCGAAGGCGTGGAACAGGCCGGGCATGGTGCGGCTGGGGCCGATGATCGGGTTGCGGTCGGGCGTGTAGCCCTCCACCCCGGTCCAGCAGCGGATGACGTGGGCGTGGCGCAGTTGCGGGAACAGCTCCGCCGCGTCGCGCATCAGGGTCAGCACGGCGTCGCGTTGCGGCCGGGCGCGGTCGGCGTCCAGCGCGAAGCCGCGCCCACCGCCGACCACCATATTGCCGCGCGGCGCTTGCCGGCCATAGACCCCGCCACCCTCGACCCCGATGTTGACGTCGAGGAAGCGGGGCAGCGGCTCCGTCACCGCCATGTTGGGGTGGAGCGATTCCAGCGGCACCGGTTCGCCGAAGGCTTCCGCCACCCGCCATGACCAGGCACCGGCGGTGTTCAGCAGGAAACGGGCGCGGACCTCCAGATCGTCGCCGCTGAGCAGGACGAAGCGGTCGCCGTCCTTCTCCACCCGGTCGACCGGCGTCTGTTCGCGCACCACCGCACCCAGCCCGGCGGCGGCGCGGGCGAAAGCGGGAGAGACGAGGCGCGGGTTGGCATGGCCATCCTCTGGGCAGAGCGAGCCGCCGATGGCCCGGTCGCCCAGCGCCGGCCAGCGCCGGCGGAACTCCTCGCCCTGGATGATCTCCAGCCCCAGGCCGAAGCCATGGCTGCGCTCACGATAATCGATCAGGGAGGCAAGATCGGGCTCGCTGCGCGCCAGCTTCAGATGGCCGGAGCGGATGTACTCGGCATCGGTGCCCAGCAGTTCCGGCAGGCGGCCCCAGATGGCATGGGCGCGCTGTGAGAGCGGCAGTTGCTCCAACGGGCGGCCCTGCCGGCGCACGCCGCCGAAATTGACGCCGCTCGCCTTGGCGCCGCACCAGTCGCGCTCCAGCAGCGTCACCGACAGGCCGGCCTGCCGCAGGAACAGCGCCGCGGAACCGCCGACGATTCCTCCGCCGACGACGGCGACGTCGCACTCGATCTGTTCCCTCATCACGCCACCTCCCTGCCGTCGTCAGTGCCCTCTCCCCCCCGGGGAGAGGGTTGGGTGAGGGGGACGCGCGGCGGAGCGCTTGTGGCGGGATGAAGCGTTGCGGATACCCGACCGGATCCTCGCAATGCTGCCCCCTCACCCTGACCCTCTCCCCGGGGGGGAGAGGGAATGATCGTGGCGATGGGGAGAGGCTTGATCGGCGGTTGCGCACGCAAACGCCCCACCCCATCCGGTCCGGTGCCCAGCGTGCGGGACAGCAGTTCCGCCGTGGTGGCGCCGCACATGCGCCCCTGGCAGCGGCCCATGCCGGCGCGGGTCAGCGCCTTGGCCCGGTTCATCTCGCGGGCCTGTCCGTTGCGGGCAACCTCACGCACGGCGCCGGCCGTCACGCCCTCGCAGCGGCAGATCATGGTGTCGTCGGCGATGGCGTCGGCCCAGTCCGCCGGAAACGGGAAGGCGGCGTTCAGCACCCGGCGGAAGGCGGCGATGCGGGCGAGCCGGCCGTCCAGATCCTTGACCCGCGCACCGTCCACCGGCAGCCTGCTATCCTCCAGCAGGGCCAGCGCCGCGCGCTCTCCGGCCAGTTCCGCCGCATCGGCGCCGGCGATGCCGCTGCCGTCGCCGGCCAGATAGACGCCGGGAACCGAACTGCGCCCCGCCCCGTCCCGTTCCGGCAGCCAAGCCCGGTCGGCCTCGTCGAAGCGGAAGCGGCAGCCGGCAAGGTCGGCCAGCTGAGTTTCCGACCGCAGGCCGAGCCCGAAGGCGACCGCATCGCAGGAGGTGCGCCGCTCGCGTCCGCGCGCATCGCGCCAGACCAGCGCCTCGACCCGCTCGGCTCCCTCGGCACGTACCGGACGGACGCCGTTGTGGATCGGCACGCCATGGGCGCGCAGCCAGCCGACGAATAGCAATCCCTTCGCCAGCGTCGCCGGATCGCGCAGCATGCCGGGGGTGGCGCGGGTCTGCGCGGTAAAGGAGGTGGTGTCGAACACCCCCGCCACTTCGACCCCGGCCTTCAGATACTGGTAGGCGACCAGATAGAGTAGCGGCCCGGTGCCGAGGAAAGCCACCCGCCGGCCGACGGCACAGCCCTGGAACTTCAGCGCCACCTGCGATCCGCCGAGCGTGAAGACGCCGGGCAGCGTCCAGCCGGGGAAGGGCAGAACGCGGTCGGTGGCGCCGGTCGCCAGGATCAGATGGCTGAAGGGCAGAGCATCGCTCGCCCCGTCGCACAGCAGGTCAAGCGCGCCGGCCTCGCAGTTCCACACCAGCGTGCGCGGGCGGTAGTCGACCCGGTCGCGGATTGCCGCCATGGCGCGGTGTAACGCGTCGGCCTTGCCCGCCTCGAACCCGTACAGCGCCTTCTTCGGGCGGGTGAAGCCGCCCTCCGGCGGCTGGCGGTAGATCTGGCCGCCCCAGCGCGCCGCCTCGTCCACCACCACCGGGCGCAGGCCGGCGGCGACCAGCCGCTCCGCCGCGCGGATGCCGGCCGGACCGGCGCCGACGATGACGGGAGGGAGGATCCGGCTCACGACGTCCACTCCCCGTTGCTCAGCAGGCGCATGCCGTCGGCGATGAAGGTGCCGCAGGCGCGCAGGCGCTCGCCCTCCTCCGTCCGCACCCAGCAATCCTGGCAAGCGCCCATCATGCAGAAGCCGGCGCGCGGGGTGTCGGCGAACTCCGTCCGGCGCAGCCGCTCCCCGTTGGTGAGCATGGCGGTCATGACGGTGTCGCCCTCCAGCGCCTCCACAGGGCGCCCGTCAAGGGTGAAGCGGACCACGCGCCGGCCCTGTTCGGCCACACGCTGCAGCAAAGCCATGATGACTGGACTCCGAAGAGAGAGGACGGCCGGAGCGGATGCTCAGTGCTGACCGACCAGGATGCGGTCCAACCCATAGACGCGGTCGAGCAGAAGCACGGCGACCGCGGTGATGCCGATGATCAGAGCCGACACCGCCGCCATCATCGGGTCGATGGATTCGGTGGCGTACATGTACATCCGCACCGGCAGCGTCACCGTGGACGGCGAGGTGATGAAGATGGACATGGTCAGCTCGTCGAAGCTGTTGATGAAGGCGATCAGCCAGCCGCCGGTGACGCCCGGCAGGATCATCGGCAGGGTGACGCGGCGGAACACCGTCGCCTCGCTGGCGCCCAGCGAGAAGGCCGCCTGCTCCACGCTGCGGTCGAAGCCGGAAATGGCGGCGATCAGCAGGCGCATCACATAGGGCGTGACGATGACGATGTGGGCGGCCACCAGCCAGCCGAAGCTGCCCGTGGCGCCGATCACCGCGAACAGCCGCAGCATGGCGACGCCCAGCACCAGATGCGGGATGATCAGCGGCGACAGGAACAGCGCGTTCAGAAAGCCGCGGCCGGGAAACTCCCAGCGCGTGATGGCAAGCGAGGCCGGCACCGCCAGCGCCACCGCCAGCGTCGCCGCCAGGAAGGCCAGCCACAGGCTGTTCCAGAAGGACTGTACGAAGTCGGGGTGGTGGAACACCGCCTCGAACCAGCGCAGCGAGAGTCCCTTTGTCGGCAGCGACAGCGTGTTCTCGGGCGTGAAGGCGACGAGACAGACGATGGCCAGCGGCGCCAGCATGAAGATGACGACCAGCGTGTGGAAAAGAAGGGCGACGGGTCCGTTGCGGGTCATGGCATCCTCACCCCAGCCGGCGGCGGTAATGGCCTTCCACCACGCGGTGGTAGGTCAGCATGATGATCAGGTTGGCGGCCAGCAGGATCACGGCGACGGCGGCCCCCATGGGCCAGTTCAGGTCGCTGAGATACTGGTCGTAGACCACGGTCGCGACCATCTTCAGCCGGCGCCCGCCCAGCAGGCCGGGAATGGCGAAGGCGCTGGCGCTGAGGCCGAAGACGATCAGGCTTCCCGACAGGATGCCGGGCAGGATCTGCGGCGCCACCACCCGGACGATGGCCGTCCCGCGCGAGGCGCCGAAGGACAGCGCCGCCTGCTCCACCGCCGGGTCCAGCTTCTGCAGCGAGGTCCAGACCGGGATGACCATGAAGGGCAACATGACGTGGACCAGCGCCACGACCACCGTGCCTTCGGTGTAGAGCAGCTTCATCCTGCCGATGCCGAGCGCGATCAGCGCCCCGTTCACCGGCCCTTCCGGCCCCAGCAGCATGCTCCAGCCGAAAGCGCGGACCACGACGGAGACCAGCAGCGGCGCCAGGATCACCAGCAGGAAGACCGAGCGCCAGGGATTGCCCATGCGGCTGAGGATGTAGGCCTCCGGCACGCCGATCACCACGCAGATGGCGGTCGCCAGCGCCGAGATCCGGAAGGTGCGGAAGAAGATCTCCAGGTAATACTCGTCGGTCAGGACCGACAGGTAATGCTCCAGCGTGAAGCCGCCGGTGCGCCCGGTCGCATAGTCGAACTGGTTGAAGGACAGCAGCGCCGTCAGGAACAGCGGCGTCAGCACCAGCGCCACGAACAGCAGCGCAGCAGGCGCCGACAGGAACAGCGGGGCGGACCGGACGCGGCGTTCCGGCGCCTCGTCGTCCGTGGTTGCGGCCGGCGCGCTGTCGGGAAGGGTGGCACTCATCAGGTCACCTCGAGCGCGACGTCGGGCGCCTCCGCCATGGCGCCGCGATGGACGCGCACCACGGACGGCGTCCACTCCAGCCCGATGGGCGCACCCTGCTCCGCCGGGGCGGAGCCGTCGTTCGGCGTCACCACCATCACCGTGCCGAGCGGCCCGTCGATATGATAGAGCCACTGGCTGCCCAGGAAGAAGCGGTCGGCGACACGGCCGGTCAGCAGCCCGTTCGCCGGAGCGGTCAAGTGCAGCTTTTCCGGCCGGATGCACAGCGTCACCGTCTCGCCCGCCGACAGGCCCGGCATTTCCACCGGCACGGCGATGCCGGCCAGCGACACCGTGGCGCCCGTGCCGCTGGCGGCGGTGACAGTACCCGGCAGCAGGTTGGTCTTGCCGACGAAGCGGGAGATGAACTCCGTCTCCGGATGCTCGTAGATGCGATAGGGCTGGTCGATCTGGGTAATGCGCCCGGCCTCCATCACCACGACGCGGTCGCTGATCGAAAAGGCCTCCGCCTGATCGTGGGTGACCATGACGGTGGTGGTGCCGACCTTGCGCTGAATCTCGCGCAGTTCGAACTGCATCGCCTCCCGCAGCTTGGCGTCCAGGTTCGACAGCGGTTCGTCCAGCAGCAGGACCGGCGGGCGGATCACCAGGGCTCTCGCCAAGGCCACGCGCTGGCGCTGCCCGCCCGACAGTTCGCGCGGGTAGCGCTTGGCGTAGGGGGAGAGGTGGACCAGCGACAGCGCCTCCTCCACCCGCGGCTTGCGCTCGCCTTTGGGCACGCGCTGCATCTCCAGGCCGAAGCTGACATTGTCGAACACGGTCATGTGCGGGAACAGCGCGTAGCTCTGGAACACGATGCCCAGCCCGCGGCTGTTCGCCTTGGCCCACGTGATGTCGCGCCCGTCCAGCCGGATGGTGCCGGCCGACGGTTCGACGAAACCGGCGATCATCTGCAGGGTCGTGGTCTTGCCGCAGCCCGACGGGCCGAGCAGAGAGACGAACTCCCCTTTTTCCACCGACAGCGACACGTCGCCGACCGCAGTCAGCGGCCCGTAACGCTTGGTGATGTTTTTCAATTCGAGGAACGACACGGGGGGAATTCTCCCTCTTGCTGACCCGGCCACTGTCTTTCGGGGCCTCACCTGTATGACCCGATGGTTCAGCGTGACCCCCGGTGGCGTCAATCCGCTTTTTCCGTCAGTAGAAAAGATTTTGCAAAAGCTTCCGATATGCGGAATAGATGGGGCAGCAAACAACACCGATTTTCACACGGAGCCGGAGCATGAGCGCCGACACCCGCGGCAAGCCGAACGAGACCGCCGGCAGCGACGAGACGGGCACGAAATCCAGCCTGCAGCGTGGGCTGGCGATCCTGCGGCTGCTGGCCTCGTCGAACGAAACGGGGGCGCGGCTGACCGACATCGCCCGCGCGCTCGACCTCACCCCGCCGACGGTGCACCGCCTGCTGAAGATCCTGGCGGAGGAAGGGATGGTGGAGCCGGACCGGGCGACCAAGCGCTACCGCCTGGGCATCGACCTGTTCGGATTGGCGGCCCAGGCCGGCAACCCCAACAACCTGCGCGACATCTGCCGGCCGATCCTGCTGCGGCTGTCGGCGACCCTGCGCGACACCATCTTCCTGCTGGTGCGCAGCGGCTTCGACGCGGTGTGCCTGGACCGCAGCGAGGGGCCCTTCCCCATCCGCTCCTTCACCGGCGACATCGGCGGCCGGGTGACGCTGGGCGTCGGCCAGGGCAGCCTCGCCATCATGGCCTTCCTCCATGCGGAGGAGCGGGAGGAGGTGATCCGCTTCAACCTGCCGCGCATGCAAGGCGTGGGCATCATCGACGAGGTCTATCTGCGCACGGAAATCGCACGCGTGCGGGATTTGGGCTATGCCAGCCGTTCGACCGGCCTGCTGCCGGGCATGTCCGGCGTTGCCGTTCCGGTGCTGGACCGCGACGGACACGCGGTGGCGGCGCTCAGCGTCGGCACGATCAGCGAGCGGCTGAACGAGGAACGGCTGCCGGTGGTGGTCGACATCCTGAAGCGTGAATCCGCGGCCATCAGCCGGCAGTTGAACCCCTTCGACCCGGTGCTGCGCCGTCCGGCCGCGGTGCTGGGCAGCGGTTCGGCATAGTGGCGGGGGCCGGCGCGCGATGAAGGGCGTCAAGAAGGCCAACCTTCCCACCAAGACCTGCCCGGTCTGCAACCACCCTTTCACCTGGCGGAAAAAATGGGAGCGGGTGTGGGAGCAGGTGAAATACTGCTCCGACCGCTGCCGGGGGAATGCCGGAAAGCGGGTGGGGCCATCGGATGGCACGTTGTGACAAGCCGGACCATCCGCCAGAATCTTGACCGAATCGCCAGGAACGAGTGCCCTTGTTTTAGCCAATTGCCCGTATTCCGACCGGGCAGAGGGCCGGGATCACCTGACTGGCCACAGTTCCGTCGATGGCATTTCCGTTGCATTTGCATGTCCGGCACGCACGCTCCCATGGATCGGGGTAACATTCCCGGGTAATCATGGGAGTCGGCGATCCAGACGCCCTGCTGCCAAGCACGGGCTGCCGACGATACGCGGCCAACGAGACTCAGCGACGAAGGGGACTTACGATGTCGGTTCGGGGGATGGGGGATCTGGGCATGAGCGTCTTTGGAATGACGCGCCGTGCGGTGCTGTGCGGCGTAGCCGCGGTCGCCTTCGCGGCGGTGGCGGGCGGCTCCCTGCCGGCATTCGCGCAAAGCAAGCTGAAGGTCGCCGGCATCTACACCGTTCCGATCGAGCAGCAGTGGGTCAGCCGCATCCATGTCGCGCTGAAGGCCGCCGCCGACCGTGGCGACATCGAGTATGTCTGGGCCGAATCGGTCGCCAACACCGACTATGAGCGCGTGATGCGCCAGTATGCCGAAGCCGGCCAGCAGTTGGTCTTCGGCGAGGTGTTCGGGGTGGAGCGCGCCGCCCGCGCCGTCGCCAAGGACTATCCGAAGACCGCCTTCGTCATGGGCTCCAGCTTCAAGCCGCAGGAGCCGAACTTCTCGGTCTTCGACAACTACATCCAGGAACCCGCCTATCTGTCCGGCATGGTCGCCGGTGGCATGACCAAGTCGAACATGATCGGCATGGTCGGCGGCTATCCGATCCCCGAGGTCAACCGCCTGATGAACGCCTTCATGGAAGGCGCGAAGGAGGTCAACCCGCAGGTCAAGTTCTCGGTCAGCTTCATCGGCTCCTGGTTCGACCCGCCCAAGGCCAAGGAAGCCGCCTTCGCCATGATCGACCGCGGGGCCGACGTGATGTACGCCGAGCGCTTCGGCGTGTCGGATGCGGCCAAGGAGCGCAAGGTGCTCGCCATCGGCAATGTCATCGACACCCAGCCGCAATACCCGGACACCGTCGTTGCCAGCGCCCTGTGGCACATGGAACCGTCGGTGGAGCGCGCCATCGCCGCGGTGAAGGCCGGCAGCTACAAGGCCGAGGATTACGGCCCCTACAGCATGATGGCGCACAAGGGCTCCAGCCTCGCGCCGCTCGGCACTTTCGAGGCGAAGGTCCCCGACGCGATCAAGGCGAAGGTCAAGGAGCGCGAGCAGCAGATCCGCGACGGCAAGTTCACCGTGAAGGTCAACGACGCCGAGCCTAAGTCGACGATGTGACGCCAGGCGCATTCCCGATGTCACCACCCGTGAAAGGCGGGCCGGAGGTCGTCCTCCGGCTCGCCGGCATTTCCAAGCGGTTCGGCCCGTTGCTCGCCAACGACGACATCTCGCTGACGCTCCGCGCCGGCGAGGTGCTGGCTTTGCTGGGTGAGAACGGCGCCGGCAAGACCACCCTGATGAACATCCTCTTCGGCCATTACGTCGCCGACGAGGGCAGCATCGAGGCGTTCGGCCGCCCCCTGCCGCCGGGCTCGCCCCGTGCGGCGCTGGAGGCCGGCATCGGCATGGTCCACCAGCATTTCACCCTGGCGGACAATCTGTCGGTGCTGGACAACATCGCGGTGGGGACCGAATCGCTGTGGCGCTGGCGCTCCGACCGGGGCGCCGCCCGCCGCCGGCTGCTCGACCTGTCCCAGCGCTTCGGGCTGGAGGTACGGCCGGACGCGCTGGTCGGCGACCTGTCGGTCGGCGAGCGCCAGCGGGCGGAGATTCTGAAGGCGCTCTACCGCGACGCCCGCATCCTGATCCTGGACGAGCCGACCGCGGTGCTGACGCCGCAGGAATCGGCCGGGCTGTTCGACACGCTGCGCAAGCTGACCGCCGACGGGCTCGCCATCGTCTTCATCAGCCACAAGATGAACGAGGTCTTCGCCGCCAGCGATACCGTCGCCGTGCTGCGCGCCGGAAAGCTGGTCGCCACCCACGCCACCGCCTCGACCGACCGCACCAAGCTGGCCGAGCTGATGGTCGGCCGCAGCGTCAAGCCGCCAGCCCCCGCCCCGCTCAGCCCCGGCGAACCGGTGCTGGAACTGGCAGGCGTGACCGTCGCCTCCGGCCATGGCCGCCCGCTGCTGGACGGCGTCGACCTGACGGTGCGGCGCCATCAGGTGGTCGGCATCGCCGGTGTGTCCGGCAACGGCCAGACCGCGCTGGCCGAGCTGGTCAGCGGCCTGATCCGCCCCGGCTCAGGCCGGCTGTCCTTGAAGGGCAGCGTGGTCGAGCATGCAAACCCGGCCGACATGGTCCGGCGCGGCGTCGCCCGCATCCCGGAGGACCGCCACAGCGCCGGCCTCGTCGGCTCCATGGCGGTTTGGGAAAACCTGATCGCCGAGCGCTATCACGACTCCGCCTTCTCGCGCTTCGGCGTGCTGCGGCGCACTGCGGCGCGGATCTATGCCCGCAAGGTGATCGAGGAATTCGACGTCCGCTGCCCCGGTCCCGACGCCCGCACGCAGCTGCTGTCGGGCGGCAACATGCAGAAGCTGATCCTGGGCCGCACGCTGGCCCATGGACCGGACCTGATCCTGGCGAGCCAGCCGACGCGCGGGCTCGACATCGGTGCGGTGTCCTATGTCCACAGCCGGCTGCTCGATGCCCGCGCTGCCGGGGCCGGCGTCCTGCTGATCTCCGAGGATCTGGACGAGATTCTGGCGCTGGCCGACTGCGTCACCGTCGCCTATCACGGACGCCTCACCCCGCTTCTGCCGCATGACCGGGTATCGGTCAGCCAGCTCGGCCTGCTGATGGCCGGGCATTGGGACGTTTTGCGCGACATTCTGCCGGAGACCCAATTGGAGCATGGCGATGCGGCTTGAACCGCGCAC
Source organism: Azospirillum sp. BE72 (assembly GCF_031455875.1). Lineage (NCBI taxonomy): Bacteria > Pseudomonadati > Pseudomonadota > Alphaproteobacteria > Rhodospirillales > Azospirillaceae > Azospirillum > Azospirillum sp. BE72. The sequence continues at coordinate 135,984 of NZ_JAVDTO010000015.1, forward strand.
CGATACCCCGCTCGCCCTGCGGCTGCTGGCGCCGGTGGGCGCCGTGGTGGCGGCGCTGGCGCTCTGCGCCCTGCTGGTCGCCTGGACCGGCGCGCCGGTTCTGCGCGCCTACGGCCTGCTGTTCGAAGGCGCCGTAGGCTCCCGCTTCGCCCTGACGGAGACGCTGACCCGCGCCACCCCGCTGATCCTGACCGGCCTTGCTGCCGCCGTCGCCTTCCGCGCCAAGTTGTGGAACATCGGCGCGGAGGGGCAGCTCTACATGGGCGCGCTGGCCGCCGTGGTGGTGGGCGGCGGCATGCTCGACCTGCCCGCCTGGGCGCTGATCCCGGTGGTGATGATCGCCGGCATGGCGGCGGGCGGCGTCACCCTGCTCGGTCCCGCCGTCCTCAAGGTCCGCTTCGGCGTCGACGAGGTGGTGACGACCCTGCTGCTGAACTTCGTCGTCCTCCTGCTGGTGTCGATGCTGCTGGAAGGGGCCTTGAAGGACCCGATGGGCATGGGCTGGCCGCAGTCGGCCCCCGTCGCCGAGGCGGCGGAACTTCCCAAGCTGGTGGAGCGCACCCGCCTGCATGCCGGGCTCGCCATCGCGCTCGGCCTGTCGGTGCTTCTGTGGCTGGTCGATACCCGGACCATCTGGGGCTACGAGAACCGGGCGGTCGGCGCCAACCCGCGCGCCGCCGCCTTCGCCGGCATGCCGGTGACGCGGATCATGCTGCGCACCGCCCTGCTGTCCGGTAGCCTCGCCGGGCTGGCCGGGGCGGCGGAGGTCTGTGGGCTGAAGGGCTACCTGACGCTCGACCTGTCGCCGGGCTTCGGCTACAGCGGCATCGTCGTCGCCATGCTGGCACAGCTGCATCCCATCGGCGTGGTCGGGGCGGCGCTGTTCATTGCCGGCATCTTCGTCGGCGCCGACGCCATGAGCCGCGCCATGCCGGTTCCCAACTACATCGCCGACGTCCTGGTCGCCGCCAGCCTCTTGTGCATGCTGGTCGCCGGGCTGCTGGCGCGCTACCGGCTGCGGCGGGGGTAAGGGGTCATGGATTTCCTGTCGATCATCCTCGACATCCTGCTGTCGGCCGCCTTCTGGACCGCGGTGCTGCGCATCGCCACCCCCTATGTGCTGGGCACGCTGGGCGAGCTGCTGTGCGAACGGGCCGGCGTGCTGAACCTCGGCATCGAAGGCATCATGACGCTGGGCGCCATGGCCGGCTGGATGGCGGTCTACCAGGGGGCTGATCTGTGGACCGGCGTGCTGGTCGCAGCATTCTGCGGCGCCCTGCTCGGCCTGCTGCATGCGGCGCTGACCGTGCCCCTCGGCCTGTCGCAGCATGTGACGGGCATCGGCGTGACGTTGCTGGGCACCAGCCTGTCCTATTTCGTCTATCGCCTCGTCCTGCCGCAGGCCAGCACCCCGCCAACCGTCGAGCCCTTCCAGCCGCTGGCCCTGCCGGGCGCCCTGGCCCAGACGCCGCTGACCTATCTGGCGTTCCTGTTGGTGGCAGTGGTCGCCTATGTCCTTTACCGCACGCCGGTCGGGCTGGCGGTGCGGATGGTCGGCGAGAATCCGGCCGCGGCGGAGGCGCAGGGGCTGAACGTCACCGCCATCCGCATCGGCGCGGTGATGGCGGGCAGCGCGCTGATGGCGCTGGCCGGCGCCTTCCTGACCCTTTCGGCCTTCAACGCCTTCTTCTTCAACATGGTCAACGGGCGCGGCTGGATCTGCATCGCGCTGGTGGTCTTCGCCTCCTGGCGGCCGGGCAAGGCGATGCTGGGCGCCCTGCTGTTCGCGGTGTTCGACGCGCTGCAACTGCGGTTGCAGCAGGCGAGCGGCGGCGTCCTGCCCTACCAGCTGTTCCTGATGATGCCCTACCTGTTGAGCATCCTGGCCCTGGTTCTGGTGGCCCGCCGGGCCTCCTACCCGCGCGCCCTGATGATCCCGTACCGCAAAGGAGAACGCTGATGTTCGACCTGATCCTGCGCCGCGCCACCCTGCCGGATGGCCGCAGCGGCATCGACATCGGCATCCGGGGTGGCCGCATCGCCGCCGTCGAAGCCGGATTGGCGGGTGAGGCTGCCTCGGAAATCGACGCCACCGGCCGGCTGGTCACCCCGCCCTTCGTCGATTCCCATTTCCACATGGACAGCACGCTCAGCTACGGCCTGCCGCGCGTGAACCAGAGCGGCACGCTGCTGGAGGGCATCGCGCTGTGGGGCGAGCTGAAGCCGCAGCTGGTGCAGGACGCCATCGTCGAGCGGGCACTCGCTTACTGCGACTGGGCGGTCGGGCGCGGCCTGCTGGCGGTGCGCAGCCATGTCGACGTCTGCGATCCGCGGCTGCTGGCGGTGGAAGCCCTGCTGGACGTGAAGAAGCGGGTCGCCCCGTACCTAGACCTGCAGCTGGTCGCCTTCCCTCAGGACGGCGTCCTGCGCTCAGCCGGCACGGAGGAGCTGCTGGTGCGAGCGCTGGACATGGGCGTCGACGTGGTCGGCGGCATCCCGCATTTCGAACGCACCATGGCCGACGGCGCCGCCTCGGTCCGGCTGCTCTGCGAGATCGCGGCGGAGCGCGGGCTGCTGGTCGACATGCATTGCGACGAGACCGACGACCCGCTGTCCCGCCATGTCGAGACCTTGGCCTACGAAACGCAGCGGCTGGGGCTGCATGGCCGGGTGACGGGGTCGCACCTGACCTCCATGCATTCCATGGACAACTACTATGTCTCCAAGCTGATCCCGCTGATGGCCGAGGCTCGGCTGGGGGTGATCGCCAACCCGCTGATCAACATCAGCCTCCAGGGCCGTCACGACACCTATCCCAAGCGCCGCGGCATGACCCGCGTGCCGGAGCTGATGGCCGCCGGGCTGACCGTCGCCTTCGGCCACGACTGCGTGATGGACCCCTGGTATCCGCTTGGCTCCGGCGACATGCTGGAGGTGGCGCATATGGGCCTGCATGTCGCCCAGATGACCGGCCAGGACGGCATCAAGGCCGCCTTCGACGCGGTGACGGTCAACCCTGCCCGCCTGCTGCACCTGGACGGCTACGGGCTGGAACCGGGCTGCAACGCCGATCTGGTGGTGCTCCAGGCAGGAAACCCGGTGGAGGCGATCCGCACCCGCGCCGCCCGCCTGTTCGTCCTGCGCCGCGGCCGGATCGTCAGCCGCTGCGAGCCGGTGCAGGCGAAGCTGAACCTGCCGGGCCGACCGGAGACGGTCGATTTCCTGCTGAACCGGGGTTGAGAGCGAGACAGGGCCGAAATCCCCTCTCCCCCCGGGGAGAGGGGGATTTTCCCAGGCGTTAAGCTCGTTACCCCTTCAAAAAGTCCCGAAGCGCGTCGGCCACCGCGCGCATCTCCTGCTCGGTGCCGATGGTCACGCGCAGGCAGCTCGGCAGGCCGTAGGACGGCATCTGGCGGACCAGGATGCCGCGGGCCTTCAGGAACTGGCGGGCGGCCTCGGCGTCGTCCTTGCCGGCGGGCTGGCCCTTGAAATCGACCAGAACGAAGTTGGTCACGCTGGGGTGAACCGTCAGGCCAAGCTCCCGCACGGTGGCGGAGAACCACTCGCGCCACTGCTCATTGTGGCGGCGGGAGCGGTCGAGGAACTCGGCATCCTCCACCGCGGCGATGCCGGCGACATGGGCGGCATTCGACACGTTGAAGGGGCCGCGCACCCGGTTCAGCACGTCGACGATCCCGGCCGGGCCATAGCACCAGCCGATGCGCAGCGAGCCCAGCGCGAAGATCTTCGAGAAGGTGCGGGTCATGACCACGTTGGGGAACTTCTCCACCAGCTCCTCGCCGGCGGTGTAGTCGTCCTTGTTCATGTATTCGGCATAGGCCGCGTCGATGACCAGGATGACGTCCGGCGGCAGGCCGGCATGCAGCCGCGCCACCTCCGACGCCGGCAGGTAGGTGCCGGTCGGGTTGTTCGGGTTGGCGAGGAAGACCAGACGGGTGCGCGGGGTGACGCGGGCCAGCAGGTTGTCGACGCTGGCGGTCAATCCGTCCTCCGGCGCCGTCACCGGGGTGGCGCCGACCGACTTGGCGCCGATCGGGTACATCAGGAAGCCGTGCTGCGAATACAGCACCTCGTCGCCCGGACCGGCATAGGAGCGGATCAGCAGGCTGATGATCTCGTCCGACCCGGCGCCGCAGACGATGCGGTCGGCGTCCAGGTTGAAGCGCTTGGCGATGGCGCCGCGCAGCGCCGCCGAGGCGCCGTCCGGGTAGCGGTGCAGGGTCCCGGCCGCCGCCGAATAGGCTTCCATCGCCTTCGGGCTCGGCCCCAGCGCGCCTTCGTTGGAGGCGAGGCGGATATGACCCTGATGCTCGCCGCCGACATAGGCGGCGATGTCGAGAATCCCCGGACGCGGCTGCGGGCCGTTCGGCTGGGTCATGGTCTGCTTACCTTCCGACAGATTGGATGGGCGTTGCTGGAACGTTTGGAACGGTTTGGAACAGTCCTGGCGCCGGTGTTCAGTTTCAGGACTGCGGATGCAGGATAAGGCAGGAGCCGGCCCGCCGGCTCGCCCCAATCGCGCACATCAGCCCAGAGCGAGCGGCACGGCATAGCCGCCGACGACGTTGACCCGCACCGGAATGTCGCCCGACCGTTCAAGCAGCATGGCAAGCCGGGGGTCGGCCTGCCCGACGAAGTCGGCGATCTCGACCAGATGGACGGACGGTCCGCCGCTGCTCATCCCGATGGCGTGGCCGGCCGGATGCCAGGTGCAGAAGCTGACCGGCGGCAGGCCGCAGGCCTCCAGCATGTCCTTCAGCCGGCCGCGGCTGAGGTCGCCGCCGATCTCGATGCTCAGCAGCGTGCGGTCGTCGCCGGTCGGCTCGTGCGGCACGGCGGCGATGGCGAGCGCGTCGCGGTTCTCGCCGCGGGCATTGCCGCGCCCGCCGAACGGCAGCCGCGCCACCACCTGCGGCCGGCCGGCGTCGGCCGACACCAGGAAACGCCACCAGGGATCCGAATCGTCGTCAGCCGGATAGGGCACCACGGCGACGGTGGCCGTCCCCTCAGACACCGCACGCAGGGCGGCGGCCGGGGTGTTGACGGCGGTCATCGGCACGAATCCGCCGAAATGGTCGCGGGCGACGTCCCAGAAGCCGCGGCGATCCTCCGGCGCGTAGACGGCGACGGCGAAGGGGCCCTGCATGCGGGTGAAGGCGGTGATCATCTCCCGCCAGATGCGGACGACCACCTGGGCCGGAAAGGTTCCGGCATGGCGGGCCATCAGGCGCCGCAGGATCGTCGCCTCCCGTGCCGGACGCAAGATGATCGGCTGCGTGCCGTTTTCCGCCGCGCCATTGCCCTTCGCCAACCCGATGCGTTCCACCACGGCGGCGCGGCGCATCAGCAGGTCATGGATCGCGTCGTCGATCTGGTCGATCTCGCGGCGCAAATCGTCGAGCGGGGTCCGGGCGGGGGCCATGGGTCACAAAACCATCGAAAGCAAAGCCGGTTAGTAGTAGTCCGCATGCGCTGCGAAATCAAAGAAAACATTGACACTCTTGAGCCCGGCTTCGTAGCTATACCCTCCCGTTCCGCCACAGCTCACCGAGGGTTTCCGCCAAGGCGCCGCAAGGCTTGCAAGAGGCCGGATTTCCGAAGGCAAGACCCGCTCTTAAGGCACGAAACGACATGTCCGCGCCCCCCACCGCGCAGCAGCCGCCCCTGGTCACCCCCGCGGTCGCCGACAGCCCGCTCATGCCGGGCAAGCGCGTGCGTCTGGCGGTGGACCGTCCGATGCGGCTGGACAGCGGGGTGGAGATCGGCGGCTTCCAGATCGCCTACCAGACCTACGGCACGCTGAACGCCGACAAATCCAACGCGATCTTCATCTGCCACGCCCTGACCGGCGACCATTTCGTGGTGGAGAAGCACCCCGTCACCGGCAAGCCCGGCTGGTGGGAGATGCTGGTCGGCCCCGGCAAGCCGGTGGACACCGACCGCTATTTCGTCATCTGCTCCAACGTGCTGGGCGGCTGCCTGGGCAGCACCGGGCCGAAAGACATCGATCCCGCCACCGGCCAGCCCTATGGCCTGTCCTTTCCGGTCGTCACCATCGGCGACATGGTGCGGGCGCAGAAGCTGCTGGTCGAGCATCTGGGCATCGAGAAGCTGTTCTGCGTCATCGGCGGTTCGATGGGCGGCATGCAGGTGCTGCAATGGGCGGTGGCCTATCCCGACTCGGTGTTCGCGGCGGTTCCCATCGCCACCGCCGCCCGCCATTCGGCGCAGAACATCGCCTTCCACGAGGTCGGGCGCCAGGCGATCATGGCCGATCCCAACTGGCGCGGCGGCAACTACCTGCTGGAAGGCACCAAGCCGGAGGCCGGTCTGGCCGTCGCCCGCATGGCTGCCCACATCACCTACCTTTCCGAAGCGGCATTGCACCGCAAGTTCGGCCGCAACCTGCAGGACCGCAAGGCGGTCACCTACGGCTTCGACGCCGATTTCCAGGTGGAAAGCTACCTGCGCTATCAGGGTGCGGCCTTCGTCGAGCGGTTCGACGCCAACTCCTACCTCTACATCACGCGGGCGATGGATTACTTCGACCTCGCCGCCGATGCCGGGGGCACGCTGGCGAACGCCTTCCGGCCGGGTGGCAGGACGACGCCGGTGCGCTTCTGCCTTGCCAGCTTCTCCAGCGACTGGCTGTTCCCGACCTCGGAATCGCGGGCCATCGTGCATGCGCTGAACGCCGTCGCCGCCAATGTCAGCTTCGTGGAGATCGAGACGGACAAGGGACACGACGCCTTCCTGCTGGACGAGCCGGAGTTCCATCAGGTCATCCATGGCTTCCTGGAGGGCTGCGCCGAGCATCGCGGCCTGTCCGTCCGCCGCCGCGCGCGCTGATTGGGGCAGAACGACCGACCATGGTGGACATTCGCGACGACCTGAAGCTGATCGCCGAGATGGTGGAGCCGAACAGCCGCGTGCTGGACGTCGGCTGCGGCGACGGCGCCCTGCTGGATTATCTGGCCCATGCCAAGAACGTCGACGGACGCGGCATCGAACTCAGCATGGACGGCGTGCGGCAATGCGTGGCGCATGGTCTGTCGGTGATCCAGGGCGATGCCGAGACCGACCTGAAGGACTATCCCGCCGACGCCTTCGATTACGTGATCCTGGGCCAGACGCTGCAGGCGATGCGGCAGCCGCGCGACGTGCTGCAGATGATGTGCCGCATCGGCCGCCGCGCCATCGTGTCGGTTCCCAATTTCGGCTATTGGCGGGTGCGGCTGCAGCTGTTGTTGACCGGCCGCATGCCGGTGACGGAAAAGCTGGGCTACCAGTGGTGGGAAACGCCCAACATCCATTTCTGCACGCTGCGCGACTTCGTCGTGCTGACGGAGGAGATGGGCATCACCATCGAACAAACCCGCATCCTCGACCATGCCGGCCGGGTCACCAGCCAAGCCCATTCCGGCTTCGCCAACCTGTTGGGCGAACAGGGCGTCTTCCTGCTGAAGCGCAACGGCGGGTGAATTTTCCAGCATGTGGGCGGAACCTTCCGCCTGCGATGTTGTTCTTGATACGTTCCTTTTTGATGAGGTACGGATCATGACCGCCAAGCACACTGCCGACCGGCACGACCAGTCACACGAGAATCCGAAGACTGGTGCCGACACGTCCAACCGGGACAAGAACCCCGACGACTGGACCACCGGCGACGAGCCGATGACCGGCGCCCAGGCCTCCTATCTGAAGACGCTGAGCGAGGAGGCCGGGGAGTCCTTCGAAGATGGATTGACCAAGGCGGAAGCGTCCAAGCGGATCGACGCGCTGCAGGACAAGACCGGACGCGGAAAGTAATCCCGGATTTATGCCTCTCGCGCCCCGGATGGATCCCCTCTCCCCCCCGGGGAGAGGGAGATATCCGCAATTACCCCCAGCAACCCGCGGGCATGTTGGGCTGTTAACCAGAGCGATACCGAATCCGAACGGAAGGGTCGCCCTCATGCTCCGCCCCCTGATGCTTCTGCCCGCCGCGCTGCTGCTGATATCCGGCACCGCCATGGCCCAGACCGCGCCGGCGCCCGGCGCCACCACCGACACCATGGCACAGGGCTCCGCCCCGCCGCTGATGACTGCGCCGCGGCCGGACGATCAGCCCACCACGGGGCCGGTCGCTTCCCCGCCGGGCGTCAGCGGCGAGGCCCCTTCGCAGGAGATGCAGAACCAGGCCCCGCCTGCCGGTTCGCCGCCGGTGGCCGCCCTGCCCTCCGCCGCCCTCAACCCCGATCAGGCACGGTCGATGGTCGGGACCGAACTGCGCACACGCGACGGCCAGCCGGGCGGCCGGATCCTCGACTTCACCCTCAGCCAGCCGGGCGACCGGATCGACCGCATCGTCGTCGCGCCGAACGATGTGCTGGGGTTGGGCGACAAGCTGGTCGCGGTGCCGGCCGGCGCCCTGACCAACGGCCCGGACGGGCCGGTGCTGGACATGGAGCAGGCCGACATCGGCAAGGCACCGACCTTCGCCTATGGCAGCGAGCCGACGGTGACCCGCCCCGACAACCAATAAAGCCGGACGGTCGATAACACCGGACGGCCGGAGGGGCTCAGGCGGCCGGACGGCGGCGGAAGAGGCCGGTCAGGCAGGCCACCGCGCACAGCCCGGCGCCCAGCCACAGCACCGTGACGCTGCCGTCCGCCTTGCCCACCGCGCTGAAGACCAGCCCGACCGTCGCGGCACCCAGCGTCTGGCCCAGCAACCGGCCGGTCGCCTGGATGCCGCTGGCGCCGCCGCTGCGCTCCTTCGGCGCGCTGCTGACCAGCACCTTGTTGTTCGGGGTCTGGAACAGGCCAAAGCCGAAGCCGGCCAGCGCCATGCGCCACACCACGTCCAGCGTCGCCGGATCGGGCGGCAGCAGCGCCATCAGCGCCAGACCGGTGGCGAACAGCGCCAGCCCGGCCGCCGCAAGCCGCGTCGGCTCGTAGCGGTCGGCCAGCCGGCCGGAAATTGGTGCCACCAGCGCCACCATCAGCGGCCAGGGTGTCATCAGCAGCCCGGATTCGGCCAGCGACCGGTGCAGCACGTCCTCGAAGAAGAAGGGCATCGCCACGAAGACGATGTTCTGCGAGGCGAAGGCGCAGACCGACGTGACCACGGTCAGGGCGAAGACCGGCCGGCGCAGCAAATCCACCGGCAGCAGCGGCGCCGACTGCGACAGCTCCCGCCGCACCAGCGTCACGCCCAGAGCCAGCGCACCCGTCAGTTCCGCCGCGACCAGCCAGCCGGGCTGGCTGCCGTCCACCCCCTTGAAGCCGATGATCAGCAGGCCGAGCATGCCGGCGTTCAGCAGGGCGCTCACCCAGTCGAAGCGGTGGCCGGCGGGGGTGGAGACCGGCATCGCCCGCGCCGCCACCGCCAGCGCCGCCAGCCCCAGCGGCACATTGACGGCGAACAGCCAGGGCCAGGAGGCGACCGACAGGATCAGCGCCGCCAGACTCGGCCCCGCCGCGGAGGACACCGCGACGATCATCGCGTTGTAGCCGACCCCGCGCCCGAGATGGGTGAACGGGTAGATGTGGCGGACCAGCGCCAGATTGACGCTCATGATCCCGGCGCCGCCGATGCCCTGCAGGACGCGCGCGGCGGTCAGCAGCGGCAGGCTGGGCGACAGCGCGCAGGCCAGCGAGGCCACGGTGAAGACGGCCAGACCGCCCCAATAGACCTTGCGATAGCCGATGATGTCGCCCAGCGACGCCAGCGGGAACAGCGAGACGGTGACCGCCAGCTGATAGGCGTTGACCACCCAGATGGCGCCCGCCGCATCCACCCCAAACTCGCGCTGGATCGTCGGCAGGGCGATGTTGGCGACCACCCCGTCCAGCACCGCCATGATCAGCGCGACGGTCATCGCCGCCATCGCCCAGTAGCGTTGCGGCACCGGCAGCCCGTCGGCGACGGCCGGTGGCTTCGGGACTGCGGACGGGGCGGCGGAGACGGTCGGCATGGGGGGACTGGACATGCCGGTCAGCATAGAGGCCGACCGCTGTTGCGCGGTCGCAGCAATTTCGCATGAAAGCATTGCGGAAGCCGAGCGCGGGGGTGGGACTATCTCAGACCGGAACCCCTCTCCCGCCCTCCTGTTGGAATGGGACGCGAGCCAACCTAAAGGAGCGCCACCATGACCAAGCACATCCCGCCCGTCCCACCCGAGGGCCGCAGCGACAAGGGTCCCGGCGAGCCGGCGACCAGCGCTTCGACGGATGTTGAAGCCGGCAAGCGCGATGTTCCGAACACCAAGGAGCAGGGCCAGACCGCCAACACCCGGCAGAACACCACCCACCAAGGCTACCAGCAGGATCGGTGAGGCATGAGCAAGCACAGTGAGGCGACCGACCGCCACCATGGCGGTCCCGGCAGCAGCCAGCAGAACGCCGACAAGCCGGAAGCGCCGCCGGAAAAGCACCCGCATCCGGGTGAGCCGACCAACAGCCGCCACTCCGGCACGTCAGGCGGCGGCGGAGAACGCGACCTCCACCATACGCATGATCCGAAGACGAAGCGGTAAGGTGTGACGCCCTTCCCCCCGGGATTCCCCCTCTCCCCCCCGGGGAGAGGGGATCCCAGGACGGGAGAGGGAGCCCCCTCACGACGACAGGTCCTTCAAAATCGGGCATTCCGGCCGCTCGTCGCCGTGGCAGGCGTCGGCAAGCTCATGCAGCGTGTCGCGCATCGCCTGCAATTCGGCGATCTTGGCCTCCAACTCGTCGATATGCTGGAGCGCGATCCGTTTGACCTCCGAACTGCAGCGAGTGCGGTCCTGCCAGAGCCCGACCAGCTTCTGGATCCGCTCGATCCCGAAACCCAGCGTCCGCGCCCGCTTGACGAAGCGCAGCACATTCACGTCCGTGCCGCTGTAGACGCGGTAGCCCGATGCAGTCCGCCCGGCCTCCGGGATCAGGCCGATGGACTCGTAATAGCGGATCAGCTTGGCGTTGACGCCGGAGGCCTTGGCCGCGTCGCCGATCGTCATGCCGTCCTTCATCGCACATCCTCCCGCTTCGGCGGTGCCCAGCCGCGCAGGGTCAGGGCGTTCACCACCACGCTGACCGAACTGAGCGCCATAGCCGCCCCCGCCAGCACCGGGCTGAGGTTGCCCGACGCCGCCAGCGGGATGCCGATCACGTTGTAGGCGAAGGCCCAGAACAGTCCCTGCCGGATCTTCGAATAGGTCCGCCGCGAGACGTCGATGGCTCCCGCCACCAGCCGCGGGTCGCCGCGCATCAGGGTGACTCCGGCGCTGTGCATCGCCACGTCGGTGCCGGTCGCCATGGCGATGCCGACATCGGCCGCGGCGAGCGCCGGCGCGTCGTTGATGCCGTCGCCGACCATGCCGACGCTCTTGCCCTCCCCCTTCAGGGTCGCGACGACGGCGGCCTTGTCGCCGGGCAGCACCTCGGCGAACACCCGCTCGATGCCGAGCGCCGCAGCGACGGAGCGGGCAGCGCCCCAGCCGTCGCCGGTCACCATCACCGGCTCCACCCCCTGCGCTTTCAGAGACGCGACTGCGGCAACGGCACTCTCCTTCACCGTGTCGCCGAAGGCAACGAGGCCGAGCAGGAGCGGCGAATCGCCGACCTCCATCAGCCAGGACAGGGTGCGGCCGCTTGCGGCCAGCGCCTCCGCCTGTGCGGCGAGAGCGCCGGGCTGCAGGCCGGCCTCCTCCACCGCGCGGGCGTTGCCGAGTTGCAGCCGCCGCCCTTCCACCATGCCGGCGACGCCGCGGCCGGGCAGCGCGCGGAAGTCGCTGACCGGCTCCGCCGCCATGCCGGCCGCCTTGGCACGCTCCCGCAGCGCGTGGGCGAGCGGATGCTCGCTGCCGGCCTGGAGCGCGGCGGCGAGACGCAGCAGGGTCGCGCCGTCCACCCCATCGGCCGGGATCAGGTCGGTGACCTGCGGCTTGCCTTCCGTCAGGGTGCCGGTCTTGTCGAAGGCGATGGCAGTCAGGGCATGGGCGCGCTCCAGCGCCTCGGCGTCCTTGATCAGGATGCCATGACGGGCGGCGACGCCGGTGCCGACCATGATCGCGGTCGGCGTCGCCAGACCCAGCGCGCAGGGGCAGGCGATGACCAGCACCGACACCGCGGTGACGATGGCCGCCTCCAGATCGCCGCCGACGATCCACCAGCCGGCGAGCGTCAACGCCGCCACCGCCAGCACCGCCGGGACGAACACCGCGCTGACCCGGTCGACCAGCCGCTGGATCGGCGCCTTCGACGCCTGGGCGCCCTCGACCATGCGGACGATCTGAGCCAGCATGGTTTCGGTGCCGACCGCCGTGGTCTCCACCACCAGCAGGCCGTCGCCGTTGATCGAACCGCCGGTGACGCGGGCGCCCGGCTCCTTGTCCACCGGCAGGCTCTCGCCGGTCAGCATGGACTCGTCGACGCCGCCGCTGCCCTCGACCACCCGGCCGTCGACCGGCACCCGCTCGCCGGGGCGGACCACCACATGATCGCCGACGCGCACGCGCTCCACCGGCACCTCGGTCTCCACGCCGTCGCGGCGCAGCCGGGCGGTGGCCGGGCGCAAATCCATCAGGGCACGGATCGCCGCCGCGGTCTGCCCCTTGGCCCGCGCCTCCAGCCATTTGCCGAACAGCACGAAGGTGATCAGAACGGAGGACGCTTCGAAATACAGGTGCGGTTCATGCCCGGCGTGAGCGGTCAGCATCAGATAGAGGCTGAGCCCCCAGGCCGCCGAGGTGCCGAGCGCCACCAGCAGGTCCATGTTGCCGGCCCCTGCCCGCACGGCGTTCCAACCGGCGCGGTAGAAGCGTGCGCCCAGCCAGAACTGCACGATGCTGGCCAGGATCAGTTGCACCCAACCCGGCAGCATCCAGTCCGCCCCGAACGGGTCGCCGACCATGCCGGCCAGCAACGGCAGCGACAGGGCCGAGGCGATCAGCACGTGGCGCAGGTCGCGCCGGCCACGGTCGGCCCGAGCCTCCTCCTCGGCGTCGCCGCCGCCCTCGACGACAGGAGCGGCGCCGAAGCCGACCTTCTCCACCGCGGCGACCAGATCGGCATTGTCGAGACTGCCGGCGAAGGCGACGACATGGGCGTGCTCGGTCGCCAGATTGACTGTTGCCGATTCAACGCCCGGCAGCCGGCCCAATGCCTTCTCCACCCGGCCGGCGCAGGAGGCGCAGGTCATGCCGGTGACCGACAGGTCGAACTCCCGCCGCTCCGCCTGGAAGCCGGCGGCCTCAACCGCCGCCGCAGCGGCCTTGGCGTCTGGCCGGCCGGCGAAGCTCAGCCGCGCCCGCTCCGTCGCCAGATTGACCGAAACGGCGGTGACGCCCGGCACGCGGCCCAGCGCCTTTTCCACCCGGCGGACGCAGGACGCGCAGGTCATGCCCGACACGCCGAGGTCGAGGTCGGTCGGGGGTGCGGCGGTGGTCGGCGCGCTGCTGCTGGTCTGGGTCGTGGTCATGCCGGTTCTCCTTCGATTCCGCTCGGCATGGAGTGATATGGGGCTTCCAATCATTGGAAGGTCAAGGGGCCGATCGACGCAGAGGCGCCGTTTCATGAACAAAAGGCCGGACGGGGCGTTCGTGTCCTGACCGCAAGCCACCTGCCACCAGCGAGAAGGGACCAGCCCCTTGACCCGCCTGACCATCGCCGAGGCGCAGAGCCGCGTTTCCCGCATGTTGACCCACGACGTCGTCGAGGATCTGCGCGCCGTGGAGTACGAGACGCCGCCCTTGGCCGACGCCCCGTCCGCCACGCCGCTGACCGAACTGCGGCGGGCGGAGGTCACCTTCAGCCACGCCCCCGGCTCGCCCGACTGCCTGTACCGTATCGGCGCCTTCGGCGATTCGCTGCTGATGCGGCTTCAACTGAATGTCTGGCGCTTCGTCGCGATCTATCAGGTGCCGGTGAAGGACCCCATCGACAGCAACACCATCGCCCCGCATTTCGAACGCTGGGCCATCGGCGCCGGCCATGCCGGCTGGACCATCGGCTGGCGCGACGGCGTCGATCCGTGGAAACCGGATGTCCGGGTGGTGGAAACCTACTGCTACGCCATGATGCCGGAGAATTTCCTCGACGAGCCGCTGACCCAGCTCTACTGGCGGACCGACCTGCTGCAGATGACCCGCGCCTTCATGCTGGAAGCGCGACGGATGGGCATCCGGCTGTCGGCGCCCGACACCGTGTAGCATAGGTTTCGCTTGGCTTTGCGGGGGGTGCTGTGCTCAATCCATGAGCATAGCATTCCTCCGCCCGAGTCCCGCCATGCCGACGCTTCCCATTCCGATGCCGACCGATCTGTCCATCCTGCTGACGGTGATGGATTTCGTCGGCGTGTTCGTCTTCGGACTCAGCGGCGGCACGCTGGCGGTGCGCAAGCAACTGGACTTGTTCGGGGTGATGGTGCTGTCGCTGGCCGCCGCGCTCGCCGGCGGCGTGGTGCGCGATCTCCTGATCGGCTCGCTGCCGCCCGCCAGCGTGCTGGACGACCGCTATCTGCTGGTCGCCCTGGCCGCCGGCTTGGCGGCCTTCCTGTTCCACAAGCCGATCAACCGGCTGGGCAAGCCGGTGATGGTGCTGGACGCCGCCGGGCTGGGGCTGTTCACCGTCGCCGGCTGCAGCAAGGCGCTGTCCTACGGCCTCAGCCCGCTGCCGGCCGCCCTGCTGGGCGTGATGACCGCCTGCGGCGGCGGGGCGATGCGCGACCTGCTGGTGGCCGAGGTTCCGCGGGTGCTGCGCGAGGAGATCTACGCCATGGCGGCGCTGCTGGGAGCCGCCGTGGTGATCGCCGGCCGGCAGCTGGATTTGCCGCCGGTGCCGGTCGCGGTGGTCGGCGCGCTCGCCGCGTTCCTGCTGCGTGTCGTGAGCGTGCAGCGCAACTGGAGCGCGCCGAGAGCGCCGGGGAGCTGAGAGCGCCCTCCCCCGAAGGAGAGGGAAGCCTCACATCACGCCCGCTTGCCCCAGCCCGGCATCGGGAAGACCGGGTCGGCTTCGGCCGAGGCCTTCGGCAGGACGACCGTCGGGCGCAGCTTGTGGTTCTGGATGCAGGCGGAAACCAGGCTGGTGTTCTGGCCCTTCTCGTCGAAGGTGATCGCGGGGCCGACCATCAGCTTGTCCGACAGGTTGGTCTGGCGCAGCGCCGTCAGCAGGGCCGAGGACTCCGCGGTGCCGGCGCGCTTGAAGGCGTCGGCGGCGACCAGGATCGCCTCGAAGGTGAAGGCGACGTTGAAGGCGTAGCCCTCGAACCGGTCATTGGGGAACTGCTTCTTGAAGGCCGCCTCGACGCGCTTGGTCATCGCCGCCTTGGGATCGTACCAGGGCAGGTTGGTGATGGCGTAGTCGGCGTATTTGCCCAGCACCTTGTAGAACTGCTCGTCGTACAAGCCGGGCGAACCGGGGGAGACGATGCCCTTCGGCTCCCACCGCTGCTTCACCATCTCGCGCACCATCATGATGGCGTCGTTGGCGCGGGTGGTGACGATGGCAAGCTCGGCTCCGGTGGCCTTGGCCTTCGCCACCTCCACCGCCAGATCCTGCGCCTTGGGGTCGTAGGCGATCGATTCCAGGATTTGGAAGGGCATGTCCAGCTTGGGGAACAGCGCGTCGATGGCCGCCTTGTTCGCCATGCCGAAGGTATCGTTGGCGTGCAGGAACACCGCCGTCTTCGGCGTGGTGCCGGTGGCGGCGAACAAATCCTTCATCAGCGACATCCCGTTCGACACCAGCATGGTGGAGGTCGGGAAGTTGCGGAAGACGGTCTTGTAGCCCTGCTCCGTCAGCTTGTCGGCGGCGGCGATGTTCATCACCAGAGGCACGCCACGCTGTTCGCACACCTGGGCGGCGGCGGCGGTCTGGCCGCTGTCGAAGGCGCCGACGATCACATGGGCACCGTCGTTGATCAGCTTTTCGGTGCGCGAGCGGGCGACGTCGGCATTCGATTCGGTATCGGCCGACATCACCTCCACCTTGTAGCCGAGGTCGGAGAGCACCGCCGGCGCGATGTCCGCGCCGCGCTGGCAGGCCTGGCCCGCCTGGGCCAGCAGGCCGGAGCGCGGCAGCAGGACGCCGACCTTCAGCGTGGTGTCCTGGGCGAAGACCGGGGCGCGGCCGAAGCCGGCCAGCACGCCGCCGGCGATGGCCGCCTGACCGAGCGTGCGGCGGGAAAGGGCGAGTCCTCCGGTGGAACGGTTCTTATGATCGTTGGTCATGATGCGACGGGGGCCTTTTGGCTGGACGCGATGCGACTTTGGTCGACCGAAGATTCCACCGGCACTCCCCTCCGTGTCAAAGTAGAATCGCCGAAGCCGTTCAATGCGCAACGGAACGACCAAGCACCTGCCGGCCATCCGTCCTTCGCCATAGCGGCGGCGGAGGGAGAAGGGCGTATTGCGGTGCAACAGCATTATCCTTTTGAGCAGGTACTTGAAGGAGGCAAGGCCCATCCAAAGGTTACGGAACGGGATGTGACGACTTCGAGAACGACCACATGTTGAGCTTGGCACGCAAACTGTGGACGGAGGCCATATCGGGCGGCGCCTCGACCGGTCCCTTCGGCGGCCGGGCAGGACCCGCGTCGGTGCCGCGCGGCATGCGCGTCTATGCGGTCGGCGACATCCATGGCAGGCTCGACTTGCTCGACCAGATGCTGGGGCAGATCGCCCGCGACGCCGATCAGGCGCCGAACCTTTTGAAATACCTCGTCTTCCTTGGCGACTATGTCGATCGCGGACCGGATTCGCGGCTGGTGATCGAACGGCTCGCCTGCGGTCTGCCGCCGGTCTTCGGCGCCGTGTTCCTGCGTGGCAACCACGAGGACACGATGCTGGGCTTCCTGTCCGACCTGCGCGTCGCACCCGGCTGGCTGACCTATGGCGGGGATGCGACGCTGGAAAGCTATGGCATTCCGGCACCCGATCCCGAAGCGCCGCCGGAGCATCTGCTGCAGGCGCAGATGATGCTGAACGGCCTGCTGCCGCCCCACCACCGCGCCTTCCTGACCGGGTTGCGCAACCACCTGACCATCGGCGATTACCATTTCGTCCATGCCGGCGTCCGCCCCGGCATTCCGCTCGACCAGCAGGAGGACAAGGACCGCCTGTGGATCCGTGACGCCTTCCTGACCTCGCGCGCCGACCATGGCAAGATCGTCGTCCACGGCCACACCATCGCGCCCGAACCGGAACTGCTGCCCAACCGCATCGGCATCGACACCGGCGCCTACGCGACCAACCGCCTGACCGCCCTGGTGCTGGAGGGGACGGATCGGCGGTTCCTCTGCACGGTGTGACGGGGCGTTCGACCGGAAACGGGAGAATCGGCTCCGGGCAAGAGCTAAGAAGCACATCTGTACCGATGGAAACGTCCACCCAACGGTTCACGGCGTACAATGGCCCTCTTCGACGCGAGCGTGCCTGCGCATCTTGCGGCATGCCCACGCCTCACCTCAGGGAGGGGCACATGGATCGCCAAGCCGTATATCAGGAGATTACCGACGTCTTCGGGCTGGTACCATCCTTCTTCAAGGAATTGCCCGACAGCACCATCGAAGCCGAATGGCGCCTGTTCAAGGCCGTACAGGTCGATGACGGACCAATCCCACAGAAATACCGCGAACTGATCGGTCTGGGGATTGCCGCAGTCACAAAGTGCCGGTACTGCGCCTTTTATCATACCGCGCTCGCCAAGTTGTTCGGCGCGACAAAGGACGAGATCGAGGCTGCCGTTCACTATGCGAAGTCCAGCGCGGGCTGGAGCGCCTATCTGAACGGGATGCAGGTGGATTACGACACCTTCACACAGGAAGTCGATCAGGCCTGCGACCATGTGCGGAGGCATATGTCGCAACAGCAGCGCGCCGCCTGACAGGGCGGCGGGACTGCGCCACCCGACCGGCATAAGTCCGAAACGACGAAGGGCTCCCGGATCATTCCGGAAGCCCTTGTCTATTGGTCGGAGAGAGAGGATTCGAACCTCCGGCCCCTGCCTCCCGAAAGCAGTGCTCTACCAGGCTGAGCTACTCTCCGATCATGTCACCGGCGGGCGTGTCGTCCGCCGGTGGAGCGGGTGTATAAACGGTTCCGCGCCGCTGCGCAATGCAAAGTCACAGCCTGCCCACTGCATTTTTGCCATGCCGCATTGCCGTACCGGACGGACCCTGAAACGACGAAGGGCTCCCGGATTTCTCCGGAAGCCCTTGATCTTTTGGTCGGAGAGAGAGGATTCGAACCTCCGGCCCCTGCCTCCCGAAAGCAGTGCTCTACCAGGCTGAGCTACTCTCCGATCATGTCGCCGGCGGGCATGTCGTCCGCCGGTGGAGGGGGTGTATAAACGCTCACGCTCCGGCGCGCAACGCAAAAAATGCGTCATCGGCCAAAAAGATCAGCCCCCCTCCCCTCTCGTCAGAAATCGCGATCGATCACGAAATCAATGACTTCCAGCAGGGCCTGCTTGATCGGCCCCTCGGCGAACAGCCCCAGGCTGTCACGGGCGATGGAGCCGTAATGGCGCGCCCGCTCCACCGTGTCCTTCAGCGCGTTGTGACGGGCCATCAGCGCCTGCGCATGCTCCAGGTCGCCGTCCTTCTGGTCGAGATCCTCCATCACCCGGCGCCAGAAAGTGCGTTCCTCGTCGTTGCCGCGGCGGAAGGCCAGCACGACCGGCAGGGTGATCTTGCCCTCGCGGAAATCGTCGCCGACGGTCTTGCCCAGCTTCGCCTGCAAGGCCGAGTAATCCAGCACGTCGTCCACGAGCTGGAAAGCGATGCCCAGATTCATGCCGTAGTCGTAGAGCGCCATTTCCTCCGCCTGCGGGCGGTTGGCGACGACGGCGCCGACGCGGCAGGCGGCGGCGAACAGCTCGGCCGTCTTGCCCTTGATGACCTCCAGATAGGCCTGCTCGCTGGTCTCCGTGTCGTTGGTGGTGCGCAGCTGCAGCACCTCGCCCTCGGCGATGATGGCCGAGGCGCCCGACAGGATGCGCAGCACGTCGAGCGACTGCACCTCCACCATCATCTCGAAGGCGCGGGAGAACAGGAAGTCGCCGACCAGCACGCTGGCCTTGTTGCCGAACACCGCGTTGGCCGACGCCATGCCGCGGCGCAGGTCGCTTTCATCGACGACGTCGTCGTGCAGCAGGGTCGCGCTGTGGATGAACTCCACCACCGCGGCCAGCAGCCGGTGATGCTCGCCCTGATACCCGCACATGTTGGCGGCGGCCAGCGTCAGCACCGGGCGCAGACGCTTGCCGCCGGCCGCGATCAGGTAGCCGGCCAACTGGGGGATCATCTCGACCTGAGACTGCATCCGGTCGAGGATGATCTGGTTGACGGCGCTGAGGTCCTCGGCCACCAAAGCGGTCAGGTCGTCGAGCGGGGTAGACTTGCGCCGTTTCGGCTCGAAGTTGGTAACGACCGCCAAGGTCGACTCCACGGGTGATTGACGCCAGAATTTGCGCTAGGGAGCATAACGGCCTAGCCTCTTCGGTCAAGTCCGCAGGGGACCGTTCTTTCGAGACGCCCATTCTTCCGAGACGCGATGATCGAGTTGTTGCGCATCACCGACCCCGTCCGCCTGTCCTGGCTGGTCGCCCTGCTGGCCGATGCCGGGATCGAGGCCATCGTGCTGGACACCCACACCAGCATCCTGGAGGGATCCATCGGCGCCATCCCGCGACGGCTGATGGTGGATAGCGACGACGCCGACCAGGCCATCCGCGTCCTGCGCGAGGCCGGCGAAGCGTGAGTGACGATATCGTTCCGCATCCGGAAATACCCCTGTCAGCGCAGCCGGATTTCTTGCTGAACGGGCGGGTGCGGCTGCTCCAGCCCGACGGCGGCTATCGTGCCGCCATCGACCCGGTCTTCCTCGCCGCCATCACCGCCGCGACCAATGGCGAGCGGGTGCTCGACGTCGGCACCGGCACCGGGGCTGCGGCACTGTGCCTCGCCGTCCGGGTGCCGGGCGTCGCCGTCGCCGGGCTGGAGCAGCGGGCCGACGCCTGCGCCTTCGCCCGCCGCAACGCGGTCCTCAGCGGAGTCGCCGACCGGGTGGAGGTGGTGCAGGGCGACCTGCTGGCCCCGCCGCAGGCCCTTGGCAGCGCCGATTTCGACCGGGTGATGATGAATCCTCCCTATCTGAAGGCCGGCGCGGCCAGCCGCCCGCCCGACGACTGGAAGGCCGCGGCGAATATGGAAGGTGCGGCAGGACTGCCGGACTGGGTGCGCTTCGCCGACGCGATGCTGAAGCCGCGCGGCATGCTGACGATGGTCCACCGCGCCGACCGCATCGACGACATCCTGCAGGCGTTGCGCGGCCGGTTCGGCAGCCTGGTCCTGGTGCCGCTGTGGCCGAAGCCCGGGGTGGAGGCGAAGCGCCTGCTGCTGGTCGCCCGCAAGGGCGGCAGGGCGCCGGCCCGGCTGACCGCCGGCCTCACCGTCCACAACCCGGAAGGCGGCTACAGCCCGGCGGCGGAGCGGGTGCTGCGCGATGCCGAGGCACTTATTTTTTAGCGCGGACGGAGCCTTTCAAACGGGAGACTTCAATCCCATCTCTGCGGGCATGAGCCTGCAATCCCTCCTCGCCAAACTCCCCTTCGGCCCCTGGCGCAAGGCCGGGCCGCTGGTGTCCGTCGTCCGCCTGTCCGGCGTCATCGGCCAGGGCGGCCCGTTCCGCTCCGGTCTGTCGCTGGCCGGTGTCGCCCCGCTGCTGGAGCGCGCCTTCGCGCCCAAGGACCAGAAGGCGGTGGCGCTGATCATCAACTCGCCGGGCGGGTCGCCGGTTCAGTCCGCGCTGATCGCCAAGCGGATCCGCGATCTGGCGGAGGAAAAGAAAGTGCCGGTCTTCGCCTTCTGCGAGGATGCGGCGGCATCGGGCGGCTATTGGCTCGCTTGCGCGGCGGATGAGATCTGGGCCGACGAAAGCTCCATCGTCGGGTCCATCGGCGTGGTGTCGTCGGGCTTCGGCCTGCATGAACTGATCGAGCGCCACGGCATCGAACGGCGCCTCTACACCGCCGGCGACAAGAAGGTTCTGCTCGACCCCTTCTCGCCGGAGCGGGAGGACGGCGTCGCCCATCTTAAGGCCCTGCAGGCCGACATCCACGAGGCGTTCAAGGCGATGGTCCGCGCCCGGCGCAGCGGCCGCCTGACTGGTTCGGAGGAAGATCTGTTCTCCGGCGCCTTCTGGGCCGGGCGCAAGGCGCTGGCGCTGGGGCTGATCGACGGGCTGGGCGACCTGCGCTCGGTCATGCGCGGCCGCTTCGGCGAGAAGGTGCGGCTGCGCGTGGTGCAGCAGGAGCGCGGCATGCTGCGGCGGCTCGGCCTGCGGACGGGAGGAAGCACACCCCTGCCGGAAGCGGGAGCGCCGGAAGCCTTCGCCGACGCCCTGGTGGCCGCCGCCCGCACGTCGCTGGACGACTGGGCGGCCTGGGCGAGGCTGGGGCTTTAGGCGGTCTCGGCTAGGCCGCGGAGTTCTGGGTCAGCAGGGTGGTCAGCCAGCGGAAGTTGGTGCCGTCGCCGGCCTGGATGGCGCTTTCCACCACCTGCATCGCGGTCGCCGGGTCCTGGGGATCCGGCATGGCGGCAGCGGCATCCATGCCGGAGTCGGCCTGGCCTACGTCCTGGGCGAACAGAGTGACCGCACCGACGCCGAGCCGCACCGCGGGTTGGGCGTTCGGCACCACCCCGGCACCGTCGGCGGCGGAGACTCCGCCCTCCCCCACCCCGTTCAGGGTCTCCAGCATCGCCGCGAACTGGCCGGCCAGCGCACCCGCCTGCCGGGACGCACCCGTCCCTTTGCGCTCCAGGACGTCTTCCGCCCGGATGCGCATGGCTTGCGTGGCCTCGCTGTTGGCCATCATCGACATGGGACGATCCCCTGCGGTTAGTGGCGAACCGCAGGGATACACGCAAAAATCACGCCATCAACACAACCGGCGGATCGCAAGGGTCAGGGCCGCTCCTGCGACGATTTGACCGGCAAAAATTTCCCAGCGGCCCGGCAGAACTTACCCAGTGGGCGGCAAGGCTTGCCGGGCCGCCGGGGGCGTCTCGGTCGCGGCCAATCAGTCGCAGCCCATCAATCGCGAAAATTCTGGTACTGCAGCGGCTGCTCGATGCCCAGCCGCTTGACCACGGCGATGGCGTCCTGCAGGTCGTCGCGCTTCTTGCCCGTCACCCGCAGCTCGTCGCCCTGGATCGAGACCTGGACCTTCATCTTGCTGTCCTTGATCCCCTTGACGATGGTCTTCGCCAGATCCTGCGCGATTCCCTGCTTGATCGTCACGGCGTGGCGCAGCGCGTCGCCGGCCGCCCGCTCCGGCTTGGCGGAGAAATCCAGCGCCGCGGCATCCAGCTTGCGGCGGGTCACATAGACGCGCAGCAACTCCTGCATCTGTTCCAGCTTGGTGGCGTCGTCGGCCAGCAGAACGATCTCGTTCTCGGTCCGCTCGACCGTGCATTTCGAGCCCTTGAAGTCGAACCGGGTCTCGATCTCGCGGCGGACGCCGGCGAGGGCGTTGTCGATCTCGTGGACGTCCGTCTTGGACACGATGTCGAAGGACGGCATGGCGGCTCTCTCCCTGATAGGACTATCGATGAACGAATCGGGCGCACCGTAAAGAAGACGGCCGCCGCACTCAACAGCCGCCTTCCCCGACAGGCACCCTGCCCTTCTCAGTTCATCTCTTCGGCGTAATGGCAGGCGACCAGCCGCTCATCCACCGGGCGCAGCGGCGGAACCTCCGCGGCGCAGCGGTCGGTGGCGAAGGGGCAGCGCTTGTGGAACGCGCAGCCCGGCGGCGGGTTCAGCGGCGACGGCAGTTCGCCCTTCGGTACCACCCGCTCGACCCGCAGGTCGGGGTTCACCCGCGGCGTCGCCGCCAGCAGGATGCGGGTGTAGGGATGCCGCGGCCGGGTGAAGACCACGTCCTTGGCACCATGCTCCACCGGCTTGCCCAGATACATCACCATCAGCGAATCGGCGATGTGCCGCACCACGCTGAGATCGTGGGAGATGAACAGGTAGGCGAGGTTCAGCTCTTCCTGCAAATCCATCATCAGGTTCAGCACCTGCGCCTGGATCGACACGTCGAGCGCCGACACCGGCTCATCCGCCACAACGACGCGCGGGTTCAGCATCAGCGCGCGGGCAATGGCGATGCGCTGGCGCTGGCCGCCGGAGAACATGTGCGGATAGCGGTCGACCTGATCGGGCCGCAGGCCGACCTTCCCCATCATGGCCACCGCGCGGTCGCGCCGCTCGTGCTTGTCCATGGCGGTGTTGATCACCAGCGGCTCGGTCAGGATGGATCCCACCGTCTTGCGCGGGTTCAGCGAGCCGTAGGGGTTCTGGAAGACCATCTGCACCGTCCGGCGCAGCTCCTTCATCTCCGCCGCGCTGCGCCCGACCACGTCGCGGCCGTCATAGTGCAGCTCGCCCGAGGTCGGCGGCTCGATCATGGTGACGGAGCGGGCGAGCGTCGACTTGCCGCAGCCCGATTCGCCGACCACCGCCAGCGTCTTGCCGGCCTGCAGGCGGAAGGACACGCCATCCAGTGCCTTCACCGTCGCCATCGGCTTGAAGGCACCGCGCTTGACGGCATAGTGCTTGCGCAGGTCGCGGGCTTCCAGCACGACCGAGCGGTCGGCCGAAGCCTCGATGATGGGGGACTCAGGTTCGGTGCTCATCACAGCGCCTCCCCGGCGGCGAGATGGCCGTCCGGCAGCGGGTAGAAACAGCGCGCGCGCCCGTCGTCCACGTCGAACAGGGCCGGGCGCTCGGCACGGCAGCGGGCATCGGCGAAGCGGCAGCGCGGGCTGAACAGGCAGCCGGCCGGCCGGTCGGCGATGCCCGGCACCATGCCGGGAATGGTCGGCAGCCGGCGCTTGCCCAGCGCCCGTTCCGGCAGGGCGTCCAGCAGGGCCCCGGTGTAGGGGTGGCGCGGCCGCTCGAACAGCGAGTGGACCGGCCGCGTCTCCGCCACCTGCCCGGCATACATCACGACGACGCGCTGGGCCGTCTCCGCCACCACGCCCATGTCGTGGGTGATCAGGATCAGCGCCATGCCGCGCTCGCGCTGCAGCTGGACCAGCAGGTCGAGGATCTGCTTCTGGATGGTGACGTCCAGCGCCGTCGTCGGCTCGTCCGCGACCAGCAGGCGCGGGTTGCAGGCGATGGCGATGGCGATCATCACGCGCTGGTTCATGCCGCCCGACAGCTGGTGCGGGAAGGCCGACAGGCGGGTTTCCGGCGCCGGGATGCCGACCTGCTCCAGCAGGGCGATGGCGCGGTTGCGCAGCGCCTTGCCGGACAGCCCTTCATGCACCCGCAGCGTCTCCATGATCTGGAAGCCGACGGTGAAGCAGGGGTTGAGGCTGGTCATCGGCTCCTGGAAGACCATGGCCACGTCCTTGCCGGTCATCTTTCGGCGCTGGGCGGCGGACATGGTCAGCAGGTCCTTGCCGGCGAACGTCATCCGGTCGGCGACGACGCGGCCGTTGGAGCCGAGAAGCCCCATCACGGCCAGCGAGGTCACGGACTTGCCGGAGCCGGATTCGCCGACGATGCCGACGACCTCGCCCTCGTCCACGGTCAGGTCGATGCCATCCACCGCGCGGAAGGTGCCGGCGCGGGTGGTGAACTCGACCGACAGGTTCTTGATGTCGAGAAGAGGCATGAGGTCAACGCTTCAGCTTGGGGTCGAGCGCGTCGCGAAGACCGTCGCCCAACAGATTGAAGGCCAGCACGGTCACCAGGATGGCGATGCCGGGCCAGGTCACGACCCAGGGGGCGCGCTGGAGGAACTGCAGCGAGGACGCCAGCATGGTGCCCCATTCCGGCGTCGGCGGCTGCGCGCCGAGGCCGAGGAAGCCCAGCGCGGCGGCGTCCAGGATGGCGGTGGAGAAGCCCAGCGTCGCCTGCACGATCAGCGGCGCCAGGCAGTTCGGCAGCACCACGATCAGCATCAGGCGCAGCGGCCCGGCCCCGGCGACGCGCGAGGCGATGACATAGTCCTTGTTCACCTCCGCCAGCACGGCGGCGCGGGTCAGGCGGGCATAGTGCGGGATCACCACCACCGACACCGCCAGCATGGCGTTCACCAGCCCCGGCCCGAGGATGGCGGCCACCACCACCGCCAGCAGCAGCGAGGGCAGCGCCAGCAGGATATCCATGGCGCGCATGATCAGCACGTCGGCGATCCCGCCGAAGAAGCCGGCGAGCAGGCCCAGCCCCAGCCCGACGGCCAGCGACAGGGTGACGACGATCAGTCCGATCATCATCGACAGCCGGGCGCCGTACATCAGGCGCGACAGCATGTCCCGGCCGATGTCGTCGGTGCCCAGGATGTAGGTCCAGCTTCCGCCCTCCTGCCAGACCGGCGGGGTCAGGATGGCGTCGCGGTACTGGATGTCGGGGTCGTGCGGGGCGATCACGCCGGCCAGCACAGCGATGGTGGCGATCATCAGGATCACCACCAGACCGGCCAGTGCGCCCTTGTTCTGCCTGAAGTGATACCAGAACTCGGTCAGCGGGTGCGGCGGACGCGAGACCGCGACCGTTTCCGGGGTGGCGGGATCTGCGTTGGTCGAGAATTCAGCGGACATGGATTGGCCTCACCGCGCGTGACGGATGCGGGGGTTGAGGACGCCGTAGAGCACGTCCACCAGCAGGTTGACCAGGATCACCGAGGTGGCGATCAGCAGGACACCGCCCTGCAAGGCCGGATAGTCGCGGCGATTGATCGATTCGATCAGCCATTTGCCGACGCCCGGCCAGGAGAAGATGGTTTCGGTCAGGATGGCGCCGCCCAACAGCGTGCCGACCTGCAGGCCGATGACGGTCACCACCGGGATCAGCGCGTTGCGCAGCGCATGCATGCCGATGACCCGGCCGTCGGCCAGACCCTTGGCGCGGGCGGTGCGGATGTAGTCCTCGCCCAGCACCTCCAGCATGGCCGAACGCGTCATGCGCGCCACCACGGCCAGCGGCACGGTGCCCAGCACGATGGTCGGCAACACCAGATGGCCGAGAGCGGAGCGGAACGCCTCGTATTCGCCGGCCATCAGCGTGTCGATCAGCATGAAGCCGGTGACCGGCTCGACGTAATGGATCAGGTCCAGGCGCCCCGACACCGGGGTCCAGCCAAGTCCGACCGAGAAGAACAGGATCAGCAGCAGGCCCCACCAGAAGATCGGCATCGAATAGCCGGTCAGGCTGATGCCCATCACGCCGTGGTCGAACAGCGAGCCGCGTTTCACCGCCGCCAGGATCCCGGCGGGCAGCCCGACCAGCGTCGCGAACAGCATCGCGCACATCGCCAGTTCCAGGGTGGCCGGGAACAGGGCGATGAACTCGCTCAGCACCGAATTGTGGGTGACCAGCGACAGGCCGAAATCACCGGACAGCACGTTGCCGACATAATCGAGGAACTGCTGCCAGAGCGGCTGGTCCAGACCCAGTTCATGGCGAAGGGCGGCCAGCCGTTCGGGCGCGATGCCCCGTTCGCCGACGCGCACCTCGATGGGGTCGCCGGGAACCAGCCGGATCAGGATGAAGGTCAGAAAGGTGATGCCGAGAAAGGTCGGAATCACCAAGCTCACCCGCGTCAGGATGAAGCGAAGCATCGACGGGTACTCGTTTTTTAAAACTATGGTGAAAACTGGAACGGAGCGCTGCCTCGACAACGCCCCGTTCCGTCAGGGGCACTTGCCCCACCCTGGCCCGTCCCCGCTTGCGCGGAGGCGGGAACGCAACTCATCTCAAAAAGCCGGGAGGCGCGGCAACCACGCCCCCCTCACTCTTTTCCGCAAGCCCATCTTCCGGGGCTTGCGCTACGCATCACTTCAGGTCGACGCCTTCAAAGCGATGGATGCCGAACGGATCCATCTTGTAGCCGACGACGTTCTTGGCGAGACCCATGTAGACCACCGAATGGGCGATGGTGTACCAGGGGGCCTCTTCCTTGAAGATGACCTGCGACTGTTCGTACAGCTTGGTGCGCGCGGCGATGTCGGTGGTGCGTTTGGCCTGGACGACGAGGTCGTCGAACTCCTTGTTGCACCACTTCGACAGGTTGTTGCCGCCCTGACGCGCCGCCTCGCAACCCAGCAGGGTGTAGAGGAAGTTGTCGGGATCGCCGTTGTCGCCGGTCCAGCCGAGCATGCCCATCTGGTGCTCGCCCTGCTGCATGCGCTTGCGGTACTCACCCCATTCGTACTGCACGATCTTCGCCTTGATGCCGACCTTGGCGAGGTCGGCCTGCATCATCTCGGCGATGCGCTTGGCGTTGGGGTTGTACGGGCGCTGCACCGGCATCGCCCACAGGTCGGTCTCGAAGCCGTTCGGATAGCCGGCGTCGGCCAGCAGCTTCTTCGCCCGCTCGACGTCGTACGGATAGTCCTCGATCGAGTCGTTGTACGACCACATGGTCGGCGGAATCGGGTTCTTGGCCGGGACACCGGCGGCCTGATAGACCGCGGCGACCATCGCCTTCTTGTCCATCGCCATGCTGACGGCGCGGCGGACGCGGACGTCGTCGAACGGCTTCTTCGTCACGTTGAAGGAGACGTAACCGACGTTCAGGCCTTCCTGTTCCTGAACGACGATCGAGCCGTCCTTCTTCATCGCGTCGATGTCGGCCGGGTTCGGGTACGGCATCACCTGGCATTCGCCGGCCTTCAGCTTGGCCAGACGGACCGCCGCATCGGGCGTGATCGCGAAGACGAGGTTGTCCAGCGGCTGCTTGCCGCCCCAGAACTGCTCGAACGCCTTGTAGCGGATGACGGCGTCCTTCTGGTAGGCGACGAACTGGAACGGGCCGGTGCCGACCGGAACCTGGTCCAGCTTCTCCGGCGTGCCCTTCTTTTGAAGCATCGCCGCATATTCGGCCGACATGATCGGCGCGAACGGCATGGCGAGGTTGGCCAGGAACGGCGCCTCGACCGCGTTCAGCGTGAACTTGACCGTCAGGTCGTCAACCTTCTCGATCGACTTCAACAGCTTGGGCATCGCCATGTCGTTGAAGTAGTCGTAGGCGCCGCCGGAAATCTTGTGGAAGGGGTGATCCGGCTTCCACTGGCGCTCGAACGAGAAGATCACATCGTCGGCGTTGGCGTCGCGCGTCGGCTTGAAATCGCCGACGCTGTGCCACTTGGCACCGGCGCGCAGCTTGAAGGTATAGACCAGGCCATCGTCGGAGATGGTCCAGGATTCGGCCAGGCCGGGAATGACCTTGGTGCCGCCATGCTCGAACTGGACCAGGTTGTTGTAGACCGGGAGGGCCACGTCGAAGCTGGTGCCGGTCGTGTTCAACATGGGGTTGAAGTTTTCAGGGCTACCCTCGGAGCAGTAAACAAGGGTCTTCGCCGCCTGGGCCGGCGCCGACAGCGCCAGCGCCGCGGCCATACCAAGCCCGGCACCCAGCAGGATGCGCTTCATTCGTCTTGCCTCCCGATTCCGGTTAAAGCGTACGGAAAATTTGCCAGAACGCCGTTGGAAATAGCGTCGCCATTTGGCGCGTGCCCAAGGCGCCTGTCAACGTCAACATGCATACGTGGCTATACCGTGGCGCAGAGCATATTTTGAGGCGCCAATACGTCCGTATGGACACATTTCCGACCCCCGAAACGAAACAGTTGCAAAGACAACCATCCGGTTGACCGAATCGACAGGCCCCTCACCCTGCGAATCAGGCTATCCGGGTGGGTAGCCGCGGTTCTTCCCGCTGCCGACAGGATCCGGACGGCTGCCATGCACACCTGCCGTGAAGGGTGGCGCCGGCCGCCATGCTAGGCTGGGTTGCACCATCCATGGAACCCCTTTTCGGACACCGACCGGTCGATGCCGCTTCCGCGCCTGCCGTCTTCCCTGCGCTCCGGCCCGCTGGCCGCCTACAGCCTTTACATCGTCGGATCGGCGCTGCTGGCCTCCAACCCGGTGGTCGGCCGGGCGGCGGCCCATGTGGTGCCGCCGATCGGACTGGCCTTCTGGCGCTGGCTGATCGCCTTCCTGATCGTACTGCCCTTCGCCCTGTCCGGCCTGCTGGCCCACCGGCGGCAGTTGAAGGAGCAGTGGCGCCGCTATCTGCTGCTCGGCGTGCTGGGACAGGGTATTTCCGGCGCCATCGTCTATTACGGGCTGGAGCGGACCAGCGCCACCAACGCCAGCCTGATCTACGCCACCAGCCCGGCGATGATCCTGGCGCTGGCGGCCCTCTGGCTGGGCGATGCGATCCGGCCGCGGCAGATCCTGGGCATCCTGCTGGCGATGGCCGGGGTTCTGGTGATCCTGACCCGCGGCGATCCGGAGGCGCTGCGCCACCTGTCCTTCAATGTCGGCGACCTTCTGGTGCTGACGGGGGCGGTGTCCTGGTCGGTCTACACCATCCTGCTGCGGCAATCGGGCACACCCCTGCCGGTGGTTACCGCCTTCGCCGCCAACGCGCTGGCCGGCGTCCTGGTGCTGGCTCCCTTCTATGCGTGGGAGACGGTGGCGGTGCGGCCCGTGCCCTTCTCGACCTCCACCATCCTGTCGATCATGGCGGTGGCGCTGTTCGCCTCGGTCCTGGCACTGCTGGCCTATCAGAAGACCATCGCGATGATGGGCGCCGCCCGTGCCTCCACCGCGCTGTATGTCTCGCCCCTGTGGGCGGCGCTGGCCTCCTGGTTTCTGCTGGCGGAACCGCTGCAGGGCTTTCACCTGATGGGCGTGCTGCTGGTCCTGCCCGGGGTGATGCTGGCCACCCTGCCCGCCCGCAAACCGCGAGCGCAGGCCGCGTCCGAAGCCGCTTGATCGGCACCGCCGCCCCGCCCATCTTGGCCGGACCCGACCGTCTCCGTCCCGATCCGGCCATGCTCCAGAACACTCCGACTCCGCTGCTGCTCTGTGCCGACGATTATGGGCTTGCCCCCGGCGTGAATGCCGCCATCCGCGACCTGATCGCCCGTGGTCGGCTCACCGCCACGTCGGTCATGAGCCTCTGCCCGCACTGGCGGACCGGCGCCGCGGCCCTCCGCGAGTTGAAGGACAAGGCGGATGTCGGCCTGCACTTCACCCTGACCGACCAGCCGCCGCTTGGGCCGATGCCGACGCTGGCGCCGGATGGACGGCTGCCGCCGCTGGGGCGGCTGATGGGCTGGGCCTATCGCGGGAAACTGAACGCGCCGGCCGTGCGGGCAGAGATCCGTGACGAACTGTCACGCCAGATCGCCGCCTTCACCGACGCCTGGGGTGCCGCCCCCGACTACATCGACGGCCACCAGCATGTCCACCAACTGCCCGGTGTGCGCGACGCGGTGGTGGAAGCGCTGGCAGCAATGCCCGGCGCCTATGTCCGCCTGTGCGGAGAGCCGGTCACCGCGGTCCTGCGTCGCCGTGTCGCGGTGCCGAAGACCCTGCTGATCGGCGGGCTCGGCGGCGGGTTGGCCCGCATGGTGCGTGCGCGCGGCATACCGGCGAACGACCGCTTCGCCGGGGTCTACGACTTCACCGGCTCCCATCCCTTCGCCGAGCTGATGGCGCGCTTCCTGGAGGGTATTGATGGCCGGACCTTGGTGATGGTCCACCCCGGCCTGCCCGACGAGGAGTTGCGCCGGGTCGACAGTCTGGTCGAGCCGCGGCGCACCGAATACGACTATCTCCGCGGACCGGACTTCGCCGCCCTGCTGGAACGGCGAAACATCCGGCTGACCCGCTTTGCCGGCCTGTGCGCCGGATAGGCGCCGTTACTCGGCGTCGTCCGGTTGCCAGGCGCGGCGGCGCAGCTTGAAGCGCTGGACCTTGCCGGTCTCCGTCCGCGGCAGCGCGTCGAGGAACTCCACCGCGCGCGGGTACTTGTAAGGCGCGATGTGATCCTTGACGAAGCTCTGCAGTTCCTCGGCCAGACGCTCGTCGGGATACACCCCGTCGCGCAGCACGACGAAGGCCTTGGGAATCGTGCCGCGCACGGGATCGGGGGCGGCGATCACCGCGCATTCCTGCACCGCCTCGTGGCTGAGCAGGATGTTCTCGACCTCCAGGCCGGAGATCTTGTAGCCGGCCGAGACGATCAGGTCGTCGGTGCGGGCGTGATACCAGAAGAAGCCGTCCTCATCGACGTGGAAGGCGTCGCCGGTCAGGTTCCAGCCCTGCTGGACATAGCTTTCCTGCCGGGGATCGTCGAGATAGAGGCAGCCGGTCGCACCGCGCACCGCCAGCCGGCCGACCTGTCCCGGCGGCAGCCGGCGGAACTGGTCGTCGACCACCATCGCCTCATAACCCGGCACCGGCTTGCCGGTGGAACCGGGCCGGACATTGCCGGGCACCGCATGGAGCACCGCGTTCAGCAGCTCGGTAGTGCCCAGGCTGTCGAGAATCTCCAGCCCGGTCGCATCGCGCCAGCCCTCGAAGGCCTGCTGGGGCAGCGGCTCCCCGGCCGAAACGCAGAGCCGCAGGGACGCCAGCCCCTTCGCCAGCGCCGGGTCGGCGGCCATGCGGCCGATCATGCCGCGGTAGACGGTGGGCACCGTGAACATCACCGTCGCCTTGTGGCGGGTCGCCGCCTCCAGCAGCCGGTCCGCTGTTCCGCGCTCCAGCAGGATGACGGAGGCGCCGATGCGCAACGGGAACAGCAGCAGCCCGCCCAGCCCATAGGCGAAGGCCAAGGTCGGCGAGCCGCAGAACACGTCGTCCGGTCCCGTCCCCAACACCGAGCGCGGCGACAGGTCGGTGATCGCCAGCAGATGGCGGTGCAGATGGGCCGCCGCCTTGGGCGTGCCGGTGGTGCCGGAGGTGAAGGCGATCAGCGCGACGTCGTCCTGCGCCGTGTCGGCAGCGACGAAGCCCGCCGGCTTTGTGGCGATGCGGTGTTCCAGCTCGCCGTCGCGGAAGCCGACGATGCGCAGCGACGGCACCGCCGCCTCTTCCAGATCGTCGAGGAAATGGGTGTCGCACAGCGCCATGTCGATGGCCGCGCGCTTCAGCACGTCGGCCAGTTCGGGCGCGCGCAGCAGCGGCATGGTCGGCACCAGCACGCCGCCGGCCTTGATCACCGCCAGCCAGCAGGCGGCGAGCATCGGCGTGTTGGGTCCGCGCAGCAGCACACGGTTGCCGGTGACAAGCCCGTAATCCTCCGTCAGGACGCGGGCGATGCGGTCGACGGTGTCGCGCATCCGGCCGTAGCTCCACACCTCCCCATCGCCGCCGATCAGGCAGGGGCGGTCGTCCCATCCGCGCTCGCGCCAACCGTCGATCAGGGCGGTGGCGGCGTTGAGGCGTTCGGGATACTGGAGTTCAGGGCGTTCGAGAATGAGATCGGGGCGCTGGGACGGCGCCGGCAGCCGGTCGCGGGTGAAGCTGTCGAGATGGCCCGAGGGCGCCATGCACTCCGAACGTCCTGGTCGCTCCGGGCGCTCTGCTGCCGCACGCTCCGGTGCCATGCGCTGGGATGCCTCCACCCGTTGGACGACGGGAAGAGGGGGGCCGGCGTAATCGGTGGGCGGGTTGCCCCGCCACACGCGCGGTTCAGACACGGCCATGCCATCGGCCGGCGCGAATGCGCATCCCTTCATGAGCAATGCTCCATCTCCCCCCGCAGAGGACGCATGAACACGCCTCCGTCTTATCTTTTATGATCCGACTATAGTGCCAGGGCGGGGTTGTGAGCCATGCAACGAACGAATGGTGGGTGCACCATCAATCGCCATTCATGCCGGGACAAGTGATCGAAAACGCCTGTTTTCCGTTGGTAAGACGCACGTTTCGCAACGAAAGTATGGGTTCCGGCAGAAAAACTCATCCGTTCTGCAGATAAAGATCGATCTCGCCCTGTTCCATGACATGAGCGGTGCCGTGGATGATTCCGTTCGCCACCTGAATGATGCGGTGGATCATCGCGACGGAGGTCTGGCAGTCCATCCGGAGCTTGCCGGGGTCGCCACTGTCGATGTCGGTTCCGATCCGCTCCAGCGTGTGGGCGATCACCTGATGGGCCTGGGCGATGGTGTCCTCGAAAGGACGGCGGAACTTGGACGGCACATGGCCGTAGGCCTCGATCGCCAGTTCCTTGTCGGAAAAGCCGCTGTCGCGGAAATGCTCGGCATAGCTCTTGGGTTGCCAGATGCGGCATTCCTCCAGCATGTCCGGCATGTCCGGGATCATCTCGATCAGCATCACGATTTCGTTGAAGTGATTGAGATAATCGGTCGCGAGCAGGGTTTTTTCCGAGATGTTGGTCCCGCGCACGCGATCCCGCCACCAGGCGAAGTCGGCCAGTTCATCCGGCGGAATGCCGTCCATCAGGGACCGATCCAACTCTTGGTCTTCCATGCACAAACCCGGACCCGATGCGGCAGCTATGCGTTGCTTTGGCGCGTTGCTTTGGCGCGGTGTTTCGGCGCG
The DNA here is from genome assembly GCF_031455875.1 of Azospirillum sp. BE72. NCBI lineage: Bacteria > Pseudomonadati > Pseudomonadota > Alphaproteobacteria > Rhodospirillales > Azospirillaceae > Azospirillum > Azospirillum sp. BE72. Next base: position 169,364 of record NZ_JAVDTO010000015.1, read on the forward strand.
ATGTCTCGGCCGGAGGACCGGCACGGATCGTGCCGCTCTTCCATACCGAAGGCACGCTTCAACGGTGAAGCGATGTCCTTAACGTTGGATTAAACGCGTTGCAAGCATCGGGTTGCGAAAGCCCCCTATTGACGCGCGGAAACGGTGGAGTCACCGGCCGGGCACAAAAACTCGCCGCCGGCACCAATCCGCATGCTGCGGCGGCGCCCGGCGGCGAAAAGGACTGGCGGTTCAGGGAGGAATCACACCATTGCCCGTTCAAACACGACCATCGGCGGTTGGTTCCCTCCCCTCCCGGTCGGATTTGCGCCCGCGCATCGGTTGCAAAGAAAAAAGCGCCGGCCTGGGGGAGGGCCGGCGCTTTCGAGGATCGGGAACACTCGCCTCGCCCTCAAAAGGCACATCGCCTGAGGGCAATGTCAGAGTAGCCCGGTAAGTCTTTCAGAACGGTTAAGCCTCCTACTCCGCCACCCCCTATGCGGGAGCGGTCATAGGCCGCCTTTCCACTCCGTCGGGACATGCTCCGCCGGTTTTCATACTATGCATAGAGAGTAATCCCTTAACGGTATCTCGAATAAATCTTTCGGGTTCACTCCCGTTAGGCCGTGGACTGCGCCATATGAATTTGACCGTTGCAGGCCCGGATGCGTCAGTCTGTGGTTCGAAGCGGCGTCTACGGCGTTGGGGCCTTCAGCGGCCCCGCCCGCCGCAGTCGCCGTCGGACACGCAAGCCGGGTAAGGACGGCCGCAACCGGGCAACCGGGCGCGGCACGACGGTCAGGTCGCTAGGAACACGCGCCGCAGAAAGGCACGGGGAGAGAGATGGAGCAGTACACCGGTCACTTCATGCAGCATTTGCCCTACCTGCGCCGCTATGCCCGCGCACTGACCGGGACGAACGGGCGGGGGGACGCCTTGGTGACCCGCACCCTGGAATGGTACCTGGAGGCGGACGAGGATGAGACCGGCCGTGGCGAGGGTCTGTCGCGCGGCGCGCTCTACCGCCATCTGAACAAGCTTCAGGATGAAGAAGGCGCGGCGCCCGCGGTCGCCCCCTACCATCCGGTCGAATCCGCTCTGATGACGCTGGACGAGACCGACCGGCGGCTTTACCTGCTGGTCAACCTGGAGGATCTGCCGGTGGGTGACGCCGCCGCCGTCCTCGAGCTTGCCCCGGAAGACGCGCTGGAACGGCTGACCCACGCCCGCGAGCGCGTCCGCGCCCGCCTGACCGCCACCATCCTGATCGTCGAGGACGATGCGATCATCGCCTACGACCTGGCGGAGACGGTGCGCGGCATGGGCCATATCGTCTGCGGCAACGCGGCGACGATGGACGAGGCGCTGGCCCTGGCGGCCGAGCACCGGCCGACGCTGGCGCTGATGGATATCCGGCTGGCCGACGGCGACAACGGGCTGGAGGTGGCACGCGAGTTGCGGGCCCGCCGCTTCCTGCCGGTGATCTTCGTCACCGCCTTCCCCGACGATCTGGCCAAGCACGGGCTGGAGCATCTGGGGCCGGTGATTCCGAAGCCCTTCACCCGCGACCAGATCGAACAGGCGATCACCCGTGCGGTGTTCATGCCGCAGCCGGAGGACGCTCACGCGACGGCGCAGCCCCACTGAGGGGCGGCGCCGCATGACGCGGGTGGCCTAGCGGAAGCAGGTCAGCGGAAGTAGCTCAGCGGAAAACGACGGTCTTGTTGCCGTTCAGCAGCACCCGGTGCTCCACGTGGTAGCGGACGGCGCGGGCCAGCACGATGTTCTCGATGTCGCGCCCGATGGCCACCAGGTCGTCGGGCGTCATCGTATGGTCGACACGCTCGGCCTCCTGTTCGATGATCGGGCCTTCGTCGAGGTTCGACGTGACGTAGTGCGCAGTGGCGCCGATCAGCTTCACGCCGCGGGCATGCGCCTGATGGTAGGGCTTGGCGCCCTTGAAGCTGGGCAGGAAGCTGTGGTGGATGTTGATGACCCGGCCGGCCATCCGCTCGCACAGCGCACCCGACAGCACCTGCATGTAACGGGCGAGCACCACGAGGTCGACCTTCTCCTCGTCCACGATCTCCAGCAGGCGGGCTTCCTGCTGCGCCTTGTTGTCGGGGCCGACCGGCAGGTGGTGGAACGGGATGTTATGCCAGGCCGCCAGCTGGTAGAAGTCCCGGTGGTTGGAGACGATAGCCGGAATCTCGATCGGCAGGTAACCGGTGCGGTAGCGGTACAGCAGGTCGTTCAGGCAGTGGCCGAACTTCGACACCATGATCAGCACGCGCGGGCGGCGCCGCGCGTCGTGGATCTTCCAGGTCATGCCGAAGCGTTCCGCCACCTGGGCGGCGAACTCGGCCTCCAACTGCTCCTTCGTCGGGCCGGCCGGGTTGCCGTTGAAGCTGACGCGCATGAAGAACAGGCCGGAGATGCGGTCGCCGAACTGCGCGCTGTCGATGATGTTGCAGCTCCGCTCCGCCAGGAAGCCGGACACCGCGAAGACGATGCCGACGGTGTCGGGGCAGGAAACGGTGAGGATATAGTCGGAGCCGGTCTCAGACATCGCGCGTCCACCATGACGTACAGCATGAAAAGGGGGAGGCTTCCCTAGCACGAACGCCGCGATGTTGCACCCGCTTCATGAGCGATCCCGCACATGGCTGCACCGTCAAGCGGGATTGCCCCGGGTATCCGGCCGGCCCACGCCGCTCTGGCGCCCGCCGCCCGGCGGTGCGACAATCGGCACAGTGCGCAACGGTCGGCAGAAACAGGGCGGAGTCACCCCATGGCATCCGGCGGCAAGATCATCGGCGAATACAGCAAGGGCAAGGTCGACAAGCTGCTGACGGCCGATGCCGCCGACAGCGGCCGAAGCCAGCGCATCCGCCGCTTCCTGGAAAACATGGATGCCGCCATCCTGGAGGCCAACTGCGAGGTCATCGGGCGCGAGTTGCCGAACCTGAACCGGGACTCCTTCCTGCGGATGGCGGTGCGGGTCGCCGAACTGCGCGCCGACTATATCCGCGCCGGCCTGCATATGTCGGAGGCCCGCCATCCGGAACAGCCCGCCGTCGCCGAACTCGCCCGCCTGCGCACCGCTTACGAGGAAATGCTGGCGGTGTACGAAGCGGCCGAGCGGGTGATCGAACGCGGCTACGCGAAGCTGGGGTGAATACCCCGGAAACAAAAACCCCTCCTCCGCGGTCCTGCGGAGAAGGGGAGCGACCGACAGATTACGAAATCGGTCACATCGAATTCAGTGGCAACCTCAATAGCGACGCCCGATGGCCGTGATGGCGGCCGGGAACCGGGGTTCAGACGTCGTGGAAATGTTCCAACTCACGTCGCAGGCTGGTTGCTTCCTGCCGAAGGCCGACGATCCGGCCGGCATCAGGCCTCGGCTGCTGTTCCTCGCGTTCGAGCTCACCCTCGACTTCGCGCTGCTCTTGCCGGATGATGTTGAACAAGGCTTTTCTCAACATCGACACCTCCCGAGCTGATCGCTAAAATTTTAGCGCTTTTTCAGACTGTCATCAAGCAACCAATCACGTCTGTCGAATCCTCGTTCCGTCAAGTCTGCCCGGATGACGGAACGCTCACAAATATTCAGGAATGGTAACCTACCCGGCCTTGACAATACTTATTCGTGCCCGCATTGGTTAACGAATCGGGGTAGAGCAACGGATAGGGCAATCGCACGTCGCAGCCCTTCCTCCACTTGCAGCACGGTATTTTTCGCCATGGATCGTCGACAGCTGCTTGGGCTCGGGCTGAGCAAGCTCTGGTTAACCGCATTCGGCGCGGCGGGGCTCGCGCTGGCGCAGCCTCTCTCTTCCGGCTCCGCCCTCGCCGGCCAGCAGCGGCCGGAGCGCAAGCCGTCCAGCGGCACTTCGCCACAGTCCGCCCTACGGTCCCGACTGGTGATGCTCGATCCCGGTCATGGCGGCGCCGACCCCGGCGCCATCGGCACCCGCGGCACCCACGAGAAGGCGGTGACGCTGGACATCGCCCGCGAGGTCGCACGCCTGCTGGCCGAGCGGCACGGCATCACGGCGAAGCTGACGCGGCGCGACGACCGCTTCCTGGCGCTGGACGAACGGGTGGCATTGACGCGCACGGCCGGGGCCGACCTGTTCGTGTCGATCCACGCCGACAGCGCCCCCAATGCCGATGCCCGCGGCATGTCGGCCTACATCCTGTCCGAAAAGGCGTCCGACGCCTTCGCCTCCCGCCTTGCCCAGCAGGAGAACGAGGCGGACCGATTCGGCAAGCGGGGGACCGGCGGCGGCAACCGCATCGTCAAGGACATCCTGATGGACCTGACGGCGCGCCACACCCGCCACGCCTCGCTGGCCGCCCGCCAGCTTCTGGTGGAAGGGGCGAGGAAGGAGCTTCGCCTGCTCGACAACCCGATGCGCGCGGCGAATTTCGCGGTGCTGAAGGCGCCGGACGTGCCGTCGGTGCTGGTGGAGACCGGCTTCCTGTCGAACCCCAAGGACGAGGAAATCCTGAGCGACCCCACGGCGCGCCGGGTGGTTTCCCGCGTCCTGGCGCGAGAAATCGCGAGCGTGCTCTCCAGCCCAGCTTTCGCCTGATTTTGCCCTGAGACTGCCTGAAGCGTTGCGGCAATCATCCCTTCGCAGCCGCAGCGACTGCAACATCCGTGCATCACCTGGGGACAAAGTGACGATGACTGGTGAAGGCTCCGAATTTCCCCATTGCAAACGCCGTTCCGCCGTGACTTTTTCCGGCCGCGCGCCGCATCCGCCCGGCGCTCGGCACGCTGGCGAAGGGAGGCACGCTGTGACGGGTTTGAGCCGCCTTGGGACATTGTTCGCGCTCGCCTGCGCGGCCGGTTTTTCGCTGGCCGGCTGCGGCCCCCTGCTGCTCGGCACCGCCGGCGGTGCCGCGGTCGTGGCGTCGCAGGAACGCGGTTTCGGCGGTTTCGTCAGCGACACCGAAATCCGCGCCCGCATCAATTCGCTGTGGCTGCAGCATTCGGTCGACATGACCAACCGGATCGGGCTGACGGTCGACCAGGGCCGCGTGCTGCTGACCGGTCGCGCCGCCGACCCGCAGATGCGGCTCGACGCGGTGCGCCTCGCCTGGCAGGCGCAGGGCGTCAAGGAAGTCATCAACGAGATCCAGATCGACAACGGATCCAGCATCGTCGACACCGCGCGCGACACCTGGATTTCAACCCAGATTCGCAGCCGGATCACGTTCGATGCGGATATTCATAGCCAGAACTACAGCATCGATACCGTCGATGGCGTTGTCTATCTGATGGGTGTCGCCAGTTCTCAGGAAGAGCTGGACCGCGCGATCCAGCACGCCCGTTCGGTTCCCAACGTTCAACGCGTCGTCAGCTACGTCCGTCTGCTCTCAAACCTCCAGGGTTGAAACCCGACCGCCATGGCCTCCGCCCTTTCCCACGTCCTCGCCGCACTCCGCACCGCCACCGTCGCCGCCGCCCTGATCCTGCCGGCGGCGGCCGTGGCCGGTCCCGTTCCGGCGCAGGACGCGGCGACGGCCGGGGTTGTGGCGGCCGAGGCGGTGACGGCGGGTGCCGTGATGGCGGGCGCCGTGACGGAGGATGGCGGCGGGGCGGACAACCCGACCGCCGGCACGCCCGGCCCGGCGAACCGCCTGTTCGTCCAGGCGCTGCAGCTGATCCGGCAGGCCGACAACACTTTCGACGTCGCCGAGGAGTCCCGCCTGCTGAAGGAGGCGGACAAGCTGTTCAACGAGATCGTGACGAAATACCCCGACAGCCCGCTGGCGGTGCAGCTCGTCACCAACCAGTTCGTCGGCGATTTCGACTTCTACGAATTCCGCTCGCGCATCCGTGCGCTGGTCTGCAACGACGCGCTGGGCAGCCTGTGCTTCCTCCACCGCATCGGCGAGATGCTGCCGCCGGTGGAAACGCCGATCAATGCCGCCCGCTGGGACTGGCTGTCGCTGGCCGTCGCCTACCAGCAGCTGGGCGACCCCGGCCGCGCCAAGGAGATCATGGCTCCCTTCGTCAGCGCGGTGCGCCGCGGCGGCGTCGCCGACAGCTCCGGCCAGGATCTGTTCGTGGCCCGCGCGCTGTCGCTGATGGGGCAGACGCCGCTGGCGCTCGACATCACCCGGCAGATCAACGACTGCTCCACCCGCATCTACAACCTCGCCGACATCGCCAAGGCAGCGTCCTGGCGCGGCGACGCGGCGCTGACGAACGCGCTGGCGGACGAGGCCAAGAACTACGCCTCCAGCCACAACTGCGCCTGGGAGCTGGGGCTGGTCGCCCAATCGCTGCTGCGCGCCGGCAAGGAGGCGCAGGCACGCACCCTGTTCCTGAACACGGTCGAGACGCAGTTCTCCAAATTCAAGGAAACCCGCGGCGACTGCTGCCCGCCGGAACTGGCGGTGGCCGCCGCCGATATCGGCGAGCCGAAGCTGGCGCTGGGCCTGCTCAGCACCGTGCAGGACGAGAATCCCTGGACGATCCCGGCCGTGCTGGGGCGGCTGGCCAAGCGCGGCGAAACGGGCATGGCCGTCGCCTATGCCGAGCAGGTGGCCGACATCGACACCCGTGGCGAGGCCTTCGCCGAACTGGTCGAGGCCGCGATGAAGCGCGGCGAGCCGGCCGCGGCCAACGACCTGATGAACCGCCTGAACAAGCTGGTCGACGATGCCGCCGGCCGCCGGCCGGGGTTGCTGGCGCAGCGTGCGAAGGCGGAGAAGACCTTCTACAACGACGACCGCTGGCGCCGCAGTTTCCAGCTGTCGATCAACGCGGCGGAAAAGGCCAGCAACTTCGTCCGCCGCGACATCGGCGCCCCGCTGCTGGCCGCGCTGGTCCGGATCGAAACCGGCCTGCCGATGCTGGATTGAGGGGGGAGTTCCCTCACCCCACCGCCAGCACCAGCTTGCCGACATGCTGGTTGCTTTCCATCAGCCGGTGGGCACCCGCGGCCCGCTCCAGCGGAAACACCTCGTGGACGACCGGCTTGATCCGCCCCTCGGCGATCAGCGGCCAGACGCGGGCCTTCAACTGCTCGGCCACCGCCTGCTTGTAGGCGACCGGACGCGCCCGCAGGGTGGAGCCGGTCAGCACCAGCCGCTTGGTCATGACGGGGAAGAAATTCACCGTCGCCGTCGCCCCGCGGACGAAGCCGATGCAGACATAGCGACCCTCGACCGCCAGAGCGTCGATGCTGCGGGCGACGTAATCGCCGCCGACGATGTCGAGCACGACATTCACGCCCGCCCCGCCGGTCGCGTCCTTGACCACGGCGACGAAATCCTCGGTGCCATAGTCGATGGCGCGCTCGGCCCCCAGCCGGACGCAGGCGCCGCATTTCTCCGCCCCGCGGGCGGTGGCGAAGACCCGCGCACCGAAAGCAGCGCCAAGCTGGATCGCCGTGGTGCCGATGCCGGACGTGCCGCCATGGACCAGCAGAGCCTCGCCGGGCTGAAGCGCGCCGCGCTCGAACACATTCGACCAGACCGTGAAGAAGGTCTCCGGCAGGGCCGCCGCCTCGGCCATAGACAGGCCGGCGGGGATCGGCAGGCACTGGGCGACGGGCACGACGCAGAACTCGGCATAGCCGCCGCCGGCCAGCAGAGCGCAGACGGGATCGCCGACGGCCCAGCCCTCCACCCCCTCGCCCAGCGCATCGACGGTGCCGGCGACCTCCAGGCCCGGGATGTCGCTGATGCCCGGCGGCGGGTTGTATTTGCCGAGCCGCTGGAGCACGTCCGGCCGGTTGACCCCGGCGGCCTGGACCGCGATGCGGATCTCGCCGGGCGCCGGATCGGGGACCGGGCGGCGCGCCGGGACCAGCACCTCCGGCTTGCCGGGCTGGCTCACCTCGATTGCCGTCATCTGTCTGGATTCTGCCATGCGGATCACTCCCCTGCCCTGTTCCGGTGAAAGGTCTGGGGGCACTGTGTCGTCGCGGCGGACGGCCAGTCCACATGGCGATGGATCCGATTTCGTCCTGCGGAAATAGCAAAAAAATGGCCGTGCTGCACACAGCACGGCCAGTCTCCGAGAGAAGCGCGAACATGCAAAACAACACATCCGCCCGATGAGAAAGGAACGCCTTTCCCGAGACAGACAATCGCACCACCAAACTCAGATTTCCCGAGAAAACGACCTCTTTTCCATTCCGTGGAAACGGCATTATTTCTAAGAAAGAAGGCCGCGCTCCGTCAGGAACGCGGCCTCTAGTGCGCCAGGGAGGATATGCCGACGTGCACCACCTGCCGTCAGCTCTTGGCGTCTCGCATATTGCTTGACCGTGTGTGGAATGGATCAGTTCGGAACCGGAATGCGCCCGCCCAGTTCCTGCGTCACCGCCGCGGCGGCGCGCTTGACCATCTCGCCCAGAGCGCGCAACCGCGCGTCCTCGATGCGCCGGCTGGAGCCGGACAGCGACAGGGCGCCCATCACACGGGAATTCTCGTCGAAGATCGGGGCGGCGACACAGCGCAGGCCCGACACCCGCTCCTCCTGATCCAGGGCATAGCCGCGGGTCCGCACCAGCGTCAGGTCGCGGTACAGCGCCGGCAGCGACGACAGGGTGCTTCGGGTGAACTGGCGCATGCCGCGCTGGGTCACGATGGTCTGCACCTTGGTCTCGGTCATGCCGGCCAGCAGGGCTTTGCCGACGGCGGAGCAGTGCAGCAGCGTGCGGTCGGTCTGCGGCACCGCCACCTGGGCGGCGCGGGGACCGCCGACGCGGGCCAGATACAGCGCCTCGCCGTTCTCCTCGACCGCAAGATTGACGATCTCGCTGCTCTCCTCCATCAGGCGGCGCATGCGGGGACGGGCGACGTCGACCAGATTGCGGGTCTTCAGGAAGTTGGCGCCGGTCATGTAGGCCTGGACGCCGACCACCCAGCCGCGCGCGCTCTGGTCGAAGCGGACGTAGCGCTCGTACTGCAGGGTCGTCAGCAGGCGGTGGGTGGTGGAGGGCGACAGGTTCGCGGCCTCCGCCAGCTCGGTCAGGGTCATCGGACCGTCATTGGCGCCGAGGATGGTCAGGATGTTCAGCGCACGGCAGAGCGACTGCACCACCTGTCCACGCTCAGCCTTGGCGTCGGCCTTGCCGTTGTCGTTCTTCTCGCGCGGCGCCTCGATGATCGCCGTCTTGATGATCGCCGCGGCGCCCTCGCTGGGGTCGTCGTGGATGATCCGGCGTGCGATGGTGCCGGCGGTCATGCTGTTGGTGTGGGCTTGCGCTTTCATGTCCCATCTCCCTCGGGGTCCGGCGCGTTGGTTGCGCCTGTCTGTTGCGGCTGATGGCGTGAGTGACAGAAGCTTCGCTTGAACCGCGGGACCGTCGCAGACGGCGGCCCCGCGGGGTACCGGTCAGTTCTTGAAAATCGACTGCATGGTGGAGCCCAGGCTGGCGGGGCTGTCGGCGACGGCGATGCCGACCGACTTCATGAAGTCGATCTTGAAGTCGGCGGTGTCGTTGCCGCCG
>NZ_JAVDTO010000016.1:0-144786 GCF_031455875.1 Azospirillum sp. BE72
GGCCCCGGCGGTGGCGCCGCCGGGGGGGGCGCGGGGCGCCGACGTTTTGGGGCGGGGCACGGGGGGGTCCCCCCCCGCTCCCCCCCCCCCCCGGGGGTTGTGGTTTGGGGGGGGGGGGCTCCGCAGCTTGGATCTCTTCGGCTGATCCGGCGCTTCCCCCCACCCCGGCCCTCCCCCGCTGGGCGGGGGAGGGGGATTGGCGTCGGGTCGGTTAAGTCGACGCACGACTGTCACTCCACCACCTCCAGCCCGCCGGTCTTCGCCCGCTCGCGCACATCGGAGCGGGCGATCTTGCCGCTGCCGGTCAGGGGCATGTCGGCCGCCGCGAAGACGCGCCGCGGCGCCTTGTATGCCTCCAGCCGCTCCTGGCACCAGCCGCGCAGCTCCGTCAGCGATGCGCGTCGGGATCCGCGCCACCAGACCACGGCGGACAGGGCGTCGCCCCAATAGGGATCGGGCAGGCCGAACACCACCGCCTCCGCAACCGCGGGATGGGCGCGCAAGGCCGCTTCGACCTCCGCCGGGTAGACGTTCAGGCCACCGGTGATGACCATGTCGCCGGCCCGTCCGACCAGCCGCAGCCAGCCCTCGCCATCGATCCAGCCGTAATCGCCGACCGTGCCCCAGCCGTCCCGCTCGCGATAGCCGGCGCCGTCGGTGGTGCCGAGATAGCCGTCGCTCAGCATGCCGCTCCGCACCCAGACGGTGCCGGGCCGGCCGCGCTCCACCGGGGTGCCGTCATCGTCGCGCAGGCTCAGCTCCACCCCGTGGAAGGGCCGGCCGACGCTGTCCGCCGGAGCGTTCTCGTGCGACGAGCGAAGACTGACGAAGCTCAGTTCCGATGCGCCGTAATATTCCAGCACCGCGGCATCGGGGCACAGCGCCGCCAGCCGGTCATGCACCGCCGGCGCCAGCTTCGCGCCGGAGCAGATCACCCGGCGCAGGTTGGGGAAATGCCGGCCTTCGCGTTCCGCCGCGTCGAGGATGCCGACCAGCATCGTCGGCACCAGCACCAGCGTGGTGACATCGCACTCGGCCAACTGCGCCGCCGCGTCTGAGGCGTCGAACTTCGGCTGCACGCGGATCGTAGCGCCGGCCGACAGCCCTTCCACCGCGCCATAGAGGCCGAGGCCGTGGACGAGCGGCCCCGGCACCAGCACGACATCGTCCGGCCCGATGCCGAACTCCACCCGGCTCGCCTCCAGCGTCGCCAGCCACGACCCCTGATTGCGGATGAAAGCCTTCGGCCGCCCGGTGGTGCCGGAAGTGAAGCCGACCAGAAAAGGCGTCCTCGGGTCGACCGCCGGAATACGCCAGTCCGCCGGCTGTCCGGCGATCCAGGCGGCGGCGGTCTCCGTCGTCAGGTGCAGGTCGGGACGGAAGGTTTCGAGCGCGGCGACGGTCTGCGCCGCGCTCCATTTCGGGTCGAACAGCCCGACGATCCCGCCGGCCGCGACGATGCCGAAGAACAGCGCCGGCAGCTCTGCACGGTTGCCCAGGCTGAGCGCCACGCGCGGCGGCTCACCCCCTGCCCGCAAGGCGGCCACTCCGGCTCCGGTCCGCCGCGCCTGATCCAACAGGGCAGCATAGGACATGGCGACGCCATCGAACACCAGGGCGGGATGGTCAGGGCTGCGCCCGGCGGCCAGCGCGAAGGGGCGGGCGAGGTTGTCCGCCCCAAGATAGCCAATGCTCAAGGACGGTCGATCGGTCGCCATTCTCTCAGGCATGGATCGGCAGGATGCCGGCGCGGCGGACGCCGGCCGCGGCCACGGCGGCGATACCGGCCTTGATCAGGTCGCCCGGCACGAAGGCCAGCGAGCCGAAGACGGCCTTCTCGATCGGCAGGCCGGCGACCAGCCACAGCCAGGGAATGCCGCCGGCATAGACGACCAGGATGCCGCCGACGACGCTGACGGCGAACAGCCGGATCGGGTTGGCGTTGGTGGCGAAGCGCTCCGCCAGCCAGCCGGTGACGAAGGCGGCGACCGGCCAGGACAGCACGAAACCGCCGGTCGGCCCCATCAGCACACCGATGCCGCCACGCCCGCCCGCCAGCAGCGGCAGGCCCGCGGCCACCAGCAGCACGAACAGCAATGCTGCGATGCCGCCGCGCTTGGCGCCCAGGATGGTGCCGGCCAGCATGACGCCCAGCGTCTGCGCGGTGACCGGCACCGGCAGGAAGCCGAGCGGGATCGGCGGCGCCATGCCGAGCCCGCCCAGAAGGGCGGCGAACAGGGCGCAGAGAACGAGGTCGCGGGTGGACAGCATTGCGGACGCTTCCTTCGGCTGGTGACGTTATCGTTGTGTACTGTTCTTTGTTGCGGCTTGTGATCCGGAGTCTGCCGGATCGTAGCCGCGCGCCTCAAGTGCGGCGGTCAGATCATCGGCCATGGTGAGGATCTTGACCAGCAGCGGAACGAACAGGGCGGCTATGTTGCGCTCGACCCCGCGGGCGCGCTGGGCCATCCGCACCTCGCGCACCTGCTCGCCCAGCAGGGGGATGAAGCGGATGGTCAGCGCCAGCATCAGCGCCATCTTGGCCGGGTTGACCCCGACCGGGCGCAGCAGGCCGAACAGCCGCTCGAACAGGTCGACCATGTCCATGACGCGGGTGGTCAGCGTGACCAGGGTCGCCAGCAGGATCAGGGCGGCGAAACGGGCGACGGCGACCGCGGTTTCCTCCCACCCGCCGCCGGACAGCAGGGCCTGGAAGCCGAACAGCAGGGTCAGCATGACGACCGGCGCCCGCAGCTCCTTCAGCACCCGCCCGGTGGGCAGCTTCGCCGCAGCCAGCACCGCGGCACCGATCAGCCCGGCGGCTGCTGCCCCCCAGGCACCGGGCAGCGCCAGCACGACGACGGTCACCAACAGCAGCCCGCCCAGCTTCGCCCCCGCCGGCAGGCGGTGGATGACCGACTCCCGATGCAGGTAGAGCCCCAGCATCAGCCGAGCCGCTCGATATAGGCCGGCACCGTCTCTGCCGGCGGGCCGTCGGCAACGACGCGGCCCTCCTCCAGCACCAGCGCCCGGTCGAAGTCCTTCACCATGTCCAGGTCATGGGTGACGACGATCACCGTCTGCGGCAGTCCGCGCAGCAGTTCGATCACCTTGCGGCGGTTGCGCAGGTCGAGCAGCGTCGTCGGCTCGTCGAAGATCACATAGGCCGGTTCCAGCACCAGCACCCCGGCGATGGCCAGCAGTTGCTTCTCGCCGCCGCTCATCTGGTGGGCAGGCTGGTGGCGGTAGCGGTCGAGGCCGTAGCGCTCCAGCGCCCCGGCGACGCGGCGGGCGATCTCGTCCTTCGGCAGCTTGCGCGCCTTCAACCCGAAGGCGATGTCCTCCTCCACCGTCGGATAGACGATCTGGGTATCGGGATTCTGGAAGACGAAGCCGACCCGCCGACGCACCGCGCGCCCCTCGGTTCGCGTGTCGAGCCCGTCGACGGCGACGCTGCCGGCGCTCGGCACGATCAGCCCGTTCAGCAACCGCGCCAGCGTGCTCTTGCCCGACCCGTTGCCGCCGAGAATGGCGATGCGCCGCTCCGTCAGCCGGAGCGACAGGTCGTGCAGGACGGGACGGTCGCCATAGGCGTGAGTAACGGACCGGAGTTCGATCATCGACGGGGAGCGAGCTTTCGCGTTGCAGTTCTGTTGCGCATGCGAAAGGTTCTTAGCGAGTATATGAAGCGCGTGCCAGGGGGGAAGTTGCCAAATTCGCAACTTATGCCCCCTCCCTAACCCTCCCCCGCTCCGCGGGAGAGGGGACTGCCGCTATAACGCAAATCCACCCTCTCCCGCGAAGCGGGGGAGGGGAGGGGTCCATGCGTCAGCATGGGAAGGGAGGGGGCAATGCCAGGTGGTGCACTGCAAGAACTTAGAAGCTGTTCCGCTCATGGTACGTCTGCAGGAACTGCTGCACCCGCGGTTCCGTGGATTCGTGGAAGACCTCGCGCGGGGTGCCGAAGGCGGCGATGCGGCCGTGGTCGAGGAAGGCCACCTTGTCGGCGACGTTGGCGGCGAAGCCCATCTCGTGCGTCACCACCACCATGGTCATGCCGTCGGCGGCCAGATCGCGCATGACCTGCAGCACCTCGCCCACCAGTTCGGGATCAAGGGCGGAGGTCGGCTCGTCGAACAGCATCAGGTGGGGTTCCATCGCGATGACACGGGCGATGGCGACGCGTTGCTGCTGGCCGCCGGACAGGCGGGCGGGATAGCTGTCGGCCTTGGCGGACAGACCGACGCGGTCCAGCATCCGGCGGGCGTGGGCGGATGCTGCGGCCTTGTCCATGCCGCGGACCTGCACCAGGGCTTCGGCCACATTCTCCAGCGCCGTCATGTGGGGCCACAGGTTGAACTGCTGAAACACCATGCCGACGTTGCGCCGCAGATCCCGCAGGTCGCGGTTCGACAGGCGGCGGCGCGGCGTCTCTTCGGTGTAGCCGACCAGCTTGCCTTCGATACGGATCTCGCCGCGGTCGTAGACCTCCAGGAAGTTGACGCAGCGCAGCAGCGTGCTCTTGCCCGACCCGCTGGGGCCGATCAGGCAGACGACCTCCGACTTGTTGACGGTCAGGTCGATGTCGCGCAGCACCTCGTTGGTGCCGAAGCTCTTGCTGACGCCGCGGATGGAGACCATCGGCGCGGCATCGCCGGCGGTGGCGGAACGGGGCGAGGTGGCGGTTTCGGAAACGGTGGTCATCACGCCCTCGCTGTTGCGGTCTGGGTCGAGGATCCCTGCGGCGACGCATGGGTCAGGAAACGGGTGACGCGGGCCTCCAGCCGGCGGCCCAGGCGCGACACCACCTCCACCAGCAGCCAGTAGAACAGCGCCATGCCGACGATGGTCTCGAAGGTGGCGAAGGTCTCCGCCGCCATCGTCTGCATCTCGTACATCAGTTCGGGTACGGTGATGATCGACAGCACCACCGTCTCCTTGGTCAGGATCGCCATCATGTTGACGATGGACGGGATGGTCGACACCAGCATGGCCGGCACGATCACCCGGCGCAGGATCGAGCCGTAGGACATGCCGAGGCTGAGCGCCGCCTCCACCTGCCCCTTCGGCACCGCCTGATAGCCGGCGCGGAAGATCTCGGCGAAATAGGCGCTGCCGTAGATGCCGAGGCCGAGGATGCCGGCCGCCGTCGCCTCCAGCCGCAGGCCGATGGACGGGCCGCCGCTGTAGAGCAGGAACAGTTGGATCAGGAAGGGCGTGCCGCGGATCACCTCGATATAGGCGCGGATGACCCAGCGCAGCGGCTTCACCGGGATTTGGCGCAGCAGCATCAGGATGAAGCCCAGCACCATGCCGATGAGACAGCCTGCGCCCCAGCACAGGATGGTGACGCCGAAGCCGCGCAGCAGCGCCGGGCCGTACTGGACGAGAAGGGAGAGGTCCAACATCGGATCAGGCCTGTTGCAGGCGGCGTTCGACCAGCGTGCCGAACAGGGCCAGCGCGCCGTTGATAGCCAGATAGATGACGCCGGCCGCGAGGTAAATCTCAAGCGGTCGGTAGTTGGCGGCCGAAATGGTCTGGCTGGTCCGCGTCAGCTCCGCCACCCCGACGACGGAGATCAGCGAAGATGCCTTCAGCAGCAGGATCAGTTCGTTCACCAGGGCCGGCACCGAGATGCGGAAGGCCTGCGGCAGCAGGATGCGCGTCCAGATCGACGATCCGGGGAAGCCCAGCGCCAGCGCCGCTTCCGACTGGCCGTGCGGGACGGCATTCAGCGCGCCGCGGTAGATCTCGGACACATAGGCGCCCGATGCGAGGCCGAGAGCGGCGATGGAGGCGACCAGCGGCGGCACGTCGATGCCGATCAGCGGCAGCATGTAGTAGATCAGCAGAAGCTGGATCAGCAGCGGCACGCCGCGGAAGAAGCTGACATAGACGCCGCCGGCCATGTCCGCCGCCCGGCCGCCGGACTGCCGCGCCACGCAGACGGCAAGGCCGATCACCTGCCCCAGCAGCACGCCGAGCAGCGAGACCCAGACGGTCGTGACGGCCGCCCCCAGCAGATGGGGAAGGGCGTCGATGATGACGCTGAACTTCATGGATGGGCCTTCGTCGAACAATCCTGTCCCTCTCCCGCCCCGGGAGAGGGAAGGGGCCCAAGCAGAGCTTGGGAAGGGTGAGGGGTGATGCGAGGGTTAGAGAATCCATGTTCGGATTGCCCCTCACCCTCCCCACTTCGTGGGTCCCCTCCCTCTCCCGGGGCGGGAGAGGGAAGGTCATGGCCCCTTACAGCTGCGGTTCCGGAACGGTGGTCGGCAGTTCCTGCGAGACGCCGAACCACTTCTTCTGGATGGTCGCCATGCGGCCGTCCTTCTGGATCTTCACGAGAGCGGCATTGACCGCCTCGATCAGGCTCTTGTCGTTCTCGTCCAGACGGCCGACCCAGGAGAAGTAGGAGGGCTTGCCGAAGGGCGGCAGGACGACGGCGAAGGTTTCCTTGCGCTGGGCGGCGGCGAAGGCGAGGTTCGGCAGCGAGTTGACCGAGGCGTCGATGCGGCCGGCGGCCAGATCGGCGTAGGACTGGTTGCTGTCGACATATTCGCGCACGTCCGGCGGAGTCGGCAGGGTCTGGCCGAATTCCTTGACCTGCGCCAGCTGCGAGGTGCCCTTGCCGCCGCCGACCTTCTTGCCGGCGATGTCTTCCGGCTTGTTGATGGTCTTGTCGTCGGCGCGCTTCATCATCGCGGCCGTCGCCTCGGAGATCGGAACGGTGAAGGCGTAGCGCTTCATGCGCTCCTTCGTGATCGTCACCGGGGCGATGACCAGATCGAACTTCTTGGCTTCCAGGCCGGGCAGGACGCTGGTCCAGGGCAGGTCGATGTGCTTGGCCTTGACGCCCAGCTCCTTCGCCACCTCGTCGATCAGGTCGCGGTCGACGCCCTTATATTCGTTGTTCTCCAGGAAGTCGAAGGGCGGGAACTGCATCTCGGTGGCGACGGTGAGGACACCGGCCTTCTTCACGTCGGCCAGCGTGTCGGCCATCGCCGAGCCGGTGGCGGCACCGGTCACCAGCAGAGTGGCGCCGAGCAGCGCCGCCTTGAACATCGTCCGAACCATACCCTTGCTCTCCATCGTGAGTGGTCCCCTGTCGTGGCCGGCCGACTGTAGCCGGTCCTTTTGTGTTTACAAATTCAACTCGGTCGCACTGTCGGTGATCGACGAGCCGCTGAGGCTGAACCGGTCGCCGACCGAGAGGAAATGTACCAGAGTCACCGGCCGGCTCAGATGCATGGTCTGCCGCCGGATCGACAGGCAGGCAGCCCCGGCCTCCACCCCCAGCAGCGCCGCCATCTCCGCCGTGGCGTTGACCGCGCGCACCGTGTGGTCGGCCGACGACCAGGGAACCCGGTCGACCAGCCAGCGGCTGGGCGCCACGCTGTCGAACGGTTCCTCCGCCACTTCCGGAACGGCGTCGAGGTTGACGAGGCGCCGTTCGTGCTGGATCGGCGTTCCGTCGCTGAAATGCAGGCACTCCAACGCCAGGATCGGCGCACCGTCGGGCAGGTCGGGCCAGCGGATGCCCTGTCCGTTACGAAGGCTCTTGCGTTCGCGGATGCGGAACTCGTAAACACGGCCCTCCCGCGCGACGACGTCGCCGATGTCCTCGATGGGCAGGGCGAAGCGGTCGCGGCGGCCGGTGGCGACGAAGGTCCCGGCACGGCGGCGGCGGACGAGGAATCCCTCCCGCGCCAGCAATGCGATGGCCTTGTGCACGGTCTGGCGGGAGACGCCGTAGAGGTTCGACAACTCCGCCTCGTTGGGGAGGCGTTGGCCGGCCTGCCAGCGTCCCCGCAGGATCTGCCCGGCAACGGCGCGCTTGATCTGGTCGAACAGCGCGCCGCGGCCGTCGAGGGTGAGGCCGTCAAGGGAGAGGCCGTTGGGGGAAAGGTCATCCCGCGGGGCGCCGGCCGGCGTGGGTGCCGGTCCGCCAACGCGGTCCTGTCCGGTCAGGCCTTGCCGTGCCACCCCCTGCACCCCGCTCTCCGCGCCGCGATGTGACGTTTCGGCGATAATGTATGTACATAATCTTACGGTCAATCGCCAATTCCCGGTCAGGCAGTCGGTATTGCTGCAATGCGGCGGAAAACCGCCTACCCCGTTCGCCGGGGCTTGCGCAACTGACTGAAAAAGCCAATTGGAGTGTGGGATTTGCATTAAGGTCGGTTCGAGCGCGTGCATGTGGAGATGGCAGGGCAAGTTCGGGTTGAGCGGGAATCCGGCAACCGCGCGGGACGATCTGGTCGGATGTCCGGATTGCGGGCGGCTTCACCGTGTCCGTGAGTTGCCCCGCGGCGGCCGGGCCGTCTGCACCCGGTGCGGCGCGCTGCTGTACCGGCATGTGGCGGGCGGGGTGCATCATGCCCTGCCCATGGCGCTGACTGCGCTGCTGCTGCTGGGACTGATCGCTGTCAATCCGCTGATGGCGGTGCATATCCAGGGCAACGACCGCGCCGGTCTGGTCACCACCGGGCTGGAGGCGCTGGCCGACCAGGGGATGTGGCCGCTGTCGCTGCTGGTCGGGCTGCTGGTGCTGGGTGCGCCGGTGGTCCGCGTGGTGGGGGTGATCGCCGTGCTGCTCCGCCTGCACGGGGGGCGCCCGCCGGAATCGCCGCGTTCGACCGCCCGGCTGTTCGCCCTGACCGAGACCCTGCGCCCCTGGGCGATGCTGGACGTCTTCCTGCTCGGCCTGCTGGTCGGCTATTCCAAGCTGTACGGATTCGCCAATGCGGAACTGTTGACCGGCGGGCTGGCGCTCGGCGGCTATGTGCTGGCGATCACCGCGATGGACCAGGGGCTCGACCGCCGGGCGCTGTGGTCGGCCATCGACCACGTGCCTGCAGATCCTTCACCGTCCCCGCAACTCTGGGTCGCCTGCCCGGTCTGCCAGCGGGTCCACGGCCACGACCATCAGCCCGCGCCGCACCGCTGCACCCGCTGCGGCAGCCGCATGCATGTGCGGGAGCCCGACAGCCTGGGACGGACCACGGCGCTGGTGGCGACCAGCGCCATCCTCTACGTGCCGGCCAACCTGCTGCCGGTGATGACCGTCGTCAATTTCGGCCAGGGCGATCCCAGCACGATCCTGGGCGGGGTGGGCGAACTGGCCGGGTCCGGCATGTGGCCGCTGGCCCTGCTGGTCTTCGTCGCCAGCATCGCGGTGCCGCTCCTGAAACTGGGCGGACTGGCGTGGTTCGTCGTTGCCACTTGGCGCGGATCGGCCGCGCGGCTGCAGGGTCGGACCCGGCTCTACCGTTTCATCGACGCCATCGGGCGCTGGTCCAATGTGGACGTATTCATGATCGCCATCCTCACGGCACTGGTGCAGTTCGGCGCCGTCGCCTCCGTCCGCGCCGATTCCGGCGCCATCGCCTTCGCCGCCGTGGTCATCCTGACCATGCTGGCAAGCCACGTCTTCGACCCGCGCGTGATGTGGGACCGGGCGGACGGGGTGCGGCATGACTGACGCCGGCCAGCCGCCGCCTCCCGCTACACCGCCGCACCCGCCGGAGGTCGAGGTGTCGACGCGCCGCAGGCTGTCCTTGCTGTGGCTGCTGCCGCTGGTGGCGGCGCTGATCGCCGGTTGGCTCGGCTGGCGCTGGCTGGAGGACCGCGGCCCGCAGATCGTCATCACCTTCCAGTCCGGCGACGGGCTGGAGGCCGGGCGGACGCGGATCAAGCACAAGAACGTCGATCTCGGCGTGATCGAGTCGGTCCGCCTGTCCGACGACCTGTCCCAGGTGATCGCCACCGCCCGCATGGACCGCACCGCCGGCCGCCACCTGAAGGAGGGAACCCGCTTCTGGATGGTGGCGCCGCGCCTCAGTCTGGGCGGGGTCTCGGGATTGAGCACCGTGGTGTCCGGCACCTATGTGGAGATGGAACCCGGCGGCGGCGAGGACCGGAGCGAGTTCGACGCGCTGGACGAACCGCCGGTGATCCGTGCCGACGTGCCGGGCCGCAGCTTCTCCTTGAAGGCGGAACAGCTGGGATCGCTGGCGCAGGGCTCCCCGGTCTATTTCCGCGGCGTCCAGGTGGGCGAGGTGATGGGCTACAACCTGTCGCCGCAGGACCGCACGGTGTCGGTCTCCATCTTCATCCGCGCGCCCTACGAGGGGCTGGTGCACGAGGGCAGCCGGTTCTGGCGGTCGTCGGGCGTTCAGTTCACCGCCGGGGCCGAGGGTCTCAAGTTCCAGACCGAGTCGCTCAAAACGCTGGCGCTGGGCGGCGTGGTTCTGGAAACCCCGCCCGATCCGGAGGCCGGGGAGCAGGCGAAGGACTGGTCGACCTTCACCCTCTACGAAGATCAGGCGACGGCCGCCGCAGCACGGGACCGGCTGCGCGTGCGCTACCGGCTGGAGTTCCCCGGTTCGGTTCAGGGACTGCAGGCGGGGGCGCCGGTGCTGATGCGCGGGCTGACGGTCGGGCATGTGGCCGCCGTCCGGCTGGAGTATGACGAGGCGACGCAGGAACTGCGCATTCCCGTCGACATCGATTTCGAGCCCGATCTCGTCGCCCGGACCTATTCCGTCGTCGATGGCCGGCCGATGGACGAGGCGACGGTGCGCAAGCTGATTGCCACCCAGGTGGACAAGGGACTGCGCGCCCGTCTGGCGTCCGGAAACCTGCTGACCGGGCAGAAGCTGGTGTCGTTCGACTATGCGCCGGGCGTGCCGCCTTCGCCGGGGTCCGAACGGTCGGAACTCCCGACGGTGGCGTCCAGCGATCTCGATTCGATCATGGCGTCGGCAGGCGTGGTGATGGAGAAGGTCTCAGCATTGCCGCTGGACGCGTTGATCGCCGACCTGCGCGGCACCCTGCAGTCGGTCGGCGGGCTGGCCGGGTCGCCGGATCTCGCGCGTTCCCTGGCGGCCCTCGCCAAGGCGCTGGGCAGCGCCGACGCGTTGATGCGCGATGCTGACCGCCAGCTGCCGGAGCTGGTGAAGAGCCTGCGCGGGGTGGCGACGGCGGCGCAGGGAACGCTGAACAGTGCCAACGGGCTGCTGGGCGGTGGCGGCGGGCAGGCCGATCTGGCGGGGGTGATGCGGCAGTTGAACGACGCCGCGCGGTCCTTCCGCGTGCTGGCCGACTATCTGGAACGTCACCCGGAGGCACTGCTCCGGGGCAAGAGACCGTAGGGGATGGGGGAAGGAATGGCGATGGGACGGGTGCGGGCGGCGGCGATGGTCCTGCCTTTGCTGGTGCTGGCTGCCTGCCAGTCGACGCCGGAAAGCCGGCTCTACACGCTGGCCGTGGTGCCGCCGGCCGCGGCGACGCAGCCGGTCCGCACCGCACCCCAGACCTTGGCATTGGGATCGCTGGACCTGCCGATGCTGGTCGACCGGCCGCAGATCGTCCGGCGCATCGATGGCAACCGGGTGGAAGCGCTGGAGTTCGACCGCTGGGCCGAACCGCTGGCCGACGGGCTGCGATCCACCCTGGCCGGCGACTTGGCGGCGCGCCTGCCGGGCGTGACCGTCCTGCCGGTGGCCGGCAGCGCAGTGGGGGAGGGCACGGCGGTGCTGGCCGTCACCGTTCTGCGATTCGACGCCGAC
The DNA here is from genome assembly GCF_031455875.1 of Azospirillum sp. BE72. Classification (NCBI taxonomy): domain Bacteria; kingdom Pseudomonadati; phylum Pseudomonadota; class Alphaproteobacteria; order Rhodospirillales; family Azospirillaceae; genus Azospirillum; species Azospirillum sp. BE72. The sequence continues at coordinate 11,575 of NZ_JAVDTO010000016.1, forward strand.
GTCGGCGGCCGGGTGGTGCTCGACGCGCAATGGAGCCTGTCGCAGTCCGGCGGCGCACGGAAGAGCGGCCCGTCGCGCGAGACGGTGGAAATCCCCGCCGCCAGCGCCGAGCCGGATGCCCTGGTGCGGGCGATGAGCCAGGCGGTCGCGACCCTCGCCGACCGCATCGCCGCCGGGGTGCGCCGCTGAGAAAGACGGCGCGCTCTCCCGGAGCGGCGTCTCTTCAGTGAAGCAGGGTGGCGCCGCGGTCGGCCGTCGGGCGGGGGCGGTCCATGCGATCGGCCACGGTCCGATGGGGTCGCAAATCCTCCGCGTCCGGGTCGGGCATCTGCAATCCGGCACGGGTGAGGGCGGAGGCCAGGACACAGAGCGGCGCCATCGCCATCCGCACGCCCGGCAGCGGCAGCCAGTCGTTCATCAGCAGGCCGGCCTCGCCATGCTGCCCCTGCTGGGCCAGCCGCAGCATGTCGAGCAGCAGCGCCTCGTCGATGCCGAGCGATGGGCAGGGCGGCCGGTGCAGGTCCAGCGGACGGGTGGTCGCCGCCAGAACGATGCGCATCAGCGTGTCGAATGCCACCGCGGCGTCGTTGGACAGGCCCGCCGCGGTCATTCCGTCCTGCCAATGCGGATGCTGGCGGTCCGGCTCGCGCAGGGGTTCGGCCCACAGGCGCAGAACGGACACGACCAGCGCCTCCGCCGCGTGCAGATCCTGGAAACGCTCGCGGGCCGGCATGGCGCGGCGATGGGACGACATGGAGGGCATGGCGAACTCCGCTCTGGGGAACAGGCGGAGGGTAGGGCGTTTCAAATGATAATGCAAGTCATTCGCATTTGCATTGTGGCGAACCGCCTTCAACGGTATTCCGCCCGCCGCGCCAGCCCTTCCTTCAGATGCCGGATCGCCGCGTGGACCTTGGGCGGCACATGGCGCTTCTGCGGATAGACCGCCCAGACCGCGGTGTTGGGCGGCCGGTGGCGGTCCAGCAGGGAGACCAGCCGCCCTTCCGCCACCGGACCGCGCACGTAATAGTCCGGCAACTGGCACAGCCCGAAACCGCGCAGCGCCGCGTCCAGAACGGAGAAGCCGCTGTTGCAGCGCCAGCGGCCACGCGGACGGAAGAGCCAGTCCTGCCCATTGTCGTCGAACAGCCAATGATCCGACGTGCCGATCAGGCATTGGTGGCTGCCGAGGCTTGCGAGGCTGTCGGGGATGCCGTGGCGGTCCAGATAGGCCGGTGCGGCGCACAGATGCATGACGCGCGGGGCGATGCGCGTCGCCACCATGCTCGATTCGCTGAGCCGGCCGAGGCGGATCGCCAGATCATAGCCCTCCTGCACCAGATCGAGCTGCCGGTTGGTCAACTCCACCTCGATGCTCAGCTGCGGGTGCAGTTCCATCAGGTCGTTGATCAACGGCATGACGAACTGTTCGCCATAGGCGGTGGCGCAGGTCATGCGCAGCATCCCCTTCACCTCTGCGTCGCTGCCGCCCTGCAGCGCGCCCACCGCGAGGATGGCCTCGTCGCGCTGTTCGGCCAGCCGCCGGCAGCGGGCGAGGAAGGCGTGGCCGCTCTCCGTCAGGCTGACCTTGCGGGTGGTGCGGTAGAACAGGCGGGCCTGCAGCCGGTCCTCCAGCCGTGCAACGCTGCGGCTGACGTGGGAGGAGGAGACGCGCAGCCGCTCCGCCGCGCGGGAAAAGCTGCCGGTTTCGGCCACCGCCACGAATTCGTCTATGCCGTCCCAGCCGCTCATCATCCTTCTCCCAGGGCTTTCTCCCAGGGCCGTCCGGCCATTATCCCCATACGGCAAAAATCTATTCCCGAAATCGCCGTTCTGGCAATGACCGGTCGCGGTCTACACTGCGGGAATCAAATGCCAATCCGCATTGGCCAAACCGTTCTCGGGAAGGAAAGCCACATGGTCCTGTCACGCGCCGCCGTCGCCTGGGAAGCCAACCGTCCGCTGGAGATCGAGGAGGTCGAGGTCGCGGCGCCCAAGGCCGGCGAAGTGATGGTCCGCATCGTCGCCACCGGCGTCTGCCACACCGACGCCTACACCTTGTCCGGCAAGGATTCGGAAGGCGTCTTCCCCTGCATCCTCGGCCATGAAGGTGGCGGCGTGGTGGTGGAGGTCGGCCCCGGCGTCACCTCCGTGGCGGTGGGCGATCATGTGATCCCGCTCTACACGCCGGAATGCGGCAAGTGCAAATTCTGCCTGTCCGGCAAGACCAACCTGTGCCAGGCGATCCGCGCGACCCAGGGCAAGGGCCTGATGCCGGACGGCACCAGCCGCTTCTCGCTGAAGGGCAAGGAGATCGCCCACTACATGGGCACCTCGACCTTCTCCGAATACACGGTTCTGCCGGAAATCGCGCTGGCCAAGATCAACAAGGCGGCGCCGCTGGAGAAGGTCTGCCTGCTGGGCTGCGGCGTCACCACCGGCATGGGCGCGGTGATGAACACGGCGAAGGTGGAGCCGGGCTCGACCGTCGCCATCTTCGGCCTGGGCGGCATCGGCCTGTCGGCCATCATCGGCGCCACCATGGCGAAGGCCAGCCGCATCATCGGCATCGACATCAACCCGTCGAAGTTCGAGATCGCCAAGCAGCTGGGCGCCACCGACGTCGTCAACCCGATGGACTACGACCGCCCGATCCAGGAAGTGCTGGTGGAGATGACCGATGGCGGCGTCGACTACAGCTTCGAGTGCATCGGCAACGTGAAGATCATGCGCGCCGCCCTGGAATGCTGTCACAAGGGCTGGGGCGAGTCGGTGATCATCGGCGTCGCCGGCGCCGGCGAGGAGATCTCCACCCGTCCGTTCCAGCTGGTCACCGGCCGCGTCTGGCGCGGGTCGGCCTTCGGCGGCGTCAAGGGCCGCTCGGAGCTGCCGGAATATGTGGAGCGCTACCTGCGCGGCGAGTTCGAGCTGGACACCTTCATCACCCACACCATGGGGCTGGAGGACATCAACCATGCCTTCGACCTGATGCATGAGGGCAAGAGCATCCGCTCGGTCATCCTGTACAATCAGTAAGGCGGCGGCCGGTAAGATGACGACGCTCCCCTCTCCCGCACCGGGGGAGGGGGCGATCAGGGCAGCGACTTACGAGAAGGCAGTTCCATGACCGACCCCCTCACCACCCTGTCGGAAACCCGCGTCTTCGGCGGCCGGCTGAAGCGGGTGCGGCACCAGTCCGCGGCAGTGAATTGCGACATGACCTTCGCCATCTTCCTGCCGCCGCAGGTGGAGACCGGTGCGAAGGTGCCGGTCTTCTACTGGCTGTCGGGCCTGACCTGCACCGACGAGAACTTCACCCAGAAGGCCGGCGCCTTCCGCGTCGCGGCGGAACTGGGCCTTGCCATCGTCGCCCCCGACACCAGTCCGCGGGGCGAGGGGGTGCCGGGCGATCCGGACGGCGGCTGGGATTTCGGCCTCGGCGCCGGCTTCTACGTCGATGCGACGGAGGAGCCGTGGGCGCGGCATTACCGCATGCACGACTATGTGACGCGGGAACTGCCGGCGCTGATCGAGGCGAACTTCCCGGTCGGCGACCGCCGTTCCATCGCCGGGCATTCGATGGGCGGGCATGGCGCGCTGGTCTGCGCGCTGAAGCATCCCGGCTTCTACAAGGCGGTGTCGGCCTTCGCCCCCATCGTCAACCCGGCGGCGGTGCCCTGGGGCGAGAAGGCGTTCGGCCGCTATATGGGACCGAACCGGGACCGCTGGCTGGAGTGGGACGCCTGCGCACTGATTGCGAACGCTTCGGAACGTTTGCCGATTTTGATAGACCAGGGCGACCGCGACGGCTTCCTGGAGGCGCAGTTGAAGCCGCAGGCGCTGGTCGAAGCGGCGGAGGCGGTCGGACACCCGGTGACGCTGCGCATGCAGCCGGGCTACGACCACAGCTACTTCTTCATCAGCACGTTCATCGAGGACCATTTGCGCCACCATGCGGCGGCGCTGGTGGGGTAGGTGGCAGGCTTCGATTGCCCCCACCCCAACCCTCCCCCGCTGGGCGGGGGAGGGGGTAAGTGCTTATTCGGGAGAGTGACGGCAGTCCCTCCCCCGCCCAGCGGGGGAGGTTAGGTGGGGGTCTAACTCCGCACTACCGAACCTCACCCCACCCGCCGCGTCAGGTGGTTGTCCCACCGGAACTCCGGCGCCCGCCATTCCGGTCCCGCCTCGGCGGTGTTCGACACCGGCTCGATCACGCCCAGCCCGCTGGTCGCCAGATACCCATCGCCGTTCGGCGCCAGCCCGCAGCCATCGGCCAGCGCGGTCGAGCCCAGCCATGCGCCCGTCGCGGCGTCCCACAACCCGATGATCCCGCCCAGCGGCGAACTGGCGGCGACGGTCCGGCCGTCCGACGCGACGCTGCCGATATAGCCCTGCATGCGCGACAGCACGTCCTCCGGCGTGTCGAACAGGCGGGCGGCCCCGCTGCCGGGGCGGTGTGCGCCGGTCAGGGGCTGCAGCATGCCGATGGGCCGCTCGTCCTGCGTGCCGAAGGCGATGCCGCCATCGTCCAGCAGCGCGATGTGGCGGATGCCGAGATTGCCGTGCTCCTCCGGCAGGCGGACCTTGTCGAGCAGCCTGCCGGTCGACGCCTCCACATAGGTCAGCGAGGCGTCCATGCTGTCGAGGTTCAGCTTGGCCCGGCCGGTGTCGGGATGGGTGATGACGCCGCCGTTGGCGACCGCCAGCGTGCTGCCGTCCTGCATCAGGATCAGTTCATGCGGTCCCAGCCCATGGGTCGGGATGGCGCCGATGCGGCGGTAATTGTCGGTGGCGTCATAGATGCCGATCGCCCCCTCTTCGCGCGGAACGTCGTCCTCGGCGACGTAGAGGGTGCGGCCGTCGGCGGAATAGTCGCCATGGCCGGTGAAGCGGCGGTCGTCCGGCGCCCGCACCACCGGACCGGCGGCGCCATCGGTCAGCGACAGGATCTGGAACCAGCGGCCGGGCCGGCGGGCGAACACCACCGCCTCGGCCATCCCCGGACGCGGCACGATGCCATGGGCGCGGCCGGGGGTGGGGATGGTGAACAGCACCTTCCCGGCGGGATTCAGCGCCGCGACGCCGTAGCTCGGCTCCGCCCCGGTGGTGGCATAGGCGTTGAGGTAGATCGCGCCGTTGCCGGCGGCATGGGCCTTGCCGGTCAGCATGGCGAGCAGCCCGCCGCCCAGCAGGCGCCCACCCAATGCCGGAGCGGCGAGCAGGCCGAGGATGTTCCGGCGGTCCATCGCGCCCTTACCGGCCATGGTTCAGTCCCCGTCCAGTTCGTTGAAGCCCAGCGTGATGTCCAGCAGCGGGGCGAGCGTGCCCAGCATCTCCACCCGCGCCGCCTTGATCAGGCGCAGGGCGCCGTCGGCCTTCTTGCGGGCGGCGGGGTCGGTCACGGCCTTGTTCAGCGGACCGGGCACCGCCTCCACCGCGCCGATGGCAGCGGCGAAACTTTCGTCGATCGCCTGCTTCGCGGTCGCCCCGTCCTCTCCCGGCGGCAGCAGCGAGACGAAGCCCGGCCCGCCATTCTCGCCCATCAGCAGGGCGCGCAGCCCTTCCAGGTTCAGCGCGATGTTGCGCAGCGCCCGGCCGCTGCGCAGAGCCTCCACCACCGTCGGCTTGGCATCCTCGATGCCGGTGCCGAGCGGGGCCATCAGCTTCTGGTCGATGATCACCTGCATGGCGGTGATGGCGGAAGCGTAGAGCGTGTTCACGGCCTCCGAGGCGGTGGGACCGAGGACGGTCGCCTGACCGGCGGCCAGCGGCGCCTCCAACTCCTTCCAGCCGTCGCGCGCATCGGCCGCGATGGCGGCGACGTTGCGGGCGGCAGCGGCGGCGAGCAGCCCGCGGAAGCGCTTGGCGTCGCTGCCGGTGAAGCTCTCCACCGTGACGTTCTCGTCGAACAGCAGCCGTTCCAGCACGGTCAGTCCCTGCACGGCCGCGCTCTGGCGGGCCAGCGCCCCCGGCTGCAGCAGCTTCGGGTCCTGGTCGCGCAGGATCTGGCCGATCTGCCGTTGGACCACGCCCGCCCGTTCCGGCCAGAAGGACAGGCGGTCGGCGCGCAGGTTCACGGTCAACGGACCCGGCCGCAGATGCTGGACCGCGGCCCAAGCATCGGTGACCCGGGTGTGGGCCGTCCGCGCCTCCGCAAGGCCGGCGGCGCTGGGGCCGGCGGCGAAGCGGTCGAGCGTGTCGGCATAGGCGGTGGCTGCTGTCACCAGCGCGTCGAAGCGGGGCAGGGCGTGGCTGCGGACCATGCCGGCCAGGAAGGCGCTGTCCTTGTCCGACTGGCGGGCGGCGAGGGCCGGGGTCCGGGGCAGCAGGGCCGCCACGGCGGCGGCGGACATCAGCCCAAGCACTATGCGGCGTCGCATACGATCAAATCCCTTCTGCCGGTTACGCGGATCGAAACCCCGTCCATCCTTTACAAACCCAGCACGTAGCGCACCAGCCGTTTCCGCTCCGCCGCAGGCAGGGTCATGAAGCGGTCCTTCGCTCTCTCCGCCTCGCCGCCATGCCACAGGATGGCTTCGGTCACGCTGCGGGCGCGCCCGTCATGCAGCAGCGACAGCTGGCCGTCCTTGGCCGCGAGCCGGTTCAACCCCCACAGCGGCGTGGTGCGCCAGTCGCTTCCGCGCGCCTCGCCCATCGGCAACGCGTCGCCCAGGGCGGGGCCGAGGTCGTGCAGAAGCATGTCGCTGTGCGGGAAGATGTCGCGGTCGGACAGGGCAGGGTGCGCCGGATCCTCCACCGTGCGCCAGGACGGGCGGTGGCAGGCGGCGCATCCGGTGTCGGCGAACAGCCTGGTGCCGGCCTTGTCCTTCGACGCCTCCAGGCTGCCGTCGGGCGGCAGGTCGCGCAGATAGCCGTCGATCAGGCCGATCACCGTGCTGGGGATCTCCAGCCCCTCGAACTGCTTGGAGTCGCCGTGCGGGGCATTGCGGCAGGCTGCTTGGGCCGGGGTGCAGTCGCCCCAGGGTTCGGGAAAGGCCGGGGTCGACATGCCGATGTCGAGGCTGAAGGCCTCCGCATCCTGGTGGTCGAGCGTGGGGTGCATCGCCTTCCAGCCGAAGCGGCCGACCTGCGTCCTGCCGTCCACCGTCACGTGGTTGACCCGTCCGGCCACCGGGCCGCCGGACGCCGCCTGCCTTGCCGCCTCCGCCTCGATCTCCTCGGCCGGGATGCGGTCGAGCAGGCCCATGCCATGGACACGCGGAGGCACGCGGGCCGACATCGCAGTCGCTTGTGCCAGCGGGCCATAGCCGAGATCCTCGACGGCCGGTGTGGGGTGGCGCAGCCGGACGGTCTCGCCATCGGGGAAGCGCACCACTTCCTCCCGGTAGGTGACGCGGGGGCGTCCTTCGATCACCTGTCCGAGGATGGCGTTGGATTGGATCTGCCGGCCATAGACAGGGTCGTCGTTCAGCTTGATCGCATAGCCGACGCCCTGGTCCCCCTCCACCGCCGGGTCGGGCGGACGGCCGCCGCCGCCGCGCGGATGGCAGGTGGCGCAGGAGCGCGCGTTGTAGAGCGGACCGAGGCCGTCGGCCGCCTGCGTCGCGGTGGGCGCCGCCACCCACATGCGGCGGAACAGAGCCTCGCCGATGCGGTTGTCGAGGCTGTCTGCGGCCTGCGCGGCGGGGGCGAGGAGCAGAAAAAGCGCGGTTGCTGTGCCGCGGAGCGAAATCTCAAGCAACGCGGATATATCCCATCATGCCGGTGTCCTGGTGTTCGATGATGTGGCAGTGGAACATCCAGTCGCCGGGGTTGTCGGCCTTGATGGCGACGCGCAGGCGTTCCTTCGGCTCCAGCAGGACGGTGTCGGCATGGTGGGGCACCACCTCGCGGCTGTCGGACGACAGCACCTTGAAGGTGTAGCCGTGGATGTGGATCGGGTGCAGGTGCGGCGTCAGGTTGGCCAGTTCGAAGATGTAGCTCCGGCCCTTCTCCAGCGTGACCAGCGGCGGGGGCAGATGCTCGTGCCCACCCTCCGGCCAGCTCTGCTGGTTGATCGCCCAGAAGGTCTTCTCCGACAGGCAGAGCGAGTCGGCATAGGGCAGGCCGGCCAGGATCGCCGGGTCGAAGCTCTGCGCCACCGCGGTGGCGGAGAAGGCCATCGGGATGACGGGCGCGTTCTTCAGGTCCGGTTCGGGAATGGCGGAGGCGGGCAGGGCGCGCGGCTTGAAGCGCTTGTTGGGCAGCGCAGGACCGACGGCGCGGAAGGTGGCGAGCGGCCGGGGCTCGGCCGAATAGACGTTGGTCAGCCGCAGGGTCTGGCCGGCCTTGGCGGGAGCGCGGAACAGCACGTCGATGCGCATCGCCGGTCCCATCGGCCAGCCGTCGAGCGGGCGGGGCGGCAGCGGGTTGCCGTCGACCGCGATGATCCAGGCATCCGCGCCCTCCACCCGCAGGTCGACGACGCGCGTGCTGTCGACGTTGTAGAAGCGTGCGCGGATGTCGCCGTTGGTCGGGACCTCGATCACCGGATCGATGGCGCCGTTGACGGTCGACACGCTGCCGAAGGTGCCCGCGCGCGCGGCGCCGCGGTCGGTGATGAAGGTGCCGAAGCTGCCGGTCCTGTCCAGCTGCCAGTCCTTGACCAGGCAGACGATGTCGGCGTCGACCTTCGGCGCGTCCGGCTCCTCCACGATCAGCACGCCGGCAAGGCCGCGGCCCAGAAGCTCGACCGTGTTGCAGTGGGGATGGAAGAAGAAGGACCCGGCGTCGGGCGGAGTGAATTCATAGACATGGCGTTCGCCGGGCCTGGTCGGCGGCTGGGTTAGGTAGGGCACGCCGTCTTCCAGGTTCGGCAGGCGGATGCCGTGCCAATGGATCGAGGTGTGCTCGTTCAGTTCGTTGACGAGCGTGGCGCGCAGCCGCTGGCCCTTGCGCATGCGGATGATCGGACCAGGAAAGCGGTCGGCGTAGGTGATCAGCGGCGACGGTTCGGCTGGTTCCGGCAGGATGCGCTGAAGACGCTGCTTCGCGACCAGCTCCACCTCGACCAGATCGCCGGCGGAGGTGATCGGCGCCGGCCCGCCAAGGCTGGGCTTCAGGGCGCCGGCAGCCGGCGCGGCGGCCCCCGTTCCGCCCAGCGCGGCCGCCGCGACGGCGGCTCCCCCGGCGCGCAGCAGGGCACGGCGGGACAGGGCGGCGGCGAGGCGGTGCGGCATGACGGCGGTCCGAATACGACAGGCAGGAAAAGACCGGCTCCGGCCCCGCCCCTTCCGCGCCGGATCGGTCCGGAAGGGAAGGTGGGGGAACGGTCATGCGCGGATGAGGCGCGGGACCGGAGCCGGATGCAGGCTTACTTGCCGACCTTCGACGGATCGTCGAGGCTGTCGGAACCCTGGACGCTGATGGAGACGCCGAGGGTGCTGACGGCGCCTTCCAGCGCCTTCTTCTGGTCGACAAGACGGTCGACGGCGGCGGCCACCAGCTTGTTGCCGTCCTCGTTGTCGGCGGCGATCATCTGGTCGTATGCCATCTTGCCGCTGTCGGCGGTGTCCTTGATCGCCTGCATCGCCTTCATGGTCTCGGCCATGGCGGTCTTCACCGCGGCGTCGGCGTCGGCGGACTTGGCGGCGACCAGCTGCGACAGCGAGGCGCCGGAGACGGTCTTGCCGTCGGTGCGCTTGTAGCTGCCGTTGTAGACGTTCACCATGCCGACTTCGTCGTAATAGTGCGAGTTGTGGGTGTTGTCGGAGAAGCAGTCATGCTCCTCCTCCGGGTCGTGCAGCATCAGGCCGAGCTTCATGCGCTCGCCCGCCAGCTCGCCGTAGCTCAGCGACCCCAGGCCGGTCAGCATGCGGGCGATGCCTTCGCCTTCCGGGGCCTTGGCGATGGAGGCGCGGGCCTTGCCCTTCGCCGCCCACTCCGCCGTCATCTCGGCGAGGTCGTCGACCAGCATCTGGGTGGCAACGGTCAGATACTGGGCGCGGCGGTCGCAATGGCCGTTGGTGCAGTCCTTGCCCTTGGCGTAGTCGGTGGCCTTGCGCTCGCCGGCACCGGGGCCGGTGCCATGCAGATCCTGGCCCCACAGCAGGAATTCGACGGCGTGGTAACCGGTGGCGACGTTCGCCTCGACCTTGCCGGCCTCGTGCAGCTTCTCGCTCAGCAGGCCCTTGTTGATCTTCGCCGCGTTGATCGTCTTGCCGCCGGCCGTGATCTTCGGGTTGGCGATGACATTGGCCTTGGCGTAGGGGTTGCTCTCGCCGCCGGCATAACCGTCGTCGACATAATCGATCAGGCCCTCGTCCAGCGGCCAGGCATTCACCTTGCCTTCCCATTCGTCGACGATCGGGTTGCCGAAGCGGAAGGCTTCGGTTTGCATGTAAGGCACGCGGGCGGTCTTCCAGGCCTCGCGCGCCTTCGCCAGAGTCTCCTCCGTCGGGTTGGCGACCAGGGCGTCCACCGCCTTCTTCAGCGCCTTGGCGCTGATGGTGGCGTCCTCGTAGGCGGCATGGGCAATGTCGGCGTAGTTCTTCGCCACGTCCTTATAGGCCGGTGCCGCCGCCTGGACGGCGAACGGCATCAGGGCAACGACGGCTACGGCGGCAAGGCCGGCAGCGCGCTTCGACATGGAGGTCTCCTCGAACGTCGGTGGTCTGAAATGACAGCAAGTGCGACTGATTCTCAGCGAATAACGTCGCGAATCATTCTCACTGTCAAGCCCTATCCGCGTTGGGGGTACTCGGAAAAGCGGCTGCGGTCGGCGGCTGCGTCGATATCACCCGGTGATGGGGGAAGGGAGGCCGTTCGTCACCCCTGGCGGAGAGCCCGATTGAGCGCCTGGCCCAGATCTTCGAACAGGTCGTCGGGCGACTCAAGGCCGACCGACAGGCGCAGCAGGTCGCCGGGAACCGGGGAGGTCGGGCCTTCGATGCTGGCGCGGTGTTCGATCAGGCTTTCCACCCCGCCCAGAGACGTGGCGCGGCGCCAGACGCCGACATGGGCGGCGGTGTCGATGGCGGCCTGGGCGCCGGCCTTCACCCGGATCGACAGCATGCCGCCGAAGCCGCCGGTCATCTGCCGCGAGGCGATGCCATGGCCCCGGAAGCCGGGCAGACCGGGATAGAGCACCTCCGACACCTGCGGGTGGGCGGACAGACGCTCCGCCAGGGTCATGGCGGCGGCGCACTGCCAGCGGACGCGGGCGAACAGGGTGCGCAGCCCGCGTTGGAGAAGCCATGCCTCGAAGCTGCCGAGGATGCCGCCCTGCTGGGTCTGCACCGCCTTGATGCGGCTCCAGAACTCGTCCTTGCGGGCGGCGGTCAGGGTGCCGGCGACGACGTCCGAATGGCCGTTCAGGTATTTGGTCGCCGAATGCATGACGATGTCGGCGCCCAGCTCCAGCGGACGGGTCAGCACCGGGGTCGCCACCGTGCTGTCCACGGCGAGCCATGCCCCGGCCTCATGCGCGAGTTCGGCCACCGCGGCGATGTCGGTGACGGTCCACAGCGGGTTGGCGGGCGTCTCCAGCCAGACCAGCCGCGTCTCGCCGGGGCGGAGTGCGGCCCGGACCGCGTCGGTGTTGCTGGTGTCCACCCCTTCCACCCGCAGGCCCCAGCGGGTGGCCGGACCATGCACCCAGTTGCGGAAGGCCCAGTACATCACGTCGGGAACGATCACATGGTCGCCGGGATCGAGCGCCTGGAACACCGCCGTCGCCGCCGCCATGCCGGAAGCGAACAGCAGCGTGTCCGCACCCTTTTCCAGTTCGGTGATGGTCCGCGCCGGAATGTCGAAGGTCGGGTTGTCGGCTCGGGCATAGACCCGGCCGCGGTCATAGCCGTTGTCGGGGTCGCGGATGTAGGTGGTGGAGGGATGGATCGGCGGAATGACCGCGCCGCTGGCGGCGTCCTCAAATCCCAGGGCGCCGGCGGCGATGGTTTCGGGACGGTGGGGGCGGTCGGTCATTGCCGGGGCACTCCGGATCGGGGCGTAAGGGGGGACGAAGGATACGCTTCGAACCAGAGCCGGCGCAACGTCCCGTCGGGCAGTGCGCCTTTCGCCGAAGGCTCAGGCGTAACGGGCGATCAGGCGGGCGAGCGGCGGTCCGGACAGCACCACCACGAACAGCCGCAAGGTCTGCAGCGCCAAAACCAGCGGCAGGTCCACCCCGGTGCCGAGCGCGATCACCACGACGGAATCGAGCCCGCCCGGGCTGGTGGCGAGAAAGGCGGTCAGCGGGTCGGTCGGCAGCAGCGTGACCAGCATCCAGGCCGACAGGCTGCACAGCGCGATCATCAGCGCGGTCGACAGCAGCATTTGCGGCACCGCACGGAACGCGTGGCCCAGCACCTCGCGGGTGAAGCGCAGCCCGATGCTCCAGCCGATCACGGCATAGGTGACGGTCAGCAGCGTATGCGGCAGTTGCAGCGATATCCCGGCGCCGGTCTGGACCAGCGCCCCCAGCACCATCGGGACCAGCAGGGCGCCCGACGGTATGCGGAACCGGTGCCCGATCCAGCCTCCGACCAGGGCGACCAGCAGGGTCGCCGCCAGCCCCGCCGGGTCCAGCGCCTCGACCGGTGCGGTTGCCGGGGCGGCGGCCGGCGTCGCACCCTGCGGGCCGGCGGTCAGCGCGTGGGTGACCAGGGAGGCGCTGAGCACCACCAGAACCACGCGCAGATATTGCATCACCGCGACCAGCCGGGCGTCCGCGCCATGCTGGCCCGCCATCGCGACCATGGCCGCGGCGGCTCCCGGCGACACGCCCCAGGCTGCGGTGGTGCCGGGCAGGCTGCCGTAGCGGACGAAGAGCCAACCGACGATGCCGCTGACCGTCACCGTCAGGCCGACCGTTCCCAGCATCAACGGCCAGTTGCGGGCGATGGACAGCAGGATCGACGCGGTGACGGCATGGGCGACGAGGCAACCGATGATCGCCTGGGCCACGGTGAAGCCGGATGGCGGCACCCGGATGGAGGCTCCGCCGACGCCGAACACGATCGCTCCGATCATCGGACCGATCAGCCAGGCAGCCGGCAGCCCGATCCAATCCAGCCCCAACGTAAGCGCCGCCGACAGCCCGAGCAGGCCCGCCCATTGCGCCAGCTTGCCGGCCCGGCCATTCGGCCGGCCGGCTCCCGCCCGATCCTCCGTACCCGCCACGGATTCATACCTGTACGAATAATTTGCGACCGGAGCATGCTGCCTGCCGCGGGACCTTTCCGTCCAGCGGCAGGGCGGGCGCGGCAGCCATGCAGCCGGTGGCGGTGCGATCGGGTTGGGGATCAGCCGGCGGAGCGGATGCGGCTGAGGAAATCGCCGACCCCCTGGTTCAGCTCATCCGCCTGACGGTGCAGCAGGCCGGCCGCCGACAGCACCTCCTGCGCGATGCCGCCGGTTTCGGCGGAGGATTGCGTCACCTGCCCGATGGACCCGGTGATCCGGCGGGCGCCGATGGCCACCTCCTGCACGTTGCGGGTGATCTCCTGGGTGGCGGCGGTCTGTTCCTCCACCGTGGCGGCGACGGTCGTGACGATCTCGTTGATCTGGGTGATGGTGCGGCCCACCGCATGGATCGCCTCGGCGGCATTGCCCGCCGCACTCTGCATGCCGGCGATCTGGGTGGAGATATCCTCCGTCGCCTTGGCGGTCTGATTGGCCAGATGCTTCACCTCGTTGGCGACCACGGCGAATCCCTTGCCGGCTTCCCCCGCACGGGCGGCCTCGATGGTGGCGTTCAGGGCCAGCAGATTGGTCTGGCTGGCGATGCTGTTGATCAGGTTGACCACGTCGCCGATGCGCCGCGCCGCTTCGACCAAACCGCTGACGGTCCCTTTCGTGCGTTCCGCCTCGTCGACGGCGGAGGACGAGATGCGGGAGGATTCGTTGACGTGGCGGCTGATGTCGGAGATGGAGGCGGAAAGCTGCTCGGTCGCGGCGGCGACCGTCTGCATGCTGGACGAGGCGATCTCCGTCTCCGATGCGACATCGGTGGAGCGGCGGCTGGTGGCGGTCGCGATTTCCGACATGCGGCGGGCATGCGCCTGCATCTGGTCGGACGCGGCGACGGTGCCCTCCACGATGCTCTTGACGCTGCCCTCGAAATCGCCGGCCAGCCGGTCGAGCGTGGCGCGTTTGCTGTCCTCTTCGGCGGCCTTGTAGGTCTCCAGCAGCAGTTCCATGTCGAACCAGGCGATCTTGGTCAGCGCCTCCAGCTGGGCGGCACGGGTGCGGCGGGCACCGGCACCGAACAGGCCTGCCATCACGCCGTCGTCGCCGCCCCCGGTCAGGCCCAGTTCACGGGCGATGTTCGTGCTGACGATGTAATGGCAGATCGACACCGCATAGGCCGGAACGCCGTTGCGGTAAAACAGCGAAGCCAGCCGCCGGGCGGACTCGCCGAAACCCTCGTCGAGCCGTCCGGAGGCGGCGCGGGACCAATGGTCGACACGGGCGGCATGCACCTCCGGCAGCTTCAGCGCCGATTGGATTTCCGGCCACGCATCGAAATGCCGATGCCACTGTTCGAGAAGGCCAGGAAGCCTGCGCTCGGCGAAATCCCGGTTGGCCCGAAGTATGGCAAGATCATCCTCGGTGATGGCGAAGGCGGCAAGGCGCTTTGCATGCCCGTTGGACAGCGCGACACTCATGATCGGACGATCCTCTATTCCGAAATTCCTGGTGCGGCTACCGCTGCCGCCGGCCACTGGCCCGCTGCCCGGATGGATTGTTGCTGCCAACAATCACTGCATACCGCAGTATGGCGTGTGATAACTAAGCACGAACATGGCGCATGACTGAAGTGTAATCTTTTAGATAAATATTTCGTCTGCAGGAAAACGAAAATCTAAAACGTTCGGTCCTGCACATTTTACTTACCGTTCCGAACGGCGTGTCGGTCATTCGTCAGAGACATATTTGCCGAAGGTGAAACAAACCCTCCGATAACCACAGACGAAAAGAGGAAATGCCGTTGATCGCTTCCACCCTTCCATACCTCTCCCGGTTGAGGCTGGAGGCATGAAGTGGCCTCCAGCCCCCACCTGTATTTTTCATTGAACGACCAATCAAAATAAAATGCGCCGTGCTGTGCGGCGAAATGGACGACGGCGTCAGCAAAATGCAAACTCCGCGAACGTGGCTATCGACCGCGCCCCTCGTCTCGGGGCAATCTACGGCCCGATTGCCATCATCCCGTTCTGTTGCGTTCCGGAAGTCTTGCCATGTCCATGAACCTGCCCACGCCGACCGGCTCGTCTTCGACGGGGATGGGAGAGGTGCGCCTGGCGGTTCGCGGCCTGCGCAAGGTCTTCGCCGACGATCCGCGTCCGGCGCTGGAGATGCTGCGCTGCGGCGCGACGAAGGCGGAGGTGCTGAAAAAGCTGAACGTCAATGTCGGCGTGGCGGAGGCCAGCTTCGACATCCGCGCCGGCGAGATCTTCGTCATCATGGGCCTGTCCGGGTCCGGCAAATCGACAATCGTCCGTCTGTTGAACCGGCTGATCGAACCGTCGGAGGGGGAGATCCGGCTGGACGGCCGCGACCTGACCCGCTTGTCGCGCGGCGAACTGGTCGAGGTGCTGCGGCGGGACATGAGCATGGTCTTCCAGTCCTTCGCCCTGCTGCCCAACCGCACCGCCCTGGAGAATGCCGCCTTCGGGCTGGAGGTCGCCGGGGTTCCGCGCGGACAGCGGCGCAAGGCGGCCATGGCGGCGCTGGAACGGGTGGGGCTGGGCGCCTATGCCGACCGCTACCCGCAGGAGCTTTCGGGCGGCATGCAGCAGCGGGTCGGGCTTGCCCGCGCGCTTGCCAAGAATCCGACGATCATGCTGATGGACGAGGCGTTTTCGGCGCTCGACCCGCTGATCCGCACCGACATGCAGGACGAGCTTCTGCGGCTTCAGCGCGAGGACGCCCGCACCATCGTCTTCATCTCCCACGATGCGGAGGAGGCGATGCGGATCGCCGACCACATCGCGGTGATGGAGGACGGGCGGATCGCCCAGATCGGCACGCCCGCAGAGATCCTGCGCGCGCCGGCCGACGACTATGTCCGCGCCTTCTTCCGCGGCGTCGATTCCTCCCGCGTTCTGCGCGCCCGCGACCTCGCCCGCCTGCCGACACCGGCAGACGCCATAGGGGAGGGGGAGGGTGCGCGTTTCCGCTACCGCACCGACGCCGCCGGCCATTTCCGCGGCGTGCTGGCCGGCGACGGCACATCGGCGTTGTTCGGGCTGGAACCGGTGGCGGCGGATACGCCGCTGCACTCGCTGCTGGGCCGCGCCGCCGCGGCGCCCTGCCCGCTGCCGGTGGTGGAGGCGGACGGACGCTTCGTCGGCGTAATCTCCCGCGCAGGTCTGCTGGCTGCACTGGACCGGGGCGAGGGCGCCGGCCGCGAGGTACGCCATGGCTGAGGCGGCGATCCTCGACGTGGAGTGGTTGAGCGAGACCATCGGCGGCGGCATCGCCCGCGGCTCCGAATGGCTGGTTACGACGATTCTGGACCACGGCCAGCCGGCGCTGGACGCAATCGCCGGGGTGGTCGACGGGCTGGGCGGCGCGCTGGACGGGCTGCTGCTGGGGGTGCCCCCCTGGCTGCTGACGCTGGTGCTTGCGGCAATCGCGCTGTGGCGGGTCGGGCGCGGCTTCGCCCTGTTCACGCTGCTGGCGTTCGGTGGCATCTTCGTGATGGGCCTGTGGGAGCCGACGGTCTCGACCCTCGGCCTCGTGCTCGCCTCCACCGCGCTCAGCCTGATCGGCGGGGTGCCGCTCGGCATCTGGATGGCGCGCAGCAAGATCGCCGACGGGGTGGGCAAGACCCTGCTCGACCTGATGCAGACGATGCCGGCCTTCGTCTATCTCATCCCGGCGGTGATGTTCTTCGGGTTGGGACGGGTGCCGGGCATCATCGCCACGGTGGTGTTCGCCATGCCGCCGGCGGTGCGGCTGACCGCGCTCGGCATCCGGCAGGTGCCGGAGGAGCTGGTGGAGGCCGGCCGCGCCTTCGGTTGCCGCGGCCACCAGCTGCTGTTCAAGGTCCAGTTGCCCAATGCCCTGCCGTCGATCATGGCCGGCGTCAACCAGACCATGATGATGGCGCTGTCGATGATCGTCGTCGCCTCGATGATCGGTGCCGGCGGGCTGGGCAATGTGGTGCTTCAGGGCATCCAGCGCCTGGACATCGGTCTCGGCGTGCAGAGCGGATTGAGCGTGGTGCTGCTCGCCGTCGTGCTCGACCGCATCACCCAGAGTTTTGGGCGGGGCATTCGCCATCGGGCCGCCGCCGGAACGGCCAAGCGGCGCTGGTGGCGGCGGTGAGGTCAGGCATTCAGCTCCGAATCGAGGTAGCCCAGCGCCACCGCCCTTGCGGCGCTGCCGTCGATCGCGCCGGTCAGGGCAAAGCGCAGCCACAGCCCGTCGATCATCGCCGCCAGCCCGACCGCCACCCGCTCCGCCCGCTCGGCCGGAAGCAGGGGGCGCAGGGCGTGCAGCAGGTTGGAATGCAGGCGGCGGGCGTTGATCCGTTGCAGCCGCGACAGCGCCGGGTTGTGCGGCGCCTGCGCCCAGAAGCCCAGCCATGCGGCGACCACCCGCGGCTCGAACTGGCCGGGAGCAAAGTTGCAGTCGACGATCGCCTCCAGCCTTGCACGCGGAGAATCGGCGGCCGCCAGCCGCTGGGTCGCGTCGTCGCGCAACTGTTGCAGCATGCTGCGCATGGTGGCGGCCAGCAGTTCGTCCTTGCCGCCGAAATAATGATGGATGATGCCGGGCGACACGCCGGCCCCGCGGCTGATCGTCTGGACCGTGGTGTCGACCAGTCCATGCTCGCCCATCGAGGTGATGGTCGCGTCGATCAACTGACGGCGGCGGATCGGTTCCATTCCGACTTTGGGCATGGGGCGAGCGGTCTCCTGTCCTTCTCCGCCATGGCCGGCCGCAACCGGGACCTTGGCTTGCGTCGCAACAAATGCGCCATTTTCGCCGCTCCGTCGATGACGAAAACGGCAGAGCTGTGCAGAGGACCTGGGCGTCGGGAGATCGGCAAAAGCCCCTCTCCCCTTGCGGGAGAGGGGTTTGGGGTGAGGGGTGCGGTCCAGTTTGAAAAGCTGGGAAGCAATTCCCGGCCGGCATTCGCCGGCCCCACCCTCACCCCAACCCCTCTCCCATCGAGGGAGAGGGGCTTTGAACTGCAGCCTGACAAGCAGACCGGACGAACCGGAAACACAGGAAAGAGGAGTTGAGGATATGAGCGGATGGATGGCTGTGGCCAAGGGGATCGCGGGCGTCGGTGTCGCGGCGGCGGTGGCGCTGGGTGCCGGCGGGGCGCTGGCCGCCGATCCGGCGTCCTGCAAGGCGGTGCGCTTCGGCGACGTCGGCTGGACCGACATCGCGGCGACGACCGCGCTCGCCTCCGTCACGCTGGACGCGCTGGGCTACAAGCCGACCACCACCATGTCGTCGGTGCCGCTGGTCTATACCGGGCTGAAGACCAAGTCGCTCGACGTCTTCCTCGGCAACTGGATGCCGACGATGGAGCCTTTCCTGAAGCCGGTGCTGGAAGACGGCTCCGTCGAGGTGACGCGCGTCAACCTGGAAGGCGCCAAATACACGCTTGCCGTCCCGAAATACGCCGCCGAGGCCGGGTTGAAGACCTTCGCCGACATCGCGAAGTTCAAGGACAAGCTGGGCGGCAAGATCTACGGCATCGAGGCCGGCAACGACGGCAACCTGATCATCGACAAGATGCTGAAAGCCGACGCCTTCGGCCTGAAGGACTTCAAGCTGGTGGAGTCCAGCGAGGCCGGGATGCTGGCCGAGGTGAAGCGGGCCGCCCGCAACAAGGGCTGGGTCGTGTTCCTGGGCTGGGAGCCTCACCCCATGAACAAGAGCTTCGAACTGACCTATCTGGAGGGTGGTGACGACTGGTTCGGCCCCAACCTGGGTGGCGCCACCGTCGCCACCAATGTCCGCAAGGGCTACGCCGCCGAATGCCCGAATGTCGGCAAGCTGCTGTCCAACCTGTCCTTCACCCTGGACATGGAGAACGCGGTGATGGACGACATCATGAACGGCAACAAGAAGCCCGATGCAGCCGCCAAGGCCTGGCTGAAGAAGAACCCCGACGTGCTGAAGGGCTGGCTGGACGGCGTCACCACCATCGACGGCAAGGACGGTCTGGCGGCCGTGCAGGCCAAGCTGGGCGTCGCCACCAAGTCGTGACCTGACGGGGGGCTTCGGACGGCGGTCACGCCTGCCTAAGGCGGCAACCGGGCCATTGCCTGGTGATGGTCCGGTCGCCATATGCGGTTGGCATTCCTTCGTGCCCGCCCGGAGCCCCCATGTTTTTCGGTCCGCTTCCCCTGTCCGACGCAGAAGGCGCGATCCTCGCCCATTCGCTCCGCCTGGGGGCGCTTGCCTTCAAGAAGGGTCGGCGTCTGTCGGCCGGGGATGTGGCGGCATTGCGGGAGGCCGGAATCGGCGAGGTGATCGCCGCCAAGCTGTCGGAAGTCGATATTGCGGAGGATACGGCCGCCACCCGCATCGCCGCCGCGGTGGCGGGCGGTGGCGTGCAGGTCGCCGCCGCCTTCACCGGCCGCGTCAACCTGTTCGCCGAGGCGCGCGGCCTACTCCGCCTCGACCCGGCGTGCCTCGACGCGATCAACGTGATCGATGAGAGCGTCACCATCGCCACCTTGCCGGATTTCGCCCCGGTCGAGCCGGGCCAGATGCTGGCGACCGTCAAGATCATCCCCTTCGCCGCCCCCGCCGCCGCGGTGGAGCAGGCGGAGCGTCTGGCGGCCGACGGTGCGCCGCCGCTGGCCGTCCTCCCCTTCCGTCCACTGTCGGCAGCGCTGATCCAGACCCGGCTGCCGGGGATGAAGGACAGCGTTCTCGACAAGACCGTGGCGGTGACGCGGGAGCGGGTGGAGGCTCTCGGCGGCACGCTGGTCCATGAGGCGCGCTGCGCCCATGACGAGGGCGCGCTGGCGGAACTGATCGCCGCGATGCCGCCTGCGGACCTGCTGCTGATTGCCGGCGCTTCCGCCATCACCGACCGGCGCGACGTGCTGCCTGCCGCCATCGAGCGGGCCGGCGGCGTGGTGGAGCATTTCGGCATGCCGGTGGACCCCGGCAACCTGCTGCTGCTGGCCCGGCGCGGGGACAGGCCGGTGCTGGGCCTGCCGGGCTGCGCGCGCTCGCCCAAGCTGAACGGCTTCGACTGGGTGTTGCAGCGCATCGCTGCGGGCGTGCCGCCGGGCAGGGCGGAGGTTATGCGGATGGGTGTCGGCGGGCTGCTGGCGGAGATTCCGACGCGCCCCCTGCCGCGGGCCGGCGTGGCCGCGGAGACGCCGCGGGCGCCGCGCGTCACCGCGCTGGTGCTGGCGGCCGGACGCTCCAGCCGGATGGGACCGACCAACAAGCTGCTGGCGGAAGTGAACGGCGCGCCGCTGGTCGCCCGCGCGGTCGATGCGGCCCTGGCCTCGCAAGCCGCCAACGTCATCGTCGTCACCGGCCACCAGGGGGAGAGCGTGGCGCGGGTGCTGTCCGACCGTCCGGTGACCTTCGTCCACAACCCCGCCTTCGCCGAGGGGCTGAGCAGTTCGCTGCGCGCCGGGCTGGCGGCGGTTCCGAGTGAGTCGGACGCAGTGGTGGTGTGCCTGGGCGACATGCCTCGGGTGGCATCCGCCGTGATCGATCGGCTGATCGCCGCCTACAGCCCGTTGGAAGGCCGCGCCATCTGCGTGCCGACCACCCATGGCAAGCAGGGCAACCCCGTGCTGTGGGACCGCGCCTTCTTCACCGAGATGGCGGGGCTGACCGGCGATGCCGGGGCGAAGCGGCTGATCGGCCAGCATGCCGACCGGCTGTGCGAGGTGTCGGTGGAGGATGCCGGCATCCTCTATGACGTCGACACCCCCGACCTGTTGGCCCGCTTCGCCGAAACCGTCAGCGAGCCAGACCCAGCCAGCGCCGGGTCATGGCGCGGGTGAACTGTTCCGCCACCGGCATGTGGGTGGCGATGGAAGCCTCCAGCCCGTGCAGCATGTCGGCATTGCTTTCCCTCGCTTCCTCCCGGATGCGGGAGGCCCAGCCGCGCAGGATGTCGCCGGTCGCTTCCGGATGGAACTGGAAGGCATAGGTGGCACGACCGAGCCGGAAGGCCTGCCGGTCGCAGGCGGCGCTATAGGCCAGCGGCACCGCGCCCTCGGGAAACTCGAAGGTGTCGTAGTGCCACTGGGCGAGGTTCAGCTCCGGACCGAAGCCGCCCAGCAGCGGGTCGTCCTGGGCCCCATCGGTCAAGCTGACCCGGTGGATGCCCAGTTCCGGCGTGGTATGGCGGTAGACCTTGGCGCCATAGGCGCGGGCGGCGAGTTGCGCACCCAGGCAGATGCCCATCACTGGACGGTCGGCGTCGGTGAAGTCGCGGATCACGTCCATCACCCGGCCGAAATGCGGTCCCTTCGCGTCGTCCCAGGCGTCCTGCGGACCACCCAGCACCACGAGGCCGGCATAGCCGTCCTTCTCGGGAATCGCTTCTCCCTCGTTGGCGGCAATGGCGTGGAGGGTGGCGCCGTTGTCGGTCAGCGCGTCGCCCACCAGACCGATGGGAGCGGTGCGGCTGTTCTGAACGACCAGGATGCGCATGGGTCTGCTCGGCTCGCGTCGTTGGCACGGGTGTCATCAAGTTGTGAGACCGTCGCGGGCGGAGTTCAAGCCGCAGGCGCTCCGGAACCCATGCCGCGCCCCGCAAAGCCGCTATGCGTGCCGCCGGGCAGCTGGTTTAGAGTGCCCGTCAACCGTCCTGTCCCGCTCCGCGCCGGAGGTCCGCCCCATGCCGTTCCGCATCCGTCTTCTCGCCGCTCCGCTGATCGCCGCCATTCTCGGCATGTCCATGCCGGTCTCCTTCCCCGCGTGGGCGCAGAGCGGCTCGCTGACCTTCCTGCACATCAACGATGTGTACGAGATCGCACCGGTGAAGGGGCAGGGCGGGTTCGGGCCGCTGATGACCCTATTGAAGCGCGAACGCGCCTCGGCCCCCGATGCCTTCACCACCGTCGGCGGGGATTTCCTGTCGCCGTCGCTGCTGTCGGGGACGACCAAGGGCGAGCAGATGATCACCTTGTTCAACGCCATCGGCGTCGATGCGGTGACCTTCGGCAACCATGAATTCGACTTCGGTCCCGACGCACTGAAACAGCGGATGGCCGAATCGAAGTTCCCCTGGATCGGCACCAACGTGCGCGAGGCCGACGGCTCCGCCTTCGCGACCACGGTGCCGAGCTGGACGAGGACCGTCGACGGCATCACCGTCGGCTTCATCGGCCTGATCACCCCAGACACCGCCCGCCTGTCGAGCGCCGGCACCAGCCTCAGCTTCCCGCCCGTGCCGGAGACCGCCGCAGCGGCAGTGAAGGAGTTGCGCGCCAAAGGGGCGGCGGTCGTGGTGGCGCTGACCCACCTGACCATCGAGGAGGACCGGCAATTGGCCGCCAAGGTCAAGGGCATCGACCTGATCCTGGGCGGCCACGACCATGACCCGATCAGCTTCTATGAGGGCTCCACCCTGATCCTGAAGGCCGGGCAGGACGCGCGATATCTCAGCGTCGTCAAGCTGGCCGTGGAAACCAGGGACGCCGGCAAGGGGCCGGCGACCACCACCCTGCCGACCGAATGGCGCTTCGTCACCACCGCCGGCGTCGCTCCGGACCCGGAGGTGGACGCGGTGGTCGAGGGCTACACCAAGCGGCTGGACAGCGATCTTGCCGCCGTGATCGGCACCACCGCGACCGAACTGGACAGCCGCAAGGACGTGGTGCGCAGCCGCGAGGCCAGCATGGGCAACCTGATCTCCGACGCCCTGCGAGAGACGTTGAAGGCCGATGTCGCGATCACCAACGGCGGCGGCATCCGTGCCGACGCGTTGCATCCCGCCGGTTCCCGCCTGACCCGCCGCGACATCTTCGCCGAACTGCCCTTCGGCAATGTCGGGGTGCTGGTGGAGATGTCGGGGCAGGATCTGATCTCCACCCTGGAGCACGGCGTCGGCAAGGTGGAGGAGAAGGCCGGCCGTTTCCCGCAGGTCTCCGGCCTGACCATGACCTACGACCCCAAGGCGCCGGCCGGGCGCCGGGTGACCGCGGTGACGGTCGGCGGCAAGCCCATGGACCCGCAGGCGACCTATCGCGTCGCGACCAACGATTTCATGCTGAAGGGCGGTGACGGCTATGCCGCCTTCCCGCGCGCCAAAGTGATCGTCGATGCATCGGGGGCGGTGTTGTTGGCGACCATCGTGATGAACCACGTCGAGTCCAAGAAAACGGTCATGCCTGCGGTGGAAGGGCGGATCGTGGCAAAATAACGCAGCGGCCGGGACATTATCGGGCCGCGACACGACACTCCGTTGCGCGGGCGCGGCATTTCCCTTTAGGGTAGCCCGTCCGCCCTATATCCGCGCCGGAAGCCGCCGCATGTCCGATACCCTGCCCAGCCGTTCCAACGACTTCGCCCAGACCTTCAACACCGCCCATGGCGAGGCCGGTCTGGGGCGGGTGTCGATCGCCCATATCCTGCAGCGCATCCAGGCGGATCCGAACTTCCTGTTCAGCGAGGAGTTCCGCCAGGGCGGCGGCCAATGCCCGTTCCATGCCGGCAAGACCGAGGGCGCGCCAAAGGAAGCTGCGGAGGGATCGGCGCCGATCTCGCAGGACGATGCCGACAAGGTGGCGGTCAACAGCCTGCTGGCCCTGCTGTTCAACCGGCTGCGCGACCACATCGCGGAAACGCTGCCCTTCGATGCGGAAGGGCGGCCGATGCTGCCGATTCCGCCGCGCTCCCCACATGGACTGGATCCGGCCGACCGCGCCGCCATGGCTGCTGCGGCGCCGGACGTCTTCTGCTCCGTCCTGCGCGATGCCACCTGCCACCTGCTGGACGGGCTGATCACCGGCTGGGCCGTCGGCCTGGTGCAGGAGGAGGAGTATTTCCGTTCCCAGGGCTCCGGTGCCATTTCGCTGGAGGCGGCGGCCACCTTCGTGCTGCGCAGCGTGCTGGAGCATTCGCCGCTCTACCAGCGCGCCGGCTACGACATGCTGTCGATCACCAAGACCGGAAGCCATACCGCCATTCACATCTGCTGGGCTCTGGTGGAGGCGGCTCCGCTGCTGGTGCCGGGCCGCGATGCCGCCTTCTACGACGACCTCGTCCGCCGCAGCCTGAAGCAGATCGTGCCGCTGTCGATGGCCAGCCTCGGCATGCTGGTCCATTACATGGAGGAAAGCGGGATCGAGCCGGCCGACGGGCTGGCGGTGCACCGGCTGCCCAAGGACCAGACCGCCTTCGTTCTGGACGGCAACGGGCTGATCCGGCTGAACGCCGATCCCATCGTCACCTTCGCCAAGCCGGGCGAGCGCTACTACACCGGTTGCCCGGCCTTCTACACGACGAACCTGATCAAGCTGTATCTGGACATCGTGGCCGGGCTGGCCCTGGAATATTCCGTCTACGACCGCCTGCAGGAGGGCTGAGCCCGATGGCCCGGACCAACGATTTCGCCCTGACCTATGCCGGCGCGCATGAGGAGGCCGGGATGACCCGGATCAACCTCGCGCCGATCCTGCACCGCATCGCCGAGGAGCCGAGCTATCTTCTGAGCGAGGAACTGCTGAAGCTGGCCGGCCACTGCCCGGCCCATGCAGACACCCGCAAGGAAGATTTCGAGAAGGTCGCGATCAACACCCTGCTGGGCTTCCTCTATGTCGACCTGCGGGAGCACATCATCGCCCGCATGCCGCTGGACGACGCCGGCCATCTGGTGCTGTCGACCCCGCCGGACTCGCCGCACGGGCTGGATTTCGCCGATGCGGAAGGCATCGACGCCGCCGATCCCGACCGCGTGGTCGGCTTTCTGCGCGATGCGGTCTGCCACCTGTTGGACGCCATCATCAAGGATTGGGCGATCAAGGTGATGGTGGAGGAGGACCGCTGCCGGACGGAGGGAAACATCACCGACATGGCCGCCGCCGGCTATGTGCTGGGGCGCGAGTTGCAGAGGTCGGTCCTGCACGGGCCGTCCGGCTACGACATGCTGTCGATCACCAAGACAGGCAGCCACACCGCCCTGCATGTCTGCTGGAACCTGGTGGAAGCCGCCCCGCTGCTGCGTCCGGGGTTGGAAGCCGCCGCCTATGACGACCTCGCCCGCCGCAGCCTGAAGCAGGTGCTGCCGCTCGCCATGGGTAGCCTGGGCATGCTGTGCCAGTTCATGGCGGCGGGAAAGATCGAGGCCGACGACCATCAGGCCATCCACCCGCTGCGCCCCGACCAATCGGCCTTCCTCTATGATCCTGACAAGGATCTGATCGTCCTGAACACCGACCTGATCGAGCCGACGGCGATGGAGGGGGAGCGCCATTACACCGGCTGCCCGGCCTTCTACGCGAACGGGCTGATCAACCTGTACATGGAAATCGTGCTGACGCTTGCGGCGCAATACGGCATGTATGTGCGACTTCAGGCGAAATCAGCATGACGCAGGTTCTTGACGGAACGGCGACCATGCCTATGTTGGCGTTCCGTCAGAGTCGAAAGGTCTAAGTTGGCGAAGAAAAGCTATCTGCGGGCGGTCACCACCACCGCGCTGGCCGACGCGATCAAGCGCAGCCGCAGCCGCATGGCGACGCCGTGGCAGCGTGCGCTCGGCCATCTGGAAAGCGTGTTCATCGACCACGCCTGCTTCCGGCTGATCTATTCGAACACCTACCGCATCTCGCCCAACATGTACCGGGCAAGCCAGCCATCGCCTTCGCACATCGCCGCGGCGGCGCGCAACGGGATCAAGTCGATCCTGAACCTGCGCGGCTCGCGCGACTGCGCCTCCTACATCCTGGAGGCGGAGGCCTGCCGCGCCCATGGTCTGGAACTGGTCGATTTCCCGGTGAACTCCCGCGACATGCCCAAGAAGGAAACCCTTCTGAAGGCGCGCGAGCTGTTCAAGACCATGACCTATCCGGCGCTGATGCACTGCAAGTCGGGAGCCGAC
Source organism: Azospirillum sp. BE72 (assembly GCF_031455875.1). NCBI lineage: Bacteria > Pseudomonadati > Pseudomonadota > Alphaproteobacteria > Rhodospirillales > Azospirillaceae > Azospirillum > Azospirillum sp. BE72. The sequence goes on from NZ_JAVDTO010000016.1 coordinate 37,574, forward strand.
CGCGCCGGCTTCATGTCGACGCTGTACCTGTTCGCCCATGAAGGCAAGCCGCTCGACGAAGCGATGAAGCAGTTGTCCTGGCGCTACGGCCACTTCAAGCAGGCGAAGACCGGCATCCTCGACTACTTCTTCGAACTGTATGCCGCCTACAACCAGAAGCGCCCGATCGAGTTCTGGGATTGGGTCGAGCGCGTCTATGACCCGGTCGAAGCCAAGGCGAGCTTCCGCTCGCGCGAATGGGCCGATGCCGTGGTCGACCGGGTGCTGGGCCGCGAATAAGGCGGCCCGCTCCTTTTATCGGGCGACATACCAGTCGGCGCGGTGATTGAAGGCGACGAAAGCGTTCAGCACCGCCGCCCCCAGGATCGAGGCGAGCAGCGCCGGCCACTCCAGAACGAAGGCGGCGGCGGAGAAGACCGCCAGATCGAACAGCGACTGCAGCCAGCCGGCGCGGAAGCCGGTCTTTTCCTGCAGGTAATAGGCGAGGATGCCGACACCGCCGCCGCTGGCGCCGTGGCGGAACAGCCCGATCACCCCGATCCCGACGCAGAAGCCCGCCAGAACCGCCGCGACATAGGGGTTGATGGCGCTGAAGCTCATCATCGACGGCAGCAGGCTGGACAGCAGGGAAATGCCGGTCACCGCGACCAGCGACTTGACCGTGAAGCCGACGCCGATGCGGGCCAGTGCAAGGAAGTAGAAGGGCAGGTTGACGAGGAAGAACAGAATTCCAAAGTCGATGCCCGTCGCATAGGAAATCACGAAGCTCAACCCTGCCGCCTGCCCGGTGACCAGCCCGGCGGCATGCAAAATGGCAATGCCGAACGACGTCATGACGACGCCGAACAGTTGCCCTTGCAAATTGTCAAAGACGCTATGCGCCGCCTTTGGTCGCTCGTAAATGACCGATGAGGGGGATGACGAAATAGTCGGGGCGGAATTGTTCGTCATGCCAATCACCCTTGGTCCTCGCCTGTGTGTTTACACGCGACAACCAATATAGGTCATTTCTGCTGACCTATCCATACTTCACTTCGGTGACGGGGGAGCTATGCGATTTGCGGAGGGTGGGCGCGAAGACGGTCCTTTGGTGCCGGCAGTCCCGCCTTTCTCCCGCTCTTCCAAATCGCGGAAGAGCGGGCGAGCATTGCGATCCGGCATCATTCGCAAGGTCACGCCGCCAACGTCCGCGCCAGCGTGTCACCGTCGACGTTGCGGCCGGACAGCACCGCCACCGTCCGTCCGGTTCGTCCCAGCCGACCGCTCAGCACCGCGGCGACGCCGGCTGCGCCCGCTCCCTCGGCCACCACGCCGAATGAGTCGTGCAAGGCGCGCATCGCCGCGGCGATCTCCGCCTCTTCCACCTCGACCACCCTGTCGACCAGCGTGTCGACGATGGCCTGGGGCAGCTTGCCCAGCGCGTGGACGTTGATGCCGTCGGCCAGCGTCGGGCCGCCCCGCCGGGCCAGCCTCACGCCGATCACCCGCACGCGCGGGCGCTGCGCCTTCACCGCGGCGGCGACACCGGCCAGCAACCCGCCGCCGCCGACGGGAACCACCACCGTCTCAACATCCGGCCGGTCGGCAAGGATTTCCAGCCCGACGGTGCCCTGGCCGGCGATCACGTCGGGATCGTCATAAGGGTGGAGGAAGGTCAGCCGCCGGTCGGCCGCCAGTTCCAGCGCCTTTCCCTTGGCCTCGCCCACCGTGGCGCCGTGCAGCACCACCTCCGCCCCGAGGGCAGCAGTCCGCTCCACCTTGCAGCGGGGGGCCGTCTCCGGCATCACGATGGTGGCCTTCACCCCCAGCCGCGCAGCATGCAAAGCCACACCCTGCGCGTGGTTGCCGGCCGACATCGCCACCACGCCGCTGGCCCGTTCCGGCGCGGTCAAGCGCAGCAGGCGGTTCAGCGCGCCGCGCTCCTTGAAGGCGCCGGTGGCCTGGAAGACCTCCGCCTTCAGCCATAGGTCCCGACCCAGGGCCGACGCATGGAGCAGGGGCGTCCGGACGATCTGGCCGGACAGCCGCCGGGCGGCATCGGTCACCGCCGACAGCGGCAGCCAGGCCGGCAGACGCTCCTCATCGAAGGCGGGGGTGTGGACAGGCGTGCAGGCGGACAGAGTGCGCGCGGCATCGGCATGCGCGGTGAGCATCGCGAAATTCCTCGACGAACGAATTTTGGGTAGGACGGGCTTGACCCGGACCGCCTCAGCGGACCGGGTGAGTAATTCGCGCCGAGCCACACATTCGCTCGCCGAGACGGACGTCGAGCTGCGACGCCGCGACAGCGGTCAGACGGTTGGACTTGTCATGAACCGGATTGAGGGTTCCGGAGACCACAGGGTGCAGCGACACGCCACACTCTCCACACGACCAGTGAACACGAATACGGCAACTGTCCGACGCTCTCAGAGCGCCGGGCCGGTAATTCGCATTCGCATGGTGGCGGTGGTGTTCATGGGATCTGAATACCCGCTGCCGCAGCATCGGTCAAGCCGTGATCGAGCAAAATGTCGCAGGCCGCTCACCTGTCGTCAGTTCAGCTCGACCCGGTTTCGCCCGAGCGCCTTGGCACGGTACAGCGCCTGATCGGCGCGGCCCAGCACGCTTTCCACTGTATCCGCCAATGGACGGACTTCCGTCAGGCCGAAACTGCCGGTCAATTGGAACCGTCGGCCATCCGGCAACGGGATCGCCAGAGCCGCCAGACCACTGCGCAGCCGTTCCGCGATTGCCGCACCGTCGTTCCGACCGGTATCCGCCAGCAGGATCGCGAACTCCTCCCCGCCGATGCGGCCGATCTGGTCGGTTGCGCGCAGATGGCGGCGAATCTCCTCCACCACGTTGCGGATGGCGGCATCGCCGGCCGCATGGCCCAGCCCGTCGTTGATGCGCTTGAAGTGGTCGATGTCGAGCATGACGAGGCAGGCCGGCTCGACAATGGGCCTGGGTTCGGCACCGCCTTGCCCGGCCAGCAGCCGGTCCAGCAGGTCCAGGATATGACGGCGGTTGTGGGCGCCGGACAGCGGATCGGTGGTGGCCAGACGGTGCAGTTCATGCTCCATCCGCCGGCGCTCGGTGATGTCGGTGGCGATGCCGATCAGGCCGGCGGCCGTACCGTCCGCCCCGGTCAGCGGGCGCTTCACCACCAGCAATTCGCGCGGGGCTCCATCCGGCCCGACCACGCTGGTCTCGAAAGAAAAAGCCTCCGTGCCGGTGCCCGTCCGCGCCTGCCTGTCGATGGTCCATTCGATGCCGTCGTCCGCATCCGGGAAAAGTTCGCGGAAGGCCCGGTTGCAAAGGGTGCTGCGGCCGGCGGCGTCCCGGTACCAGACCGGGCTCGGCATCATCTCCACCAGATTTTCGATGAAGCGGCGCTGCTCGTCGGCCAGCGCGGTCTGCCTTTCCAGTTCCGCCGTGCGCTCGGCAACGCGGCGTTCCAGGGAGTGGTTCAGGGTCTCGATGGTGACGAGGTCGCGCCAGCCGCGCACCGCGCCGATGAGGCTGGTGAACAGCTTCTGCGCGGTCAACTCGGCCTTGCTCTTGTAGTCGTTGATGTCATAGGCGACGATCACCTCGCGCTCCGGCGCCTGACCGGGTTGGCCGGTGCGCAGGATGATGCGGATGTGGCGGTTGCCCAGGTCACGGCGGATGTGATGGACCAGCCGCAGCCCGGCGTCATGGGTCTCCATCACCACGTCCAGCAGAACCACCGGCAAATCCGTCCGCTCAGCCAGGATCGCCCGTGCCTCCGCCGCCGAAAAGGCACTCACGATGGCGAAGCGGCGGCCTTCGAACTCGAAGTCGTTCAGCAGGACACGGGTCATCGCGTGCACCTGCTCGTCATCGTCGACCACCAGGATAGGCCAGGGGGCCGCGCCGACGGACGGCTGTTCCGGCGGCTGTTCGGACGACGTCTCCGCCTGTTCGTCGCCGAACAGCAGGTCGTCGGGAGACATGGCTGCGGACGAGTCTTGTCCAGGAGAGGTTTGCATATCCCTGTCGCTCACTGGGCTTCTATATCGACGCCTGAGAAATCCTGTTTGAATAAGTTGTTCGTGTAATTCTTCACCTCTTTGCGATGAACCACCGCAATGAAAGTGTTGGCTATAGGGAACCACGGCATTTCACGATTGAATATCTGTTGCGCCTTGCGATAATACTCCGCGCGCTTCTCGATATTGTTATCGGATTTTGCTTTGGTGATCTGTTCTTCGAAATCCGGATTGCACCATCTTGCGACGTTGGTGCCGCCCGGATGCACGCCGGTGCAGCTCAGCAGGAAATACAGGAAGTTGTCGGGATCGCCGTTGTCGCCGGTCCAGCCATAGATCACCATGTCCTGGTCGCCCTGCGTCACGCGGCTGCGATAGTTGCCCCAATTCTCCGTCTTCAGCGTGACCTTGATCCCAACGCGCTCCAGGTTCTCCCGGATCATTTCGGCGGCGCGCTTGCCGTTGGGCATGTAGGGGCGCGTGACCGGCGGATACCAGAGATCCAGGGTGAAGCCCTCCGGAAATCCTGCTTCGATCAACAGGCTGCGCGCGGCCACGGGATCGAACGGGTGGTCTTCGATGCTGTCGTCGTAAGACCACATGCCGGGCGGGATCGGGTTCTTTGCCGGCCGCCCTCCATTCTGATAGACGGCATCGACCAACGTGCGCTTGTCGATCGCCAGGGTCACGGCACGCCGCACCCGCACATCGTCGAGCGGCGGCTTGCCTGTGTTGAGCGCCATATAGGCGACATTCTTCCCGTCCTGCTGCTCGATGACCAGATTGGGGTCCTTTTCGATCTTTCCCAACTCCGCCGGGTTCGGGAATATCATCACATGACACTCGCCGGACCGCAGCTTGTTCAGGCGCACGGCGATGTTCGGGGTGATCGAGTAGATGAGGTTGTCCAGAGGCTGGCGCCCCTGCCAATAGCCGTCGAACGCCTTGTAGCGGATGGCGAGATCGCGCTGATAGGACACAAGACGGAACGGTCCCGTGCCGATGGGCTCCTCGTCGAACAGGTCCGGCCGCTTCGCCTTCATCAAGCTGTCGGCATATTCCGCCGACTGGATCGACAGGAACGGCATGGCGAGATCGGCCAGGAACGGAGCTTCCGGCCGGTTCAGCGTGATGCGAACCGTGTGGTCGTCCAGCTTCTCCACCGACTTCAACAGGGTCGGCAGCCCCATGCCGCGGAAGTAATCGTAAGTTGCCGGACCGACAGTGTGATAGGGATGATCGCTCTTCCATTGCCGCTCGAACGAGAACAGCACGTCATCGGCATTGAGCGGCCGGCTGGGCTTAAAATACTCGTTTGAATGAAATTGGACGTTCCGGCGCAAGCGGAAATCGTAGACCAGACCATCGTCGGAAACCGTATAGGATTCGGCAAGAGCCGGTGTGATGATCTGCGTGCCGCGGCCGAATTCCACCAGATTGTTGAACAGGGGGCTGGCCGCATTCACACTGGTGCCGGAGGTGGACACTTGCGCGTTGAAGCTCTGCGGATTTCCTTCCGTGCAGTAGACAAGTGACTTGTCGGCCTGTGCAGCGCCGGACGTTCCCGCAAGCAAGACGAGAACAGACAGCCCCTTCGCAAGCCTCTTCGAGAACGTCGTCGGCGGCAAAGGCATTTACTGCTCCTGCACGGATTGTGCTTCCATCGCAAGAGCGACGTTATCAGTAGCAAGTCGTCGTGGAAAGCGAATGGTGAAGCGTACACCCTGGCCGGGACGGCTCTCCACCACAACCTTTCCACCCAGCCTATTCGCCACGAGATTGTAAACAATGTGCAGCCCGAGCCCGGTGCTGCCGGTTCCGCGGCGGGTGGTGAAGAACGGATCGAACACCCGTCCCAGATCGGCCGGCGGAATACCCTTGCCATTATCGGTATAGACCAGTTCCACCAACTCCGGGCTCGGCGCGCAGGCAGTGATCAGAAGGTGCCCCTGCTGTCCGTCCTGATATCCATGGATGAGGGAGTTCATCACGAGATTGGTGAGGACCTGAGCCAGGGCGCCGGGATAGCCGTTGATCTCGATGCCATCGGGGCACTCGACCCGCAGGCCGTGGCCCGCGCGGCGCCAGGACGGGCTGAGACTGGTCGCCAGATCCTCCAGATAGGGTTTCAATTCGAAGCGCCGCCCCTCGCCGCTGGTCTGGTCGGCGGCGACCTGCTTGAAGCTCTGCACCAGTTCGCCGGCCTGACGCAGGTTCAGCACCATCAGCCGTGCCAATTCCTCCGCCGTCTCCTGGAAATCGGCGAAGTCGCTACGGCGCAGGTTTCCCTCTCGGGCCAGGCGCCCGATCGATTCCAACCGGTCCTGCAGATGGGTGGCCCCCATCAGGGCATTGCCGAGCGGCGTGTTGATCTCGTGCGCCACGCCGGCGACCAGTGCGCCGAGAGAGGCCATTTTCTCCGCCTGGATCAGATCGGCCTGGGTGCGGCGCAGGTCCTCCAAAGCGCGGTCTGCACGCTCCTTCGCCTCGCGGGCCGCCAGCTCCCGCAGACCGATTTCGCGGATGAAGAAGGCCGCGGCGCGCGCCATCGCGCCGAATTCGTCCTGACGGCGCGTGCCGTCGATCGGGCCGGCCAGCGGATCCTCGGCCAGCCGGGTCATCTGCCGCTGCAGCCGCAAGACCGGCCTGCTGATGGACCGCGCGACCACGACCGCCGCTCCACCGCCCAGCAGCAGGCCGATGGTCGCCCCGATGATCAGGATGCGGCTCAGCAGGTCGCCGATGCGTGCCGCCTCGTCGCGGAAGGTCTCGTCCAGTTGCCGGGCGGTCTCCACCAGGGCACCGGCATCGCGGTCCATGGCGATCAGAAGCTGGTTGAGGCGGCGCAACCCCGCCGCGGTCCGGCCGAGGCTGTCGCGCCAGCTGCGGATGGCCGACAGCACCTCGTCCTGCAGCAGCGGCGACATGGGAAGCCCGCGGACGGCTTCCAGCAACGTACCGGCATCGTCGACGATGCGGTCGGCTTCCTCCGCGTCGCGCACCGCCACCGCGTCGGCCGCCCGCCGCCCCAGGCGCAAGGCGACGATGGCGATATTCTGGGTTTCCTGCTCCGTATCATTGGCCTGGATGGCATAGGCGATCAGCTGCACCACCTCTTCCTGGAGTGCGGTGTATCCGGTCGCCTTCACCATCAGGATGCGGGCGGTCAGCGCCTCGATGGCGGAGGCTGCTTCGGCGCTGGCATGCTGGGCGTCGGCAAGCCTCCGCTGCGCAGCGGTGGAGCGCGCCTGCACCTCATGCAACCCGTCCAGTGCCGGGCGGACCGATGGCAGGAGGGTGGATAGGAGGGTCACGTCCGGCTGTTGGTTCAAGGTGCCGGTCAGGACCAGCGCCCGCACCACCGGCAGGGTCCGGATGACCTGCTCCGCCAGCATCCGTTCCCCAAGGCCGGCGCCCGACCTGCCGTCTTCGCTAAAGCCGGCCGCCGCCTGGAGCGCCTTTTCGAACCGGTTAAGCGCCGCGTCGCGCTCCGCCCGCGTCTCGTGCAGCGCCTGCACGGCGGACTGCAGGTCGGCGACCGCCGCGGCATAGCGGCCGGCGGTTTCCGTCGCCGGATAGCGGTCGGCCAACGGGTCGGTGCGGCGCAACGCCGCCTGGAGCCGGCCGGCGGTGGCCGTCAGCTTGTCGGTGGCGATGCGGAAATCCGCGGCGGTCAGCGGCCGCCCGGTGCCGAAGACTCCGGCTCCGAAGGCCAGTGCCGCGACATGCTGCGCTTCCGCCCGTTGCAGGGCCAGCATCGCCTCGCGCAGTTCATGGGCCCCGTCGACCACGTCGCGGCTGTCGCGCAGGCGCTGGTCCGCTTCCGTCAGCGAGCCGAGGGAGTCCACATTGGCGGCGTGCTGACGCTTTCGGGCACGATCGGTCAGGGTCATCAGGCTGGCGGCATGCCGGCCCATATCGGCGACGGCCGCATCATTGGCGCCCGTCACTTCGATGAAGGCGCGCATCTGGCCGACGTAGCGCTCCAGCACAGCGGTGGCGCGCTCCACCTCATGCCGGTGGGCGGCGGCCGATCCCGATGTGTCCAACTGCCGCAGTTCGGCATCCGCCGAGGCCGACAATGCTTCGAACCGGGCGACACGGCCGGCGCGATCGGTGGGAGCGACCTGGAGATAATCGATCCGCGCCGCTGTCGCTGCCAGCACGTCGCGATAAACGGAACCGGCAAGCACCGCCGCCTCGTAAACCCGTTCGCTGCGGTCCAGCAGAAGACCGCCGGTGACGGCGATCACCGCGGCCACCGCCACCGGGACGCCCCCCACAATCGCGATGCGCGAGCGAATCCTCATGCGCACCCCGCCGCGGTCATCCGCGCGCAGGCCGTCCCGGCGGGATGCCGGGGTAACGAAGAGGATGACCGGCGGTCCGCCACGAACGCTCCGCACACAGGATCACTGGTGCCTTATCAGAGCAACAGGCGGGGGCAAAGGGGTAATGATGAACGTACGAAAGCGGTAACGCGGGCGGGTCGTCGTCACGCCCGCCCGCGAGCCCCGATCAGCAGGGGTGGTTCTCTCCGCGGCGCACGCAGGTGATCTGTCCCATGATCGAGATGGCGATCTCGGCCGGGGTGACGGCGCCGATGGACAGGCCGACGGGGCCGCGGATCCGCTTGACCTCGGCCTCGCTCAGCCCTTCGTCGCGCAGGCGGTCAAGACGCAGCGCGTGAGTGCGCTTGCTGCCCAGCGCGCCGACATAGAAGGCGGAGGAGCGCAGGGCGGCGATCAGTGCCGGATCGTCCAGCTTGGGATCGTGGGTCAGGGTCACGACCGCGGTGCGGACATCGGGCTTCAGTTCCGCCAAGGCCTCGTCCGGCCAAAAATGGTTCAGCTTGACGCCGGGGAAGCGCGCCTCGGTCGCGAAGGCTCCACGCGGATCGATCACCGTCACGTCATAGCCGGTCAGCGCCGCCGCCGGGGCCAGCGCCTGGGCGATGTGCACCGCGCCGACGATCAGCAACCGCATGGCCGGGTTGTGGACATGCACGAACAGGCGGAAGCCGTCCTCGTCCTGCGGATCGACCAGCAGGCCGGAACGGTCCTGGCGGATGCGCCGACGCACCTCGTCCAGCAGGTCGGGCTCCAGCCCGAAGCCGCCATGGATGGTGTCTTCGAAGACAAGGGTTTGCAGACCGCTGTTGAGGTCGGTCACCAGGGCGGCCGGGATCGCGGCGGCCTTCGCCGCAAGCAGCCGGTCCAGAATTTCGCGTTTCATTCCACGGCCTCGATATAGACCTGTACCTGCCCGCCGCAGGCCAGCCCGACTTCCCAGGCCATTTCGTTGGTGATGCCGAAGGACAGCACGCGCGGTTCGCCGTCCTCCATGGTCTTGGCGGCCTCATGCGCCACGGCGCCTTCGATGCAGCCGCCGGACACGGAACCCGCCATCGACCCGCGGTCGTCGACCGCCATCTGGCTGCCGACCGGCCGCGGCGAAGAGCCCCAGGTCGACACGACGGTCGCCAGGGCCACCCTGCGGCCGGCGGCGCGCCAAGCGGCTGCCTGCTCCACGATGTTGTCCGCCATCAGGGTGTCGTTCATCCCGCCGCCTCCTTCAACCAGCGGCGCAAGCCCGGGTTACGTCGCGGACGGTCGGCCGACAGGACACCGGCCAGATCCGCGAGGCTGTTCAGGCTGTGGGCCGCAAGAAAATCGTCCACATGCGGCAGCAGCGCCCGGATGCCCGAGGATTTCGGCGCGAAGCCTTCCCAGCGCAACAAAGGATTCAGCCAGACGAGCCGCCGACAGCTTTTGTGCAACCGTTCGGCCTCTGCCGCAAGCCCTTCCCCTGCATCCCTGTCCAGCCCGTCGGTAATGAGAAGCACGACCGCGCCCTGGCCCAGCACCCGCCTCGCCCAGGTCCGGTTGAAGGCGTGCAGCGCGGTGCCGATCCGCGTGCCGCCCGACCAGTCGGCGACCGCCCCCGACACCGCGTCGAGCGCCACGTCGACATCCTTGTGCCGCAGATGGCGGGTGATGTTGGTCAGCCGCGTGCCGAAGACAAAGCTGTGTACCCGGTCGCGGTCGTTGGTGACGGCATGCATGAAATGCAGCAGCATCCGCGAATAGCGGGTCATCGAACCGGAGATGTCGCACAGCACCACTAGCGGCGGCGGCCGGGTGCGGCGGCGCTTGCGGGCCAAATCGGACAGGTCGCCGCCGCTGCGCAGCATCCGTCGCAAGGTGGCGCGCGGATCGACGCGTGGCCCCATCGGGTCCGCTCGAAAACGCCGGGTCGTGACCTCCGCCAGCGGCAGGGCGAGACGGGTCAGCAGGCGCTTGGCCTGCGCCATCTCCTCCCCCGTCATCTTCTCGAAATCCTTGTCCTGCAGGCGTTCGGCGGCCGACACGGTGAAGGAGGCGTCGAGTTCGATCTCGGTCTTCTCGGGTTCCTCCTGTTCGGTGCCGCTGCCGTGCAGGGCCTCGGCGAGGCGCTGGGCCATCTCCGGCCGGTCGGGCGGTGCCTCCGTCCGCACCTTCGGCAGCATCAGCGACATCATCTTCTTCAAGATGTCGGGATTGCGCCAGAAGACATGGAAGGCCTGGTCGAACAGCTCGCTCTGGTCGTGGCGGTTCACGAAGATCGCGTGCAGCGCCCAATAGAAGTCGGTGCGGTTGGACAGGCCGACCGCCTCCACCGCCTCGACCGCCTGCAGGACCTTGCCCGGCCCGACCGGCAGGCCGGCGGCGCGCAGCGCGCGGGCGAAATGCATCAGGTTGAGGGTGAGGCGGCCGGCCGGCGCGTCGTCCGTCATGGCGGCCTCAGCGCGCGGTGGTGGCGGCCAGCTCGGTCTTGACCTGGGTCAGGATGCGCGCCGCCTCGCTGCCCTGGATGCGGGCGATATCATCTTGGTATTTCAGCAGCGTGCCCAGAGTGTCGTTGATGACGGAGGGCTCAAGCTCCAGCTGGTTCAGTTCGACTAGAGCCTGCGCCCAGTCCAGCGTCTCCGCCACGCCCGGCGCCTTGTAGAGGTCCATGCCGCGCAGGGTCTGGACGAAGCCCACCACCTGGGCGGCCAGCCGCGCGTCGGCCTGCGGCGCCTTGACCGCCAGGATCTCCCGCTCCCGCGCGGCGCCGGGGTAATCGACCCAATGGTAGAAGCAGCGCCGCTTCAGCGCGTCGTGGATCTCGCGCGTGCGGTTGGAGGTCAGGATGACGATGGGCGGCTCCGGCGCATGGACGGTGCCGAATTCCGGGATCGAGACCTGATAGTCGGACAGGATCTCCAGCAGATAGGCTTCGAACGGTTCGTCGGTGCGGTCCAACTCGTCGATCAGCAGAACCGGTGGCCCGGCAAGGTCGGGTTCCAGCGCCTGCAGCAGCGGACGCTTGACCAGGAAGCGTTCGGAGAACAGATCGGAGGCCAGCGATTCGCGGTCCTGCCCGCCCGACGCCTCGGCCAGCCGGATTTCCATCATCTGGCGGGCATAGTTCCACTCATAGACGGCGGACGATGCGTCCAGCCCTTCATAGCATTGCAGCCGCAGCAGCTTGCGGCCGAGCGTCGCCGACAGGACCTTGGCGATCTCCGTCTTGCCGACGCCCGCCTCGCCCTCCAGGAACAGCGGGCGCTTCAGCTTCAGCGCCAGGAACAGCGCGGTCGCCAGCGAGCGGTCCGCGACGTAATTGCCGCGGGTGAGAAGCGCCAGCGTGTCATCGACGGAGGCGGGAAGGGGGGTGGTCATGAAGGGCCTTGGAGATGGTCGATAAATACCCTCTCCCGCCTCGGGAGAGGGAGGGGACCCACCGAAGGTGGGGAGGGTGAGGGGTGAGGCAAGAATCCAGTGCTTGGATCCTTGGAGCCACCCTCACCCTTCCCACCGCTTCGCGGCGGGCCCCTTCCCTCTCCCGGGGCGGGAGAGGGATCTAAATCACCCAGCCGCTTCGACCGCGCGCTTCGCCATCACTGTGACGAGGTGGGCGCGGTAGTCGGCGCTGGCGTGGATGTCGGCGTTCAGGCCGTCGGCCTCCACCGACAGGCCGTTCAGGGCGTCGGCGCGGAAGTCGGCGGCGAGCGCCGTCTCGAACGCCTCGGCGCGGAAGACGGAGCCGGCGGCACCGGTCACCGCCACCCGAACCTCCCCACCGAACCGGGCGACGAACACGCCGACGATGGCGTAGCGGCTGGCCGGGTTGCGGAACTTCGCATAGGCCGCCTTGTCGGCACGGGAGAAGCGCACCGACTTGATGATCTCGCCCGGCTCCAGCGCGGTTTCGAACATGCCGGTGAAGAAATCTTCGCCGGCGATGCTGCGGCGGTCGGTCGTCACCGTGGCCTTCAGCGCAACCACCGCCGATGGATAGTCGGCCGACGGGTCAGCGTTGGCGATGGAACCGCCGAGCGTGCCCATGTTGCGGACCTGCCGGTCGCCGATGCCCTCGGCGAGGCTGGCCAGGGACGGGATCACCCGCTTCACGAGGTCGGAATGGGCGACCTCGGCGTGGCGGGTGAAGGCGCCGATCTCCAACCCGCCATCCACCTCGCGGATGCCCTTCAGCTCCGGAATGGCGCCGAGGTCGATCAGGTCGGTCGGTCGGGCGAGGCGCTGTTTCAGCGTCGGCAGCAGGGTCTGGCCGCCGCCCAGCAGCTTGGCCTCTTCCGCCTGGATGGCGGCCGCCGCGTCGGCAAGCGTTGTCGGCCGTTGGTACGTGAACGCGTACATTCTCTAGCCTCCTTCTTCGGCCGTCTTATTCCGCCGCCATGGCAGGAGTGGGGGCGGGCGTGGCGTCGCGGATGGTCCGCCAGACCTTCTCCGGCGTCGCCGGCATGTCCATGTGGGTGACGCCATAGTCCGACAGCGCGTCCACCACCGCATTCATCACGGCGGCGGCGGCACCGATGGTACCGGCCTCGCCGCAGCCCTTCACGCCCAGCGGGTTGTGGGTGCAGGGCTGGTCCTCGTGATAGCGCACGGTGAAGGATGGGACATCGTCGGCCCGCGGCATGCAATAGTCCATGTAGGAGCCGGTGACGAGCTGCCCCGATTCCTCGTCATAGACGCAGTTCTCGTACAGCGCCTGGCCGATGCCCTGGACCAGGCCGCCATGCACCTGCCCCTCGACGATCAGCGGGTTGATGACGTTGCCGAAATCGTCCACCGCGGCGAAGCTGACGATGGTGGTGACGCCGGTGTCGGGGTCGATCTCCACCTCGCAGACATGGCAGCCGTTGGGGTAGGTGAAGTTCTTCGGATCGTAGAAGGCCTGCTCGTCCAGTCCCGGCTCCAGCTCGTCGAGCGGGAAGTTGTGCGGGACGTAGGCCTGCAGGGCGATGTCGCCGATGCCCAGGCTCTTGTCGGTGCCGGCGACGGTGAAGCGGCCATCCTTCACCTCGATGTCGGTCTCGGCGGCCTCCAGCATATGGGCGGCGATCTTCTTCGCCTTGCGCTCCACCTTGTCCATCGCCTTCACCAGGGCGGAGCCGCCGACCGCGAGCGAGCGCGAGCCGTAGGTGCCCATGCCGAAGGGGATCTTGTTGGTGTCGCCGTGGACGATCTCGACATTCTCGATCGGGATGCCGAAGCGGTCCGCCACGATCTGGGCGAAGGTGGTCTCATGGCCCTGGCCGTGGCTGTGAGAGCCGGTGAAGACCGTCACTGAACCTGTTGGATGGAAACGGACTTCCGCGCATTCATAAAGTCCCGCGCGAGCACCGAGGGCACCGGCGACATTGCTGGGGGCGATGCCGCAGGCCTCGATGTATGTCGCGAATCCGATGCCGCGCAGCTTGCCACGCGCCTTCGATTCGGCCCGGCGCTGCTGGAAGCCGGGGTAGTCGACCAGCGGCAGGGCGATGTCCAGGTTCTTGGCGAAGTCACCGGTGTCGTATTGCAGCGCCACCGGCGTCTGGTAGGGCATCGCCTCCTTCGGCACGAAATTGCGGCGGCGGATCTCGGTCTTGTCCATGCCCATCACGCCGGCGGCGACATCGACCAGCCGTTCGATCAGATAGCAGGCTTCCGGCCGGCCGGCGCCGCGATAGGCATCGACGGGGGATGTGTTGGTGAAGACCGCCTTCACCTCGGCATAGATCGCCGGGGTCTTGTACTGGCCGGCCAGCAGGGTGGCATAGAGGTAAGTCGGGATCGACGGCGCGAAGGTCGACAGATAGGCGCCGAGATTGGCCAGTGTCGAGACGCGGAGCGCCAGGAAATTGCCGTCGGCGTCCATCGCCAGCTCGGCATGGCTGACATGGTCGCGGCCATGGGCGTCGGTCAGGAAGCTCTCGGAGCGGTCGGCGGTCCATTTCACCGGACGGCCGACTTTGCGCGCCGCCCAGGTGACGACGGCCTCCTCGCCGTAATGGAAGATCTTCGACCCGAAGCCGCCGCCGACGTCGGGCGCCACCACCCGCAGCTTGTGTTCGGGAATGCCCAGCACGAAGGCGCCCATCAGCAGGCGGGTGACGTGCGGGTTCTGGCTGGTGGTGGTCAGGGTATATTCGCCACTGGACTGGTCGTATTCGCCCATCGCCGCCCGCGGTTCCATCGCGTTCGGCACCAGCCGCTGGTTGACCAGATCGATCTTGGCGACATGGGCGGCGTTGGCGAAGGCGGCATCCACCGCCGCCTGATCGCCCAGATGCCAGTCGTAGCAGACATTGTCCGGCGCATCGTCATGGACCAGCGGCGCGCCGCCGGCGATCGCGCGGGTGGAGGAGCCCACCGCCGGCAGTTCCTCGTAATTGACCACCACCATCTCGGCGGCGTCGCGCGCCTGCTCGCGGGTCTCGGCGATCACCACCGCCACCGCGTCTCCGACATAGCGCACGCGGTCGCGTGCAAGCGGATAGTGCGGCGGCTCCTTCATCGGCGAGCCGTCCTTGGAGTGGATCTGCCAGCCGCAGGGCAGGCTGCCGACCTTGTCGGCCTCCATGTCGGCCCCGGTCAGCACGGCGACCACGCCCGGCATCGCTGCCGCGTCTGTGAAGTCGATGCCCAGGATGCGGGCATGGGCGTAGGGGGAGCGCACATGGACCGCATGGGTCATGTTCGGGCGCTTGAAATCGTCGGTGTAGTTGCCGCGGCCGGTCAGAAAGCGCTGGTCTTCGCGCCGGCGCACCGAGGCGCCGATGCCATTGGGGTTCGCCATCTCGTGTTTCCTCCCACAGGAACGCGTAAGATGCGGAAATGCTTGGTTTTTGAGCTTTTCGCCCTTATTCGGCCGCAACCGGCGCCGGTTGCGCGCCCGCCATCGCTTCCGCCCCTGCCTTCACCGCCTTGACGATGTTGTGATAGCCGGTGCAGCGGCAGATGTTGCCCTCCAACCCCTCGCGGATTTCGGCCTCGGTCGGGTTCGGGTTGTCGCGGACCAGATCGACCGCGCTCATCACCATGCCCGGCGTGCAGAAGCCGCACTGCAGCCCGTGATGCTCGCGGAAGGCGGCCTGCATCGGGTGCAGCGTGCCGTCGGCCGCCGCCAGCCCTTCGATCGTCGTGACCTCCGTTCCATTGGCCTGGACGGCCAGCGCGGTGCAGGACTTCACCGACCGGCCGTCGACAAGGACGACGCAGGCGCCGCACTGGCTGGTGTCGCAGCCGACATGGGTGCCCGTCAGGCCGAGATGCTCGCGCAGGAAGGCGACGAGCAGGGTGCGCTCCTCCACCTCGCGCGAGACCGTCTTGCCATTGACGGTCATCGAAACGGTACAGGACATCGGTTTTCCTCCCGCTGGCTGAAGTCTGGCTTGCAGTCGTTTGGCGTGCAGTTGGGACTTGTTGCTGTCGTGTGACGCGCCTTGAGCCGGAGCCATGGTGGTGTCCGCTTCGGCCGGCGTCTTCCGCCACAAGGATAGGGGGTGACTCGCCGTCGAGGTCAAGAAGCCTGTGCGTGCCTTGGCCGAAAGAATGGCGCGCGGACCGTCATTCTATCGGATTGTACGTACTGGCGCGCAATTTTGTGACGCGTTACAGTGGGTTGGGGCCGCCCGCACACTTGCGGGCACACGAACAAATCAGCCCGGCACCGATCCGGGTGCAGCAACGATAATGGGGAGAGCCGCTATGAATCGCCCGTCCGTGAAACGTCACGTCCTGGCCCTGTGCACTGCCGCCGGCCTTGGACTCGGCCTTGGCCTTGCCGCTCTGCCGGCCAAGGCGGAGACCTTCATCACCGTGCTGACCGGCGGCACCAGCGGCGTCTATTACCCGCTGGGCGTCGCCCTGTCGAACGTGTACGGCAAGGCGCTGCCGGGGGCCAAGGTGACGGCGCAGGCGACCAAGGCGTCGGTGGAGAACCTGAACCTGCTGCAGGCCGGACGCGGCGAGATCGGCTTCACCCTGGGCGATTCGCTGAGCGACGCCTGGAAGGGCAACGAGGAGGTCGGCTTCAAGCAGAAGCTGGAGAAGCTGCGCACCATCGCCGCCATCTATCCCAACTACATCCAGGTGGTCGCTGCCAAGGAGTCCGGCATCAAGACCCTGGCCGACCTGAAGGGCAAGCGTGTGTCGGTCGGCGCGCCGAAGTCGGGGACGGAGTTGAACGCGCGGGCCATCTTCGGCGCCGCCGGGCTCGCCTACAAGGACTTCGCCAAGACCGAGTATCTGCCCTTCGGCGAATCGGTGGACCTGATCAAGAATCGCCAGTTGGACGCGACGCTGATCTCCGCCGGCCTCGGCGTGGCGGCGATCAAGGATCTGTCGGCCTCGCAGGAGGTCACCATCGTCAGCATCCCGGCCGATCTGGTGCAGAAGGTCGGCGATGCCGCCTACATCACCGAGACGATCCCGGCCAACACCTATCCGGGACAGACCGAAGCGGTGCCGACCGCCGCGGTCCGCAACCTGCTGGTCAGCCATTCCGGCGTGTCGGACGATGCCGCCTATGCCATGACCAAGACGCTGTTCGAGAATCTCGACGCGCTGGCCGCCGCCCATGTCGCCGCCAAGCAGATCAAGCTCGACCAGACCGCCACCCAGTCGCCGGTGCCTCTGCATCCGGGCGCCATCAAGTACTTCAAGGAAAAGGGGCTGATGTAAGCGGCGGCCGAGCGGAGAAGACGCAGTGAGCGCAAACAAGACGCAGGCGGACTCCGAGATCCGCCAAGCCATCGACCGGGAAAACCCCGCCACGGTCGCCGCATTCGAGGGGTTCGACGGGCGGGCCGTTTTCGCCATCGCCGTCGCCTTCTCCGCCTTCCAGATCTGGACCGCCGCCTTCAACCCGGTGTCCACCATGGTGGTGCGGGCGGTCCATGTCGGCTTCCTTCTGCTGATGACGTTCACCCTGTTCGGCTTCCGCCAGACGTCGGTGCGCAGACGGGTCCCCTGGTACGACTGGTTCCTGGGACTGACCGCCTTCGGCATCGGTCTCTATCATTACGTGTTCGAGGTCGACCTGATCCAGCGGGCGGGCGATCCCAGCACCACCGACCTGATCGTCGGCACCGTCGCGGTGGCGCTGGTGTTCGAAGGGGCGCGGCGGATCATGGGAATGGCCCTGCCGATCATGTGCGGCGTGTTCATTCCCTACGCCTTGTTCGGCCGTCATCTCCCCTTCGGGCTCGCCCACCGCGGTTACGACATCGATCAGGTGATCGACAACCTGTATTTGTCGACGGAGGGCATCTACGGCACACCGACCTTCGTGTCGGCCAGCTACATCTTTCTGTTCATCCTGTTCGGCGCCTTCCTGGAGCGCGCCGGCATGATCAAGCTGTTCAACGACGTGTCGCTCGGCCTCGTCGGCCATGCCAAGGGCGGGCCGGCCAAGGTGGCGGTGATCTCGTCGGGGCTGATGGGCACCATCAACGGATCCGGCGTCGCCAACGTGCTGACCACCGGCCAGTTCACCATTCCGCTGATGATGCGATTCGGCTATCGCCCGGCCTTTGCCGGTGCCGTGGAGGCCACCGCCAGCATGGGCGGGCAGCTGATGCCGCCAGTGATGGGGGCCGCCGCCTTCATCATGGCGGAGACCATCGGCGTGCCCTACAGCGAGGTGGCTATCGCCGCCGCGATTCCGGCGATCCTCTACTTCGGCAGCGCCTTCTGGATGGTCCATCTGGAGGCTGGCAGGCACAATCTCGTCGGCCTGCCGAAGGACCAGTGCCCGAGCGCGCTGCGCGCCGTGGTGGAGGGCTGGTACCTGATCCTGCCGCTGGCGGCCCTGGTCTATCTGCTGTTCTCGGGCTTCACCCCGCTGTTCGCCGGCGTGATCGGCATCGCGGCGACGGCTGCGCTGATCCTGGGCACCACCATCGTCGGCACCATCGGGCCGATGGCGTTGCGCATCGCCTTCTGGGTGGCAGTGGGGCTGGTTGCCGCCGGGCTGTGGAAGCTGGGATTCCGGACCGAGCATCTGGCCTTCGCCATGGTCGTCCTGCTGGTCGTTCCCTGCCTGCTGTTCAAGGGCGGGCGGCAGACCCTGGTGCTGGTGGTGAACAGCATCGCCGACGGTGCCAAGAACGCCGTGGGCGTCGGCGTCGCCTGCGCGCTGGTCGGCGTGCTGATCGGCATGATGACTCTGACGGGGCTGGCCTCCAGCTTCGCCTCCACCATCGTCGACTGGTCGGGCGGCAACCTGCTGGCGGCACTGGTGCTGACGATGATCGCCTGCATCGTGCTGGGCACCGGATTGCCGACGACGGCGAACTACATCATCACCGCCTCCATCGCCGCGCCCGCCCTGCTGAGCATGGGTGTGCCGCTGATCGTCAGCCATATGTTCGTCTTCTACTTCGGCATCATGGCCGATTTGACCCCACCGGTGGCCCTGGCGGCCCTGGCGGCTTCGTCGATCTGCAAGGCCAACCACATGGACATCGGCTGGATCGCGACGCGGGTGGCGATGGCCGGCTATGTCGTGCCCTTCATGGCGGTCTACGACCCCGCACTGGTGATGCAGACCGGAAGCTGGCTTGCAGTGGCCTACGTCTTCTTCAAGGCCTGCGTCGCCATCGCCCTGTGGGGTGCGGCAACCATCGGCTTCTTCTGGACGCCGTTGCCGCTGTTGGCCCGCCTCTATGCGGCCGTCACCGCCTTCCTGTTCGTCGTGGCATTGCCGATCACCGACGAGGCTGCCTTCGTCCTGACCGGTCTGTTCCTGCTGTGGCAGTACCGCCGCCGGCGCAGTGTCCCGGCGGCTGCACCAGCCTTGTGAGGTGGGCGGACTCTGCCTGTTCGCCCTCGGCGGCGCGCTTCTCGCGTCGCTGCCGGGGGCGGATTTCACCCTGTCCTGGACCCATTCCGTCGAGAAGACGGAATGGGTCGAACGCTGGTCGGTGGACTCCGGACGGCTGCGGCCGGTGGAGGCCCGCGTCCGCGGGACCGGTGCCGGAATGGAACCGGGACCGGACGCCCGGCTGACCGGCGACGGCTGGCTCGTCTGGGTGCCCGGCCTGCCGCCGCAGGAGAGCGTCGCCCTGGCGGCCTCCGGTTTCACCGGTGAGCACCGGCTGTGCACGGGAGCCGATTGCCGGCCGCTGTCGGGCTGGACCGGGGTTGCGGATCAAGCGGTGGTGATGCGGCCCTGCCGGTGATGCGTTCCTGCGTCAGTCCGCGAAAGTTGGTATGGTAGTGTCCCTTCCGGCTTGGCTTACGTTCTGTCAGTCCGCATACTCCCGGTCCTTTCGTCAGCCTACCGTTCGGACCGATGACCAACTCCTCCCCCTCCCGCCGCCCATCACTTTTCCCGGCCTTCTTCGCCTTGGCGCTGGCCGCCGGCGGCCTGTTGCTGGGCACGCATGGTGCCCTGGCGGCGGAGGTCGCCCATGGCGGGGCACCTCATCTGGACGGTGGGATGCTGAGTGCCGTGTGGGTGGTGCCGTTCGCCGGCATCCTGCTGTCGATCGCGCTGTTTCCACTGCTGGCGCCGGTGATGTGGCACCATCATTTCGGCAAGATCTCGGCCGTATGGGCACTCGCCTTCCTGGTGCCCTTCGCCGCGACCTTCGGGCTGGAACTGGCGACCTACGAGCTGCTGCATACGGTCCTGCTCGAATACATCCCCTTCATCGTTCTACTGACCGCGCTGTTCACGGTGGCGGGCGGCGTACGCGTGACTGGATCTCTGGTCGGGACACCGCTGGCCAACACGGTCGGGCTGGCACTAGGCACCGTACTGGCCAGCCTGATGGGTACGACCGGCGCCTCGATGCTGCTGATCCGCCCGATGCTGCGTGCGAACGAACACCGGCGCGATAAAGTCCATACGATGGTGTTCTTCATCTTCCTGGTGTCGAATGTCGGCGGATCGCTTACCCCGCTGGGCGACCCGCCGCTGTTCCTGGGCTTCCTGAAGGGCGTCGATTTCTTCTGGCCGACGGTCCACCTGTTCGCCCCGATGGCCTTCTTGTCGGTCCTGCTGCTGCTGATCTATTTCGTTCTCGACGTCTTTCTGCACACCCGTGATCCCGGCAAGCACCCGCTGATCGAGGGCGTGCACGAACGGGAACCGATCCGCATCGAAGGTTCGGTCAACCTGCTGCTGCTGGTGGCGATCGTCGGCGCCGTGCTGCTCAGCGGCGTCTGGCATCCGGGGGGCGGCGTCACGCTGTACCATGTGACGGTGCCGCTGGAGAGCATCGTGTCGAACTTGCTGCTGCTGGGCATCACCGGCCTGTCGCTGGCCCTGACCAGCAAGCAGAGCCGCCGCATGAACGGCTTCACCTGGGGTCCGATCCTGGAGGTGGCGAAGCTGTTCGCCGCCATCTTCCTGACCATCATCCCGGCCATCGCCATCCTGAAGGCCGGCACCGACGGCGCGTTGGGCGCGATCATCTCTGCGGTGAACGAGGGCGGCAAGCCGAACCCCGCCGCCTATTTCTGGGCGACCGGCATCCTGTCCAGCTTCCTCGACAACGCGCCGACCTACCTGATCTTCTTCAACACGGCCGGGGGTGACGCGAAGGTTCTGATGACCGACCTCTCGTTGACGCTGACCGCGATTTCCGCCGGCGCGGTGTTCATGGGCGCCAACAGCTACATCGGCAACGCCCCCAACTTCATGGTCAAGGCCATTGCGGAGGAGCGCGGCGTAGCGATGCCCAGCTTCTTCGGCTATATGGCCTGGTCCTGCGGCATCCTGGTGCCGCTGCTGGGCCTGACCACGCTGGTGTTCTTCGTCTGACGCGGGTGTCTCTCACAAGCCGAAGGGATAGGTGTCGGGCACGTCCGTCCGGACGTGCTCCGGCCCCAGCGGGGTAACGGCGCTCGTCTCGTCGAACCAGACCCAGGCGTCGAACTGGCCGGGCAAGGTGGCTTCCGAATAGTGGCTCCACAGCTCCGTCTCGGGCCGGTAGATGACGCCGATGAAGCGTTCCAGCCGCGGCGTCAGCAGGGCGCGCCGCACCGCCCCGTTCCGTTCCGCCTGAAGGTCGAGCAGGAAGCGCTGCACTCCCGCGTCGTGGCAGAGCCGTTCATAGCTGTCGCTGCGCGACGGGCGCACCCGCTTCACCTCCATGGCGCCGTTCCAGTCGGTGGCCGCGGCTACCGTGCCGCCGTGGGTGCCGAAGCCGATCAGCGCCGCCTCCGCACCGAAGCGCTCGCGGCAGAGCTGGCCGATGTTCAGCTCGTCGCGGGTGATGCCCATGTCGGTCTGGCGGGCATCGCCAATGTGGGAATTGTGGGCCCAGACCACCGCCTTCGCGTCCGACCCCTTGGCTTCCAGCAGGTTGGCGAGGGTTTC
This sequence comes from Azospirillum sp. BE72, assembly GCF_031455875.1. Classification (NCBI taxonomy): domain Bacteria; kingdom Pseudomonadati; phylum Pseudomonadota; class Alphaproteobacteria; order Rhodospirillales; family Azospirillaceae; genus Azospirillum; species Azospirillum sp. BE72. The sequence continues at coordinate 59,215 of NZ_JAVDTO010000016.1, forward strand.
GAACATATGGGTGTCGCGCAGGTTCCAGCTGTCCGCCCCGCCGTAATACATGATGCGGTAATAGCGCTCGGCCGAAGCGATCAGGCGGGCGTTCTGGGCGGCGTCGAGGAAACGGTCGCCGTCCTCCCCCGCATAATCCAGCCGCTTTTCGAGCAAGGCCCGGCACTGCTCGATCACCGCCGCCTCGCATTTGCGGAATCCGCCGGACAGCGCCGCGCGGCCATAGGTGGCGGGATCGCGCTGCCAGGGCGTCAAGCAGCCGTAGCGCTCGCGCGCCGCCGCCGCCGCCTCCGGATCGACGCGGTCGAGATAGTCCAGCACCGCGGCGATCGAACCGCCCATGTTGTACATGTCCAGCCCATAGAATCCGGCGCGACGCTCCGGCGGCTGGCTGCCGTTGCGGTCATGCAGCCAATCGAGGAAGGCGGCGACGTCGGTGTTCCGCCACATCCAACTGGGGAAACGCTGGAAAGGCGGCTCCTCCGCCCGGCCGCCGGGGCGCTGGCGGACATAGCGGTCGATTACGGCGGCGTCCGGCCAGTCGGCTTCCACGGCGACGATGGTGAAGCCGTGGTGCTCGATCAGCCTCTTCGTGATGGCGGCGCGGGCGCGGTAGAACTCCGAGGTGCCGTGGCTCGCTTCGCCCAGCAGCACGACGCGGTGGTCGCCCCAGCGGTCGAACAGCCGGCCGAAGTCGGGGTTGTCGAAATCCGGCAGGGGTTCGGCAGCATCGGCGATCATCTCCGGCAGGGTGGCCGGTGGCTCTCCCGGCCGCCGTCCCGGACTGTGGTTGCTGGCCGCCCGCGTGCCGTCCTCCGCCCAGCCCTGGGCGCCGATCAGCGGCACGAAGGACACGCGGTCCCGCTCCTCCCGCTCGAATTCGGTTTCACTGTGGCGGACGACCTTCACCAGCGTCTGGTCCCGGCGGGCGCCGACCGGGATCACCATCCGCCCGCCGATGGCGAGTTGGTCCATCAGCGCCTTCGGCACCTCCGGCCCACCGGCCGACACCAGGATGACGTCGAAGGGCGCTTCCTCCGGCCAGCCTTCGGTCCCGTCGCCGGTGCGCACCGTCACGTCGCCGAACCCAAGATCCTGCAGCCGGCGCCGTGCCGATTGGGCCAAGCTGGGGTGCCGTTCGACCGCGAAGACGCGGCCCCGGCCCTGGCGGGCGATGTGGCCCAGCAGCGCCGCGACATAGCCGGAGCCCGCCCCGACCTCCAGCACCCTGTCGTTCGCGCCGACCTCCGCCGCCTCGATCATTGCGGCGACGACGCTGGGCTGTGAGATCGTCTGCTCCTCCCCAATGGGCAGGGGCGAGTCCTCATAGGCGAATTCCACCATTTCCGGCGCAACGAAATGCTCGCGTGGGACGGCACGCATGGCGTTGAGGACGGGTTCGGCGCGGATGCCGCGGCGGGCGATCTGGGTGTCGACCATCCGCTGGCGCTGGCGATTGACGTTGGCCACGGTCTTCTCCCCGGGGCAGGAATGCGGCGGCCGGCTGTTGGCGAGCTGCTGTTTGATGGCCCAACAGGGTGCGGGCCGCAGCGTTCCCTCCTCCACGGCAGTCCGAACCAGATAGGGCACAGCAAAAAAATGCGCCCGGAGGCCAATGCCACCGAGCGCGAAGTCACAGTACGAAAGAGGATCATCAGCAGTGATGATGCAATCGGGAGATCGATTGTGCCGGCACCCTCGCATGGGGCGCAGGGGCATCCCTTGACCGCGGTCAAGCTTGAGCGAAAGAGTTGGTTATCAATCCCCCAGCGCCGGATCCGGCAGCGCGCCGTTCACCCCGGTGTCCTCCACCTCTTCCGTCTCCGGCCGGGGCACGCGGAACCAGGCGGCGTAGAGCGCCGGCAGGAAAAAGATCGTCAGCACGGTGGCGCCTGCCAGACCACCCATGATGGCGACCGCCATCGGACCCCAGAAGACGCTGTGCGTCAGCGGGATCATGGCGAGGATCGCCGCGGCGGCGGTGAGCGCGATGGGGCGGGCGCGGCGTACCGTCGCCTCCACGATGCTGTCCCAGCGTGACCGGCCGCCGCGGATGTCCTGCTCGATCTGGTCGACCAGGATGACCGAGTTGCGCATGATGATGCCGGCCAGCGCGATGACGCCCAGCATGGCGACGAAGCCGAAGGGCAGGTTGAACAGCAGGAGCGACGCTGTGACGCCGATCAGCCCCAGCGGCGCCGTCAGCAGGACCATGAACACGCGCGAAAAGCTCTGCAGCTGCAGCATCAGCGTGGTCACCATGATCAGCAGCATCAGCGGCATCATGGCATTGATCGAATCCTGGCCCTTGGCGCTTTCCTCGATGGCGCCGCCCATGGTGATGGCGTAGCCGTCGGGCAGGGTGGCGCGGAGCGCGTTCAGCTGTCCGTTCAGCTGGGTGCTGACCACCGGGGCCTGCAGGCCGCCGGTCACGTCGCCCTTGATCGTCATCGTCGTCTCGCGGCCCCGGCGCCACAGCACCGGCTCCTCCAGTTCGTAGCGGACGCTGGCGACCTGGCTCAGCGGCACGGTGGTGCCGCGGCTGGTGCGGATGTTCAGCTCGCCCAGGCGCGACAGGTCCGCCCGCTCCTCCGGCGTAGTGCGCAGCAGGACGCCGATCAGTTCCGTCCCCTCGCGGTACTGCGTGACGGACATGCCGTTCAGCAACAGTTGCAGGGCGTTGGACAGGTCCTGCTTCGAAACGCCCAGCGCGCGGGCCTTGGCGGTGTCCACCTCCAACCGGACGCGCTTGGACAGCTCGTCCCAGTCCAGATGGACATTGGCGGTGTTTGGGTGGCCGCGCATGGTGTCGCGCACCTGATAGGCGATCTTGCGAATGGTCGCCGGATCGTCGCCGGTGACGCGGAACTGCACCGGATAGCCGACCGGCGGGCCGTTCTCCAGGCGGCTGATGCGGACGCGGGCGGCGGGGAAGTCGGATTCCAGCGTCGGCTCCAGCCGCTGCATGAAATGCTCGCGTTCCTCCAGCCCCTTGGTCATCACCATGAACTGGGCGAAGTTTGCGGTCTCCAGCTGCTGGTCGAGCGGCAGGTAGAAGCGCGGGGAGCCGCCGCCGGTGTAGGCGACCCAATAATCGACGTCCGGATCCTTGGCCAGCACCGCCTCCATCCGCTTCACCTCGGCGGCCGTCGCCTCGAAGGACGAGCCCTCGGCAAGGCGGATGTCGATCAGCAGCTCCGGCCGGCTGGCTGAGGGGAAGAATTGCTGCTGGACATGGCCGAAGCCGACCAGGGCGGTGACGAAGGCCGCCACCGTCACGCCGATGGTGAGCCAGCGCGCCCGCACGCAGGCCTCGATCATCCGGCGCAGGATGCGGTAGGTCCGCGTGTCGTAGATGTCCAGCTCGTGCCCGTCCGGCACAACATGCTTGGGCTTGGGCAGCAGGAGCCAGCCGAGATAAGGGGTGAAGATCACCGCCACCACCCAGGACAGCATCAGCGACAGCGCCACCACCCAGAAGATGGAGTTGGTGTATTCGCCGGCCGCCGACGCCGCGAAGCCGACGGGCACGAAGCCGGCGGCGGTGACGATGGTGCCGCTCAGCATCGGGAAGGCGGTGGAGGTGTAGGCGAAGGCGCCGGCCCTCAGCCGGTCCCATCCCTGTTCCATCTTCACCACCATCATCTCCACCGCGATGATGGCGTCGTCCACCAGCAGGCCGAGCGCGATGATGAGGGCGCCCAGCGAGATGCGCTGCAAATCGATGTGCAGGATCTGCATCGCCACCAGCGTCATCGCCAGCACCAGCGGCACGGCCAGCGCCACGACGATGCCGGTGCGCCAGCCCAGGCTGACGAGGCTGACCAGGATGACGATGCCCAGCGCCTCCGCCAGCGACTTCATGAACTCGCCGACCGAATTTTCGACCACAGTGGGCTGGTCGGCGATCTGCGCCACCTCCAGCCCCACCGGAAGCTCCGCCTTGACCTTCTCCATCGCGGCGTCGAGCTTCTCGCCCAGCTTCAGAACGTTGCCGCCCTTCGCCATGACGACGCCGAGCCCGATGGCGTCGCGCCCCTTGTAGCGCAGGGTGTAGCGGCGCGGTTCGACATAGCCGCGCTTGACCTCCGCCACGTCGCCGATGGTCAGCAGCCGCCCGCCGCTCTCCACCGGGATCGCACGCACCGCCGCTGCGGTGTCGAGGCCGAGGTCGAGGCGGACATAGACCCGCTGCGATCCGGTATCGACATCGCCGGACGCGGCGATGGCGTTCTCGCGCTGCAGCGCCTGGATCACCGATTCTACCGGCAGGCCGAAGCTGGCGAGCCGCTGGCTGGAGATCTCGACATAGACGCGCTCCTCCTGCGGGGCGATCAGGTCGATCTTCTCGACCCCCGGCAGCTTCAGCAGGCGGGCACGCGCCTGTTCCGCCACCTTCTTAAGCTGGGCCGGTGTGAAATCCTCGCCCATGAAGCCGTAGATGGCGGAATAGACGTCGCCGAACTCGTCGTTGAAGAAGGGGCCGACCACGCCGTCGGGCAGCGTATAGGTGATGTCGCCGACCTTCTTGCGGACCTGATACCACAGGTCGGCCACCATCTTCGGCGGGGTATAGTCCTTCAGCTGGACGAAGACCACCGACTCGCCCGGCTTGGAATAGCTGCGGGAGACGTCGTAATAGGGCACTTCCTCCAGCTTCTTTTCGATGCGGTCGGTGACGAACTGTTCCACCTCGCGCGCGGTGGCGCCGGGCCATTGGGTGCGGACCACCATCACCTTGAAGGTGAAGGACGGATCCTCCGCCCGGCCCAGATTCATGTAGGCGAGCGCGCCGGCCAGCACGCTGGCGAGCATCATGAACAGCACGAGCGTGCGGTGCGCCAGCGCCCAGGCCGACAGGTTCATGCGGGAATGGTTCATCGCGCCGGCTCCGTCCAGACGCGGACCTTCTGCCCGGAATCGAGCTTGTGCACCCCGGCGGTCACGACGCGTTCGCCGTCCTTCAGCCCGCCGCCGATCAGCGCGAGGTCACCGGCATAGGCGGCGACGGTGACGGGGCGCAGCTCCAGCCGGTCGTCGGGAGCGGCCAGCACCCAGACCGCCGGCTTCTGTTCGCGCTGGGTCAGCGCGCTGAGCGGCAGGCGGGCGACGGGCGCCCCGTGATCGGCCGCGGCGGTGACGGTCGCCGTCATGCCGAGCTGGACCGTCGGCGGCGGATCGGCCAGCGCGATCTTCGCCTGGAAGGTGCGGGTGCTGGCATCGGCGCTGGGCGAGACTTCGCGCAAGCTGCCGGCAATGCTCTGGCCGGGGTGGGACCACAGCTCCACCGCCAGCTTCTGGCGGGGCAGGGCGCCCACCTGCTGTTCGGGGATGTTGGCGACCGCCTCCAACGCCCCCAGCCGGGCAATGCGCAGGGCGGTCTGGCCGGATGCCACCACCTGACCCGGCTCGACCAGCGTCGCGGTGACGATGCCGGCCTCGTCCGCAACCAGCGTCGCATATTGGGCGGAATTGTTCAGGACGCGCAGTTGCGCCTCCACCTCCCGCACCTTGGAATCGGCCTTGTCGAGGGTCGTCTTGCGGCGGTCGTATTCCTGCCGCGTCGTCCATTCGCCGTTGCGCAGGCTGGCATAGCGCTGGAAGTCGCTACGCGCGTTGGCCGCGTCGGCCTGCGCCGAGGCGAGTTGCGCCTGCGCGGCTCGAATCTGCAAATGGAGGTCCGTGGGGTCGAGGCGGGCGAGCGGCATGCCGGGTTCGATGCGGGTGCCGACCTCCACCAGCCGGGCGGTGACCTTGCCGCCGACGCGGAAGCCGACATCCGCCTCCACCCGCGGGCGGATCACCGCCGGGTAGCGCACGCTGTCGACAAGCGGTTCCAGCGCGACTGTGGCGACGCGGACCGGCCTGACCTCTCCCTCCGCGGGAGTGGAGGCGGAGTGCGTCTCGTTGCAGCCGGTCAGCAGGCCCGCCACCGTCAGCATGGCGGCGGTCGCCATGAAGGTGGACGCAAACCGTCTTTCGCGGAATTGGGCCATACCACGTCTCCCCACTGGACTGGACTGTATCGTACTGCTACCGTCCTACTCCGGCATCCGGGCAACGTCAAGAGTGAACGGTACAGTTCAGTGCAGTCATTGGAGCAAAAAGCGTCTCAGCCATCCGCCTCCCATGATGCGAAGGCGGAGCAGATCCTTGCCGCCGCGCGGGAGGTGTTTCTGGAGCTTGGCTACGCCGCGACCTCGATGGATCAGGTGGCCCAACAGGCGCGCGTATCGAAGACCACGCTCTACACCCGCTTTCCGTCCAAGGAGGAGCTGTATACGGCGGTGATCTCCGCCGAATGCGAGCGGCGTGGCCTGAAATTCGCGCCGGAAATGTTCGACGACCTGCCGCTGCGCGACATCCTGGTCCAGGTCGGCCGCCGCTTCGTCGATCTGATCTGGTCGGAAGCGGCGATCCGCGTCCACCAGTCGGTGGCGGGGGAGGCGACACGGATGCCGCTGGCAGCACAGCTCTATTTCCGGGCCGGGCCGGAGCAGGGCATCGCCAACTTCGTCGCGCTGTTCACCCGGCTGGCCCAGCGCGGCGTGATCGCGACAGACGATCCGACCTTCGTCGCCCGGCAATTCCTGGCGGCTCTGCAGGGTGGCTCATACTGCCAGCTGGTGCTGGGCCTCTGCCCCCAGCCGACGGAGGAGGAGCGCTACGCCTTTGTCGACAAGGCGATCGACCTGTTCCTGCACGGCGTGGCACCTGCTACACGATAGCCGGTTGCGATTTTTCTTCGATGGAATGCTTGTCCATGTCCGCCTGCCCCTGCGGTTCCGGCCGCGCCTTCGACCTTTGCTGCGGCCCGATCCTGGCGGGGGAGCCCGCCCCCAGTGCCGAGGCGCTGATGCGATCCCGCTACACCGCCTTCGTCCGTCACGACATCGACCATATCGAGCGCAGCTGCGCCCCGGAAACCCGCGCCGCCTTCAGCCGTGACGATGCGGTCCGCGTGGCGCAGGAGTGCGAGTGGGGACCGCTGACCGTGATGAAGGCGGAGGAGAACAGCGACGACGGCATGGTCGAGTTCTTCCTGACCTTCCGCCGCGACGGAGAGGACTGGCCGGTGCATGAGCGGTCGCGCTTCCGCCGGGTCGATGGCCGCTGGCTCTATGTCGACAGCGTGCTGAACCCCAAGGACCCGCCGCGCCGCGTGGTGAAAGTCGGCCGCAACGATCCGTGCCCCTGCGGGTCAGGGCGCAAGCACAAGGCCTGCTGCGGGCGGTAACCTCAACAACGCCCGCAGCCCAACTTCAACTCATCCCCAGATAGCGCCCCGGCTTGTGGTTGATCGCCAGTGTCAGGTTGACGATGGCCGCGCCCACGACCGACAGCAGCAGCCGGTCCGGCGCCAGCACGAAGAAGGCGCCGGCCAGGATCGCCAGATCGACGCCCAGCTGGAAATATCCGGCGCGGATGCCGTGGCGCTCCTGCAGGTAGATCGCCAGGATGTTGACGCCGCCCAGCCCGGTGCGGTGGCGGAACAGCATCAGCAGGCCGGTGCCGCACAGGCCGCTGCCCACCACCGTCGCATAGACCGGATCGAGATGGGCGAATCCCACCCACTGCTCGGTCAGGCGCGAGAAGATCGTGACCAGCCCCACCGCAATGAATGTGCGCGCGGTGAACTTCCAGCCCAGACGCTTCCACGCCAGCCAGTAGAAGGGCAGATTGATGACGAAGAAGATGAGGCCGAACTGAACCTTGGTGACATAGCTCAGCAGCAGGGACAGTCCGGCGGTGCTGCCGGTCAGCAGCATCGTCTTCGAATAGATCAACATGCCCAGCGCGATGAACAGCGTGCCCATCAGCATGGCGAGCGCGTCTTCATACAGCTGGTGACGCTCCACCGCCGCGGGCGGGGCCTGAAGGGTCGCGGCCATCCTGGTCGTCTCCCGGCTCAGCGAAGGGCGGCGAACTTCGCGACCACATCGTCCACCTCGGCCGTCTTCAGGCCGGCGATGTTGATGCGGCCGGAGGTCGGCATGTAGATGGCGTGGTCGGCGCGCAGGCGCAGCACCTCCGCCTCGGTCAGCGGCAGAAGGGAGAACATGCCCTCCTGCTCCGCCACCGCGGTCAGGGTGGGGAAGGTACCGGCCAATCCGGCCGCCAGCTTGCGGCGGATGCCGGTGATGCGGGCGCGCATGCCGTCCAACTCCGCAGTCCAATCGGCGGTGAGCGCGGCATCGCTCAGGATGGTGCGGACCACGGCGGCGCCATGGTCGGGCGGCATGGAGTAGCTGGTGCGGGCCAGCGCCATCAGGTTCGACTTGGCGAGATCGGCCGGGATCTGGGTCGCCGCGACGGCGAAGATGGCGCCGGTGCGCTCGCGATAGAGGCCGAAGGACTTGGACGACGACACGGCGACCAGCGCCTCCGGAACCGCGCCGATCAGATGGCGCAAGCCCTCCGCATCCTCGTCCAGCCCGCGGCCGAAGCCCTGGTAGGCGAGGTCGACCAGCGGCAGCACGCCACGCGTCTCCAGCACCGCCGCCAGGGTCTTCCACTGGTCGAGCGACAGCGGCGCGCCGGTCGGGTTGTGGCAGCTGCCGTGCAGCAGGGCGACGTCGCCGGGCTGCGCCGCCTCGAACGCCGCGACCATTCGGTCGAACAGAACGGTCTGGCTGGCAGTATCGAAGAAGGGATGGCTGACCACCTCCAGGCCGGCGGCGGCGAAGATGCCGACATGGTTCGGCCAGGTCGGCTGGCCGACCAGCACGCGCTTCGATCCGCCGCGCAGGACGAGGTCGGCGGCCAGACGCAGCGCGCCCGACCCGCCGGGAGTCTGCACGCCGGCGGCCACAACCTTGGTGCCGGCATCGCCGCCGACCAGCGACCACAGACGCTCCAGATACAGCGCGTCGCCTTCCAGCCCCAGGTAGGACTTGCTGTCCTGCCCGTCGAGCAGCAGGCGCTCAGCCGCCTTGACCGCGCGGAAGACCGGGGTGCGCCCCTCCTCGTCACGGTAGACCCCGACGCCGAGATCGACCTTGCCCGGCCGCGGATCCTGCTTGTACAGCCCGATCAGGGCGAGCAGGGCGTCGTCGGGCTGGCGGGAGAGCGCGTTGAACATGGCGGTTCGTCCGGTCCTTAGCAGATGGAAGAGGTGATGGCGGCGGGCCGGCCCTAATAACGGGAAGCCGGCCCGGCCGCGGCGATCCTCCACTTTTGCGGCCCCGCCGACAATGTCGAAGATCTCACCGGAGCATTGTCGCGGCGCATTGCCGCCGTGCGACACCTCCGCGCATATCGGGGCGGGGCGGCCGTCACTGCGTGAAGAACATTGCCGCGAACACGGCGACCGTGGCGGCGATGGCGGTCACCAGCCCGTTCCGCCCCAGCGCCCGCTGGCGATAGAGCGCCACCGCGAACACGATCACGGCAAGGCTGGCCACGAGCAGGCCGAGCTTGAATTCGGTCATCGTCCGTTATCCTCGAAGTTCATCAGTGCGGCCCGACCCAGCCCAGCACCCCGGCAGCGGTGACAAGCAGGATGGCGCCGCACAACAGCACCAGCCAGCCCGTCATCAACAGGCGCCATCCCGGCCCGGCATGGTCGAGTTCCAGGTAATGCAGAAGGATTTCCCTTCCCTTGGCCACGGCGAGCGCCAGCAGCAGGGCCGCACTGGCGATGCCGACCCCGCCGCCCGCATCGCCGTGGCGGGCGAACAGCAGGGTCACGGCGGTCAGCCCCATCAGCACCAGCCAGGACAGCGTCAGCCGGTCGATTTTCTTGAGCAATCCCATGGCCGGCCTCCTCAGCGGATCAGATAAACGAGCGGGTAGAGGATGACCCAGACCAGATCCACCATGTGCCAGAAGGCGGCCCCGGTCTCCAGATTCTCCACCAGCGTTTCCGGTCCGGATCGGGAGACCAGCAGAAGGATGACGATGCCCAGCACGACATGCAGGGCGTGGAAGCCGGTCAGCAGGAAATAGAGGGTGAAGAAGGTGTCGCTGTCGATGGTCAGCCCAGCCCCCAGCGTCGCGGAATACTCCACCGCCTTCACCGCCAGGAAGACCGACCCGACCGCTGCGGCGGCCAGCATCGCCCGGCGTGCCTGCTTCGCGGCGCCGCGCCGTCCGGCGGCGACGGCACGGGCCGCCAGATAGCCGCTGGTGACCAGCACCATGGTGTTCAGCGCCCCCAGCGTACCGTTCAGGTGCGCTTGCCCGGCGGCGAAGGTGGCGGGATCCAGCACGCGGGCGATCGCGAAGCCTATGAAGGCCACGCCGAACACCGCCAGCTCGCTGAAGATCAGAATCCACATCATCAGGTTGCCGGGCAGGGCATCCAATCCGCCCGGCCTGTCCTGCGGGGCCGTCATGTCAACGTCGGCCATGTCCGATCCTTCTCATCATGTATGCGAACGATAGGCCGGCACCGCTCCGGCCGGCTTGACCGCGGTCAAGGAATGCCCTCCTTCCACGGTCAATTATTCGCTCGACCCGTGGCGGAAAGACGCTGCGACGCCCGGCTTCCGGCCCCCGGCTTCGCGCACCCAACGCCTTCCGAACCGACCCCACTCGACGAAAATTCGAGATTGCCAGGGATCCCGAGCGATGACCGAACGCTTTACCAAGGCGGCCGCGCGAAACATCTTTTATGGCGGATCGCTGTTCTTCTTCGCGACCTTCGTCGCGTTGACCGCGCTCAGCCACAATTACATCGTCAAAACCGGTACGGACGAAAAGACGCTGACCGATGCCGTCACCCGCGGCAAGCATGTGTGGGAAAAGAACTCCTGCATCAACTGCCACACGCTGCTGGGTGAAGGCGCCTATTTCGCCCCCGAGCTGGGCAATGTCTGGCTGCGCTACGGCGGCGACAAGGACCACGACAGTGCCGTCATGGCCCTGAAGGGCTGGATGGCGGCGCAGCCGTCCGGGATCGAAGGACGGCGCCAGATGCCGCAGTTCAACCTGACCGACGCCGAGGTCGAGGATCTGGCCGCATTCCTGGAATGGACCAGCCGGATCAATACCCAGAACTGGCCGCCCAAGCTGTCGGGCTGAGGAGATTTCCGTCATGAAGTACGAATCGCAAAAAGTCGCCATCTATTACTTCGCGGCGGCCATGGGACTGTTCGGCGTGCAGATCCTGGTGGGTCTCCTGGCCGGTGTCGTCTATGTCCTGCCCAATACGCTTTCGGAATTGTTGCCCTTCAACGTTCTCCGGATGATCCACACCAACGCGCTGATCGTCTGGCTGCTGATCGGCTTCTTCGGCGCCGCCTATTACCTGATCCCGGAAGAGTCGGAGACCGAGCTGCACAGTCCGAAACTGGCGCTGATCCAACTGGGCCTGTTCGTCTTCGGCGCACTGGCCGCCGTGGTCGGTTACGTCTTCCGCATCCATGAGGGGCGGGAGTTCCTGGAACAGCCGACCTGGATCAAGGGCGCCATCGTCGTCGTCGCGCTGATGTTCCTCTACAACATGACGATGACGGTCATCAAAGGCCGCCGCACGGTCATCACCAACATCCTGCTGGTGGGCATGTGGGGCATCGCCATCTTCTTCCTGTTCTCCTTCTACAATCCGTCGAACCTGTCGCTGGACAAGATGTACTGGTGGTACGTCGTCCATCTGTGGGTCGAGGGCGTGTGGGAACTGGTCCTGGCCTCCATCCTCGCCTTCCTGATGATCAAGATGACCGGCGTCGACCGCGAGGTGGTCGAGAAGTGGCTGTACGCCATCGTCGGTCTGGCCCTGTTCAGCGGCATCCTCGGCACGGGCCACCATTATTACTGGATCGGCACGCCCGGCTACTGGCAGTGGATCGGCTCGCTGTTCTCCACGCTGGAAGTCGCACCCTTCTTCACCATGGTCGTCTTTGCCTTCATGATGGTGTGGAAGAGCGGCCGGCGGCATCCGAACAAGGCGGCGATGCTGTGGTCGCTGGGCTGCGCGGTGTTCGCCTTCTTCGGCGCCGGGCTGTGGGGCTTCCTGCACACGCTGGCCCCGATCAACTACTACACCCACGGCACCCAGGTGACGGCGGCGCACGGGCACCTCGCCTTCTACGGCGCCTATGCGATGATCAACCTCGCCATCATCACCTACGCCATGCCCTACCTGCGCGGCCGGCAGCCCTACAACCAGCTCCTGAACATGTGGAGCTTCTGGCTGATGAGCGGTGGCATGGCCTTCATGACCTTCGCCCTGACCGTGGCCGGCGTGGTGCAGACCCATCTGCAGCGCGTCCTGGGCATGGACTACATGGAGGTGCAGGCCCAGATCGCACTGTTCTATTGGATGCGGCTCGGCGCCGGCGTCGCGGTAGCGGTGGGCGTGCTGGTCTACCTCTACGCCATCTTCGGTCCGGCCCGCGAAGAGCGGCCTGCATCGATCCCGGCCAGCTACCAACCGGCCGAGTGACGTCCCCTCCGGCCCCTGCGCTCCGTCGGCCATCCGATACGCGCAGGGGCCGTCTTTTTTTGGAGTTCCGCTGCGATGCCCGACGCCGCCGTCCCGATCGACCCGTCCGTCTCCTTGCCCTTCTACCAGCCCACCGGCGACGAGTGCGCGCTGTTCGAGCACGCCTACCATCACCGGCTGCCCCTGCTGCTGAAGGGACCGACCGGCTGCGGCAAGACCCGCTTCGTCGCCCATATGGCGGCCAAGCTCGGCCGGCCGCTCTACACCGTGTCGTGCCACGACGACCTGACCGCCGCCGACCTGACCGGGCGCTACCTGCTGAAGGGCGGCGACACCGTATGGGCTGACGGTCCGCTGACCCGCGCCGTGCGCGAAGGCGCCATCTGCTATCTCGACGAGGTGGTGGAAGCGCGCAAGGACGTCACGGTGGTGCTGCACCCACTGACCGACGACCGCCGCATCCTACCGCTGGACCGCACCGGCGAAACGCTGGAAGCGCCGCCGGGCTTCATGCTGGTGGTGTCCTACAACCCTGGCTACCAGAATGTCCTGAAGGCGCTGAAGCCCAGCACCCGCCAGCGCTTCCTGGCCGTCGAGTTCGACTTCCCGGCGCCTGAGCGGGAAATCCCCATCGTGGCGACCGAAAGCGGCTTGGCCGAAAACCGCGTCGTCCCGCTGGTCCGCCTCGCCAACGCGTTGCGTGCCCTGAAGGGGCAGGATTTGGAAGAGGGCGTGTCGACCCGCCTGCTGATCTACTGCGCCACGCTGATCCGCTCCGGCATGAAGCCCGAACGCGCCATCCGCGCCGCCCTGATCGAACCGCTGACCGACGACCCGGACATCCGCGCCGGCCTGCTGCGCGTGGCCGAGGTCACGCTGGGGTAGGGCTTTCGGCCTCATAGGGAACAGGTGTCATGCTGGAAATCTTCGAGCCGGAAGAGACCGTCGGCCGCTTGTGGCACCGCCTGATCGGCGGGCGGTCGAGTTATCCCCACCATCCGGACGCGGCGGTGACGCTGGAAACGATGCGACCGCGGCTGGCCGTGTTCTTCCGCGCTCTCGGCGGTGACCGCGGGGTGAGGCTGGCGGCGGGAACCGCGGCAGTTTCGGGGCACCGGCTTCCCCTGCTCGACCGCATCGGGCTGGGGGCGGAACGGGTGGAGCGGGCGTCGCTGGACGGCGATGTCCTTCAACTGCCGGCGGCCATCGACCTGTTCCCGGATCCGGCACTGAACGAACGTCTGTACGAATGGCTGGCCGCCTTCTTCGCCCATGCCGAACACGTTCCGCTTCCCGCCGACCCATTGGGAGCCGACGTACAGCTTCTGCGCAGTGCCGCGGCGACCACCGCGACGGTGCTGACGTGCTGGCCTGGCCTGCGCCGCCCCTATGAGGATCTCGCCCGCGCCGTTGCCGCCATCCGTCCGGTCCGGCGCCTGCCTCCGGTGGAAGCCGAAGTGGAGAGCGCCGTCCTGGCGCTGCTCGGCGCAGGAGCCGCCACCGCGGAAGCGGCGCGGATGCTTGCCCCGACGATCCCGCTGTCGGATTTCGCCGCCCCCTACGGCTATGCCCGCCTGCTGCCGGTCCCACTGTGGGGCTTGGTGGCGCCAACGACCGAGCGCTCACTCGCCGCTGCCGCCGAAAGTCCGGGCGAGGGAGGACAGGCGGCGGAGGGAGACCAGCGCCGCCGTGCCGCGACCCGGCGGCAGACCGACCAGATCCAGCGCAACGACCCGCTGATCCTGAACCGCTTCGAGAAGATGCTGAGCCTCGCCGAGGCGCTGAACATCCCGCGCGCGGTCGACGACGACGATGCGGAGAATGCCCGCAAGGCCGCCGACGACCTGGACGAGATCGCCGTCGGCACGCACCAGCGCAAGGCCTCGACCACGCTGAAGCTCGACCTCGACCTTGGTGCACAGGCCGTCGACGACACGCCGCTGACAGCGACCCTGACCTATCCCGAATGGGACCACCGCCGGCAGGCCCATCTGCCCGACCACTGCCGTGTGGTTGCGGAGACGGCCCCGGCGGACGGCGAGTCCTGGCAGCCCGACGACGCGGCGCTGCGCCGCATCCGGCAAGTCCGCCGCCAGTTCGAGGCGCTGCGCCCGAAGCGCATGCTGTTCACCGGGCAGGCCGATGGCGACGAGTTGGACCTGACCGCCCTGGTGCGGAGCCGCGCCGACTTCCTGGCCGGCGGATGCGGCAGCGACCGGGTGCATCAGCAGGCCCGCAACGCCGCCCGCGACCTCGCCGTCGCCGTGCTGGTCGACGGTTCGCTGTCCACCGACGGCTGGATCGACGGACGCCGCGTGCTGGACGTGGAGAAGGAGGCGCTGCTGGCCTTGACCCATGGGCTCACCGCCTGCGGCGACGACCATGCGCTCTACGCCTTCACCTCGCGCCGGCGCGACTGGGTGCGGGTGCAGACCCTGAAGGGCTTCGACGAGCCGCTGGGCCCCACCGTGACCCGTCGCATCGGCGCGCTGAAGCCCGGCTACTACACCCGCATGGGCGCGGCGATCCGTCACGCCTCCGCCCAGTTGGCCGAGCGGCCGAACCGTCATCGGCTGCTGGTTCTGCTGACCGACGGCAAGCCGAACGACGTGGACCATTACGAAGGCCGCTACGGCATCGAGGACACGCGTCAGGCGATCCGCGAGGCGAGGCGCGACGGATTGGCCGTTTTCGCCATCACCGTCGATGCGATGGCCCGCGATTACGTGCCCTATCTGTTCGGACGCGGCGCCTATGCCATATTCCCGCAGGTTTCCCACCTGACGAAGGCGCTGCCGGCACTGTACCGGCAGGTCGCCTGCGCCGCCTGACCCTGTAAGGAACCAGCACAATGACCGACGCGAATGCCGCAACGCCCGCTCCGGTGAAGCCCGCCCCGGTGAAGATCGGGATCGTCACCATCTCCGACCGCGCCAGCCGCGGCGTCTACGAGGACAAGGGCGGCCCGGCGATCCGCGAAGAACTGACGCGCATCGTCGCCTCGCCCTGGATCGCCGAGGCTCGGGTCATCCCGGACGAGCTGGACCTGATCGCCGCCACCCTGGTCGAGTTGTGCGACGTCGCCGGCTGCGATCTGGTGGTCACCACCGGCGGCACCGGCCCCGCCCCGCGCGACGTGACGCCGGAAGCGACCGAGCGGGTGTGCGACAAGATGATGCCGGGATTCGGCGAGCTGATGCGATCGGTCAGCCTGCGGGTAGTGCCGACCGCCATCCTGTCGCGCCAGACCGCCGGCATCCGCGGCCGCAGCCTGATCGTCAATCTGCCGGGCAAGCCGTCCGCCATCCACGACTGCCTGGAGGCGGTGTTTCCCGCGATCCCCTATTGCCTGGACCTGATCGGCGCCGGCCGCATCGAAACGGACCCGGCAGTCTGCGTCGCCTTCCGCCCCAAATCGTAGTAGGGAAATCCTTATTGGTTGTATGGAAATAAAAAAGGCCTGCGACAAAGTTGCGTCCAGGCCTTCCACTTGACGGCGGTCAAGAAGAGAGAGGGGGAACGGGGGGAATATTACCTCACAAGAAACAAACCCCGAGACGACGCCATGAAGACCTCGCGCTCCCTCGTCACCGTCAGCGCCGCCGCCCTGATGATCCTCTCCGGTATCGGTGCCGCTTCGGCTGCGGACACGCTCTACGCCGACCCGAAGGTCAAGCAACCCACCCACAGCGTCGTCATGGACCCGGCGTCGGTTCCCGCCCCGGAAAAGGCCGGAAAACGGGCGCCGAAGACCCACAAGGTCTCGCTGGTCACGACGGAAGTCGAGTCCAAGCTGGATGACGGCACCACCTACACCTATTGGACCTTCAACAACACGGTGCCCGGCCCGATGGTGCGGGTACGGGTCGGCGACACGGTGGACGTCTCCATCGCCAACGCGCCGGAATCGACGATGAACCACTCCGTCGACTTCCATGCCGCGACCGGTTTCCTCGGCGGCGGCCAGATCACCCAGGTGGAGCCGGGCCAGACCAAGGCCTTCACCTTCAAGGCACTGACCCCCGGCGTCTATGTCTATCACTGCGCCACGCCGATGGTCGCCCACCACATCTCCAAGGGGATGTACGGCCTGATCGTGGTGGAACCGGAAACCGGCCTGCCGCCGGTGGATCACGAGTTCTACGTAATGCAGCAGGAGATCTACGCCACCAAGGCCAAGAACCTGTCGAACGCCGAGGACGACTATGATGGCCTCGTCAACGAGCGTCCGAGCTATCTGGTGTTCAACGGCACGGTCGGCGCGCTGACCAAGGACAAGCCGCTGAAGGCCAAGGTCGGTGAGACGGTGCGCCTGTACTTCGGCGTCGGCGGCCCGAACCTGACCTCCTCCTTCCATGTCATCGGCGAGATCTTCGACCGCGTCTACAACATGGGCGGATTGGAGAATGAACCGGCCAAGGGGATCCAGACCGTGACCGTCGCCCCCGGCGGCGCCACGATGGTGGAGTTCAAGGTCGACTATCCCGGCAAATACGCCCTGGTCGACCATGCGCTGAGCCGCGCCACCAAGGGCCTGATCGGTATCCTGGAAGTCGAAGGCAAGGCCGACGACAGCATCATCCTCGACAAGACCGGCGACTCCCGCAAGCAGATGGGCGAGATGCAGCACTGAGGGTCAGTTGGGCGGAAAGCTCGCGTCCCCTCACCCCAACCCGCGGGTCGGCAAAACGCCGTTGGCGTTTGGCCGATCCCGCCCCGCAAGGGGAGAGGGGCTTTGCAAGGCCCCACATCCTCGAAAAACAAAGAAGGGCTGCCGTTGCCGGCAGCCCTTCCATTGTCGATCCGTGTGTCGTCGACACCACGGCGCAGTCCTTAGCGGACCGAAATCCCCTTCACGAAGAAAGAGACCTCGGCCTTGGCGCTCGACGACGAGTGAGACGGACAATGAGACACGAGATCACCTCCTTTCTGTTGTTGGCGTAGGACACCCTATATAGGCCAGGTCGCGCCGACCGCAAGACGGTTTGCTGACCGCCCCGCTGTGACATTAACCGGGCCGCTCACATCAGTGCGTTGGGCATGAACAGCACCAAGCCCGGCCACAGCAGCAGCACCGCGACCAGCCCCACCACCGCCAGGACGAAGGGGATGGATTCGACGATATATTCCTCGATGGGGCAGTCCAGCAGGCTGCACACCGTGTACATCGCCACCCCCACCGGCGGGGTCATGGATCCCAACGTGACGATGGTCATCATCAGGATGCCGAAATGCACGGGATCGACGCCCAGCGGCTGGACGATCGGCAGGAAGATCGGCGTCAGCAGAAGCACCAGCACCGTGCTTTCGATGAACAGACCGGCGATGAACAGGAAGATCAGGATCAGGGTCACCACCAGCACCGGCTCCCGCGTCAGGTCGGTCATGGCGGCGGCAATGCTCTGCGGCGCCTGTTCGAAGACGATGGCGTAGCCGACCATGCCGGAGAACAGGATGATCAGCATGATCAGACCGGTATCCGTCACCGCTTCCACCAGCGCGTCGACCAAGCCCTGCATGGTCAGTTCCCTGTGGGCGAAGAAACCGACCAGGACCGCATAGACGACGGCGAAAGCGCCGACCTCCGATGGGGTGAACAGGCCTCCGCGGATGGCGACCAGCAGGGCCACCGGGAACAGCAGGGCCCATTTCGCGTCGACCACCGCCGCCCAGATCGCCTTGGCGGTCGGCCGCTGGGTGGTGGCGGCGCGATAGCCGCGGCGCCGGGCGATCCACCAGACGGTGACCATCAGCACGGCCATCATCAGGAAGCCGGGAACGATGCCGGCCAGGAACAGCCGGCCGATCGACACGTTGCCGACGAAGCCATACAGGATCAGGCCCAGGCTGGGCGGAATGGTCGCGGTGATCAGCGACCCAACCGCGATGACGGCCGAGGTGAAGCCCTTGGAATAGCCGCTGCGGATCAGGTCGGGACCCAGGATGCGCGCTTCCATCGCCGCGTCGGCGACGGCGGAACCCGAGACGCCGCCCATCAGCGTGGACAGCACGATGCAGACCTGCGCCAGACCGCCCGACATCCAGGACACCAGCACATTCGAACAGGCGATCAGCCGGTGCGTGATGCCGGTCCGGTTCATCATGTGGCCGGCCAGTACGAAGAAGGGGACCGCCAGCAGCGGGAAGCTCTGCGACGCGGTGGCGACCTGCTGCACCCCGATCGACATCGGAATGATGCCGTTGGTCAGGAAGAAGGTGAAACCGGCGATGCCGATGGCGAAGGCGATGGGAACGCCCAACCCCATCAGGACGAAAAAGGAAACGGCGAGCAGGATCACGGCATCACCTCCTCGGCGAGCGGAACTTCCGACGGCGTGTTGAAGATCGGGCGCGGGGTCCGGCGCAGCCGGCCGATGGCGGCCACCGTCTGCCCCAGCAGGGTGAAGGACAGCAGCAGGCAGCCGACCGGCACTGCCGCGGTGACGAAGGCATAGCTGATGCCGCTGTCGCCGAACTGCCGCTCCAGGTTCAGCATAGTCAGCTGATAACCCTTGACCGCCATTGTCAGCAGGAAGGCCAGCACCACCAGCGCCAGCAGGATGTCCAGCACCGCACGCGGCCGTGCCGGCAGGCGCTTGACCAGATAATCGATGCCTATATGGGCATGCTTGCGCAACGCGAGGTCGGCGCCGAGGAAGCTGGCCCAGGCGAACAGCAGCTGGGCGACGTCCACCGACCAGACCAGAGGATAGCCGAACCAGCGGCTGACGCCGGCCAGGAAGACCAGCAGGACGATGACGGCGAGCAGCGTCGTCGCCAACACCGCCTCCGCCTTGACGTACAGGGATTTCATCGCAAGGGGGTGCTCCGGTCCGGCCCGCCGGGATCGTCAGCGACGACGAAGGCTGCGAGCGTCGGTTGTTTGGAAGGGGAGCGCGAGGAAAGGGGAGCCTTTGAAAGGGCCCCCCACTCCGATTACTGCTTCACGAGCGCTTCGACCTGCTTCTGCAGGTCGCCATAGCCGAGCTTCTCGTAGACCGGGGCCGTGGCGGTGCGGAAGGGCGTCACGTCGATCTCGACGACCTGCATGCCCTTGTCCTTCATCTGCTTCTCGAAATCCGCAAGCGAAGCCTCGGTCGCCTTCGACGCGCTGTCGCCGGCCTTCAGCGATTCCTCGCGCAGCAGCGTCTGCATGTCCTTCGGCAGGCCGTCGAACCAGGCGGCGCTGGTGACGATGCCGGTGATCAGGTTGATGTGGCCGGTCTTGGTCAGGTACTTCGCCACTTCGTACAGGCGGGAGCCGTAGATGGCCGGGTCCTGCGCCTCCGCCCCGTCGATCACCTGCTGCTGCATGGCGGTGTAGACCTCCGACCAGGGCAGCGGCGTCGGCGTGGCGCCCATGGCGCGGATCGTCTCCATCCACACCGGCGCACCGGGGGTGCGGACGCGCACGCCGCTGAGGTCGGCCGGCACCTTCACCGGCTTATTGGTCAGCATGTGGCGTTCGCCCTGCCACCAGTTGAAGGACAGCACCTGATGGCCGGACGCCTTGCGCAGCTTCTGCACCCATTCCTCGAACATCGGGGAGGTCACGACCTTGCGGATGCCGCCATAGCCCTGGGCGACGTAGGGCGCGCCGAGAACGCCGAACTCCTTCACGAAGACGGCCAGCCGGCCGCCGTCCACCACAACCGCGACGGGGGCGCCGGCCCGCGCCTGTTCCAGCAGATCCTCGTCCTTGCCCAGCTGCGAGGCGGGGAAAAGCCGGACGCTCATCTTGCCGGCCGACCGCTTTTCCACATTGGCCTTGAACTCCTCCAGGCCCTTGTAGAGCGGGTCCTGGGGCGACAGCGCCGTGTTGACGCTGAGGGTGTAGTCGGCGGCCGACGCGCCGAACGAAGCCAGGGACATCACCGAACCGAACAGCGCCGCGCGCACGGCCTTTGCCATGACAGACATCTCGTTTCCTCCCAGCAAATTGGACTGTCGGCGGCATGGAAACCGCCGTTCGACTGGTGCGTGTTCGGCCCGACGCCGGGGTGCCAGCAGCGCCCGCGATCAAGGGGGCGCCGGCAGGGAAGGGAATGGCCGATGACCAGATTGTTCAAACACTGGTATGGTAGTATGTATGAATGGTCTTGGCAATAGCGTTTCAGGCGAACTGTACGTTTTGCCCGCAGGATGGGTGCCGGACGGTTTGCGCATAGGAAAAGGGCCGGCACCCGAGAAGGATGCCGGCCCTATTTCTCTTCCGCGTTCAGCCCGCCTAGCGCAGTCGCGGCGTCATCCGGCTCATGGCGAAGCCCAGACCGCCCGCCAGGATCAGCCCGGCGGCGACCGCCAGACCGCGGGCGGCGCCGCTGGGGGCGGCAAGCCGCAGGCTGTTGTGCGGCAGGCCGAAGCGTCCGCGGGTCCGGTGCAGCCCGTCGACGGGGTGATAGAGATTGTCCGGCCGGCCGGGGATCTCGGTCTCTTCCGTCAACTGGCCGTCCACCGCGTTGGCGGCGAGGTAGCGGTCGGCAAAACCGGGAGCGAGAAAATTGCCGAGGATGGCCTGCATCGCCGATCCGCCCAGCCAATATTCGCGGCGGGGGTTCTCGGCTGCATGAAGGATGGCGCGGGCGACGTCCTCCGGCTGGAAGATCGTCCCCATCGGCCGGGCACGGCGCGGCATATGGCTGCGCGCCCAATCGAACTGCGGCGTGTTGACCGCCGGCAGATGCACCGCCGTCAGGGTGATCCGGCTGTCCTCGTGGATCAGCTCCGACCGCAGGCTGTCGACGAAGCCCTGCACCGCATGCTTGGCCGCGCAGTAGGCCGATTGCAGCGGGATCGACCGGTAGGCCAGCGCCGATCCGACCTGAAGGATCGCGCCTTGTCCCCGCACCCGCATCCGCCGCAGCGCCGTCTGGATGCCATAGGCGGAGCCGAGATAGGTCACCTCGGTCACCCGCCTCAGTTCTTCCGCCGTCACCGCGTGGACCGGGCCGAAGACGGTGACCATCGCCGCGTTGATCCAGACGTCGATGGGACCGAAGGCCTCCTCCACCTTGTCGGCGGCGCTGTCCAGCGCATCGGCGTCGGCGACGTCCAGCGGCAGCACCAGCGCCCGGCCGCCCAGCCGCTCCACCTCCGCCTTAACCTCCTCCAGCGCCTCCTCGGAGCGGGCGATCAGGCCGATGGAGGCCTGCCGGTAGGCGGCGAAGGCCAAGGCCGTGGCACGGCCGACCCCGGCCGATGCGCCGGTTATGCAGACGACGGGGGCTGACGGAAGGGGCATGAGCGTTGTCCTGATCATGGTGCCGTACATGGTGCCATCAGGCGGCCGGCGGGACGCGGCGGCCGCTCCACCCGGTCCAACGGCCTGCACCGCTCGCGGTTCCCTGCCGGTCGCTCAGCGCCTCCTCCTCCACCTGGATGCGGCGGCGGGTGAGGGGAATGTTCAGCAGCGTGACGGCGACGGCGATCCAGACATTGCCGAACACCAGCGGCAGCACCACCAATTCGCCCGCCACCACCAGATAGTTGGGATGCCGGACCCAGCGGAACGGGCCGCGGCGGACCAGCGGAGCGCCGTCCAGTGTGATGATCCGCGTCGTCCAGAAGCGGCCGAGCGTCGCGATCACCCACACCCGCCCGGCCTGCAGCAGCAGGAACAGCGCCAGAAGCCAGCCATTGATCGGGGCGTCCGCCGGCACCGCCAGGAACAGCGCCAGCAGCCATCCGGCATGCAGCACGACGAACAGCGGGTAATGGGCGGCCCCAACCTCCCGCGCGCCTTCGTCCAGCAGCCGCGCTGTGTTGCGGCGGGCGACCACCAACTCAAGCAGCCGCTGCGCCGCGACCGCCAGCAGGATCGCCTGCGGCCAACCGAGCGATTCCATGGTCACAGATCCAGCAGGGTGAGGGCGGCGGTGAAGCCGGGGCCGAGCGCCAGCATCAGATGCGCCCCGGTGGCGCCGCTGCGCATCCGGCGGTCGAGCACGAACATCACGCTGGCCGCCGACATGTTGCCGCACTCGCCCAGCACCGCCCAGGAGTCGTCCATTCCGGCGGTGGCGGGCGCCAGCACTTCGGTCAACGCCTGAAGAACCTTGGCGCCACCGGGGTGGCAGATCACCCCGGACAGGTCCGCGCGGGTCATGCCGCGGCCGGTCAGGAAGCCATCGGCCACCGGGGCCAGCCGCTCGCGGATCAGGCGCGGGATGTCCTGGCTGAAGACGACGCCGAAGCCCTCGTCCTCGATCCGCCAGCCCATGATCCGCCGGGTGCCCGGCCAAGTGTGTTCGGCACTGTCGATGAAGCGAGGGCCAGGGGCATCGCCGCCGTCGGTCGGCGCGCGCAGCAGGGCGGCGGCGGCACCATCGGCGAAAAGCGCGCTCGCCACCACATTGGTGGGAGAGGCCTCTTCCGGCCGGTGCGAGAGGGTGCAAAGCTCGACCACCAGGAACAGCACATTGCGCCCCGGCATGGCACGCGCCATCATGCCCGCCCGCGCCAGCCCCAGCGCCCCGCCGGCACAGCCCAGCCCGAAGACCGGCAGCCGCACCGTGTCGGGCCGGAAGCCCATGCGATCAAGCAGAAGCGCCTCCAGGCTCGGCGTCGCGATGCCCGTTGTGGTGGCGCAGACGATGGCGTCGACATCGGTGGGGCGGAGCCCGGCTGCGTCAAGCGCCTTGCCCGCCGCTTCTTCCAGCAGGTCCAGCGCCACTCGCTCGAACACGGCGGCGCGCTCGCCCCAGCCATGGGGCTCCAGATACCAGGACAGCGGGCAGGCGGCATAGCGGCTGCGGATGCCGGTGTTGGCGAAGACGGGGGCCAGCCGGTCGAAGTCGCGCAGGCGATGGGCGAACACCGTCCGGGCGACGGCCAGCGTCTCCTCCTGCTCGAAGCGGTGGGGCGGCAACGCCGTGGCGACCGCCAACAGCCGCGGATCGAGTGACATCCTGCCTCCTGCATGCTGCGGCGGGCCGGCATGCGCATCCGGTCGATGCTCAGTCCAACCCTTTCCGCCAACAGAAAGCTGCCCCTGCGGTTGCGCCCGCCCACCCTCCTCAAAAGGCGATAGCCTTCTGAGGAGGTGGTGGTGCCGTTCAGTGCGCCAGGGCGCGCTCCTCGGCCCCCGGCTTGTCGTGGGTCGCCAGCCGGTCGACGATGGTCTCGCTGGCCGCATTGAGGCCGATCAGCCGCACCTCGGTCCCGGCACGGCGGAACTTCAGCACGACGCCGTCCAGTGCCGCGACGCTGGAGATGTCCCAGATATGGGCGCTGGAAACATCGATGACCGCGGCGTCCAGATCCTCCCGCACGTCGAAGGCGGCGGAGAAATCGTCGGCCGAGGCGAAGAACAGCTGCCCTTCGACCAGATAGGTGCGGGTGCGGCCATCCGCCGACAGGGTGGAGGTGACGCGAAACATCCGGGCGACCTTTCCGGCAAAGAAGATGCCGGACAGCAAAACGCCGATCAGCACGCCGATGGCGAGATTGTGGGTGAAGACCACCCCGGCCACCGTCGCCAGCATCACGGCGCTGGAACTGCGCGGATGCGTGACCAGGGTCTTCAGGGATTGCCAGCTGAAGGTGCCGACCGACACCATGATCATCACCGCCACCAAGGCGGCCATCGGGATGCGCTTCACCCAATCGCCCAGCACGACGATCAGGAACAGCAGGAACAGGCCGGCGCAGAAGGTCGACAGCCGGCCCCGGCCGCCCGACTTCACGTTGATCACCGATTGGCCGATCATCGCGCAGCCGGCCATGCCGCCGAGGAAGCCCGAGACCATGTTGGCAACGCCCTGGCCGACGCATTCGCGGTTCTTGTCGCTGCCGGTCTCCGTCATGTCGTCGACGATGGCCGCGGTCATCAGCGATTCCAGCAGCCCGACCACGGCGATGCCGGCGGAATAGGGCAGGATGATGCGCAGCGTCTCCAGCGTCAGCGGAATGTCGGGAAGCAGGAAGACGGGCAGGGTGCTGGGCAGTTCGCCCATGTCGCCGACGGTGCGCACATCGATGCCGAAGCCGATGGTGACCGCGGTCAGCACAAGGATGCTAACCAGCGCCGACGGCACCGCCCTGGTCAGGCGCGGCAGCAGGTAGATGATCGCCAATCCGGCGGCGACCAGCGCATAGGTGACGGTCGGCACCCCCACCAGCTCCGGCAACTGGGCCAGGAAGATCAGGATGGCGAGCGCGTTGACGAAGCCGGTCATCACCGACTTCGACACGAAGCGCATCAGCGCCCCCAGCCGCAGGAACCCGGCGCCGATCTGCAGCAGTCCGGCCAGCACGGTGGCGGCCAGCAGATATTGCAGGCCATGCTCCTTGACCAGCGTGACCATCAGCACCGCCGTGGCGGCCGTGGCGGCGGAGATCATGCCGGGACGGCCACCGACGATGGCGATCGTCATGGCGATGGCGAAGGAGGCGTAGAGGCCGATCTTGGGATCGACACCGGCGATGATGGAGAAGGCGATGGCCTCCGGGATCAGGGCAAGGGCGACGACAAGGCCGGACAGCAGGTCGCCGCGCGTGTTGCCGAACCACTCCTGGCGGAGCCGTTGCAAATCGATGGTCATGGGTCTCGCAAGCTCAAGACGGGACGGCGGCAGCGTTCGCGCAGCGGCAAAGGCCGGGCGGTGTGTCGCCATCGACGATGATCGGGAATGGAAGTCTGAAACTGGAATCGCTGCGAAGCGGCGGCCGGTCCGGGACTTGGACGGTCGGGCTTCAGGTCAATGCAGGGAGCAGGCCGTCAAGGCGGCGTGACGCGGTGCAGCATGACGGCAGACGTAACAGAATGTCGCAGGCCCGGCAACCCCGTGCATGGCTGCCCGTCGCGGACGCAAAAAGGCGGCGCCCCGCAGAGCGCCGCCTTGTCTGTCAAACGATTCGTTCCGTCAGGCCTGACGCGGCTTCAGCGGCGCGGTGTCGCGGAAGGGCTTGTCGACCCCGCCCTTGTCGTTGGTCTGGTTCTCGACATCGCCTTCGAAGGTGCTCTCGCCCTGTGCCAGATCCATGTCGTCCGGCGTCATGCCGGCGGCGCGGGCGCCCTTGGTCCCGCCGATCTGCGGGTTGTTCTTCAGGTCGGCATCGGTCGGCTTGTCGGTCTTCTCGTGCTTGCTTGCGCTCATGACGGCGTCTCCGTTCCGGTTCCGCGGGTTCCCTTGTCAACCGGCGCGGTGCCGGATCGTTGCGGCCCTGACTCCGTACAGACCATCTGCCGCAGCGATTGTCCCTTCTCGCTCCCGGAGAGAAGGATAGGATGGGCCGAAGATCATCCAAAGGGCTTCCATGTCCCATGACGACAAGCGGCTGAGGATCCGCGTGCGCGGACGGGTGCAGGGCGTGGGTTTCCGTCCGCATGTCCATGCGCTCGCCCGGCGTTTCGGCATGACCGGCTGGGTGCTGAACGACCCGCAGGGCGTGCTGATCGAAGTGCAGGGCGCCGACACCGCCGCCTTCCGCACCGCCTTGATCGAAGAGGCGCCGCCGCTTGCCCGCATCGACGTCGTCGACTGCGAAGCCGTCGCCCCGCTCCCCGGCGATGTGTCCTTCGCCATCCGCCACAGCGAGACCGGCGGCGCCATCGCCACCGGCATCGGTCCCGACGCCACGGTCTGCCCGGCCTGCCTTGCCGAACTGTTCGATCCGGCCGACCGCCGCTACCGCTATGCCTTCCTGAACTGCACGCATTGCGGCCCGCGCTACACCATCACGCGGCGGCTCCCCTATGACCGGCCGCAGACGGCGATGGCCGGCTTTGCGCTCTGCCCCGACTGCATGGCGGAGTACAAGGACCCGGCCGACCGCCGTTTCCACGCCCAGCCGACCGCCTGCCCAACCTGCGGTCCCCGCCTGTCGCACCCTCCGGAGGACATTCTGGCCGCCCTGCGGGATGGCAGGATCGTTGCCATCAAGGGGCTTGGCGGTTTCCACCTCGCCTGCGACGCCACGCGCGCGGACGCGGTGGAGCGGCTGCGGCGGGTCAAGCAGCGCAACGGCAAGCCCTTCGCCCTGATGGTCGCCAGCGCGGAGTCCGCCGCCCGTCATGTCGGCATGGACGACGGCGAGCGCCGGCTGCTGGAGGGGGTGGCGCGCCCCATCGTCCTGCTGCGGCGGCGGGAGGACGCGCCGGAACTGGCGCCCGACATTGCTCCAGGCCTCGCTTGGCTGGGCGTCATGCTGCCCTACACGCCGCTGCATTACCTGCTGTTCCACGAGGCGGCGGGACGGCCCGACGGCACCGCTTGGCTGCGCGAGCCGCAGGATCTGACCCTGGTCATGACCTCCGCCAATCCCGGCGGGGAGCCGCTCGCCATCGGCAACGGGGAGGCGCGGGAAAGGCTGGCGAGCATCGCCGACATGATCGTCGACCATGACCGCGACATCGTCATCCGCGCCGACGACAGCGTGGTGCGCAAGCTGGCCGGCGCGACCGCCTTCCTGCGCCGCGGTCGCGGCCATGTGCCGGAACCGATCCGGCTGGCCCACCCCGTGCCGCCGATCCTGGCGGTCGGCGGCCACCTCAAGGCGACAATCTGCGTCACCCGCGGCGACGAGGCCTTCCTGTCCCAGCACATCGGCGACCTCGACAATGCCGCGACGCTGGGCTTCCTGGAGGAGACCGTCGCCCATCTGCTGCACATCCTGGGCGTCGAGCCGGTGGCGGTCGCCCATGACAGGCATCCGGATTTCCAATCCACCCGCTTCGCCGAGCGAACCGGCCTGCCGGCCATCGCGGTCCAGCACCACCACGCCCATGTCGCCGCCGTGGTGGCCGAACACCGGGTGGACGGGCCGGTGCTGGGCCTCGCCCTCGACGGCTTTGGCCTGGGGGAGGGGGGGGGCTCCTGGGGTGGGGAGATGCTGCTGGTCGACGGCTTGCAGTCGGAGCGCCTCGGCAGTCTGGCCCCGCTCGCCCAGCCCGGCGGCGATGTCGCCGCCCGCCAGCCCTGGCGGATGGCCGCAGCGGCCCTGGTCCGCATGGGCCGCGCCGACGAGATCGTCCCCCGCTTCGCCAACCATGGTCCCGCCGAAGGCGTGCGGCGGATGATCGAGCGCGGCATCAACGCCCCGCTCACCAGTTCCTGCGGACGCTGGTTCGACGCTGCCTGCGGGCTGCTGGGCGTCCGTGCCGTGGCGGGTTTCGAGGGCGAGGCGCCGATGGCGCTGGAATCGCTGGTCCGCCGGCCACGGGTGGCGGCGGGTGCTTGGCGGATCGCGGGCGGCGAGCTTGACCTGACGCCCCTGCTGGAGCGTCTGCTGTCGGTCGCCGACGCGGTGGAGGGGGCGGAGCTGTTCCACGGCACGCTGGCTGCGGCTCTGGTCGACTGGACGCTGCCGGTGCTGCGCGCACGGAGCCTGAACCGGGTGGTGCTGTCCGGCGGTTGCCTGATGAACGCGGTGCTGGCGGAGGAACTGGTTACCGGCTTCCGTGCCGCCGGGGTTGAGGCGCTGCTGCCGAGGCTGGCACCCGC
The DNA here is from genome assembly GCF_031455875.1 of Azospirillum sp. BE72. Classification (NCBI taxonomy): domain Bacteria; kingdom Pseudomonadati; phylum Pseudomonadota; class Alphaproteobacteria; order Rhodospirillales; family Azospirillaceae; genus Azospirillum; species Azospirillum sp. BE72. The sequence continues at coordinate 87,046 of NZ_JAVDTO010000016.1, forward strand.
CAACGACGGCGGGCTCAGCCTCGGTCAGGCGTGGACCGCGTCCTTCGTCCTGTAGGAGAAGAGCGGCATCTGGACCGGCGCCCGCACCCTGGTCCTGGGCGCCGGAACATCGGCACTGCGGCTGGCCTTGTCGAACTCGTAGAGGCCGCGGTACTTGCCGATGTAGCCCTTTCGGCAGGCGCGATGGAACCGCTGCGACGCGGTTTCCCAATCGTCGCCGGGCCGCAGCCAGCTGACATAGGTGGTGCCGCTGCGCGGATCGGTGCGCAGAAATCGGCCGCGCCCCTTCTCGCCCCGCACCCACTGGCCGGGGTTCAGCGTCAGCGCCCCGCGCGCCAGAAGCAGCTTCACCTGCGGGGTCAGGTCGATGGTGGGAAAATAAGGCATGACATCCTCCGGCCGCACCCGGACGGTGCGGCGCTGATCTGGAATTCCCGATTGTTGCGGAACCTCCCGGATATGGGAACGCATGCGGAACAATTCAAGGTTTTCAAGGGGTGTGGGATGCTGGAGGGGCTGAGTTTTGCCCCCACCCCGAGCCTCCCCCGCTGGGCGGGGGAGGGGGACAGGACCTTTGTCAAAGCGCGGCGGCAGTCCCTCCCCCGCCCAGCGGGGGAGGATAGGTGGGGGCAGAGAACCTCAACCCATCAGACACTCACCCCACACGCGCCGCCTTCTTCACCGGGCGCTCATGCTCCTCGTCGGCCGGGGCTTCGGCGTCCTTGAAGGTGCGGACGCCGCTGATCATGGTGGAGATGATCGACTGGCGGGACATGATGTCCTCGCGCACCGCGGCATAGATGTGGACGATCACGAACAGCAGGATCGCCCACATGCCCAGATGGTGCCAGGTGTGGACGTCCATGCTCTGGCCGAACAGCGGGATGACCCAGCCGAACAGCCGGTCCTGCCAGCTGCCCAGCCCCGTCCCTTCGCTGTAGAGCGCAAAGCCGGTGACGATCATGAAGACGCTGCCGACCGCGATCGCCCAGAACATGGCGAACTGGGCCAGCGGGTTGTGGCCGACATACAGCTTCGGCTTGCGCTCCAGGAACAGGTACCAGCGGGCTTCGAGGAACAGCTCACCCCACCAGTGGCGGTCCCAGAAGGGGAAGCGGAACAGCTGCTTGGCATGGTGGTTGCCGGCGAACGCCCAATAGAGCCGGCCGATGAAGCCGATGGTGAAGATGTAGGCCGCCGCGAAATGCACGAAGCGGATGTAGCCCATCAGGAAATTGGCGCTCGCCTCGCCCGGCATGCTCGGCAGCGGGTTGGCGATCAGATAGCCGGTGACCGACAGCAGCGTGATCGCCAGCGCGTTGACCCAGTGCCAGACCCGGACCGGCACCTCATACACATAGATCGCCTTCAGGAAGCGGCCGCCACCCGAAGTGGCCGTTCCCTCCTCGTCCGGTGTCGCGACCGGCTTCGCATCGTCGAGAGGAGCCATGACGTAATCCTCCTCGGTTGCCGGTCAGCGCACGGTGACACGGGCCAGTTCGGCGCCGTCGGGCGCCATGACGTGGGTGGAGCAGGCAAGGCACGGATCGAAGCTGTGCAGGGTGCGCAGGATCTCCACCGGCTCGTCCGGGCGGGCCATCGGCGTGTTCAGCAGCGAGGCCTCGAAGGCGCCGATGTTGCCCTTGGGATCGCGCGGGCTGCCGTTCCAGGTCGTCGGCACGACGCACTGGTAGTTGTCGATCTTGCCGTCCTTGATCTTGATCCAGTGGCCGAGCCCGCCGCGCGGGGCGGCGACGGTGCCGACGCCCTTGGCCTCCTTCGGCCAGGTCTTCGGGTCCCACTTCTCGACATTGGCGGTGGCGGTGTCGCCGGCCTTGATGTTGGCGATCAGGGCGTTCCAGTCGTCCATCATCATGGTGCAGCAGTACTGGCATTCCAGCGCGCGGGCCAGCGTGCGGCCGATGGTGGTCGGCAGCGCCTGCTGCGGCGTGAAGTTCGTGCCGGCCAGCGCGTTGAAGGCGCCGAGAGATTCGGTGATCTGGTCCTTCACGTAACCGACGCCCTGGGCATAGGCCAGGATGTAGCGGGGCAGGGGGCCGACCTCCACCGCATGGCCGCGCCAGCGCGGGGCCTTGATCCAGGAATACTTGGCGGCCTCGTCAAGTTCCTTGATGTCGGTGCGGGTGCCCTTGGTGTTGGCGCCCAGTTCGAACTTGGCCTCGGTCACGCCGTCCCACGGGTGCAGGCCCTTGCTCTCGTCCTCGTAGTGATACCAGCTGTGGGCGACGAACTCCTGCACCTGGGCAGGGTCGCGCGGGTCGATGGGATGGACCTCGTTCCAGTTGCCGTTCAGGATGACGCCGCCCGGCAGCTGGCAGGTCGAATGGTCGTACGGCACCTTCTCGTAATCGCCGTAGTCCATGACGTTGGTCGCCGCCAGTCCGCCGCCATAGAGCCAGTCCTTGTAGAAGCTGGCGATGGCGAGCACGTCCGGCAGATAGACGTTCTCGACGAAGGCCGTGGCCTCCTGGATGCGGGCGCGGATGAAGTTCAGCCGCTCCATGTTCAGCGGCGCGCCCGACGATCCGTTGCCGTCCATGTTGATGGCGCAGGGAACGCCGCCGACCATGTAGTTCGGGTGCGGGTTCTTGCCGCCGAGGATGGTGTGGATCTTGACGATGTCCTTCTGGAGATCGAGCGCCTCCAGGTAATGGGTCACCGCCATCAGGTCGGCTTCCGGCGACAGCTTGTAGGCCGGGTTGTCCCAATAACCGTTCTTGAAGATGCCGAGCTGGCCGCTCTCCACGAACTTCTTCAGACGGGTCTGGACGTCGCGGAAATAGCCGGGGCTGGACTTGGCATGGCGCGGCGACACCGCCTGCTGCAACGCCGAGGTCGCCTGCGGATCGGCCTTCAGCGCGTTGACCGGGTTGACCCAGTCCAGCGCGTGCAGGTGATAGAAATGGACGATGTGGTCATGGACCTGCAGCGTCTTCGCCATGATCTCGCGGATCAGGTGGGCGTTCTTGGGGATGCGGATCTGCAGCGCATCCTCCACCGCGCGGACGGAGGTCAGCGCGTGGCAGCCGGTGCAGACGCCGCAGATGCGCTCCACGAAGGCCCAGGCGTCGCGCGGGTCGCGGCCCTTCAGGATCACTTCGAGGCCCCGCCACATGGTGCCGGTCGACACCGCGTTGCGGATGACGTTGTTGCTGTCGACATTCACCTCGCAGCGCATGTGGCCTTCGATGCGGGTGACCGGATCGACGACGATCCGCTTGCCGCCGTTGTCGAGCGAGAACCCGTTCGGGGTCTGGACGATGCCCATGGTCAGACGTCTCCCTTGTGCTGTGCGCGCTTCAGGGCGCTGACCGCCGCGTGGGCGGCGATGATGCTGCCGACGCCGATGGCGGCGGTGGTGCCGATTTCGTCGGCGTTGGCCTCGATCCCGAACTGGAGGATGTCGGACTGGCGGGCATACCAGGAGCCCTTGTCCCAGAAGCCGTCCTCCGAGCAGCCGATGCAGCCGTGGCCGGACTGGATGGGGAAGCTGGTGCCCTCGTTCCAGCGGACGGTGGAGCAGGCGTTGTAGGTGGTCGGTCCCTTGCAGCCGACCTTGTAGAGGCAATAGCCCTTGCGCGCGCCCTCGTCGTCGAAGGACTCCACGAACTGGCCGGCGTCGAAATGCGGCCGGCGATAGCATTTGTCGTGGATGCGCTGGCTGTAGAACATCTTCGGCCGGCCCTGGCGGTCCAGCTCCGGGATGCGGTCGAAGGTTAGCATGTAGGTGATGACGCCGGTCATCACCTCGGCGATCGGCGGACAGCCGGGAACCTTGATGATCGGCTTGTCGGTGATGACCTCATGCACCGGGGTGGCGCGGGTCGGGTTCGGGCGCGCCGCCTGGACGCAGCCGAAGGAGGCGCAGGAGCCCCAGGAGATGATCGCCTTGGCATCCTTGGCGACCTTGCGCAGCTGGTCGGTGAAGGGCTTGCCGCCGATGATGCAGGACATGCCGTCCTGGTTCAGCGGCGGATTGCCTTCCACCGCCAGGATGTAGTTGCCCTTGTACTTCTCCATCACCTCGTCGAGGATCGCCTCGGCCTGATGGCCGGCCGACGCCATCAGCGTATCGTCGTAATCCAGCGAGATCATCGACAGCACCACGTCCTTCACCAGCGGGTGCGCGGAGCGGATGAAGGATTCCGAACAGCAGGTGCATTCCAGCCCATGCAGCCACAGCACGGGCGTGCGCGGCTTGGTTTCCATGGCATGGACGATCTGCGGCACCAGTTCCGGCCCCAGCCCGAGGGCGGCGGCGGTGAGCGAGCAGTATTTCAGGAACGAACGGCGTGTGATCCCCTGCCGCCGCATCACCTCGTAGAAGGTTTCCAGCGTTGCCATCGGCTTGTTTTCTCCCCTAGGGCGGCACCGGCGTGCGAGGGTCCGGTGCGCTTCTCCGTCGGGCATAGGCAACAACCGTGCCGTAATACGAACATTTGGCAAAGCAACGGTTTCATGCCCGGACTGCCCCTTCCCCCTGGCAAGCTCCCGGCCGATCTGGCGGCCGGGATGGCAGGGGAGTTGCCGGCAGCCGTCGGGCGGCTTGCCCTCAGGCTGCCTGATTGTCCTCTTCCGGCCGGCCGATCAGCCGGTGGAGCGCCAGCCCCAGCGCGATGCCTGCCGCATGCAGACCGGCAGTGCTGGTCAGGAAGCCCGCGGCATAGCCGAGCGCCGCGGCGTCAGCCGGCATCTCCGCCCCATGGGCGAAGCCGTGGAACAGACCGAAGGCGGCGGCAAAGGCCGCACCGATCAGCCCGTTGCGCGACATCGGCATCACGCACAGCAGGGCCAGCACTACCGTGGAGGCGTAGATCGTCGGCTCGACCAGCGGCAGTCCGCCACCGGTCAGCGCGAACAGTCCGCCCGCCAGCATGGCGGCCAGGAACGCCCCCGGCACCGCCAGCACGGCGCGCCCGCCGATGGTGGCGCCATAGACGCCGACCGTGACCATGGCGATCAGGTGGTCGAGCCCGCCCAGCGGATGCGCGGCGCCATCGAGGAAGCCGGCGCCGGCAAGATGGCCGGGATGGGCCAGCGCCGGGGTGGCGGCGAGCGCGACGGCAGCCGCGACGGCGGCAAGACGAGTGGTTTTCGACATAGCGAACGGCTCCTCGGGGTTCTTGTGGTTTGGTGGTTGGGGGAAGGCCCTCTCCCGCCCCGGGAGAGGGAGGGGACCCGCGCCGCAGGCGTGGGGAGGGTGAGGGGCATTCCGAACATGGATTCCGATCCTTGTCGTACCCCTCACCCTTCCCACCGCTTTGCGGCGGGCCCCTTCCCTCTCCCGGGGCGGGAGAGGGGGGATATCAGTGCCTCTGCGCGGACCCACGCTCGATGCCGTAGCGTTCCAGCTTGGCGCGCAGGCCCATGCGGGACAGGCCCAGTTCGTCGGCGGCCTTGCTCTTGTTCCAGCGGCAGCGGACCAGCGTTTCCATCAGGATGCCGGCCTCCACCCGCTCGATGCGCGACTTCAGCGGTCCGCCCTGGCCGATCAGATCGAGCGGCGGCAGCGGACCGTCCTCCGGCGAGGCGGGGCGGGCGTTCAGCGCGGCACCGCGCAGCACCTGGTCGGACAGCAGTTCCGCCCCCAGCGTGTCGCCCTCGCACAGCACCAGCATGCGCATGATCTCGTTCTGCAGCTCGCGCACATTGCCGGGCCAGCCATAGGCCTCCAGGCAGGCCAGCGTGTCGGGGGCGAAGCCGGCGACAGGCTTGCCATGGGCGGCCGACAGCCGGTCGAGAATGTGGCGGGCCAGCACCGGGATGTCGTCCGGCCGGTCGCGCAGGGGCGGCATGGTCAGCGTCATCGTGCTGAGCCGGTAATAGAGGTCCTCGCGGAAGCGGCCGGCCTTCACCTCGGCGGTCAAATCGCGGTGGGTGGCGGCGACGACGCGGACATCGACCCGCCGCGTTTCGTTTGAGCCTACCGGCCGGATCTCGCCCTCCTGAAGGAAGCGCAGAAGCCGGACCTGGAAGGCCGGGCTGATGTCGCCGATCTCGTCCAGGAAGATCGTGCCGCCGTCCGCCTGTTCCAGCAGGCCGAGGCGGTTGCTGTGCGCGCCGGTGAAGGCACCCTTCTTGTGGCCGAACAGTTCGCTTTCCAGCAACTCGTCCGGGATGGCGCCGCAATTCTCGCAGTAGAAGGGCTGGTCGGACCGCGGGCTGCCGTAATGGATGGCGCGCGCCAGCAATTCCTTGCCGGTGCCGGTCTCCCCCAGCACCAGGACCGGCACGTTGAACCCTGCCACCCGCTCCGCCTGCCGGCAGACCTCCTCCACCGGGCTGCCCTCGGCCCGGACCAAGCCGTCGAAGCGGTAGGACTGCCGCACCCGCTCGCGCCTGGAAGCCACGCGGGTCTCGGCGACGGGGGGCAGCAGCTTCAGCTCGTTGGTCAGCCGGTCATGCTCGCGCTGCAGTTGGTACATCTTCGCCGCGTTGCGGGCGGTCAGCAGCAAATGGTCGGGGTGCCAGGGCTTGGTGATGAACTGGTGGATGCCGGCGGTGTTGATGGCGCCGATGATGTCCTCGGGGTCGATGTAGCCGGTGATGACGATGCGCACCACCTCCGGCCAGCGTTCGCGCACCTGGGTCAGGAATTCGACGCCGCTGACCTCCGGCATCCGCTGGTCGGAGAAGACCACCTGGATCCATTCGGCTTCCAGCAGGCGCAAGGCCTCTTCCGCCGACAGCGCGGTGAAGACCTCGAACTCCTCGTCCAGCAGGCGGGCGATGACCTCGACGGAGCGCGGCTCGTCATCCACCACCAGGATGCCGGGGCGGGTGGGGTCGGTCATCGCACGGGATCCTTCTTCATCGGGCCTGCCTCATTCGACCTCGCCTCACTCGACCTCGAGATCCTTGATCGTCATTTCGGTGCCGCCGTTGGGATGCAGCCGGCTGCCGCCGCAGTGTGGGCAGGGCGACAGCCGGTCGTCCAGATCCACCGTGTCGCTGCAGTCGAAGCACCAGCCCCGGCCCGGCACCTCCAGCACCACCAGTTCCGCCCCCTCGGCCAGAGAACCGCGCATCACCACGTCGAAGCCGAAGCGAAGCGCCTCCACCTCCACCCCGGCGAAGCGGCCGATCTCCAGCCGGATTTTGGTCACGCGGCTGAAGCCGTTGGCGCGCCCGGCCTCCTCCATCGCCTGGAGCAGGCTTTCGCAGAGCGCCATCTCATGCATCGGCGACGTCCCCCGCTCCCATCCCCAGCAGCGCCCGGCGCGACGGCCGAACCGGCTGCGCTGGTTCCGAAACCGCGTCCGCAGAAACCGCTTCCGGCGGCGCCAGTTCTTCCTCGCGCCGGCGCCGGATCTCGGCGGTCTGGGCGCCATCTTCGCGGATGGAGGGGTCGAAGAGGGAGACCAGGGCCGCCGAGGCCGTATCCGTCGCCTGGAGCATGGAGGCGAACTCGAACATCGGCGAGAACAGCGAGCATGCCTTGTAGGCGCCCACGCCCTTGCGGTTGGCATGGACGAACTCGTACCGGCCGGACGGGAACTCGATCAATTCCTTCGCGCCTGGCACCAGCCCCGTCCAGTCGTCCCCCTCGCCCGGCAGCAGGACGAGATTCAGGAACCAGGGCGTCACCAGCGCGCCCAGCCAGCGTTCGCCATGGCGGCGGAAGCCGACGGCCTTCACCGCCAGCGCGTCGTTGACGATGGGCAGGCCACGCATCTGCGCGGTGTGGATCTCGCGGAAGGCCGCTTCCAGCCGCGCGATGGTTTCGACCGGCTGGGCGGGCGGGGCAGGGACGGACGGCGGCGGCGCGGAGACCGTCTCCGCCACGGCGACTTCGCCGTCCAAGGCCATGAACTGGTCGCGGGCGCCGTCGCAGACCGGACAGCGCCAATGGTCGGGCAGGACGGCGAAGGGGGTGCCGGGCGGCACCTGCCAATGCTCGCAACCCTCCGCCGGATCGTAGACATGCCAGCAGATCTTGCATTCCATCCGCGTCGCCGCACCGATGCGCGTGGCGTCGCCGAGGTAGGAACCTTCAAAGCGGGAGGCGGCGGCGCTCATCGCGCCCGCTCCAGATCGGTCGCCAGCGCGTCGAGGATCTCGGCCAGCCGTTCGGCGCTGTCGGCGATGTCCTCCGCCGCGGCGCAAACCACCGCCGGCACGTCGACGATCTCCACCGTGTCGAGGATCAGCGTATCGACCGAGTTGTAATAGCGCACCCACCAGACGTTCGGCGTCGCACTGGCAGTGACGCGGCAGTTGCCGTAGCCGCGCGACAGGATGGTGGTGGCACCGACGCCCAGCCGCTGTTCGATGAAGGCCAGATCCTCGGGCGTGTGGGGAAGCAGGCTGAAATTCACCGCGTGGGGGCCATCGCCGCGGCGCCAGGCGGCGCTGCGGTCCAGCAGTTCGGTCAGGATCGGCTGGCCGTTCATCAGTCCGGCCGGAGCGGGACCGGCGGCGACCGGTGCAACGGCGGTGAAGGCGCGGTTCAGCGCCACCCGCGGGAAGCTGCCGACCAGCAGGCTTTCGCGCACGGTCCCTTCACCGAAGCCACGCACGCGCCAGACGCCGGCCAGCGACGCCTCCTGAATCTCCAGCCTGTCGCCGGCCCGCTCCACCTTGACTGCGACCTCGCCTTCGCCCAGCGCCTCGTCCACCAGGGCCAGAACCGGGGCGTCGAGATCGTCGACCGGAATGCGGATTTCCTCGCCCGCCGACCAGCCGGCGAGCGCCTGATGAACGCGGACCAGCACCGCGCGCGCCTCCGCGGCGCGGGCAGGGTCGGCGACCTCCGGCACATGCGGTTCGTAGACGCGCATGCCCGACGGCATCGGCAGGTATTCCAACCCTTCCTCGGTCGCGTCGGGCTGGCTGCCAGGGCCGAAGCCGACCGGCGGGTGGGTCATGCCGAACAGGGAACTCATGCCGCACCGCCTTCCGAAGTGCCTTCCAGTATCTCGCCGATCCGCTGCAGGTAGTCGTCCCAGTCGCGCACGCGCGGAATGCTGCCCAGCAGCCGGTCGCCGCGCAGGAAGACCAGGGCCGGCAGGCTCATCATGCCGGTCAGTGCCAGGATCGCGCGTTCCGCCGCTTCGCCCGCCACCGCCGGGGTCAGGCGCGGGTGCAACGCGCGGACCAGTTCCGGCAGGATGACGGCCACGTCGGCGGTCTCCGCATTGCCCTTGCCATGGCCGGGCAGGAAGACCACCCAGCATTTCGCCGGATCCTCCAGCCAGGGCCGGTCGTCGGCATTGTCGAGCCGCCGATACCCATGGACGTCGGTCAGCAGATCGACCAGCGGCGGCAAGGGCAGGCGCGGTTTGACGAGCGGGGGTGCAAGGTCGGTCATGGCGTCAGGCCTCCGTCAGGCCGGCCGCACGGGCCGCCTCCAGGTGGGGGGGAAGGGTCGGTTCACGGCCGGTCAGGTCGGCGAAGGCGCTGTCCAATGCTTCCCCGTCCAGCGCCGCAGCCATCGCCGCCAGCGCATCGAGGATCTGCGCCGCCTCTTCGGGCTCCAGCAGCCGGCGGGCGGCGCCCAGGAAGCCGAGCACCCAGTCGCCGGAACCGGCCTCCGGGACCAGCGACAGGTCGATGGCGGACCCGTCCTCCGCCCGGCCTACGATACCGTCGACGGCGGTCAAGCGCAGGGGAATGCCGATGCACATGCTGGCCGCGCTCCAATCAGGATGCCGTGGCGGACAGCGCCGCCAGAATTCGGGGATCTCCGATGCGGCAGGCATCCTCGGCGCTGGGTCGGCCGCCCTCATAGGCATCGCGGGCGATAGCCGGGGCGGCAATGTCGGCAGCAGCGTCCCGGCGTACGCCTTCCACGCCGAATTCGCCGCTCAGCAGTTGCAGAATGACGTCGATGGTGGGGGCGACCTGGGCCGCGACGGTATCGGTCAGGCCGCCGCCGTAATCCTCCAGGCATTCCGGCTGGACCCCGACGAGGATCAGCTTTTCCGGGCAGCGGCCGAGAAACATGGCGCTGGCCAGCACCTCCTGAAACCCGGTCTGGTGCAGGCTCATCTTCTTGGCGCCCAGGAAAGCCGGCACGTCGTCGCCATGGAAGACCCGGCGGGTGCCCGGTGGCAGGCCATAGTCAATGGCGTCGACGACGATCAGCGCGTCGGCAGTCTCCAGATGCGGCAGCAGATACAGCCCCTGTGTTCCGCCATCCATCAGCGTGACAGTGTCGGGAAACCGCCAATCGGCGGCCAGACGCTCCACGGTGCGGACACCGAAGCCCTCGTCAGCCCACAGGATGTTGCCGATGCCCAACACCAGGATTCGCGCCGCTTCGCGACCGCCGCCGCACCCCGTTCCGTCCATTCCCACGCCCCGGCATCTGTCCCATTCCGCGGCGTTCCGCCGCCGAGGCTTGTTCGTACAAGTTCCATGCCAGGACCGGCCATAAGGTCAGCCCCTTGATCGGACAGCATATTTCCCCACCCATCGCTCGTCAGGGCAGCGATTGTGGACATCAACATTACAGCATGCATGGAAAGTGGCAACTTACTTGCCGGTCTGGCTGCGCGCTTGCCGCAGAGTGTGCCGTCCGATTGTTCGCCGCAGCCGAACGGTGAAACCATGATCCGGGCGTTTATCCCGGCACCTCGCGGATTTAGATCTTGTCCATCAGGGCGGACATCCCCGCCGGATGCTCCGCCCCATGGAGGTCGAAATGGCACGAATGGTTTCTCTTCTGATGTTCGTCGGCGTCATGTCCTACGCGGCGTTCATCGTCTCGTGAGTGCCGACCTGAGACGGCACTTCAATTCCTTCCTTCAAACGGCTGGTACAAAAGCCGATTTATCAAGGAACCAAGTTGGCGAACCGGGCTCCTGAAGGCATGTGCAAGGGGCTAGGCTTCGTCATATCCCGGCTCCCGCGTCTGGCCTTCGCGGTCGCTCGCCTTCTCTGAAGCGGGCTTTTTGGGGGCGTTGCCATTCGGCTCCTTGTTTTGGCCGATTGACGGCGAATCCGGCGCCTGCCTGTTGCGCTCGCCCTGGGTGGGTTGGTCTTCGGTGGGTTTGTCGCTCATGACGCTCTCCCGGCTTGGTGATCCAATCCCAACAGGTTTGGAACAGGTTCATCCCCAATCACGGCCCGTCTTTGATGGAAGCCGGCTATCTCGCCGTCTTTCGGGTGCTGTTCCACGAACTTTGATGAACACTGAAAAGCAACAAACAAAACACTGATATTGCTATGGCTTTATCAATGAACCGTGCAGACCATGCATGGGTCGAAGGACCGGACGATGTGCTGCACCGACAGCGGCGTGCGCTCTCCCTCCTGCACCGGTGCGCCGACCAAAGCCTGCTCCAACGGGCCGGGAACGCCGTCGAGGTCGCGGGGGGAGAAATTCCAGGTCGTGGGCGCGATGATCTGATAACCGGCGATGCGCCCGCGCTCCACCCGCAGCCAGTGGCCGAGCGCGCCGCGGGCCGCTTCGGTCAGGCCCACTGCCTGGGCGCTCTCGGGCATGTCCGCCGTCGCACACCAGGGGCCGTTGGGCTCGATGGCACGCAGCCAGCCTTCCATGGCGCTGGTCGTGCGGGCCAGTTCCAGCAGGCGGGCAACCACCCGGCTGCGCACCGATCCGCCATCCTGCACCACCAGCGCCCTGATCAACGGGTGGCCGTGCACCAGCTGCCGCGCAATCGCCCCGGTCTCATAAGGAAGGCCGGCCAGCCGGGGCGCCTTGCACCAGCTGTATCCCTCCTGGTCCGCGCCGTCGGGCACGGTCGAGCCGGCGAAGGGCGGGTGGGGGCGTTCCTGCCCGGCCATGCGGCTGAAACGGTGATGCTCGGCCACCTGATCGGGGTCGAATGCGGCGTCCCGACCGTCTGCAAAGGTGCCGCGGCGATAGAGATGCACGCCGTCGGGCTCCGGATAGGCGCCGTGGCTGAGAAACCGGCCATAGGCACGGCCGAGATGAGCGAGGTCGAGATCCTCTGCGATCTCCAGGAACAGGCGGAAATCACCGGCCGGACCGGAAAGGCGCCAGCGTTCCAGATCCTCCGGCGCCGCAAGTTCCAGAACGCGGTCCAGCGGGGCGCCGAACAGGTTGTCCTCCAGGAAGCGGCGGAAGGCGCCGACGGTGGCGAGCAGCCGCACCCGGTCGCGGGCATCCGCCGCGCGGGTCACGCCGCCGGGCTGGAGCGTCAGCGTGTGCGGCCACTTGCCGCCCAGGATGCCCAGCACATGGAACAGTTCCGCCCGCGCCGCGGTGGCGCCGCGCACGGCGCTGCCCTGCGCCGCCTTGAAGCGCGCCTCCGCCCGCGCGAACCATGGGCGGCCTTCGTAGGCGGGCCGGGCGAAGTCCGGCATGAAGAACAGGTGGAAATGGGTCAGGTGATCGGCGGCATTCTCCGTTGCCGTCATCAGGTTGGTCGCCAGAACGCCGTTGCGCGGTATCTCCACTCCCATCGCTGCGGCCAGCGCCAGCGCCGCCGCATGGCTTTGCGAGACGGAGCAGATGCCGCAGATGCGCGGCGCCACCACCAGTGCATCCATCGGGTCGCGCCCCTCCAGAATGCGCTCGAACCCGCGGAATAGGGGGGAGTTCACATAGGCGGCGGAAACACGTCCGTCGTCTATTTCAAGCCTTACCTCAAGATCGCCCTCTACACGATTGAAAGGACCTACGATCAGGCGTCGCTTCGGCTCTTCACTCACCGGTTCAGCCTTTCCGGGTCGGGCGGACGGTGGGCGGCACGACGATACGGTCGGCGGCGGCGTTGCGGCGCACCCGTTCCGGTGTCGCCGCCTTGGCGAGGGAGGCAAGCGCCACGAACCACGCCTTCGGCATATCGGTCGGCAGGCCGATGGGGATGCCGGCGAATTTCGGGGTCTGCTGGAAGGGATGCCCCGGCTCCTCGAAGCCCGGCGCGGTGCAGTTGATGCAGGCGGAGCCGCCGCGGGTGCAAGAGCCCTCGCCGTTCCACAGGCGGGTGTTGCAGTCGGCATGGGCCTGGGTGCCCAGGCAGCCGAGATGCTCCATCAGGCAGCCGAGATCCGACGGCTTTTCCGCACTGGCCTTGTATTCGTAATACTCGTTGCGGGGGCAGCCATGGTGGACCAAATGGTCGGCGTAGAAGCGCGGGCGCTGGTAGACGTCCAGATCGTCGGCCGCCAGAGTATCTTCGGCCAGCAGCATCAGCGTCTCGGTCACCCAGTTGGGATGGGTCGGGCAACCGGCGACATTTACCACCGGCAGGCCGCCGTGCGCGCGGAACTCTCCGCCCAGCGCCCCGCCACGTTGCGTCCCCTCATATTGCAAGCCGCAGGCATCGGCGATGTTCTCGCCGCCCGCGGTGATGCCGCCATAAGCAGCACAGGTGCCTACGGCCAGCACGGTGCCGGCGACGGCGGCCAGATCGCGCGCCCAGTCGATGGTCGGCCGGCCGGTTCCCGCCAGCACATGGAATCGTCCGGTGCCGTTGGGGCCGCGCAGCAGCGATCCCTCCACGCACAGCACGTCCAGCGGCTCCGCCCCGGACAGGATGCGCTCGAACAGATCCAGCGCCTCAGCGCCGGTTTCCTCGGACAGGCTGGGGTGCCAGAGCAGGCGGATGCCGGCCGTCTCGAACAGCGCCATCAGATCCGGGGATTCGGCGCAGAGCAGCGACATGGTGCAACCGCCGCAGCCGCCGGATTGCAGCCACAGCACCGACAGCGGACGCCCGCTCATCGCCTGGCTGTTCATGCTGCAGCCCCATCCTTGTGCCCGGCCGCCGGCAGGGTCAGGGTGAACAGCGCCCCGCCATCGGGATGGTTGGCCGCGGCCAGAGCGCCGCCATGGTCGCGCACCAACTGGTAGCTGATCGACAGGCCGAGCCCGGTGCCCTTGCCGACCGGCTTGGTGGTGAAGAAGGGGTCGAAGACCCGGCCCAGGATCGCCTCGGGAATGCCGTGGCCCGTGTCGCGGATGGTGACGACGACCTCCCCGGCCTGCTCCCGGCCATGCAGTTCCAGCCGCTTGACCCCAGCGCCGGCCATGGCGTCGATGGCGTTCTGGACGAGGTTCATGGCGACCTGATGCAGGTGGCCAGGATGCCCGGCGATCTCCAGCGTCTCTGGCAGGTCGAAGACGACGGTCAGGTCCGGCATCTGCGCCTTCGCCACCCAGGTCACTGCGGACCGAAGAAGTGCCGTCAGATCAAAGCGTTCCGAGGCGTGCTTCTGTTCCGACGAGAAGCGGCGAAGCTCCGCCACGATGTCGCGCACCCGCTCCGTCCCCTCCAGCATGCCGTCCAGCGTCGCAGCGGCGTCGGCGCGGGCACGGTCGATGCGCAGCTCCTTGCGCAAGCCCGCCAATTCGGCGGCGCCGGCACCCTCATGCACGCGGTCGAGATAGGCGGTCATCCGGTCGACATAACGGCGCATGGCATGGGCGTTGCCGTAGACGAAGGAGATCGGGTTGTTCAGCTCATGCGCCACGCCGGCGACCAGCCGGCCGAGCGAGGCCATTTTTTCCGAATGGACGAGCTGCTGCTGGGTCTGCTTCAGCCCCTCATGGGCGGAGGCGAGGTCGCGGTAGGCGCGCCGCAGTTCCCCGATCGGCCGGCCGACCAGCACCAGCCCGATGGCATGGCCGCGCTGGTCGTAACGCACCGTGCTGTTGACCGCGACGGGAAAGGGACCGGTCGGACCGCGCAAGCACAGCTCCACATCGCTGCCGCCTTCGCGCTGGAGGGCGGCGCTGCACAGCCGGGCGAAGGCGGGGTGGGAGGCGGGGTCGAGGAAGTCGCGCAGCAGGCGGCCGGTCAGCTCCCGCCCGGTGCAACCGAGCGCCCGCTCGGCGGCCGGGTTGGTCTGCTCGATCCGGCCGTCGCGGTCGCAGGCGATCAGCACGTCGGTCATCGAGCCGAGGACGCTGGCGATGAAGGCCTGCGCCTCCTCCAGCTCGGCATTCTTGCGCTCCAGCTCCACCTGCTGCGACACCAGATTGGCGTAAGTCTCGTCCATCTTCCGGATCACCTCGATCCAGGCGCTCTCGGCGTCGGCATCGGGCAGCATGCCGGGAATGGAAAAGGGCTGCGACAGGGGGGCGGTCATGGGGCGCAGCCTAGCATGCTCCGCCCGC
Organism: Azospirillum sp. BE72; assembly: GCF_031455875.1. Classification (NCBI taxonomy): domain Bacteria; kingdom Pseudomonadati; phylum Pseudomonadota; class Alphaproteobacteria; order Rhodospirillales; family Azospirillaceae; genus Azospirillum; species Azospirillum sp. BE72. The sequence goes on from NZ_JAVDTO010000016.1 coordinate 102,119, forward strand.
TTTGGGTGTGGTGGATTTCGCCCGGGACTCAGGCGGTCCAGACCGACCACAGTCCGGCGAGGCCGCTCAGCACCAGCACATAGAGCGCGAAGTCGAACAGCGGCGGGTGCCAGACCCAGCCATAGGCGCCGACCGCGCGCAACCCCCGGCGCAGCAGCGCCGACACCGCCCAGGCCACGACGGCCAGAATCAGGAGCGGCGGAAGGAACAGGCCGTAGACGTCGATCTCGCCGATCATGCGCGTGCCCTTTCAGGAATATGCATCTCGTCCATCGGCCGCGGGGCGCCGAAGGCGGCGTCGGGGAACAGGCTGCGCCGCAACGACGCCAGCGCCACCACCGCCCGGTCGCGTTCGGGGCAGCGTGGAGCGGTGCCGACCGCCGACAGCAACGCGTCCATGCTGCCCAGCAGTTCGGCCGGGGCCGGGTCGGGACGCTTGGCCGACAGGGCGCGGAAATGGGCGGCCACGCCGCGCAACAGCCGGTCCAGCACCGGTCCGGCTGCTGCGCCCAGCATCGGCCTGACCCGCTGAAGCTCCACCACGTTCAGCCCGACCCGCAGGTCGCGCACCGCGTCGATGGCGTCCACATCCACCGATCCGCCGGCCTGCGCCAGCCGGGCCGAGAGCAGCCCGACACGGTCCAGCATGCGGCTTTCGAAACCGTCCGCCGCCGGAGCGGTCCTGCCTCCGGCCAGTTCGGCGATCTCGCGCCAGCCGACATGCAGAAGGCGCCGGGCGCTCCAGGCGGCGCCGACCGACCGGCACAGGCGGGTGACCAGCATGGCGGTGACGATGCCGACGATCTGCCCGGCGCTGCTGTTCAGGAAGGAGGCGAAGTCGCCGGTCCCGGTGTCGAGCAGGCTGAGCGAGCCGCCGACGCCGAAGATCAGCGCCATCGCCTTGCCCATCGTCGCCGGCCGGGCGACGAACACGCCCAGCGTCACCAGGGTGGGCGCCAGACAGAGCACCAGGATCGGGAAGCTGTCGAAGGACGGCAGCACCACCAGCAGGTAGAAGGCCGACAGCGGCATCGAGGCCAGCGTATAGACCAGGAACAGGCGGATGCCCGGCACCGGATCGTCGAAGGAGGCGAAGAAACAGGTGAAGACCGCCACCATCATCGCCGCCACCGAGCCGGACGACCAGCCGGTCAGGATCCAAAAGGCGCAGATGACGGTGATCCCCAGCAGCGCCGCCGCCGCCGACCACAGGGCCATGCCATGGTCGAGGTGGAAGACGCCGCGCGACCGCTTGCGCGCCAGCGGGTCCAGATGGTCGGGCAGGGCGTGGTCGCCGGACACGATGTGCGCCCGCAGATCCCGGCAATCGCGGTGGATTTCCACCAGCGACCGCAGGCGCCGGATGAAGCTGAAGCGGGTGGCCGCCTCCCAATCTCCGGCCGAGCCCGCGGACTCCTCCGCTCCCAGCCGGTCGAGCCAGCCGGTCAGCCGGTTAGCCTCTGCCGGATCGGCGCCAGCCCCGGCAGCGATCCAGTCGCGCACGGCGGTCAGCACGGGGGCCACGTCCGGCGGCAGCGTGCCGTCCGCCCGGCGCAGTGCGATCAGCCGGTCCTGCACTGCGGTCAACACCGGCAGCAGGAACACCATGCGGTCCTGCAATGCCCGCATCGGCCGGGTCATCCAGCGCAGGTCCGAGGTGTCGTAGGGCAGGTGGGTGGTCATCACCCGCAACTCGGTCAGGTCGCTCGCCATCTTGTGGCGGTCGCGCAGGCGGGCGTCCATTTCCGCCCCGTCCAGAGCGTCGAGCGTCCAGCGCTCCGCATCGCGCAGCGCCGCGTCGAGCTTGCCGAGCAGAACCGGCCCCATGCCGCGCGGCAGGATCACACTGTGAATGACGGTGGCGCAGACGATGCCCAGGATGATCTCCTCCACCCGGGCAAGGCCGGTGTCGAAGATCGCCTCGGGATTGGCGACGCCGGGGAAAACGATCAGGCCGGCGGTGTAGCCGGCCAGCATGAAGACGTAGCTGCGCGGCGTGCGGTCCAGCAGCGAGACGAACAGGCAGCCGCCGACCCACAGCCCGACCGCCAGCGACAGCAGTTCCGGCGCGTTGATCAGCTCCACCGTCAGGATGATGGAGGCGATGCTGCCGATCACCGTGCCGACGACGCGGTACACCGCCTTGGACCGGACGGTCCCCGACAGCGGGCTCGACACCACATAGGCGGTCAGCATCGCCCAGAAGGGGCGCGGCAACCCCATGCCGAAGGCGATGTAGAGCGCCAGCATGGAGGCCGCGAAGGACTTCAGCGAGAAGACCAGTTCGTTGAAGGTCGGCGCCGGGGGCAGGGAAAGGGCAGGGGACTTTTGCATCGCGATGCGCTCACCGCTCCACCGGCAGTCCGGCGACCTTCGGCGCAGGGTCGGGAGCACCGACGACCGAGACCGTCGCAGTGCGTCCGGCCACCAGCTGCAGCGAGTCCGGCACCTCGTCCAGCGCGATGCGCACGGGGATGCGCTGGGCCAGCCGCACCCAGTTGAAGGTCGGGTTGACGTTGGCGACCAGCCCGGTGCCTTCCGCCCGGTCGCGGTCGACGATGGCGCGGGTGATGCTGTCGACACGCCCGCGCAGTTCGGCCTCCGTCCCCATGATCCGCACGGACACGGGCGCCCCGGCATGGATGCGCGGCAGCTTCGTTTCCTCGAAATAGCCCATGACGTAGAAGGAATGCCGGTCGATCAGCGCAACCACCGCCTGCCCGGCGGCGACGTAGTTGCCGGTCTTCAGCTGAAGGTTGGTGACGTAGCCGTCGACCGTCGCCTTTACCTCCGTCCGCTCCAGGTTGAAGCGGGCGAGGTCGAGGGCGGCTTCCGCCTGCTTGGTAGCGGCGGCAGCCTTGGCCATCGCCGACATCACCTCCTGCCGCTGGGCGGTGGAGACGACGTTGTTGCCCAGCTGCTCATAGCGATGGGCCTCGGCGCTGCGGTAGGACTGCTCCGCCTTCGCGCTGTCGAGATTCGCCTGGGCCTGCTCCACGGCCAGCCGGTAACGGCCGGGATCGACCACGAACAGCACGTCTCCCTTGTGGATCAGCTGGTTGTCGGAGACCCGGACATCGGTGACCAGCCCGGCGACGTCGGGCGACACCTGCACGATGTCGGCGCGGACGCGGCCGTCGCGGGTCCAGGGCTCGTTCATGTAATAGTCCCACAACCACAGGCCGCCGCCGACCGCCGCCACGGTGATCAGCAGGGTCACGGCGATGCGGGCCACGGTCCGCAAGGAAGGCAGGAAAGTCACGGTCTTGGTTCCTCAATCACCGCACCGATCGGACCGTAGGCACAGCAAGCCAGGGCTTGTCCGCGCCGCCGGGATCGCGCCGCGGTCAGGTCTGTTCGCGCTTGGCGTTGGCTTCGATGGTGGCGAGCACGCGGTAGCAGGCCTCCACGTCGGCGTCCGTCACGTTCGCCATCAGGCGCTGGCGGACGTCGTTCAACGCTTCGTTCACCTGCGCCAACAGCTGACGGCCGGCGTCGGTCATGTGCAGGGTTTTCGCCCGCCGGTCGCCGGCATCCTCACGCCGTTCCACCAGCCCCGCAGCCTCCAGCCCGTCGAGCAGCCGGACAAGCGACGGTCCTTCGACCGCCATCTCCTCCGCCAGCTCCCGCTGGCGCAACCCGTCGCCGAGTTCGGCAAGCAGCATCAGCGGCGTGATCGCCGAGCTTGAGAACCCGCTGTCCGCCAACACTCTGTTCGCCGCCCGCCGCCACAAATGGGAGGCGCGGAACAGGTGCAGGCCGAAATTGGGAGGAAGGCGCAGAGGCTTATCTTGTAGCATAGCTATTTAATAGGTTTGCTATCTAACATCGGCAAGTGGCCTCAGCGCTACGAAAGCCCCGGCTGCCGCATGGCTGGTTTGATGCGGCAGGCGGAGATTGTTTTCCATAAGTTTCCTTATGCGTTTTTAATGTGTAAGCGGGGTAGGTTCTATTCTGAAGTGCAACTCCGCCCCCTACCGCCGACGCAGACGAGCCATGACCGTTGGCGCCGTAGGGCAGCCTTCACGCTCGAATCCCGAACCTGATAAGGAAGAGGCTGCAAAGCGCCGAAACGGCGCGACGATGAGACCGGAGACGCCCGTGACGATCAATACCGCGTCCGCAACGCTGAAGGCCGTCCTGATCGGCAAGGCGGTTCCGTTCGGCAAGCCGGGAGCGCTCAGCGCCATCGGAAAGCAACCGGTCGACGGCGCACTCGCCATCGGGACCGCTGGTCTTGCCGGCGACGAGCAGGCCGATCTCCGCAATCACGGCGGCCCGGACAAGGCCGTGCACCATTACCCGTTCGACCATTACGCGGCATGGCGGGCCGACCTGCCCTCCCCCGCTCCCTTCCTGGAGTCGGTCGGGGCCTTCGGCGAGAACCTGTCGACGCTGGGGCTGACCGAGGACGAGGTCTGCGTCGGCGACGTGTTCCGCGTCGGCACGGCGACGCTGCAGGTCAGCCAGGGCCGCCAGCCCTGCTGGAAGCTGAACCATCGCTTCGGCGTGACGGACATGGCGCGCCGGGTGCAGGCCACCGGACGGACCGGCTGGTATTATCGGGTGCTGGAACCGGGTGTGGCCGCAGCCGGCGACAGTGTCGCGCTGGTCGAGCGTCCCCTGCCCGACTGGCCGCTGGCCCGCATTCTGCGTGCCTTCTATCACGACACCGGCGACGTCGGGACGCTGGCGGGCATCGCGGAGTTGGAGCCGCTCGCCCCCGGCTGGCGCGATCTGGCCCGGCGGCGGGTGGAGAGCGGCAGGGTCGAGGACTGGAGATCGCGTTTGGGAGAGTAGGCGACCAAACCGCCGGACGTCATACGTCTGTCATGGAGCTGCTGTAGCGTTGCGCGCGGGCGCGGGGTCGTGCCGACGCTGCTTGCCAGGGGAAGCTCCCGTGTACGACATGTCCACACCGAACGCCAATCCGGCCAACGATCAGGCCGGCTCCTTCCCCGTCGCTGCGCCGGGCTCGTCGCCCGTGCGTATCCGCAACTCGGCGGAAGCGGATGTGCCGGCCATGCTGGACATCTACAGTTACCACATCCAGCGGGGGCTCGGCCCCTACGACATCGAGCCCCCGCACCCGGAAGAGCTGAAACGCCGCCGCAAGGCGATGCTGAAGCGCCGGCTGCCGCATCTGGTCGCGGATCTGGACGGGCTTGTCGTCGGCTATGCCTATGCCGCACCCTTCCGCAAGCGGCCGGCCTACCGCTACACGGCCGAACACTCGATCTACGTCCATAAGGACCATCAGGGCCGCGGCATCGGCCGGCTTCTGCTGCCGGCACTGATCGATGCCTGCACCGCTGCCGGCTGTCGCCAGATGATCGCGGTGGTGGACAGCGCAAATGTCCCGTCGCTTCGGCTGCATGAGGCCTGCGGCTTCGTCCAGTCCGGCATCCTGCGCAATGTCGGCTTCAAATTCGGACGCTGGACCGACAGCGTCTTCCTTCAGCGCGCGCTTGGGGCCGCCGACCGCGAGCCGCCGCACGATTACCGCGGCAGCTGGGCGGCTGAATAATCGCCCTTGCGGGCCAGTGCGGTCCGCCCTTTCCATCTCGTCATCCTCCCTGCCCTTCCGGAGACCCATCGCATGGATTTCTTCCGCCGCTTCAACTTCCTGGTCTGCGCCCCCGCCTTCGAGGTGGACGAGTTGGAGGGCATGCGGCTTCAGCAGATCCTGTCGGAGGTGGAGCGGATGGGCTTCGAGGTGGTTCGTGCCCGCCGGGTGGAGGATGCCGAACTGGCCATCCGCACCGACGCCGCCATCGGCTGCATGATCGTCGACTGGGGCAAGCGCGGGGCCGACGGCAAGCAGGCCTCGCTGATCGCCTTCGCCCGCCAGCGCGGGCTGGAGATGCCGATCATCCTGCTGGTCCGCCGCCAGCGGCTGGAGAACATCCCGGTCGATGTGCTGAACCAGGTCGACGGCTACATCTTCCTGGCGGAGGAGACGCCTGAATTCATCGCCAAGAATCTGGTCAGCCGGCTGAAGCAATATGCCGACACGCTGAAGACCCCCTTCTTCGGCGCGCTGGTCGATTATGCGGAAGAGGGCAACCAGCTCTGGACCTGCCCCGGCCACAATGGCGGCATCTTCTACAGCCGCAGCCCGATCGGCCGCATCTTCGTCGAGCATCTGGGCGAGGCGGTCTTCCGCGACGACATCGACAACTCGGTTCTGGAGATGGGCGACCTGCTGGTCCATGAGGGACCGGCCCTGCAGGCCCAGAAGGAAGCCGCCCGCATCTTCGGGGCGGAGCGAACCTATTTCGTGCTGAACGGCACCTCGGCCTCGAACAAGATCGTGCTGTCGGCGCTGGTGGCGGAGGACGACCTCGTGCTGTTCGACCGCAACAACCACAAGGCGGCTCACCATGGCAGCCTGTTCCTGGGCGGCGGCATCCCGATCTTCCTGGAGACTGAGCGCAACGCCCATGGCCTGATCGGCCCCATCGACCCGCGGGCGCTGGACGAGGAGGTGATCCGCGAGCGCATCCGCCGCAACCCGCTGGTCAAGGATCCCGACGCCTGGAAGCGCGAACGCCCCTTCCGCGCCGCGGTGATCCAGCAATGCAGCTATGACGGCACCATCTACAACGCGCAGATGATGCTGGAGCGGATCGGCAAGCTCTGCGACTACATCCTGTTCGACGAGGCCTGGGCCGGTTTCCTGAAATTCCACCCGCTGTTCAAGGGCCATTTCGCCATGGGGCTGGAAGGGCTGCATGACGGGCATCCCGGCATCATCGCCACCCAGTCCACCCACAAGCAGCTGGCCAGCTTCTCCCAGGCCTCGCAGATCCATGTGAAGGACAACCACATCAAGGGGCAGCGCCGCCGGGTGGAGCATCGCCGCTTCAACGAGACCTTCCTGCTGCACGCCTCGACCTCGCCCTTCTACCCGCTGTTCGCCTCACTGGACGTCGGCGCGCAGATGATGAAGGGGCGTTCGGGCGAGATCCTGTGGGACGACACGATCCGGCTGGGCGTCGAGCTGCGCAAGAAGATCCGCGCCATCCGCCGCGAGTTCGAGGAGCGCGAGAGCGATCCGGCCAAGCGCTGGTTCTTCGACCCCTTCGTGCCCGACCGGGTCGTCCGCAACGGCGTAGAGACCGCGTGGGAGGAGGTGCCGACCGACGAGCTGGCGACCGACGTGCGCCATTGGGAATTCGCCCCCGGCGCCGACTGGCATGGCTTCCAGCATGTGGAGCCGGGCTATGCCATGACCGACCCCAACAAGCTGACCCTGCTGACCCCCGGCTTCGACCGCCACAGCGGCGCCTATGGCGACCACGGCATCCCGGCCCCGGTGGTGGCGCAGTATCTGCGCGAGAACCGCATCGTGCCGGAGAAGAACGACCTCAACTCCCTGCTGTTCCTGCTGACGCCGGGTGTGGAATCGAGCAAGGCCGGCACGCTGCTGAGCGGTCTGGTCGCCTTCAAGCGGCTGCACGACGACAACGCCCCGCTGGAGGAGGTCATCCCCGAATTCGTCGCCAAGCGGCGCGCCCATTACCTGGGCCGGCGCCTGCGCGACCTGTGTGCGGAGATGCACGCCTTCTACCGCGAAAAGAACACCAGCGCCCTGCAGCGCGCCATCTTCCGGCCGGAGCATCTGCCGACCATGGTGATGCCGCCGCGCGAGGCGACGCGCCATCTGGTGCGCAACGACGTGGATTACCTGCCCATCGACGAGATCGCCGGCCGCATCGCCACCACGCTGTGGGTCGTCTACCCGCCGGGCATCGCCACCATCGTTCCGGGCGAAAGGCTGGACGCGCGGGCCAAGCCGATGATCGACTATCTGAAGGTCTTCCAGGAGAGCGCCAACCGCTTCCCCGGCTTCGACAATGAAATCCAGGGCCTGTACCGGGAGACCGACGCCAACGGCGTGATCCGCTACTTCACCTATGTGGTGAGGGAGTGAAGCCCATCGGGAGGAGGGTTTCTCCCTCCTCCCGGTGTCTCCCTGGCTGCTTACAGGGTCGGGATGCCCTGTTCCGCGGCGACTTTCTCATACGCATCCTGAAGTCCGGCCAGGACCGGGGGTCCTTTGACCGGCGCCCCCAGATGCAGGCTGCGCAGTTCGTCCATGAAGGCCTCCCACAACGGCGGCCCGCCCTCTTCCAGCAGTTGGGCGCGGATGGCGAGTTCCGGGGTCACCGGTCGATGCCGGCGGCCCCAGGCCCCCATTTGCACAAGCAGCGGCACGAGCTGAATTGCCGCTTCCGTCAGGCTGTAGATCGCCTTCTGCTGATGGGATGGATCGTCCCGCTTCGTCAGCAACCCGGCGTCCATCAGGCGTTTCAGCCGGTCGGACAGAATGTTGGAGGCGATCCGCTCATGCGACCGGCTCAGCAATTCCCGAAAATGCCGACGATTCCCGAACATGATGTCGCGGATGACGATCAGGCTCCAGCGGTCGCCCAGCACCTCCACCGTCAGATTGATCGGACAGCCGGAACGGTGCCTGTCCTCCATCGCGAGCTCCTCTGAAAACCGCTTGCAAAATAGGATCGGTCTGGCCTAATGGCAACTGATTGCAAGACGCAATCGGATTGGCGGCAGACCAGCCATCCGCTATCGCCGAGGCTGGACGGGAACCTGTCCCCGAAGCGCGAATGCGGGTTCGCCCCGCCCTCCACCAGTCATCCTGTCCATGGTCACGCTGCAACAGAGGAGACGATCATGTCCTATGTCGATGGATTCGTCCTGGCCGTGCCGAAACAGAAGCTCGATGCTTACAAGGAGATGGCCCGCAAGGCCGGAGCGATCTGGATGGACCATGGCGCGCTCGCCTTCGTCGAGTGCGTCGGCGACGATGTGCCGTATGGAGAGCTGACATCCTTCCCGCGCGCAGTGCAGGCGACCGAGGAGGAAATCGTCGTTTTCTCCTGGATCGTCTACAAGTCTCGCGAGGACCGCGACACGATCAACGCAAAGGTCATGGCCGATCCCCGCATGCCGAAGGACATGAGCGAGATGCCCTTCGACGGCAAACGGATGATCTTCGGCGGCTTCCGCCCCTTCCTGGAACTTTGATCCCAGCCCTTTGCTCCTCGCCTTACGCCCCCTGCCCCTACCACATTCGGATTTCCGAACACCAAACACAGGCAGCGTTCGGAAATCCGAACGGCGGCGGCTCTGACCAACGATGGAACCTCATAGTTCCAATAGCTTAGCCGGCTGATCGCCCCCGCTGGCCAGTGGCACGCCGGTTGCTCCTTATGGGTCGCGTCCCGCGCAGGCGGGGCCGACTCATCAGATCAGGGGAGCGAAGCGTCCGATGCCTGCCACGACGCGCACCGAACACGACCTGCCGGGCGACCGCGAGGCTCCGGCCGACGCCTGTCATGGCGGCCGAACTCCGCGCGCTGTCGAGAATTTCCCGATCATCACCGGCTGACCGTTCCGCCACCCGGCCCCCATTCCGGTCCCGCGAGGGGCTTGGGAAGCCGGTACCCAATCGACCGTTACCCCGGCCGGCGCGTGAAGCGGGCGGGAAAGGTGAGGTAGTAGGACCATGAACAAACAGACGACGCTGATCATCGTCGCCATGCTGCTGGGCATCGTCACCGGCTATGTCTGCAACAGCATGTTCGACCCGGCCGCCGCCAAGACCATCGCCAGCTATTTCGCGATGGTGACGGACATCTTCCTGCGCCTGATCAAGATGATCATCGCGCCCCTCATCTTCTCCACCCTGGTCGCGGGCTTGGCCGGCATGAGCGACGCCCGCACCGTCGGGCGCATCGGCGGCAAGGCGGTGGGCTGGTTCCTGATGGCTTCCTTCGCCTCGCTGTTCATCGGGCTGGTCTTCGCCAACCTGCTGCAGCCGGGCGCCAATGTCGGCGTGCCGCTGCCCGATGCCGCCGCCAGCGCCGGGCTGAAGACCTCGGCCCTGAACCTGAAGGATTTCCTGACCCACGTCTTCCCGCGCAACTTCTTCGAGGCGATGGCGAACAACGAGATCCTGCAGATCCTAATCTTCTCGATCTTCGTCGGCCTCGCCATCGGCCAGCTGCGCGACACCAAGGCGGGCCTGCTCGCCCGCTCGATCGAAGAGGTCGTGCCGGTGATGCTGAAGGTCACCGACTATGTCATGCGCTTCGCCCCCATCGGCGTCTTCGCCGCCGTCGCCAACGTGGTGACGACGCAGGGGCTGGGCGTGCTGGCGGTCTACGGCAAGTTCATGGGCAGCTTCTACCTGACGCTGGCGGTGCTGTGGGCGACGCTGATCTTCGCCGGCTTCGTCGTGCTGAAGGGCGACGTGTTCCGTCTGGTGAAGACCATGCGCCAGCCGATGCTGCTGGGCTTCTCCACCGCGTCCAGCGAATCCGCCTATCCGCGCGTGATGGAAGGGCTGAAGGAATTCGGCGTGAAGGAGCGGGTGACCGGCTTCGTCCTGCCGCTCGGCTATTCCTTCAACCTCGACGGCTCGATGATCTACACGACCTTCGCGTCGCTGTTCATCGCCCAGGCCTATGGCATCCCGCTGACGCTGGAACAGCAGATCGTCATGCTGCTGGTGCTGATGGTGTCCAGCAAGGGCATCGCCGGCGTGCCGCGGTCCTCGCTGGTCGTGGTCGCCGCCGTGCTGCCGATGTTCAACCTTCCCGAGGCCGGCGTGCTGCTGATCATGGGCATCGACCACTTCCTCGACATGGGCCGCACCGCCACCAACGTGTTGGGCAACGCCATCGCCACCACGGTCGTCGCCAAGTGGGAAGGCGCCATCGGCGAGGAGGACGAGGACGAGGAGGTCGACGCGCCCCTGCCCGCCCCGGCCGCGGCGGAGTAAGCGGGACAGGACATCCACAAAGACAGTCCACAAAGGCGGGCGGGCAATGGGAGGGGGGCATCTGCTATGATGCGGCAGTCCCCGTCCCTGCCCGCCTTTTTCATGCAGATTACGCGCCGTCTCCGCACCATCGGTCTTCTCCTGCCGGTCATGGCCGGGCTGGCCCTGCTCGCCGGACTGGCGGGATTCCGCGTCAGCGAGGGAATGGGGCTGGCCGCCCTGCGGGAGACCGGTCGCCACCGTCTCGACCTCTATGCCGAGAGCCTGGAGCGGGAGATCGACAAATACGCCTATTTCCCGGCGACGCTGGGGCTGGAGCGCGACGTTCTCGACCTCGTGACCGGACGCGCACCGCTGGCCTGGGGGCTGAACCGCTATCTGGAGCGACTGAACGAGCGGGCCGGCACCCTGTCGATCTATGTGCTGAACCGCCAGGGCCGGGTGGTGGCCGCCAGCAACTGGAACCGCCCCGACAGCTTCGTCGGCGAGGATCTATCCTATCGCCCCTATTTCATCGAGGCCGCCGCCGGTCGCCAGGGCCGTCTGTTCGGCGTCGGCACCACGCGGGGGGAGGCCGGCTATTACCTGTCCTCTCCGCTGGCGGAGGACGGCGCCATCGTCGGCGTCGCGGTGGTGAAGGTCAGCCTGGAGCAGCTGGAACAGTCCTGGTCGACGGTGGAGGCACCGGTCCTGGTCAGCGACGAGAACGGCGTGGTCATCCTGGCCTCCGTTCCCTCCTGGAAATTCACCACCCTGCGGGCGATGGACGAGCCGACGCGCCGGCATTTCGACCGGACCCTGCAATACAATGCCCGTCCGCTGCCGCCGCTGGGCCTGTCGTCGCTGAACCGGATCGCCCCCGATGCGGAACTGGTCCGGCTCGCCCGCCCGGCGGATGGGGAGGCGGAGTCGGCCGTCTTCCCGGTCAGCGGCAGCTTCCTGGCCCAGACGGCGCCGCTGCACGGCACGGGGTGGACGATGACCGTGCTGTCGCCGGCTTCGCAGATCACCGGCATGGCCTGGACCCGCGCGGCGCTGGCGGCGGTCGGCAGCGCTTTCCTGGGCATCCTGCTGCTGATGTGGGTGCAGCGCCGCGGCCATCTGCGCGACCTGGAACGCAAGGTGGAGGAGCGCACCCGCAACCTGCGCGCCGCCCAGGACGAGCTGGTGCATGCCGGCAAGCTGGCGGTGATCGGCCAGCTGTCCGCCGGGCTGGCGCATGAGCTGAACCAGCCGCTGGCAGCCCTGCGCACCCTGTCGGGCAACACGGTCAAGTTCCTCCAGCGCGGCAACCTGGACGCGGCAAAGGGCAATCTGGAGCGCATTGCCCAGTTGGTGGACAGCATGGGCGCCCTGACCGGCCAGCTGAAATCCTTCGCCCGCAAATCCTCGGGCGCCCCCCGCCCGGTGGCAGTGCGGCGGCCCATCGATAACGCATTGTTCCTGCTGGAGCAGCGGCTGCGGCGCTCCGGCGTCGCCGTGACGGTCGATGTGCCGGAGGACGTGGCGGCGCTGTGCGATCCCAACCGGCTGGAGCAGGTGGTGGTCAATCTGGTCGCCAACGGCCTCGATGCGCTGGCCGGGCGGGCAGGCGGCAAACTGACCCTGACGGCACGGACGGAGGACGGCCGGACGCGCATCCAGGTGGCGGATAACGGCCCCGGCCTGTCCGAAGAGGTCCTGCCCCGCCTGTTCGAACCCTTCTTCACCACCAAGGAAGCGGCGAAGGACGGCGCGCGGGAGGGAAGCGGCGGGCTCGGGTTGGGGCTTGCCATCTCCGCCGGGATCGTGCGTGACTTCGGCGGCACCCTGACCGGGGCGAACGGTGCCGATGGCGGAGCGGTCTTCACCATCGACCTTTCCGCCGCCGTCCTGCCCGCCGACCCGACCACCATCCTGGCCGAAGACCTCGCATGCCCGACATTTCCTCCGCCGCCCTGAAGGTTCTTATCGTCGAGGACGACCCGAACGTCAGCCTCGGCTGCCAGCAGGCGCTGGAGTTGGAGGACATCCCGACCCAGGCGGTGGACAGCGCGGAGAAGGCGCGGCGGCTGGTGGCGGACGGCTTTCCCGGCGTGGTCGTCACCGACATCCGCCTGCCGGGCATGGATGGCATGGAGCTTCTCTCCACGCTGCTCGCCGCCGATCCGGATTTGCCGGTGGTGCTGATGACCGGCCATGGCGACGTGTCGATGGCGGTGCAGGCGATGAAGCTGGGCGCCCACGACTTCATCGAGAAGCCCTTCTCCCCCGACTATCTGGTGGAGGTGGTGCGCCGCGCGCTGGAGAAGCGGCGGCTGACGCTGGAGGTGCGCGAATTGCGCGCCCGGCTGCAGAATCGCGACAGCATCGAAGCGCGGCTGGTCGGCGGATCGCCGCAGATGGAGCGGGTGCGCCGGCTGATCGGCGAACTCGCCAGCTCCGCCGCCGACGTGCTGATCCATGGCGAGACAGGGTCAGGGAAGGAACTGGCGGCGCGTTGCCTGCATGACGCCAGCCCGCGCCGTGCCGGCAACTTCGTCGCCATCAATTGCGGCGGCCTGCCGGAAAGCCTGATCGACAGCGAGATCTTCGGGCATGAGGCCGGGGCCTTCACCGGGGCCGGCAAAAGGCGGATCGGCAAGGTGGAGCATGCCCATGGCGGCACGCTGTTCCTCGACGAGATCGAGAGCATGCCGATGCCGGTGCAGATCAAGTTCCTGCGCGTCCTTCAGGAACGCACGCTGGAACGGCTGGGCTCCAACACGCCGGTCCATGTCGACTGCCGGGTGATCGCCGCCACCAAGGTGGATTTGCGCGAACTGGCCGACCGCGGACAGTTCCGCGCCGACCTCTATTACCGGCTGAACGTTGCCAACCTGCCGCTGCCGCCATTGCGCGAACGGCGCGAGGACATCCCGCTGCTGTTCGAGCAGTTCATCCTTCAGGCAGCCGCCCGCCATGACCGCCCGGTGCCGCCGCCGGATGCGGAGCGGATGCGCCGGCTGATGGCCTACGACTGGCCCGGCAATGTGCGCGAGCTGCACAATGTCGCCGACCGCTGCGTGCTGGGCATCGAACAGGGCTTTCCGCCTTTCGCCACCGCCCATCCCGCGACCGCACGGCCGCTGGCTGAAGCGGTCGAGGCCTTCGAACGCGCGCTGATCGCCGACACGCTGCGCCGCACCGGCCACAGCCTTGCCCGTGCAGCGGAGGAGTTGCAGATCGCAAAGACCACGCTGCACGACAAGATCAGGAAATACGGCCTGTCGTGACGACTGCGTGGCATCGGAAGCCCTTCTCCCCTTGCGGGAGAAGGGCTAAGATTCCCGGTCAGCGGGAGGCGCCTGCCAGCGCGGCGGCGTAGCGTTCGGCCAGCAGCGGGCTGGCGGCGGCGCAGGCATCCGCGACAAGGCGGGAGCCTTCGACATAGGCCTCGGCCCGTTCGACGCTCCAGGACAGCGGGCGTTCCACCGCCAGCGCCTGGAGGATCGAGATCTGTTCCGCCAGCTTGATGCGCTTGGCTCCGTCGGGCGCGGCGGCGAGGCGGGCGGCCTGGATCGCCTTGCGATCGGCAATCGCCCGGCCGACATCCTCCGGCGCATCGCTGACGGCGGCCACCAGATCGGCGACCTCCGGGCCGAAGCGGTCGGCCAGTTCGGCGATGGTGGTCAGCCCATCCTCGACCGCGTCATGGAGCCAGGCGGCGGCGATCTCGGCCGGAGTGCCGCCGGCCTGGGCCACCAGCTCGGCGGTTTCCGACAGGTGCGAGACGAAGGGCGTGCGCGCTCGGTCGGGGCGGAAGGTGCCGTCATGCAGGGCCGCCGCATGGCGCAGCGCCGCGGTGATCAGTTCATTGTTGTCAGACATCTGGTCTCCTCCGTGCCGCGGGCGGGCGGCGCCTTGGCATTGCCCGCCCAGGCGGCGACAGTGCACCTATGGTCCGCTGCGGGGGCTTCGCTGCGGCTATTCGGCTGCAGGGTCACCGGTCCGGTCAGGCGGCGCGCGCCATCGGCAGGCGGCGGCAACCCATCTCGAACGCATGCAGCCGGGTACGGAGATGGTCGGCCGTCACGCGGTCGAAGTCCAGAACCTCGGCCGGCGGCAGATCGCCGCGGATCCGCAAGTGGATGGCCGCCTTAGCGTCATGGGTCAGATGCAGGTCGAAGCTGCCGACCAGCCGGTGCAGCCCTTCGCCCTCGTCTTCGCCATGATGGGCGCGGTAGAGCAGTTGCGCCCCGCCGTCACGCTCCACCAGTTCGATGGTGCCGACATCGGCCATGCGCCGCGCAAGCGCGTCCGTTTCGCTGTGCAGGCGGGCGACCACCTGGGCGAAGGCGGCAAGGACATCGGCACCCAGCGGCTCGTGGTCGAGCGCGCGCTGGGCCGGGGCGACTGACCAGCGATGCGACGAAGTATCTGTGTTCATTGGAAAGAGCACTCCTCGGGGGAGGCGTGGACGGGCCGATCCCGGCGCGTCTCCCGTCCGATTCCATATCATGCTGCAATGCAACACAGGGGCGCGACAAATCGTCAAGTGGTATGACCAGTTGGCAAAGCTGCCCTGTGATCAGGCCGCCATCGCCAGTTCCGGGGCGAGCCGGCGCGCGTCTGCGATCAGCGCGGCGGTCAACGGCGGCTGCGGATCGCGGCGGGCGACCACGAGGCCGATCAGGGTGGACAGCTCCGGCGCCACGATGGGAATCGCACGGATGGTCGGGGGCAGCAGCAGCGAATCCGCCATGATCCGCGGCATGATCGTCGACCACATCCCGGTGCAGAGGTGGTTGGCCAGCACGACGATGGAGTTGGATTCCAGCATCGGTTCGGCATGCACGCCCGCCTCGGCGAAGGCGCGGTCGATGATGCGGCGGTTCTGCATGTTGGCGTTCAGCAGGCAGAGCGGCACCTTCGCCGCCTCCTCCCAGGTGACGCTGTCGCGCGTGCCGAACGGGCCGTCCACCGAGGTGATCAGGTGGTAGCGCTCGTGATAGAGCGGCACCTCGTCGACATTGCCGAGCGGTTCGTTGTCGAGATAGGTGATGCCGGCCTCCGCCTCCAGATTCTCCAGCCGCGACAGGATCTCGGTGGAGCTGTGGGAGGCGATGGTGATCTTGATGCCGGGATGCATCGACCACACGGTGGCGGTCAGCCGCTGGACCATGGGCAGCGCCGTCGGCACCACCACCAGCCGCAGCGTGCCGGTCAGCCCCTGCTTCATCGTCTCCACATCGGCGCGCATCGCCTTGTAGTCGCCGACGATGCGCCGCGCCCATTCCAGAACCCGTTCCCCTTCCGGGGTGAAGCCGATGAAGCGGGCGCCGCGGTCGACCAGAGGCATGCCCATGGTCGATTCCAGCTGCTTGATCGCCGCGGACAGGTTCGGCTGCGAAACGCCGCAGACCTGCGCCGCGCGGCCGAAATGCTTTTCGGTGGCCAGCGCGATCAGAAATTCCAGCTTTTCCTGCATGCCGGGGCTCCTCCCACATCGGGCGCAGCGTAAATCGGGTGCCCGCTGCCAGGGCGCACTGCACGCGGGAACTTATCGATCACGACCCGGGCAATATCATTGATGCGAGTCACGGTTTTTTGTCGCGGCGCGGCCTGCCGCAGCGGCAAAGGGACGCATCGTTGGCGCACGAAGGGTTCACGGTCACGACACCTCCATCTCCAGCAGCCCGAATCCGTCGCCGGGCGGCTGGTCAATCCGCAGCTCCGCGCCCTCCAGGAAGGTGTCGCGGCTGAGCAGGTCGAATGCATGGCGCAGGGCGTCCGGCTGCACCCGGCTGGTCCGGCCGACCGACAGGCTGACGCGGACCACCCGGCCGAAGGGGTTGGCGTCCCGCGCCTTCATCGCCTGCTCCAGCAGGGATTGGCAGAGTGCGATCTCATGCATGGGATTGGGTCCTGTAAGAGCCCTCTCCCGCCCCGGGAGAGGGAGGGGACCCACGAAGTGGGGAGGGTGAGGTGTGATCTGGACATGGATTCTCTTGATCCTCGGATAACCCCTCACCCTTCCCATGGCTTACGCCATGGGCCCCTTCCCTCTCCCGGGACGGGAGAGGGAGATACATCACGCGTAGGCCGGGGCCTTCTTCGCCGCACGGGTCACCGCGTTGCTGAGGCCGCCCTTCAGCTTCGCGTATTCCTGCTGGACGTGGTTCTCGGCCCAGACCTGATCGGCAATCGCCTCGACCCGGACGGCGGCGTATTTGTATTCCGGCGTCTTGGCGATGGGATCGACGGCGTGGATGGTCAGCTCGTTGCAGGCGCCGATCCACCACTGGTAGGTCATGTAGACGGCCCCCTTGTTGGTGCGGTCGGTGACGCTGGCGCGGCTGATCACCTTGCCCCGGCGCGACGACACCCAGACCAGTTCCTGGTCGCGGATGCCCAGGGCCTTGGCGTCCTTCGGGTTCATGGTGACATAGCCGGGCTCGTCGGCCAGCGTCTGCAGGGCGGCGCAGTTGCCGGTCATCGAACGGCAGGAGTAATGGCCGACCTCGCGCACCGTGCAGAGGATCAGCGGGAACTCCTCGTTCAGCTGGTCCTGCGGCGGACGCCATTCGGTGGCGAACAGCAGGCCCTTGCCGCCCGGCCGCTGGAAGACGTTGCCCTCGTACAGATACTTGGAGCCGGCCGAATCGAGGTCGCGGCAGGGCCAGGGCACCGCGCCGAGTCCTTCCATCTTCTCGTAGGTCACGCCGTAGAAGATCGGGCAGAGCTCGCGCAGCTCGTCCCAGATCTCCTTGGTGTTGTTGTAGTGCATGGGATAGCCCATCGCCGTGGCGAGCAGGCTGATGATCTCCCAGTCGTGCTTGACGTCGCCCTTGGCGTCCACCGCCTTGGTGAAGCGCTGGAAGCTGCGGTCGGCGGCGCTGAACACGCCCTCATGCTCGCCCCAGGAGGTGGCCGGCAGGATCAGGTCGGCGAACATCGCCGTCTTCGTCATGAAGATGTCCTGGACGATGACGAACTCCATCGCCTCGAAGCCCTTGCGCACCTGGGTCAGGTCCGGCTCGGTCTGGGCCGGGTCCTCGCCCATGACGTACATGGCCTTCAGCCTGCCGGTTTCCGCCAGATGCGGCACGTCGGTCAGGCGGCAGCCGATCTGGTCGGGCAGTGAGTCGACCCCCCAGGCCTTGGCGAATTTCGCGCGCACCTCCGGATCGGTGACCTTCTGGTAGCCGGGGAATTCGGTGGGCAGCACGCCCATGTCGCAGCTGCCCTGCACGTTGTTCTGCCCGCGCACCGGGCCGACGCCGACATTCGGACGCCCGAGATTGCCGGTCAGCAGCGCCAGCCCCGACAGCCCCTTCACCACGTCGACGCCCTGGCCCCATTGGGTGACACCCATGCCCCACAGGATGGTGGCGGAGGGAGCGGCGGCGTAGATCCGCATCGCCTCGCGGATGTCGTCGGCGCGCAGGCCGGTGATCGCCGCAGCATATTCGGGCGTATATTTGTCGACGATCTTCTTGTACTCGTCGAAGCCCTCGGTGTGGTTGGCGACATAGTCCTTGTTGTAGAGCCCTTCATTGATCAGGACATTGGCGAAGGCATTGACCAGCGCCATGTTGGAGCCGTTATTCAGCGGCAGCCACAGGTCGGCCAGACGCGCCGTCTCGATCTTGCGCGGATCGCAGACGATGATCTTGGCGCCGCGTTCCTTGGCCCTGATGATGCGTTTGGCGATCACCGGATGGCTGTCGGCAACGTTGTAGCCGAAGACCAGGACGCATTTGGTGTGCTCGATCTCGGGGATCGAGTTGCTCATGGCGCCGTTGCCCAGCGTCACCTGCAATCCGGCGACTGACGGGCCATGGCAGACGCGCGCGCAGTTGTCGACATTGTTGGTGCCGAGAACCGCGCGGGTGAATTTCTGCATCACATAGTTGGTCTCATTGCCGGTGCCGCGCGACGAGCCGGTGGTCATGATCGAGTCGGGGCCGTACTTGGCCTTGATCTCGCCCAGCTTGGTCGCGGCGTACTGGATCGCCTCGTCCCACGACACCGCCTCGAACGCGGTATCGCGGCTGCGGCGCAGCATCGGGTTGCGCAGGCGCGGCGTCAGGATCTTGGTGTCGTTGATGAAGTCGTAGCCGAAATAGCCCTTGAGGCAGAGCTCTCCTTCATTGGTGACGCCGTTGAGGGGTTCGGCACCGACGACCTTCCCGCCCTCGACCAGCAGATTCAGTTTGCAGCCCGTACCGCAGTAGGGGCAGACCGCCATATGCTTTTCCATCTCGACCTCGATGTTCGCTCGATTGTGCCGGCTGTGCTTCAGCCGCAGTGATGGGAGGGTCAGGCCGCCACTTCGGCGGCTTCCAGGGCGGCGCGCTCGCGCCGGCGGCGCAGGGTCTCGTCCATCGCGTCCCGGTCCATCAGCGTCAGGGCGTTGGTCGGGCAGACCGACACGCAGGCCGGACCAGCGGCGCGGTCGACGCACAGGTCGCATTTGTGCGCCTGCGCCTTGACGCCCAGGCTGAGCGTCATGCCGGCGAACTGCCGGACCGCCGGGATCGTCACCACGTCCATGGCGCCGAAGGGGCAGGCCAGCACGCAGTTCTTGCAGCCCAGGCAGCGCTCCTGTTCCACCTGCACGCTGTGCTGGCGATAGACGATGGCGTTGTTGGGGCAGGCGTTGACGCAGGGCGCGTCTTCGCAATGGTGGCACATCACGGCAGTGCTGACGCTGGCCGTCTTCACCATGCGGATGCGCGGCTTGAAGGTCTCCGGCGCCAGTCCTTCGACGCCGGCACCATCGGAATGGGCAAGCGCACAGGCGACCTCGCATGTGCGGCAACCGATGCACTTGCTCGGGTTGGCAGTGACGAATCTGTTCATTCCCGTCGTCCTTGTTTGCAGCCGGAGGGGGCCGTCGGACGGTCCCGCCCCGGCATCGCTTCACTGTTCCCTGGCGTTACGCGCCGGTCCGCCGCGATGGGCACCGGTGGCTTCACGTCCGATCGAAATCGCTTATCGCCCGATATTTAAAAGTAATCGATGCCGATAAGCCGATCCTATCGAGTATATTGTCTTTCTTATCGGAGTTTCCGGTGAGTCATTCGGCAGTGAAATTGCCTCATGACTTCCTGTCTTCGTGACGCGCACCTTATACCCACTTTTTTTATGTGTCTAGTTGACATCGCGTAACTGAGGGGAATAGCGTAGCGAAGTCGATGACGGTCCCCATCGAGACGGTCATTTGACAAAGATTCGCAACAGCTGGCTCTCCTTCTGCCGCACCGCATGTGAAGACAGGCGGCCGCGGGGGCGTGCGCGAGCCAATACTGTCTTCTTATTGGCCGATCAGGATTTTTTATCGGGATCCTTCCCAATCCCGATCAGGCCGAGTCGACGCACCCGCCCGGGAAGCCGGAGGTCTGGACATGAATCGCTTCGTTATCGCGGAACCGAGAAAATGCATCGGGTGCAACACCTGCATGGCGGCCTGCACCGAGGCACACAAGAAACAGGGGCTGCAGTCGCATCCCCGGCTGACCGTCATGCGGATCGGCGACGACACCGGCCCCGTCCTCTGCCACCAGTGCGAGGACGCGCCCTGTGCCCGCGTCTGTCCGGTCGACGCCATCACCCATGCCGCCGACGCCATCCTGCTGGATGAGCAGGCCTGCATCGGCTGCAAGATGTGTGCGCTGGCCTGCCCCTTCGGCGCCATCACGCCCAGCGGCACGGGCATCGCCGGGGTCGCCGGCATCGCCACCGCCACACCGACCCATTCGGCGGCGCTCGACCCGCTGCTGGCCTGGGACATCGGCGTGCGCAGCGTGGCGGTGAAATGCGACCTCTGCGCCTTTTCCGGCGACGGGCCGGCCTGCGTGCGCGTGTGCCCGACCGCCGCCCTTTACGCGGCAGACGCCGACGCCACCCGCCAGACTGCCGCCGTCAAGCGCAGGCTGGCCGCCGCGGCACCGGTCAGTCCCGAAACGCCGCTCGCCTCGCTGGAGGGGCTGGACCCATGATTCCACTCTCCCTGCTCATCATGTCGCTGCTGCTGTCCTGCGGCGGCGCCATCCTCTGCCTCCTCCTGAAGCATCGGGAGGGGGACATCCGTCTTGGCGGCAGCGGCGTCGGCATCGCCGCGGCGGTCGCCGGGCTCGGCGCCGGGCTGACGGCCATCGGCGCCGGCCAGCCGGCCGTGCTCGATGCCGCCGGCCCCTACCCCTTCGCTCATTTCGTCCTGCGGCTCGACCCGCTGGCCGGCCTGATGATCGCGGTCATCTCCCTGCTGTCGCTGGTCGCCTGGATCTACGGCTTCGCCTATGTGCGCGAATATGCCGGGCGCGGCATCGGGGCGATGGGCTTCTTCATGAACGCCTTCATCGCGTCGATGATGCTGGTGGTGGCGGCCGACAACGCCTTCTGGTTCCTCATCTTCTTCGAGATGATGTCGCTGGCCTCCTACTTCCTGGTCATCTTCGACCAGGATGACGAGGCGGTGGGCGCCGGCTTCCTCTATTTCCTGGTCGCCCATGGCGGCTCGGTGCTGATCATGGCCGCCTTCTTCCTGATGGCGAACCAGGCCGGCAGCTTCGATTTCGCCGCCTTCCGCGCCCATCCGCTGCCGGCCCCGCTGGACAGCGTGGCGTTCCTGCTGGCCTTCATCGGCTTCGGCGCCAAGGCCGGAATGATCCCGCTGCACATCTGGCTGCCGCGCGCCCATCCGGCCGCCCCGTCGCACGCCTCGGCGCTGATGTCGGGCGTGATGATCAAGATCGGCGTCTTCGGCATCGTCAAGGTCGGCATCGACCTGCTGGGCGCCAGCGCCGGGCCGGCGATGCTGGGCTGGGGCCTGCTGGTGTTGGCCTTCGGCGCGGTGTCCTCGGTGCTGGGCGTCGTCTATGCCCTGGCGGAGCACGACATCAAGAAGCTGCTCGCCTACCACTCGGTCGAGAATATCGGCATCATCCTGCTGGGTGTGGGCACCGGCATGATCGGCATGGCGCTGCACCAGCCGGTGCTGGCGGTGCTGGGCCTGATGGCCGGCCTCTATCACCTGCTGAACCATGCGGTGTTCAAGGGCCTGCTGTTCCTCGGCGCCGGCTCCGCCATCTTCCGCATGCACACCAAGGACATGGAGGAGATGGGCGGGTTGGCCCGTACCATGCCCTGGACCGCCCTGTCCTTCCTGGTCGGCGCGCTGGCCATCTCGGCGATCCCGCCGCTGAACGGCTTCGTGTCGGAATGGTACACCTATCAGGCGCTGTTCGCCGCCGCTCTCGACGGTACCCCGCTTGTGAAGTTCGCCGCCCCCATCGCCGCCGTCATGCTGGCGCTGACCGGCGCGCTGGCGGTGATGTGCTTCGTCAAGGCCTACGGCATCATGTTCGCCGGAGCGCCGCGCAGCCATCATGCGGAGGAGGCGCGCGAGGCGCCGGCCGCGATGGTCGCCGGCATGGCGGTGTTGGCCGTCGCCTGCGTGGCGCTCGGCCTGCTGGCTCCGCTGGTGGCCCCGGTGATGGGCCGCATCGCAGCGGCGACCATCGGCACCGCTCCGGTGACTCTGGCAGTCGGCACCACCCTGCTGCCGGGCGACGCCCAGCAGGCGACGCTGTCCACCCCGCTGATCGCCATCCTGCTGATCGCCATGGCCTTCCTGCCTATCGCGCTGAAGGCTGCCTTCGCAGGCCGCCGCGGCGGCGACCGCAAGGTGGCGGCGCCCTGGGCGGCCGGATATCTGCCGGACCATCACATGCCCGCCACCGCCGGCAGCTTCGCCCAGCCGATCCGCATGTTCTTCGCCCCGCTCTACACCATGCGCCGCTCGATCTCCGGGCGCTGGACCGGCGTCGCCCTCGGCTTCGAGCGGGTGGTCACGCTGGCGCGGCGCACCGAACCGCTCGCCGACCGGAGCGTCATCGCCCCGATCACCGGCGCCGTCGATACCAGCGGCAAGTGGCTGCAAATCATCCAGGCCGGCGATTTCCGGATCTACTGCCTCTACATCGTCGCGGCGCTGATCGCGCTGCTGGCGCTGGCCGTCTGACGGGAGGACGCCATGCTGACCTTCTCACACCTGATCCTGGGACTGTTCCAGGCGCTCCTCCTGCTGGCCGCGGCCCCCCTGATCTCCGGCCTGTCGCGCATGATCCGGGCAAAGCTGCACACCCGCCACGGGCCGGGACTGCTGCAGGACTATCGCGACATCGCCAAGCTGCTGACCCGCCAGGACCTGACCCCACCCAACAGCGGCTTCGCCTTCCGCGCCATGCCGGCGGTGATGCTGACGACGGTGCTGGTCATCGCAATGGGCATCCCGATGCTGACCCGCTTCACGCCGGTGGCGCCCATCGGCGACCTGATCACCGTCATCTATCTGTTCGCGCTGGCCCGCTTCTTCTTCTCGCTGTCCGGCATCGACAGCGGCAGCTCCTTCTCCGGCATCGGCGGCAGCCGCGAGCTGACCATGGGCGTGCTGGTGGAGCCGGTGATGATGCTGTCGCTGTTCGTCGCGGCGCTGCTGGCCGGCTCGACCAACCTCGGCGCCATCGGCACCGCCATCGCAGACGGCCATGTCCGGTCGGCCACCGCGACCGTCATCGCAGCTCTCTCCTTCGCCTACGCCATCTACATCGAGCTGGGCAAGCTGCCCTACGACATGGCGGAGGCGGAGCAGGAGCTGCAGGAAGGCCCGCTGACCGAATATTCCGGTCCGTCGCTGGCGCTGATCAAGTGGGCGATGTCGCTGAAGCAGGCGGTCGTCGTCGCGTGGTTCATCGGCGTCTTCCTGCCCTTCGGCAGCGCGCCCGAGATGACATTCTTCGGGCTGCTGTTCGGGCTGGTCGCCTTCGCCATCAAGCTGGTCCTGATCTTCGCCGCCGTCGGCGTGGTCGAGAACAGCGTCGCGCGCGTCCGCTTCCGCCTGACCCCCCAGCACAGCTGGGTCGGGGTCGGCGCCGCCTCGCTCGCCTTCGTCTTCTATCTGGTCGGCCTGTGAGCCGGCGAGGGGCAGCATCATGATAACACTCCCCACGGAACCGCTCGGGCTGCTGGCGCTGGCCGCCATCCTCGTCCCCTTCGGCGGTGCGGCGGCGATCGCGGCATCGGAACGGGCATCGGCCAAATGGCTGTGCCAGGGCTTCGCAGCCGCCACCGTCGCGGTGATCGCCATCCTCGCCATGTCGCTGCTCGGCGACGGCAAGATCGGCGGCACCTTCGACCTGATCTCCTTCGGATCGGTCTCGATCCTCGGGCTGGTGGTGGACAGCGTCAGCGTGCTGATCGCGCTGGCGGTGATCTCCATCGGTCTGCTGGTGGCGGTCTATTCCGCCGCCTATCTGAACGCCGGCAACCGCGAGCATCCCGACATCGGCCGGCGGCGCTTCTACGCCTTCCTGCTGGTGTTCATCGGCGCGATGACCGGGCTGGTCTTCAGCTCCACCGTCGTCGGCCAGCTTGCCTTCTTCGAGCTGACGGGCGCCTGCTCCTGGGCCCTGATCGGCTACTACGAATCGCCGAAGGCGCTGCGCTCGGCGGCCAAGGCGCTGCTGGTCACCCATGTCGCCTCGCTCGGCCTCTATGTCGCGGCGGCGCTGCTGTTCCTGTCGACCGGCACCTTTGCTCTCACCGCCATCGCCGATCTGGCGCCGGGGATGAAGGCGGTCGTGCTGCTGGCGATCCTGGTCGCCGCCTGGGGCAAGTCGGCCCAGTTGCCCTTCCACATGTGGCTGCCCGACGCGATGGAGGCGCCGACCCCGGTCAGCGCCTACCTGCATGCGGCATCGATGGTGAAGGTCGGCGTCTACATCTTCGCCCGCGGGCTGATGTCGTCGGGCGGCGCGCCGGAGATCGTCGGCTGGGTCGGCTCGACCATGGCTGTGCTGACGCTGGTCTACGGCTTCTTCATGTATCTGCCGCAGGTCGACCTGAAGCGTCTCTTGGCCTATTCGACCATAACGCAGCTGGCCTACATCCTGCTGGCGCTGTCGCTGTCGGTCTTCGGCTCCGACCTCGCCTTCAAGGGCGCCATCGCCCACATCTTCAACCACGCCTTCGCCAAGACGCTGTTCTTCCTGGTCGCCGGTGCGCTGAGCTACACCGCCGGCACCCGCCTGCTGCCGTCGCTGCGCGGCATCGTCACCAAGTCGCCGCTGCTGGGCGTCGCCTTCGTCTGCGCCGCCCTGGCGATCACCGGCGTGCCGCCCTTCAACGGCTTCTTCAGCAAGTTCGCCATCTTCGCCGGCGGGTTCGAGGTCGGAGCGCATCACTGGGCGCTGATGGTGCTGGTCGTCATCGCGCTGGCGGAATCGGTCGGCTCCTTCGCCTGGTTCCTGAAATGGCTGGGCCATTCGGTGCCCGGCAAGCCGTCCACCACCATGGCCGCGGCGGCGCCGCTGCCGGCCGGCATGAAATTCGTGCTGGTGGCCCTGGTGGCGATGACGGTGGTCTCAAGCTCCATCGCCGCCTCGTGGCTCGGCTGAGGGAGGGAACGGTCATGAACGGATTTCTCATCGTCAACGGCCTGTCGGGCCTGCTGATCGTCAGCTCCCTTCTGGTCACGCTCGCCGGCAATCCGGCCAACTCCGCCCGCTTCTACGCGCTGCAGAGCTTCATCCTGGTGATGCTGTTCGTGGCGCTGGCAGGGACCACCGGGTCGGGCGAGCTGTATCTCTGGTCCTTCACCGCGCTGCTGACCAAGGTGATCCTGGTCCCGGCCATCATGTATCGCGCCTTCCGCAAGCTGAGCGACCCGGCCATCGGATCGGGTGCGGTGATGCCGACAGCGCTGTCGATCGTCGGGGCGGCGGTCGCCGTCATCCTGTGCTTCGGCGTGGCGTCCAAGGTGACGCTGCCGGCGGCGGATGCCATCAAGCCGGCGCTGGCGGTGTCGCTCGCCCTGTTCTTCATCGGGCTCGCCTGCATCGTGGCGCAGCGGAACATCCTGAAGCAGGTGTTCGGCTATTGCCTGATGGAGAACGGGTCGCACCTGACCCTGGCCCTGCTGGCCCCCAACGCCCCTGAACTGGTGGAGATCGGCATCGCCACCGACGCCATCTTCGCGGTGGTGGTGATGGCGGCGCTGGGATCCCGGATCTTCGACACGCTGCACACGCTCGACGCGCGCCAGCTCACGAGCCTGAAGGGATGACCGCCATGGTACCCTCGATCCTTCCCCCACTTCTGCTGATCGGTCCGCTGGCGGTGGCGCTGTTCCTGCTGACCCTGCCCTGGTTCCGGGAGTCGCTGCCCGACTCCTTCGCAACCGACCAGGGCAGCGTGGCGCTGCTGGAGCGCATCCATCTGGGCTCCATCGGCTATGTGTTCCTCCTGAGCGCCGCGGCGCTGATTCAGGTGCTGTCGAACGGCGCCATCGCCGCCTTCGGCGACTGGCTGTTCGTCGATGCGCTCGGCGCGGTCTTCATGATGCTGATCGGCGTGGTCGGGCTGCTGACCGGGCTCTATTCCATCGCCTACATCCGCCACGACCTCGAAGCCGGCCTGATCGATGCCGGCAAGCTGCGGATCTATTACGGCTTCTTCAGCCTGTTCCTGTTCACCATGCTGCTGGCGGTCACCGCAAACAACATCATCATGATGTGGGCGGCGATCGAGGCGACCACGCTCGGCTCCGCCTTCCTGGTCGGGCTGTACGGGCAGAAATCCTCGCTGGAAGCCGCCTGGAAATACGTCATCATCTGCACGGTCGGCGTCGCCTTCGGCCTCTACGGCACGGTTCTGGTCTTCTCCAACGCCGCCGACGTGCTGGCCGACCCGCATCAGGCGGTGCTGTGGACGGCCCTGGTCGGCCATGCCGCAGAGCTGGACCCGATGCTGGTCAAGCTGGCCTTCGTCTTCGCCCTGATCGGCTTCGGCACCAAGGCCGGCATCTTCCCGATGCATGCCTGGCTGCCCGACGCCCATTCCGAGGCGCCGAGCCCGGTGTCGGGCCTGCTGTCGGGCGTGCTGCTGAAATGCGCGCTGCTGATCGTCATCCGCTTCTACGTCATCACCGTCGGCACGGTGGGCGTCGGCTTCCCGCAGATGCTTCTGCTGACGCTGGGCGTCCTGTCGGTCGGCGTCTCGTCCCTGCTGTTCTTCGTGCAGCAGGATTTGAAGCGCAAGCTGGCCTATTCCAGCATCGAGAATGTCGGGCTGATCGTCGTGGCGCTCGGCGTCGGCGGGCCGCTGGGCATCGCCGCGGCCTTGCTGCACGCCATCAACCACAGCGTCACCAAGGCCCTGTTCTTCTGCAGCGCCGGCAATGTCCTGATGAAGTACGGCACCCGCGACCTGCGGGCGGTGAAGGGCGTGCTGCGGGTGGCGCCGGCCACCGGCCTGCTGATGATGGGCTGCGCCCTGGCGCTGGCCGGCTTCCCGCCCTTCAACATCTTCGTCAGCGAATTCATGGTCTTCATGGCCGGGCTGAACGAAGGCTATGGCTGGGTCATGGCGCTGTGCGCGCTGTTCCTGTGCATCACCATCGCCGGTCTGGTGAAGATCGTCGCCGACAGCGTGCTGGGCAAGAGCCCGGAGACGATGGCCAAGGGTGACGTGGGCTGGAGGGCGCTGGCCCCGCTGGGCGTCCTGGCGGTGCTGGTGCTGACGCTGGGCTTCGCCGTGCCGCAGCCGCTGTCCAACCTCGTCCAGCAGGCAACCGCGGTGGTGATGAACGGCGACAGCCGCCCGGTGGTCGCCGCCCCATGGCAGAAATACGACACGGTCCGCGCCGCTGGGCCGGTGGTGACCGGCAGCCTCTCGCAGACGGAGATTTCCAAATGAACCTCATCACTCCGGAACGGGTCGGGAGCGGCACTATCGCCTCCCTGCGCGAGAGCCTGCCCCATGCGATCCTGGATGAATCCTGGCAGACCGAGGCCCAGGTCACCATCACGGTCAAGCCCTCCTCGCTGCCCGATGTTGTCGCCAGCCTCTATTACGACCACAATGGCTGGCTGTCGGTGGTCGTCGGCAACGACGAACGGCCGCTGAACGGCGCCTACGCCGTCTACTACGTCCTGTCCATGGAGGGCGGCGACAAGTGCCATGTGGTGGTGCGCTGCGAGGTGCCGGCCGACACGCTGGAATACCCCTCCGTCACCCCGCGGGTGCCTGCCTGCGTCTGGGGCGAGCGCGAGGTGCGCGACATGTTCGGCCTGCGCCCGGTCGGGCTGCCGGACGAACGCCGCCTCGTCCTGCCCGACGACTGGCCCGACGAGCTGTATCCGCTGCGCAAGGACTCGATGGACTACCGGCTGCGGCCGGCGCCGACCAGCGACGACGAGACCTACCAGTTCATCAACGAAGCCAAGCAGGAGACCCGCGTCGTCCCGCTGGGACCGCTGCACATCACCTCCGACGAGCCCGGCCACTTCCGCCTGTTCGTCGACGGCGAGGACATCATCGACGCCGATTACCGCATGTTCTACGTCCACCGCGGCATGGAGAAGGTGGCCGAGACGCGGATGGGCTACAATGACGTGACCTTCCTTGCCGACCGCGTCTGCGGCATCTGCGGCTACGCCCACAGCGTCGCCTATGCGAACTCGGTGGAAAATGCGCTGGGCATCAAGGTTCCGCCGCGGGCGCAGGCCATCCGCTCCATCCTGCTGGAGACGGAGCGGATGCACAGCCATCTGCTGAACCTCGGCCTCGTCTGCCATTTCATCGGCTTCGACACCGGCTTCATGCAGTTCTTCCGCGTGCGCGAGAAGGCGATGACGCTGGCGGAGTTGCTGACCGGCGCCCGCAAGACCTATGCGCTGAACCTGATCGGCGGCGTGCGCCGCGACATCCTGGGCGACCAGCAGGCCAGGACCCGCGAACTGGTCGCCGAACTGCGCGACGACGTGACCCGGCTGGTCGACGTGCTGCTGTCGACCGCCAACGTCAGCGGCCGCGTCAAGGGCGTCGGCCGGTTGGACCCGCAGATCGCCCGCGATTACAGCCCGGTCGGGCCGGTGGTGCGCGGCAGCGGACATCGCCGCGACACCCGCGCCGACCATGCCTTCGGCGGTTACAAGCTGCTCGACATGCCGGTTCATGTGGAGCAGGGCTGCGACGTGCTGTCCCGCACGCTGGTGCGGGTGGCGGAGTTCTTCGACAGCCTGTGGATCATCGAACAGCTGCTGGACAAGGCGCCCGCCGGCCCGGTGCTGACCGAGGACTTCACCTATGCCCCGCATAAATTCGCGCTGGGCTTCACCGAGGCACCGCGCGGCGAGGACATCCACTGGTCGATGACCGGCGACAACCAGAAGCTCTACCGCTGGCGCTGCCGCGCCTCGACCTACAACAACTGGCCGGTGCTGCGCTACATGCTGCGCGGCAATACGGTGTCGGACGCCCCGCTGATCGTGGGCAGCATCGACCCCTGCTATTCCTGCACCGACCGCGTGACCGTCGTCGACGTTCGCAAGAAGCGCTCCAAGACCATCGCCTACAAGGAGATGGAGCGCTACTGCCGCGAACGCACGGATTCACCGCTGAAGTGACGGGGGCGACCGATGCTCAAGCTACTCAAGGAAATCTTCCGCACGGGCGAAGCGACGGTCAAGTACCCCTTCGCTCCCATGACGGTCTGCAAGGACTTCCGAGGCAAGCCGGAACACAGGGCGGAGGACTGCATCGCCTGCGCGGCCTGCACCGTCGCCTGTCCGGCCAATGCCATCCAGATGGAGACCGACACCGCGGCCGGCACCCGCACCTGGTCGATCAACTACGGGCGCTGCGTCTTCTGCGGCCGCTGCGAGGAATCCTGCCCGACCGCCGCCATCCGCCTGTCCGACGATTTCGAACTGGCGGTCGGCAGCAAGGCCGACCTGACGCGCAAGGCGGTGTTCTCGCTGGCCGAGTGCGCCTGCTGCGGCAAGGCCTTCGCCCCGGCCAAGGAGGTCGATTACGTCGCCCGCCTGCTGAGCCAGTCGGCCCGCAGCGCCGAGGAAGCGGACCGGCTGCGCCTGACCGTCTCGACCTGCCCGGCCTGCAAGCGCGCCCAGGACGTCCACCAGATCGCCCGCATGGGGATCGGCCGGCAGATTGAAGCCGGACAGTCGGTCAATGAACTGGAGACCACGCCATGAACGTCCCGGTGAACCCCAAGACCCTGGCGGCGGAGCTGCCGCAGGTCTCCACCAGCGAACAGATCGCCACGATGAAGAAAGCGCTGCTGAAGAACATCCAGCGCTCCGCCTATGTCTATCGCGTCGATTGCGGCGGCTGCAACGGCTGCGAGATCGAGATCTTCTCGTCCATCACTCCGGTGTTCGATGCGGAACGCTTCGGCATCAAGGTGGTGGCGTCGCCCCGCCATGCCGACATCCTGCTGTTCACCGGGGCGGTCACCCGCTCCATGCGGATGCCGGCGCTGCGCGCCTACGAGGCGGCGCCCGATCCGAAGATCGTCGTTTCCTACGGCGCCTGCGGCTGCACCGGGGGCATCTTCCACGACCTCTACTGCGTGTGGGGTGGCACCGACAACATCGTGCCGGTGGACGTCTACATCCCCGGCTGCCCGCCGACGCCGGCCGCGACCATCCATGGCTTCGCGGTGGCGCTGGGTCTGCTGGAGCAGAAGCTGAAGGCCGAGACCCATGTCGAGGCCGCCGGGGAGACCGCCGCTCTGCCCCACCCCGACATCCCCTATGCGCTGCGGGTCCGGCTGGAACGCGAGGCGCGGCGGATGGCCGGCTACCGCCAGGGGCACGACATCGCCGAGGAGTTCTTGGCCCTGCTGGAGGGGCATGCGCACATGCCGGGATCCTTCACCCTGTCCGAATGCATGATGGAGGCGATTGCCGAGGAACGCGACCCGCGCCGCGCCGAGATCATCGGCCGGCTGGTCGATGTCGTGCAGCAGGCGATCCGGGGAGAAGCGGCATGAGCACCCTCGCACAAGCCGATCCTGGCTCCATCCCCGGCTTGCGCGCCGGCCGCGGCGTGGCGCCCGAGGTGGTGTTCTACCAGCTGAACGCCAAGGTTCTGGAGCGGAAGGAGGACATCCCGGAGGATGCGAAACAGGTGGTCTATTATTCCCTGGCCATCGGGCATCACATCGGCGTGTTCGACTGCTTCAAGCCGGCCTTCCGCTGCACCACCGCGGTGTTCGACCGCGTGCTGGAGACGCTGAAGGACAATGAGGAGGCGCACCGCAAGCTGTCGGGCCTGCTGCGCTTCGGCGAGATCACGGTGGACAGCACCCACACCCGGCCGCTGATTGCGGCCATCGAGGCGGTGCTGCCGACCGCGCCGCCCGACGTGGCGGCATGGCTGGACCGGCTGCGCACGGCGCTGGACGCCATCCGGCGCGAACCCGCGATCTATCTGATGGGGAGACGGCTGTCATGACCGATGTCGTATTCACGGTTGGGAATGTCCTGCGCGGCGATGATGGGGCCGGCCCGCTGCTGGCCCAGCTGCTCGACGAGCAGCCCGCCCCCGGCTGGACCGTGGTGGATGGCGAGGATGTCCCGGAAAACCACACCCATCACATCCGCTCGCTGGCGCCGCAACGGGTGCTGATCGTCGACGCCGCCGACATGGAACTGCCGCCGGGCGCGGTCCGCCTGATCGACCGGGACAGCGTCGCCGAGCAGTTCATGGTCACCACCCACGCCATCCCGCTGAACTTCCTGATCGACAGCCTGCGGGAAACCGTGCCGGAGATCCTGTTCCTGGGCATCCAGCCGCAGGACACCAGCTACTTCGCGCCCGTCACCAGCACCGTCCGCCATTCCGTGGAGGCCGTTCACGACCGGCTCGTCCGCGGCGAGGGCTTCGAGGCCTACGAGACGGTGGGCTGACACCAGTCCCCCCGGAGCGTCTGCCGCGTCCTTCTTCGCAGCGCTCCGGGCATCAACGAAGACGCCGACGGCGTCACCGATCGGCGCTGAATTGCCGGTCGCCCCTCCCCCTGGCCGACGAACCGTTGCACATCCGTCGGCGGGTGCCGGGACAGACCGTGTCCGGAACAACTCCACACAAGCGGAGGACCCCGTCATGGCAACGGATCCAGCATCTAAAGACTCGATGGTGCTCGGCATGGACGCCTATTCGCCTGCCGAGATTCAGGACAAGGTGGAAAAGCTCGGCGTGAAGAAGGCGACGATGCCCTTCCTGCCCAGCTTCATGCTGGCGGTGGTCGCCGGCGGCGGCATCGGGCTGGGCGGCATGTTCTTCGTCATCGTGCTGGCCGATCCGGCGCTCAGCTTCGCGGTCCAGCGGCTGCTGGGCGGGCTGGTCTTCTCGCTCGGCCTGTCGCTGGTCATGGTCGGCGGGGCGGAGCTGTTCACCGGCAACTGCCTGATCGTCATGGCACGGGCGAACGGCCAGATCAGCACGGCGCAGGTGTTGCGCAACTGGGCGACGATCTGGATCGGCAACGCGGTCGGCGCGCTCGGCCTCGTCTTCCTGATCTACATGTCGCACCACACCGAGATGAACAACGGCGCGATCGGCGCCGCCATCCTGAAGCTCGCCATCGGCAAGATCGCGCCGGACGCGGTGACGATCTTCTTCAAGGGCATCATGTGCAACCTGCTGGTCTGCCTGGCGGTCTGGCTCGCCTATGCCGGCCGGACGGTGACCGACAAGATCGTGGCGCTGACCCTGCCGGTCGCCGCCTTCGTCGCCGCCGGGTTCGAGCACTGCATCGCCAATCTGTATTTCCTGCCGCTGGCTTATGTGCTGAAGATCACGGGCCATGTGTCGGCCGGGATGGACGTGTCGATGATCACCGCGGGCGGCATCCTGCACAACCTGCTGTTCGCCACGCTGGGCAACATCGTCGGCGGATCGGTGTTCGTCGGCGGCGTCTACTGGCTGATCTATCGTAAGGGCCTGGGAGGCCTGACCCCGCTGCCGTCGCGCAAGGCGATGCCGGTTATGGGGCGGTCTGCCGCGACGCATTGATCAGGAGACTCCCGCGGGCCGGCGATGAACCGGCCCGAGGGATTTGACGCTCATGCGAGCGTGGCGACGCGGGAGGGAACGGCGTAAACGGTGAAACGGCCGTCGCGCACATAGGCGACCACCCCCACCCCGACCGTCTCGGCAAAGCCGACGCAGAGTGAGGTCGGTGCGGAAATGGCGGCGATCAGCGGGATACCGGCGGTGGCCGTCTTGTGGACCATCTCGAAGGAACAGCGGCTCGACACCACGACGAAACCGCCGGTCGGGTCGATGCCGGCACGGGCCAGCGCGCCGATCAGCTTGTCGAGCGCATTGTGCCGGCCGACATCCTCGCGCACGGCCAGCAGTTGCCCATCGGGACGGGCGAAGCCGGCGGCATGGACGGCCCCGGTCTGCCGGTTCAGCGTCTGCCCCGATGGCAGGGCCGCCACGGCGCGGCGGATGGCGTCGGGCGCGATGCGGGCGGTCGAGCGGACGGGATCGAGAGGCCGCAACGTTTCCGCGAAGCTGTCGGTGCCGCAACGGCCGCAGCCGGATCCGCCCATCAGGTTGCGCTTGCGCCGCAGCAGTGCCGCAAGCCGCTCCACCGGCAGTTCCATGCGGAGGCGCACGCCGTCCGTCAGCTCGTCGATTGCGGTGATCGCCAGTTCGTCGGCACTGCCGACGATCCCCTCGCTGAGCGAGAAGCCGGTGGCGAAATCCTCCAGGTCGGTCGGGGTCGCCAGCATGACGGCGAAGAGGTCGCCGGCATAGACCAGCCCGACCGGCACCTCGTCGATGATCTTCTCTTGGCGGTCGTCGGTGTCCGATCCGGTGCAGACGGTCGCCGGCACCAGCCGGATGCCATGACGCGACAGCGGCTGCGCCAGGGAAAGCGGCGCGGATGTCGGGGCCGCGCAGGCGGTGGCGTGATCCATGATGTGGCAGAGCCCCTGGCTGCGATGAAAAGCGGGGTGAGGACGAGCGCCGGCCGAACGGTCCGTCACAGCGTACCGTTATAACGCCGAAGCTGGAGCATTGGTCCCGGCGTCATGATCGGACCGGCGCTCGCCCCACGATCTTGCACCGGCGCGCGGCGGAACGACATGCGGCATTACGGCCCAGTGTCAATATTTAACGGACAGACTTTAAATAAAATCGGCTTATCGGTTGATAGAATACACTTATCGCTCAGATGCGATGATGGACTTTCATGTATTGCTTCTGTTTTACGGTTTACAACACTTTGCCTGTGATGATATTTTCCACGAGGTGGAGGCGGAAGATGCATGAGCTTTCATTGTGCGAACGGCTGCTGGATTTGCTGCAGGAGGAATCCCGTCGGCACGCCTTCCGGCGCGTGACCCGCATCCGGTTGGCGGTGGGGCGATTCGCCTGCGTCGATCCGGACGCCCTGCGCTTCGCCTTCGACGTGGTCCGCCGCGACACGCTGGCCGACGGGGCGGCGGTCGACATCGTTCAGCCGCCGGGTCTCGTCTGGTGCGACGACTGCGCTTGCGAGCGGGAGGTGCCGTCACGGCTCGCCCTCTGCCCAACCTGCGGCGGTCAGCGCCTCAGCCCACGCGGCGGTGACGACCTGACCCTTGTCGAACTGGAAGTGGCCTGACCGCCGCGACGAAGGAGTCCGCCATGTGCCTTGGTGTCCCGGCCCGCATCCTCGCCGTCGCCGATGCCGGACGGATGACCGTCCTGGCCGATATGCTGGGCGAAGAGCGGGAGGTGAACCTCTCCTGCCTCGCCGGCCCGGATGAGCCGCCGGTCGCCTGGATCGGCGACTGGGTGCTCGTCCATCTCGGCTTCGCCCTGTCCCGGATCACAGAGGCCGACGCGCTTACAACCCTCGACATGCTTCGCCAGTTGGACGAGGCGGAGGACGGACGGGGCCACCTGAAGGCCTCCCTGATCGGCTGATCCCGGCAGAGAGAACAGCCGGCAGAGAACAGCCGGCATTCACAGGAGATCACTTGCGATGAACAGGTTGCTTTCCGCCGGCCTCGCCGGCCTTCTTGCGGTGGCGCTCGCCCTTCCGGCACTTGCCCACACCGGCCACGCCGGACACGCGATGTTCCAGGAAGGGCTGCTCCACCCGCTGAACGGCATCGACCATCTGCTGGCCATGGTAGCCGTAGGCATCTGGGCGGCGCAGAATGCCGGCCGGGCGATCTGGCTGCTGCCGGCGTCCTTCATCGCCATGCTGGCCGGGGGCGCCCTTCTCGGCATGACCGGGGTCGAGTTGCCGGCGGTGGAGGCCGGGATCGCCGCCTCCGTCGTGGTGCTGGGCCTGCTCGTGCTGCTGAACAAGCGGGTGCCGGTGGTGGCCGGAATGCTGCTGGTCGGTGCCTTCGCCGTCCTGCACGGCCATGCCCACGGCGCCGAGATGCCGCAGGCGGCCGATCCGGTCCTCTACAGCCTGGGCTTCCTGCTGTCGACCGCGATGCTCCACGGTGCCGGCATCGCCATCGGGCTGACCAGCCACATCCCGCGCCTGCTGTCGGGGCGGCGCATCGTCCGGTAAGCCGGCCTGCAGGGAACGGCAAGGAAAGCCGGGCTGGGAGCGGGAGCGGTACCCATCACGCCGTTGCGAACGAATGGTGCCGAGCGCTGTTCTTGTCTGCGTACCCTTCCCCGGCCGCCACGGTTCATGCCCTCCGCTCCGATCTCCCTCACCGACACATCCCTGCATCACACATCCGATGCCGGCCGGCTCGCCGAAGATCTGGCCCGCAGGGAAAGGCAGCACGAACTGCTGGCCCGCTTCGGCATGGCCGCCCTGAAGAGCACGGAGGTCGGCACGCTGTTGCAGGAAGCCACGAGCCTGTGTGCCGAAGGGCTGGGAACGGAGCTGTGCAAGGCGCTGGAATGGGTGCGGGACACCGATGGCGACGGGACGGAGGGAGACCGCCTGCTGGTCCGCGCAGGCGTCGGCTGGAACCCCGGCGTCGTCGGAGGCC
The DNA here is from genome assembly GCF_031455875.1 of Azospirillum sp. BE72. Classification (NCBI taxonomy): domain Bacteria; kingdom Pseudomonadati; phylum Pseudomonadota; class Alphaproteobacteria; order Rhodospirillales; family Azospirillaceae; genus Azospirillum; species Azospirillum sp. BE72. The sequence continues at coordinate 137,729 of NZ_JAVDTO010000016.1, forward strand.
GGACGGTGGGTACCGACCTCGCCTCCCCCGCCGGTTACGCGCTGAAAACCGGCGAGCCGGTCATCTCCAACGATCTCGGCACCGAATCGCGCTTTCGACTCCCGGCGCTCCTGGCCGAACATGGGGTGAGGAGCGCCATCAACGTGATCATCCGCGGCGAAGGCGCGCCCTTCGGCGTGCTGGAGGTCGACAGCCGACAGGAGGGCCGCTTCGATGCCGCCGACGCCGCCTTCCTCCAGGGCTTCGCCAACCTGCTGGGCGGTGCCATCGACCGAGCCCGCGACGCGGCGGAGCGCCACCGGACGGAAGCGCTGCTGCGCGAGAACGAGGAGCAGTTCCGAAGTCTCGCCGACCTGATCCCGCAGTTGACCTGGATGGCCGACGCCGGCGGCGCGATCTACTGGTACAACCGGCGCTGGTACGACTTCACCGGCGCCAAGCCGGGAGAGACGGAGGGCTGGAACTGGCGCATCGTCCACCATCCCGACCATGTCGATCGCGCCTCCGACGGCTTCTTCCGCGCCATCCGGGCGGAGGAGCCCTGGGAGGACACCTTCCCCCTGCGCAGGCACGACGGCGAATACCGCTGGTTCCTGTCCCGCGCCGTGCCGGTCCGCAGTCCCGATGGGCGCATTCTGCGCTGGCTGGGCACCAACACCGACGTGACCGAGCAGCGCCGGGCCGAAGCCCGCATGATGGAGGCGGAGCGGCGGCTGCAGCTGGCGCTCAACGCCGCGCGGATCGGCGCATGGTCGTGGAACCTGGACGAGGACCGCATCGAGGCCGACGCCCGCCTGCGCGAGATCTTCGACTTCACCGCGGAGTTCCCGCCCGACCGCCCGCTCTGCGGATCGGACGTGACCGGCCGCGTGCACCCCGACGACCAGTCCCGCATCCGGCGGATCATCGAGACCGCCCGGCGGGAACGCGGCGAATATGACGCCGAGTTCCGCATCCTCCTGCCGTCGGGCGAAATCCGCTGGGCGGTGGCGCGCGGCATCGTGACCGACAGCACGCCCGAACGCAGCCTGAGCCTGATCGGCGTCACCTGGGACACCACCGACCGCAAGAGGGCCGAAGACCGTCTGCGCGTCAGCGAGGAAAGGTTCCGCTCGCTGGTGGAGGCCACCGCCGCCATCGTCTGGAGCACGTCGGAGACCGGGCGCTTCACCGCTCCGCAGCCGAGCTGGAGCGCCTTCACCGGCCAGAGTTTCGAAGAGTTGAAGGGCACCGGCTGGATCGACGCGATCCATCCCGACAACCGCCCCCACACAGCGGAGGCCTGGCGCGCGGCGCGGGCGGGACGGACCGTCTACAAGGCCGAGCACCGGCTGCGCCGTCACGACGGCGTCTATCGCGACATGCTGGTCCGCGCCGTCCCGCTGCTGGACGGCACCGGCGCCGTGCAGGAATGGGTCGGCGTCCACACCGACATCACCACCCGCCGCCGCGCAGAGGAGGCGTTGCGCGAGACGGAGGAGCGTTACCGGCTGGCAGCGCGGGCGACCAACGATGCCATCTGGGACTGGAACCTGTCGTCGGACCGCATCCACTGGAACGAGGCGGTGCGCACCCTCTTCGGCTATGGCGAAGATGCGGCTGAGACCGCCGCGGCCTGGTGGATGGACCACATCCACCCCGACGACCAGGACCATGTGGTGACCGGCATCCATGCGGTGATCGACGGCGGCGGCACCCGCTGGAACGACGAATACCGCTTCCGCCGCGCCGACGGCAGCTATGCCAGCATCCTCGACCGCGGCTTCGTCCTGCGCAACGCTATCGGACAGCCGCTGCGCATGATCGGCGCGATGCAGGACATCAGCACCCGCAAGCGGGCGGAGGCGGAGCTGGAGGCCGCCCGCCTCGCCGCGGAGGAGGCCAACCGGGCCAAGAGCCTGTTCATCGCCAACATGAGCCACGAACTGCGCACGCCCTTGAGCGCCGTCATCGGCTATACCGAGATGCTGGAGGAGGAGCTGGCCGACCTCGGCGTCGACAGCATGCTGCCCGACCTTGAGAAGATCGAGGCCAACGCCCGCCACCTGCTGAACCTCATCAACGGCGTCCTCGACATCTCGAAGATCGAGGCCGGCAAGATGGAGGTGCATGGCGAGGACGCCGACATCGCCGAACTGACCCGCGAGGTCGCCGCGACGGTCGAGGCCCTGGTGTCGAAGAAGGGCAACCGGCTGGCCGTGGAGGTGGCGGACGGGCTGGGCCGCATGCACACCGACGTGGTGAAGGTTCGGCAGTGCCTGTTCAACCTGCTGAGCAACGCCGCCAAATTCACCGAGAACGGCACAGTCACCCTGTCGGTCGAGCGTGCGGCGAACGGCTCGGGTCCGGAGGCCGTCGACATGGTGGTCTTCCGCGTCACCGATACAGGCATCGGCATGTCGCCGGAGCAGGTCCGCCGGCTGTTCGAACGCTTCATGCAGGCCGACAGCTCCACCACGCGCCGCTTCGGCGGGACCGGACTGGGGCTGGCGATCACCAAGGCCTTCGCGGAGATGCTGGGCGGAGAGATCGCGGTCGAAACGGCATCCGGCAAAGGCACCAGCTTCATCCTGCGACTGCCCGCCGACCTGCGGCACGGCCAGGCGCACCGCCACTCCGATCCTTCACCAGTAACGGTCGACGGGACCACCCCCGCGCCGTCCGCCCGCGAGACGATCCTGATCATCGACGACGAGCAGGCGATGCGCGAACTGCTCGCCCGCTTCCTGCACCGCGAGGGCTTCGGCGTGGCGCTGGCGGCGGACGGCCAGACCGGCCTGTCGATCGCCCGGCAAATCCGCCCGCGCGCCATCCTGCTGGACGTGATGATGCCGCGGACCGACGGCTGGTCGGTGCTGTCGCTGCTGAAGGCGGAACCCGATCTGGCCGACATCCCCGTCATCATCATCTCTTCCCGCCGGGAAAAGGGGCTGGCGCTGTCGCTGGGGGCCGCCGACTATTTCACCAAGCCGGTGGACTGGCAGCGCCTGCACCGCGTGCTGAGCGGCCTCAGCGGTCAGGCTCCGGGCACCGCGCTTGTGCTGATGGAGGCCGACGAGACACGCGCCCTCCTGGGAGCGGAGCTGGGCCGCGACGGCTGGGACGTCCGGGAGGCCGAAACGGAGGAGGAGGCGTTCCGCCAGCTTGCCGCCGTCCGGCCGACCGTGATCCTGCTGGACCCCTTCATGGACGGCCTGGACGGCTTCGCCTTCCTCAAGGCGCTGAGCCGCAATCCGGATTGGAGCGGCATCCCCGTCATCGTCATGGCCCCCCAGGCGATCGGCCGCGCCGAGGCCGAAGAGCTGCGAGGCCGCGTCCGCGACATCATCCCGATGACGGAGGATGGATCGGAAGAGATGATCGAAGAGTTGAAGGACGCGATCGCGCGCCTGCGGCCGGCCTCCGGCAAAATGGAGGATACCGCTGGCGCGACCGGTAGAACGGGAGGAACCGATGGCTAAGCTGCTGCTGGTCGAGGACCATGAGGAAATCTGGGACTTCCTGTCACGCCGCCTGAAGCGGCGGGGGTTCGACGTGGTGCTCGCCTTCGACGGGCGCCAGGGAGTGGAGATGGCGCGCAGCGAACGGCCGGACGTGATCCTGCTCGACATGAATCTGCCGGTCATCGACGGCTGGACCGCCGCCCGCGAACTGAAGGCCGGCGGGGAGACCGCCGCCATCCCGATCATCGCCCTGACCGCCCACGCCATGTCCGGCGACCGCGAGAAGACCCTGCAGGCGGGCTGCGACGATTACCATCCCAAGCCCGTCGATTTCTCCCGTCTGCTGACGCAGATCGACAGCGCGATGCAACGACCGGCCGGAACCGACGGGGGAACCCCGTGATGACGGATCTTCAGAAGCCCGGCCTGCTGAAGCGCCTGTTCGGCGGCTTGCCGAGTTCTCCGCCTGCCATTCCGACCGCCATTCCCACCGGCGAGCCGGACGCGGACGCCAGCCCGCTGGGATCGCGCCTCGGTCACCAGCCGGTGCTGCACGAGATGCTCGCCCGGCAGATCCTGGACGCCCATCTGCGCAACCGCCACCAGCTGCACGACCGCGCGCCCGCGGATCTTGCAGGCGCCAGTCCGGAGGAGGCCCGCCTGCTGGTCCGCGCCATGGCCGCCGCGGCCCACGCGAACGGCAAGTTGGACGGCATGGAACTCGGTCGGATCAGGGGCAAACTGCGCAGCAGTCCCCTCGACGAAGAGGACCGGCGCGCGCTTGAGAATTCGTTGGAAGAACCGCAATGCCTGGAGGACCTAGTCCGGCAGGTCGACAGTCCGCGCCTGGCCGCCCGTTTCTACGCGGTCTCCCTGGCGGCGGTCGACAAGAACGCGCCGATCAACCGCTCCTACCTGCGCTACCTCGCCCAGCGCCTCGGCCTTCCCGCCGATCTGGTGGTGCGGCTGAACCGGCAGATGGGTCTGCGGCTGTAGCCGGCTCCGTCAGACGTCCTGCCGTCAGACGTCCTGCCCGCTGGCGCTGAGTTCACCCAGCGCGTTCCGGATCGTGTTGGTTTCCAGCAGCAGCCGGCGCGACACGTCGCTCAGCGTCAGCCAGCCGACGACCTGATTCGCCTCGTCCAGCACCGGCAGGCGCCGCACATGATAGGCGCCCATGATGTCCATCGCCGTCGCCAGCGTGTCGGTGTCGCGGCAGCTGAAGACGGAACTGGACATCACCTCGCGGACCCGTACTCGCGTGCTGTCGCCGCCCTCCGCCACCACCCGGAACAGGATGTCGCGGTCGGTCAGGATACCCAGCAGGTCCTCGGCCGACCCGACCGGCAGCGCGCCGACATCCAGTTCGCCCATCAGGGTCGCAGCCTCCTGTACGGTGGCGTCGGGGGCGATGAACTCCAGCGCCTTCGCCATGATCTCGGAAACCAGCACGGTCGTGTTCCTCATTGGTCGGGCCCGCCCCTTGGCGTTTGGGGGGGGCGGCGTTGGGGGCCGGCGATGGGCGGGCGGCGATTGACAACATCCGGTCGGGAACCGTTGTTCCTTCCTCACCCCCCAAGCGGCCAGACCATCACGATCAGCCAGGTGCCAAGCGTCAGGATGAGCAGCGACAACGGCAAACCCAGCCGGGGATAGTCGCTGAACCGGTAACCGCCGGGGCCCATCACCAGCGTGTTGCATTGATGGCCGATGGGGGTCAGGAAATCGCTGCCGGCACCAACGGCAACCGCCATCAGGAACGGATCGGGGCTGAGGCCCAGCTGCTGGGCCACCCCGGCGCCGATGGGCGCCATGACCAGCACGGTCGCCGCATTGTTGAGGAAGGGCGTGACCGCCATCGCCGCCGCCATGACCAGCGTGACGCAGGCCACCGCCGGCAGGCCGCGCGCGGCATCGGCCAGCAGCGTGGAAATCACCCCGGTCGCCCCGGTGCTTTCCAGCGTGCCGCTGACCGGGATCAGCGCGGCCAGCAGGATGATGATCGGCCACTCCACCGCGTGATAGGCATCCTCGACGCTGAGCACCCCGGTGACGATCATCGCCGTTGCCGCCGCCAGGAAGGTGACCGCCAGCGGGGCCAAATGCAAGCCGACGACCAGCATGGTGATGATGACGATCCCGACCGGCACCCACATCGGCCGGCGTCGGCCGAGTTGCAGGCGGCGCTCCGCCAGCGGGATCAGGTTGGCATCGGCGAGCGCGTCGGGATAGCGCTCCGCCGGCACTTGGAGCAGCAGCAGGTCACCCTCGCGGAACACCACATGGTGCAGGCGCTGGGCAATCCGCTCGCCGGCGCGGCTCACTGCCAGCAGGCTGAGGCCGAAACGCCGCCGCAGGTCGAGACGGCGGTCGGAATGGCCGGCAAGCGGCGAGTCCGGCGTGACCACCGCCTCGACCGCCAGCAATTCGCCATCCACGCCCTCCAGCACCCCTAGCGGTTCCAGCGAAGCGGCTTGGACCAGACGCTGCAGGGCCGGCGCATCGCCCTCCAGCACGAGGATGTCGTCGGCCAGCAGGACCCAGTGCTTGTCGGGAACATAGCGGCGGAACCGTTCGCGGATCAGGCCGATCACTTGAGCCTCGCCCTCCGCCAGGCCCTCGATGTCGCGGACGGTGCGGCCGACGAAGGCCGATGCGGCCGACAGCCTCATCTCGCTGGCGTAATTCTCGACGGCGAATGTCTCTTCCGCCGACCGGGCGCCGCTGCGGTCCTGGGGCAGCAAGCGCCAGCCGAACATCAGGAAGGCCAGCCCGGCCAACGTGATCCCAAGCCCGACCGGCAGGTAATCGAACATGGCGAAGGGCTTGCCCAGGATCTCTTCCCGCACGCGGGACACGATGATGTTGGGCGAGGTGCCGACCAGCGTCATCAGTCCTCCCATGAGAGAGGCGAATGCCATCGGCATCAGCACGCGATGCGCCCCGGTGCGGTGCCGCCGCGCCAACTGCATGGTGATCGGCAGGAAAATGGCGAGCGCGCCGATGTTCTTCATCAGGGCCGACATGAAGGCCACCGACCCGGACAGGAAGGCGATCTGGCGCGTCGGCGTGTTCAGCTTTGCTGCCACCGGGCGGACCAGCGCGTCGATCACGCCTGATCGGGCGATGCCGGCGCTGACGATGAGGGCGGAGGCGATGATGATGACGATGTCGTCGGCAAAGCCGGAAAAGGCGTCCTTCGCCGGAATCAGCCCCAGGAATACGCCGGCCAGCAGGGCCAGCACCGCCACCACGTCGAAGCGCAGCTTGTTCCAGACCAGCATCGCCACCACAATGCCCACCAACGCAAAGGCCATGAACTGCTGCAGGGTCATCGAAGGTCCATCTGTTGGTGTCGCCCGGAGGTAACCCCGCGACACCCGGCAGCGTTCCCGAAGCGCTGGCGGTACGGCAGTTGCGCCAACGCCGGTTTTGAACCAACAGCAAAACGCCCCGGCTCATGTGAGCCGGGGCGTTTCCGATATGTGCGAAGATGCCAGCGTTTGTGCTTCGGTGTTTAGCGTCTCTTGAGCCTGAGTGACCTGGCGGCGACCTACTCTCCCACGTCTTAAGACGCAGTACCATTGGCGCGGAGGCTTTTCACGGCCGAGTTCG